>JBFGJG010000007.1:0-118922 GCA_041577295.1 Gemmatimonadales bacterium
ACGTATTCCCGAGTCATATGTTTGCGCCACGCGAGACCAAAGTCCGTGTTGTCCATGGGCTTGGACGGCTTGTACGCAGCGTCAGCGGCGGTGGCAATGGCGTCATCTTCCAAGCGCGAGCCTAGGATCGCTTGAGCCGCTTCCGGTACCTCCAAGGGGTAGCTAGCAACCGCGCCAAGCACGATGCGGGCATCCGCGACCTGCGCTCCGTCCCACTCGATCCACACGGCGACGCCCAACACGGGAAAATCGAATGCCTCGCGCCGACGAAGCTTCCAATACACCGCATCCCAGCCGTTGGCCGGTGGTAACCGGACCTCGGTCAGAATCTCATCGGGCCGCTTGGTCAGGTACTCGATGCCGTCGTCGCGGAAGAAATCGCGAGCTGGGATGGATCGTTCGGCGTCGATGTCTTGTAGGGTGAACTCGGCGCCCATGGCCACAGCGACCGGCGCCAAATCGCTCGAGCAGATTGCCCAACAGCGCGGGCTGGACGGTGCCACCCAGCAGATCTCGCCGTCCTTCTTCATGCAGAAGTTGATCGACTTCCGCCACTCGTAGGACTGATTGTAGTAGTTGCACCGTGTGTCGAGACAGATATTTCCGCCCACGGTGCCCATGTTCTGAAGAATGGGCGTGCTGATCAGCTCGGCAGCCCGGGCGACAGCCGAGTGCTTCTTCCGGACGTGCCGGTGTTCCCGCAGCTCGGTGAGCGTCACACATGCTCCAACGGAGACCACCGAACCTTTCGTCCCACCGCGAATGCGTCGCAAACCTGGAACGTTGGCGAGCGATACCACTACCTGAGGTTCCTGGTGGCGCCGTTTCATGTTGGGGTACAAATCGGTGCCACCTGCCACATACATCGCGGTGGGTCCGGCGTCACGCTTGATACGCAGCGCTTGCCGCAGGGTTCGCGGCTGGTGATAGGTGAACGAGGGCAGCCGCAACATGGCTCAGTGCTGGCGCTCTTCAGGGAACGCCGTGCCCGCGGTCACCGGCTCGACGGCGCGCCCATCCCCGCCTTCCCATGGCGGCGGCACGTGGATCGTTTCCGGCCAGGGCACGGCCGGAAAGGCGGACGGTCCAAACCGCGGTGTCTGACCGGTGGTCTTGCGTTTGAGCGCCTTGACTACCTTATCCGGGGTGATCGGGATCTCGTCGATACGGACCCCCACGGCGTCGTACACGGCATTCGCAATGGCGGGTGGCACGGGGAGCAATGGTCCCTGACCCACCTCTTTGGCGCCAAAGGGCCCTTTGGCATCCGGATCTTCGACGATGTATGTGACAACGTCACACATCTCGAGCGTCGTTGGGCTCTTGTACTCGAGCAAGCTCGGGATCTTGTGCACCACATTACGGTTGCCGCGATACGCCATCTCCTCCATGATCGCCTCACCGAGACCCATATAGACACTGCCCTCGACCTGGCCGATCACATTGACGGGGTTGATGCAACGACCGGCGTCGTGGGCTATCCATATTCTCGGGACCCGCAAGATTCCGGTGTCCCCGTCGACCTCGACCTCCGCAACGGCGGCACTATACGAGTAGGCCGGGGACGGGCCCACCCCAGCACCGCGATACTTTCCCGCGCTGTTGGGTGGAGTGTAGGACCCGACCGTTCCGACCGTGCCTTCTGCGGCCTCCGCGAGCTGGACGGCCTCGGCAAAGGATATCCCTCGCTCGGGATCTTGGGCGTCGAACACGCGGCGGTCCGCGAACACGATGCGATCGTGTGACATCTCCAGCTTCTTGGCGGCCGCCTTTCCGATGATCTCCCGTGCGCGTTCCGCGGCCTGGAGCGCTGCATTGCCCGTCATCAGGGTGACCCGGCTCGAGTAGCTCCCGAGGTCAACGGGAGTGAGATCGGTATCGGCAGTGACCACGCGTATGTCGATCGGTTCGATCCCGAGAATCTCGGCCACGATGTATGCCAAAATCGAATCGGATCCCTGGCCAATTTCGGTCGAGCCGCAGAAAACCGTCACACCCCCGCCCCGGTCGCACTTCAGCTGCACGCCGGAGTGCGGCATGTTGTTCCAGTAGATGGCAACACCGGCTCCGCTGATGTAGCTCGAGCACGCGAGCCCGAGGCCTCTGCCGTCTGGCAGTTGACGGAAGCGCTCGTTCCAGCCCGATGCCTTTACGACCTTGCGAATGCACTCGCCCAATCCCATCGAACCGATGGACAGGTAGTTAGCGGTGAGTGCGTTTGGCGGCGCGAGATGGCGGAGGCGCAGCTCGGCCGGATCCTGCCCCAGAGCCTCAGCGATCTTGTCCATCTGGATCTCGAGGGCGAAGCGCGGCTGCGGTGTGCCGTGTCCTCGTTTCGGACCACAGGGGGCTTTGTTGGTGAACACTCGGGCACCCTGGAACTTGTAGCGCTCGACCTGATACGTGACCGTTTGCAGCGCGCCTGTGTAGTACGTGCTCGCGACCCCGTAGGAACCGTACGCGCCCCCGTCGAGCAGCGTTCTGAAGTGCATGCCCTTGATCCGCCCGTCGTTGGTGACACCCGTCTTGACCCACATCAAGGTGGGGTGCCGCCCGCGGTGGCAGTAAAAGACCTCTTCGCGCGTGAGGGTGATCTTCACCGGCCGGCCCGTCAGCATTGCCAACTTGGCCACCACGATCTCGTGGCTAAACGGATCGCTCTTTCCTCCGAAGCCGCCGCCGTTGGGACAGGCGATCACTCGAATGTGCGCGGGTGCGAGCCCGAGCACTTTCGCCAGCGCACGATGCACGTAATGCGGCGTTTGTGTGCTGCTCCACACGGTGAGCTTGCGATCGGCCGACCAGTCGGCGAGTGCAGCATGCTGCTCCATGGGGAGGTGGGTGTTGCCTTCGTAAAAGAACAGGTCCTCACGCACGTACTCAGACTGGGAAAACCCAGCGTCCACATCGCCGAACTCGACGTCGATCAGCTTGTGGAAGTTGCCAACCGGCCCGTAGTCGTGAATTCTGGGCTCGGGGCTTGCCACCGCATCTTCGATTGACGCGATGGTTGCGAGTTGCTCGTACTCGACTTCGATGGCGTTGGCCGCATCGGTGGCGATCTCTTCAGTGGACGCTGCGACCGCCGCAATGGGATCGCCGATGAATCGCACCTTGTCGATGGCCAACGCATGCTCGTCCTGACTGACCGGGAGGATCCCAAACGGGGTCGGCAACGCTGCCCCGGTCAGCACGGCCCGCACCCCATTCATCCGCTCTGCGGCTGACGTATCGACGCGAACCACGCGGGCGTGCGGCTCCGTGCTCCGGAGGATCTTGGCGTAGAGCATCCGGGGAAGGGCCAGGTCATCCGCAAACTTCGTCTCACCTGTCACCTTCGGCGCTGCATCGATCTTCCAGCGGGGTGTGCCGATCACCCGAAACGGTGGTGTGTGTCGCGAAGGCGATCTACCGTCGTCCATAGATCGCCTCTTCCGGCGGGGTGGTGGGATCGCCACGCATGCGCGATGCGGCGAGCTCGACCGCTTCATAGATTTTGATGTAACCGGTGCAGCGGCAGAGGTTGCCAGAGAGCGCGAGCTTGATCTCATCGCGCGTCGGCGCTGAGTTGGCTTCGAGGAGTGCCTCCGCCGTTAGGAGAATGCCGGGGGTGCAGTAGCCGCACTGTGCGGCCCCAAGCTCGGCGAACGCTTCCTGCAACGGGTGCAAGTCCGGGCCGTGGCGCATTCCCTCGACCGTGCGGACATGTTTTCCCTCACACGCGAGACCCAACACGAGACATGACAGGACGGGGTGTCCCTCCAGCAGCACGGTGCAGGTACCACACTCGCCCAGCTCACACCCGTGCTTCGTTCCCGTCAGTCCGAGGTCTTCGCGCAAAATTTCCAAAAGCGTCTTGTGGGGGGCGAACGATGTCTCGACCGCCTCGTCGTTGACGACGAGCCTGATATGGGCCTTAGCTGGAAGGGGTGGTTTTCTCTTGACCAAAGAGGTACAGCTCCGTCTGTTCGATGAGGAATTCTTTCGCTGCCGGCTCCCATGGGTGCAAGCCGTAGTGGTTGATGAGGGCGGTTTGATGCTTCAACCATTCATCCCAGCAGGACTGGCAGATCGACTCGTGGATTCGCGCGCCAAGTTCGCGTGGCAGCGGCGGCTTCGGCAGTTGAGCTCCCGTTTGTTTGCATCGGACACAGTTGACGTTGCTCATAACGAGTTAATTTAACCGTGTCCCAGGGGAGACGCGAACGGCGACGGTGAGTGTGTGCAGCTCAGCGACATAGTACCGGCGGGACTTTGTGCGTCCTGCAAGCACAGCCGCACGGTTCGGAGCCGGCGCGGGTCGATGTTCTGGTACTGTAAGCGCTCGGAATACGACGCACGTTTTCCCAAGTATCCCCGCCTGCCGGTCGAGCGTTGTAGGGGGTTCGAACCAATATCGCCTTCAGCACCCAGCGAGGAACACAAGCCATGACATCCCGCCTGTTGCAAGCGTGCCTCATCGTCGGCTGGCTCCTTGGGACTCTCGCGCCGAGCCTCGAAGCCCAGATTGACGCGGCGTATCTGGAGCGCGCGCGGCAGCTCATGCGCGAAGTTCCCTTGATCGATGGACACAATGATCTCCCGTGGGAGCTGCGCATCAACTACGCGTTGCGCTTTGATTCATTGGACATCGCAAAGCCGCAGCCACAGATCATGACCGATATTGAGCGCCTGCAGTCCGGACTCGTGGGCGGTCAGTTTTGGTCGGTGTACGCGCCGGCAGCGTTCGCGAGATCGAACGCGGCGCGTGTCGGCATGGAGCAGGTGGATGTTGTTTATCGAATGGTGGAGCGCTATCCGCAAGCTTTCGCTATTGCGGTGACGGCCGACGATATCGTGAGAATCCACCGCAGCGGAAAGGTTGCGTCGCTGCTTGGCCTCGAGGGTGGTCACATGATCGAGAATTCGCTCGCCGTGCTGCGGAGCTTCCACCGCCTCGGCGTGCGGTACATGACCCTGACCCATTCACGCAACACGGACTGGGCTGATGCATCGACTGATTCAGCAAAGTATGGGGGACTCACCGACTTCGGCGAAGAAGTCGTCCGCGAGATGAATCGGCTTGGTATGCTGGTGGACATCTCGCATGTCTCCGATTCCACCATGTGGGATGTCCTTCGCGTCACCGAGGCGCCGGTGATCTTCTCGCACTCGTCTCCTCGGCTGTTCACGCCCCACGTGCGCAATGTACCTGACGACGTCACCCGAGCGCTGCGGCAAAACGGTGGCGTCATGATGGTCAACTACGTGGCCTCGTTCATCCACGAGCCCGCGCGACAATGGTACCCGGAACGTGCAGCCTATCGAGCGCAGGTGCTCGCGATGACGGGTGATAGCGCGGCCGCGGAGGATTCGGTTCGCGCCTGGGCCGCGCGCAATCCGATGCCACGGCCGGACCTCAAAGTCGTTGCCGATCTGATCGAGCACGTGCGCGACGTCGCGGGCGTAGACTACGTCGGCATTGGATCAGATTTGGACGGTATCGATGTCCCGCCCATTGGCCTCGAAGACGTCGCGACATTTCCCGCGCTCATCGCCGAGCTGTTGCGAAGGGGCTGGAGCAACGAGGATGCGAAGAAGGTCATGGGCCTCAACGTGTTGCGCGTCATGCGCGAGGTGGAGCGAGTTGCCGCGCGACTTCAGCGTGAGCGCACCCCGAGCACGGCGCAGATCGAGATCGTCGACCGGTGGGACGTAGGTCCTTCGTGGGAGCGGCCGACGGCAAAGCACGAGTGAGACCGGCGCTGTGGATTGGGCTGCTCGTCGTGATGATGGGCTGCAACCGTCCAAATCTCGAGGGCATGAGAGCGCAGGATCTCACGGGAGCGCTTGCCGCTTTGGAGAGTAACCTGGCCGCAATTCATCATCGCGATGCGGACGCGTACTTGAGTCACTACCTCGAATCGCCGGAGTTGGTCATTGCCCAGGCCGACGGTATTCGCCGCGGCTTCTTGCTGTTCGCCGAGGCGCGGAGGGCTGACAACCGCTGGCCGGATACCCTCATTACCGCCGCGCCGACGGTGGTGTGGGTCGCGCCTGGTGTCGTGTGGGCAGGGTTCTCCTACACGGTCGTCGAGAGCGGAGATACGGCGCGTGGTGTTTCCGAGCGTTTGTTTGTCAAAACGGAGCAAGGCTGGAAGATCACGGTGACGGGTTCGATGGAGCAATAGCGGAGGAGCGTCGATGCAGGTCCAGATGACGAGCGAGATGCTCGAGGCACTCAGAAACACACCCGAAATTCCGGACAATCTGCGACGGAGAGTCGATGGCGCGCGGCAAGAGGGGAGTGTGTTCGCGGTGACGCTGAGCGACGACGAGGCGATGGCGATGGTGGAGATGTGTCAGTGGTACATCCAGCGTGATGAGTCCGGTGAGCTCACTCAGAAAGCGGCACTGTTCGATGCCATCGTCACCGCCATCGATGAGGCGCAGGCGTGAAAGGCAGAGATGAGTGCGTAGCGATGGGAGATGATGGCTTTGGTTTTCCTCGCGTGTACCTCGGTGTAAAATCAGAAGACTGGGAGGGTCATAGCGCGGAGGATTTCTCATGAAGGTGCAGCGCCAACTTAGCCAACTGGTGCCGATGGTTCTCGACCCCATCAACGGTCTCAATGGGACTGACTGGCATCTGGCGCCGAGGGGCAAGTGGACGATTTGCCAGATCCTACACCACCTTGCGATGGGGGTCGACCTCGTCGCAGGAGCGTTTGAACGACGCAGCGAGAAGCCGCCGATGGAGCGTCGGGCGTCTCCCCATCAAACGATTCTCCGCCACCTGTTACTGGGTGCAGGAAAGATCCCCTCCGGGATTGAGTCTCCCGAGCCAGTTCGTCCCACCGAGCAGCCGGATCCCGAGATGGTCACTGCTCAGTTTCGCATGGGTGTCGAGCGGATGGGCGGATTGGTTGAGACGTGGCCTGAACAGCGGCAACTAGAGATCTACGTCCGCCACCCCATCGTGGGCGATCTCAATCTGCCGGAGTGGGTGCGGTTTCATTACGTGCACTGTCGTCATCATGCCCGGCAAATCGAAGACCGGGTGAAGTGGTTGGGGCAGGGCACCGCCGCACACTGAGCGGTTGTCACCCCGGATCACGATCTTCCTGGAGAGCCACTACCTCCACTGAGCTGAGCCCAGGCCATACCGTTCCAAACCCAGAGGTCGTTGACCTTCACGCGCTCGCTGACGGCCATCCCCTGGCCGACGATGCCTCCAAAGATCACAAAGCCCATCGACGGGACAAATACGCCCTCATGCTCAGCGCGCTCAGCTGGACCCTCGGTCCCCACTTGCCGCCACGAGCCACCATCCCACTCCCAGGTATCGCCAACACGACCCGACTCACCGAACCCACCGAAGGCCACGAGACGGTTCCTCCGGCTGTCATAATCGAGCGCCAAGTGGAGTCGTGGCGGGGCTCCGCCGCCGTCAACTGGTTGCCAGGCTGTGCCGTCCCACCTCCACAGATCGCTCAGGGTGGAGGTGCCATCGTACCCACCGTACAGCACGACACGCTCCATGCGGGCATCGTACGCCATGGCATGCGCGCCGCGGGCGGCAGGTCCCCCGTCGCTGGCGAGATGCCATCGCTCCCCGTCCCATTCCCACGTATCGCCCAGTCGCTCACGTTCCGGACCGCTACCGCCGGTCAGCACCGCGCGTCCACGTCCGGGGTCGAACGCCATGGCCCCCAACGAACGCGCACGTGGTCCATCGATTGCCACCTGCTTCCAAGCGGTTCCGTCGTACTCCCAGGTGTCGCCCACGCGTCCGTCCGGCGTGATCCCGCCAAACAGCACGATGATTCCGCGCCGCGAGTCGAAGGTGATCTGCGCATCGCTTCTCGGGGATGGCCCGGTGATGTCCCGCGCAAGCCAGCGCATGCCGTCCCACTCCCAGGTATCACCCAACCTGACGTTGGCACTGTCGGATCCTCCGAACAGAACGATCGTTTCTCGGCGCCCGTCAAAAGTCAGTGCGAATCCACTGCGCGGCGATGGCACCACTCCAGTCGTGTCAGCATCCTGATGAGCCCGAGCCGTCTCCCCGTCTCCATTGCACGCAAACACGAGGCATACCACCGAGGACAGTGACGGAAGGCAACGTGACATCTCAACACCTAGATGGAGTTGATTGAGAATCTACGGATGTTCGGAGACCAAACGTTGGCGGCATGTCTGCATGATGTTAGAAAACGGTGGAGCAATCAGCGCTCGTCGAGCACCAAGCCCTCGTAGAAGTTACGGATGACGAATTCCTCGGGTAGGAGCCGAAGCCAGTGTCTCCACTGCGACGGAACACCCTCCTCGACTATCTGCCCCAATGGAGTCTGCGCGGCTCGTCTGGCTCGTACATGGGCGACCATGTCACCGAGCATGTCCCGGTAGGATTGCAAGTCGTCGTAGGTGGCCAGGTGCCCATGTCCGGGAATAATCGTCACATCCCTTGGGATCCACGCGAGGAGCTCGTCGATGCTGCTGAGCAGTGCCAGCAGGCGTCCTCCGGATGTGTAGTCTGTGACCGGAATGAGCGTTACAAACACATCCCCGAGCTGAACCACGTTTGATTTTGTAAAGAATACGGCAATGTCACTGTCCGTGTGCGCCCGGGGGAGGTGAAGCAGACGTATCTCTTCACCGTTGAAGTACAGTCTGAGCGTATCCGTGAACGTGATCTGCGGTAGGGCAACGGGCGGCTTTGGAGGAACTGTTTGCCCGTACATCAAGCTGGTGTCGCTCAATCTCTCGCGGACGTTCTGATGCGCGATGATCACCGCCTCGTGGCCGAACGCCTCGTTTGCCCCCGCGTGGTGCCAATGGGTGTTTACGATGTAGCGCGGTGAAGCTGCTCCCAGCTCTTTCAGCGTGGTCCGGAGCGCGTTGACGGTCTCGGGGAAGCCATTATCCACCAGCAGGAGACCGTCAGGTCCGATCGATACGCCGATGATGTCGCCCGCGCCCTCGATCATGTACACCATACCGCCCGCATGCCGGACCGAGAGGCTGTCAGCAAATTGTGCTGGGGAGGGTGCTGGGCTCGCGAGGGCCAGCAGCGACCCGATGGTAATGGGTGGAGCGCTCACGATGCGGTACACGCGCCTGATGAGTGAGTGAATCATGCTGTCAATGCGGAAGGTCGCTATGGGCTGCGGCGGGGCGAGTTGAACAATGCACGTTCCGAGCTCTTTGGAGGAACTGTTTGTGCGAAAGGCTGAATCTAGGATGTTTGCTGCGGAGATCGGTCAGAGACTGGTAAAGAAATGGTAAGCAAATAGCGGCGTTAGATCACCGTCTTTCTATGGCGACTCCCGACTCGATGACGTCGGGAACCAGCGGGGTTGCCGGATTGCCCTCGTGAGTCAATGCGTTGGCCAGCACCGCCGCGATGTCGTGTGCGCGAGGTCGGGTGGTGACGGCGATCACCGTTGACCCCGATCCGGAGAGTGTGACGCCGTACGCTCCGGCTGCGAGCCCGGCGCGCACTGCAGCCTCGTAACCTCGAATCATCCGTTTGCGGTGAGGCGTCGCCAGCTGATCTTGCATCCCAAAGCCAATGAGCGCTTCCTCTCCCGTTGCGAGCCCGTGAATCAGCGCTGCAAACCGGCGTGCCTGTTCGACGGCAACATCCCGGGTAACGCGATCAGGTAAAGCCGCGCGCGCTCGCTTGGTATCGACGCCAGCCTCGGGTATTCCGAGTGCAACGCTCAGATCGCTGTGCAGTGGCAAGCGGCGCGGTTTGTCGGCGGCTAGCACCAGGCCACCCAGGACCGCGGGGCCAACGTTGTCTGGGTGTCCTTCGATCGCGGTTCCGCGCTCGACGATGCGCTCGTGGTGCGGCTCGCGGCCGGCCAGGAGATCGCCCGCAACGAGTGCGGCAACGACAGCAGCAGCCGACGAGCCCAGACCGCGACTCACCGGGATGTCCGACGAGATCTCGATGTGATGACCGGCGGGCACGCTCATGCCCAGCATGCGCGCGACGATGTCACGATCGGGGGTGAGGCTTTCCAGGGATCCGCGGTAGACGGGAGCGCCGTCACCTGGGAGCAGCCGCGCCTCGAGCCATAGGTTGAGCGCGAGCCCGAGGCAGTCGAACCCGGCGCCGAGGTTCGACGCTGACGCCGGGACTCGTACGGACCAGAGGTGGTGGTTATTCGTAACGGAGTGCCTGGATGGGATCGAGCCCGGCGGCCCGCCGCGCAGGCCAGAGCCCGAAGAAGATGCCAACGATCGCACTGAAGGAGAACGCGATCAGAATCGCCAACGGTGACAGCAGCGTGTTCCAGTTGGCGAGCCGTGACAGTGCGACTGCACCACCCGAGCCCACCAGGATCCCGAGCACTCCACCCAGCATGCACAAAACGAGGGCCTCGATGAGGAACTGTAGCATGATGTTGCTACGGGTGGCGCCGAGTGCTTTGCGGACGCCAATTTCGCGGGTGCGCTCGGTGACGGAGACCAACATGATGTTCATGATGCCGATCCCACCTACCAAGAGGCTTACTGCCGCGATGCTCGCGAGCAGCCAGGTGAAGGTCTGCGTGGTATCCTCGAGCGTCGCCAAGAACTCTGCCCGCCGCAATATCTGAAAGTCATTATCACCGCCCGGGGCAATCGAGTGTTCCCGGCGCAAAACGCGCTCGATCTCGAGCATGGCGGTGGCGATCGAATCGACGTCACTGACTTCGGCGGTGATCGATCCGAGTCGATCAGTACCCATGAGCCGGAATTGGGCGGTTTGGATTGGCACGAGGATGATCTCGTCGGGGTTCCGCCAGCTTCCCTGTGCTCCCTTCTCGGCGAGGAGCCCGATGATCTCAAACGGCACGCCACCCACCGACAACGACTTACCGACGAGCAACTCCGGGGTCGTGCCGAGCATCCCAGGTATGGCATATCCCAGTACTGCGACCCGTTTGCGTCCTTCGTCATCGCCCGCGCTGAACATGCGTCCTACGTGCACTTGATACCGGTTGACGTCCACATAGCCCGGAACCGTACCGGTCACGCTGACGTTCAGGTTTTGACTGCCGTACTTCACCTGTCGATTGGCACGCAATTCGGGCACGATGGCGCTGAACCCGCGTGCATCACGCTTGAGCGCTTCCGCATCGTCCGAGGTCAGGACCGCCCGGTCCGCCCCAGCGATGCCACGGCGAAAGCCTTGGCCCGGGTAGATAGTGAGTAGGTTGGTTCCAAGGGCTTCGATCTGTGCCTGGATGGCCTTGCTCGCCCCATTGCCGAGAGAGACCATGGTGATCACGGCCCCCACGCCGATCACGATACCGAGTGCAGTGAGGAATGAACGCAACTTGTTGGCGCGAATGGCGCCCAAGGCTACCCCAATGATCTCACCGAGTAGCATTAGCGGCCTCCTCCCTGCTGGGTGTTCGACGACTGCCGTTGCACGCCGGGAAGTCCACCACCCCGCACCCGCGCGATCCGCTCCTGCCACTCTCGCTGGCTCTGCACCAAGCTCGCGCTAGGCAAGATGAGTACGGTGTCCGACGCTGTGAGTCCTGACACCACCTCAGCATGGTCGAGATCGGTGAGCCCGGTGCGGATCGGAACGGCTCGGGCTTCCCCTGCACGCATGACGAAAACGATGTAGTCGCCTCCGAACAGGTAGTCGCTCCCGCCTTGAGTGCGGCGGGTAGGTCCACCTGCGCGATTCATAGCCCCGCGGACCTTGTTCATCACCTCGCGTTCCTCGCTCGAAAGCGCCTGGGGACCTCCCCCAGAGCGCATCTTCTGAAAGATCGATCGCACCTGATCTGCGGTGACACCCTCAGGGAGCTCGATCGTACTTCCACCAAAGCTGATCGTCTCGGGACCGGCCTCTTCGGCGGTGGTACCACCCATCGATGCGGCACCCGGACCGCCGTCGTCCGTCGATCGCGCGGCTGCGAGTTGTTCCCGAACGGCGTCGGGCGTGAGCCCGAGCACTTCGGCGCCAGCATTCACGTCGCGTTCGGTACGAAGCGCCGCGTTGGGGACCGTGAGTACGTCCTCGCGGGCGCCTATATGCACCTCCACCTCGGCATTCATACCCGGGCGCAACAACGCTCGTGGGTTGGCGATCCTGATGAGCACGGGGAACATGGTGACATTCTGCTCGACCGTAGCTTGCGGCTCGATCTTGAGCACACGGCCACGGAACGGCTGATTGGGAAATGCATCCACGGTAATGGTGACGTCGAGACCGGGCTGAACCTTCCCGATGTCCGTCTCGTCCACCAGCGTGCGAACCTGCACTGTGTCGAGATTCGCCATCTGCAGTAAAACCGTACCGCCGCCGACCTCTCTGGTCGCGGACGAGATGACCGTGCCGACCTCGACGTCCTTGGAGATGACGACTCCCCGAATCGGGGCTCTTACCTCGGTGTCCTCGTACGCGATACGCGCGTCTTCGAGCGCACGTTGTGCTCGCACGAGCTGCGCCTTGGCGGTCGCGGCTGTCAGGTTCGCAGTTTCGAACTCCTGCTCGGTGATCGACTGAGTCTTATACAGCTCGTCAGCGCGGCGCTGTTGGGACTCTGCGTTTTGCAGCTGGGCCTGCGCGACCTCGAGATCCGCCTCGGCCTGTAGGAGTGCGTTCCGCGGCGTGCGGGGATCGACCCGCACGAGGAGCTGCCCTGGTTGCACTTGATCCCCGGTCTCTACGTGCGTCTCGACGATCTCGCCGGACGCCTTGGATTTGACATCGACCGTAGTGACCGGCTCAACCGTTCCAGCGGCGCTCACCGACACCACAATGTCTCTCGTCGTGACCGCGGCTACCTGATAGACGGGGGGTGGTGGCGGTTCGGAGCAAGCCAACAGGACCACCAAAAGTGCCACACTCTTTATTGCCTTCATTGCTTACTCGCCGTTGAAATGTCCCGTTCGATGCGGCCATCGAGAAGATGAATCTGTCGTCGCGCATGGGCCGCGATATCGCGTTCGTGTGTGATCAAGACGATCGTGTGTCCGGCAGCGTGCAAGGCGTCGAACACCTGCATGATCTCTTGACTCGTCACGCTGTCTAGGTTCCCGGTCGGCTCGTCTGCCAACAGGATGCTCGGATTGTTTACGAGCGCGCGCGCGATAGCGACTCGTTGGCGTTGACCCCCCGAGAGCTCGTTGGGCTTGTGCTTCATGCGATCCCCCAGCCCGACCTTCTCCAGCGCATCGGTAGCTCGGTCACGCCGATCCTTGGAAGAGTACCCTGCGTAGATCAGCGGGAGCTCGACGTTGTGGAGCGCGGTCGCACGCGGGAGCAGATTGAATGTCTGAAAGACGAAGCCGATCTCTTTGTTGCGGATACGCGCGAGCTCGTCGTCGTCCAATTCGCTTACCTTCTGACTGTTGAGCCAGTACTCTCCTCCCGTTGGCGTATCCAAGCATCCGAGGAGGTTCATAAGTGTCGATTTTCCGGATCCCGACGGTCCCATGATCGCCACGAACTCGTTTTTCTTGATCTGGAGATCGACCTCGCGCAACGCGTGTACCACCTCCGCACCCAACTCATAGTCTCGTGAGAGCCGGTGCGTGAGGATGATGATGTCCGGTGTGGGGATATCCCCGGTGCGAAAGTCCGTCAGCCGTGCCGTGCTCGTCATAGCTCTCTCCCGATCAGTGCTTCGATCTGCGCTCGTGCGACGAGGTAGTCGAGCCGTGCCTGCACGAGATCAACATCGGCCTGGTCGAGACTCACCTGCGACGTCAAAACATCTAGTATTGTCGCCGCACCCAAACGATACCGTTCCCGTAGCACCCGCAGATCTTCATCTGCCGCGGCACGGCTCGCCTGGGCGATCTCCGCGCGTGCGCCCGCGGACGCCAGTGATGCCAGATATTGGGTGAGGTCCGTGTTCACCTGCCGGCGGGCGTCCTCGGCTTGCGCCCTAGCGATGGCCTGACTCGCCGAAGCACGCGCGTAGTTGGATTCTCGTGAGAAGCCATTGAAAATCGGCCACGAGAGGCTGACGCGCATCGACCAGGAGTTGCTCAGACTGTTGATTTCCGCGCCAGCCCAGGAGTTGTTGAAGTTGGCAGTGATCGTCGGGAAGTACTGTGATCGTGACACGGCCAGCTGTGCGTCGGCGGCGCTCGCCTCCGCGAGTGCCTCGGCGACGATGGGGGATGCGCCGAACGCCTCGTCTCGCAAAGCGGCCGTATCCAGGCTCACCCGGGCAAACAGATCGGGATCGCTGTCGGCCCGCACAGGGCGGTCGAGGCCCATGAGGCGCGCGAGGTCGGCTTCCGCCGTGGCACGTTGGGTCTCGGCGTTCAGCATCTGGAGCTGTGCATTCCCGACCTCCACCCGAGCCCGCAACGTGTCGGAGCGGGTTGCCGTACCCGCCGCCAACTTGTCTTTGGCGATCTTGAGTTGCTCCTCAGCGCGCTGGATACGCGTCTCGGCGACACGTACCAACTCGTCAGCAGCCAGCGCCGTGAAGAATGCCTGCTTCGTCTGCAACGTTACTTGAAACTGTTGGTTGGTCAGCGTGGCGTCGGCACTCGTCAAATCGGCGGCCGCCGCGCGACTCTCCGCAACCCGCCGAAACCCATCGAACAGCTCGAGGGAGGCATTGAAACCGGCGGAGTACGACGTCGACGCGGCGGTGACCGTCCGCTGCGTGGCTTGGTCAAAGCGATTGGAGGAATTGCGGCTCCACCCTGACGAGCCGTTGATGGTCGGCAGCCAGCTGCCAAATGCCTCTCGACGGGTGGCGCCGGCAATGTCGACCTGCCCTCGCGCCTGCACCACCGACGGGTTGGCCTCGAGGGCGAGCTGCACCGCCTCGTCGAGCGTTACGGTGCGCGCCTGTGCCGGGAGGTCCGAAGCCACGGCCGCGGTGACGAGCAAGGCGCCGCCAAACCACTTCCACACGTTACCGGCCATGGGACCCTCCACGACGCCGCAGGGCGCGCATGCTGTCACTGTGCGTGATCAGCGCGCGATACTTCACTTGCTGGTCGTCATCGAGGAGCGCCATGATCTCAGTGCGAATCGAGGCACGGAGCGAGTCAAACCGCGGCGACACCTCTTGCCAAAGCGCCCGCATGTGTGCCTCGCGGCGCTCGAGAATGAAATTGACCGAATCCCGCTGCGGCGCTGTCAGGCTGAGTTCCGACTGTAGGCGTTCCGCGTAGCTTCCCCGGCGTGCGTGTTCGCGGCGGTCTCGCTCATCCGACGTGCCCCACGCGGCGGCAACCGCACTGCCCACCGCCGTTCCGGCTAGGAAGGCCGCGATCAAGAAGATGGCAGCTACGAGTTTTGAACGGGTCAGCATGTCGAGTACACTCCAAACTCCTCTTAGTCGTTATCAACAAATGTGGTCATCACGGCGTCCACATCGGGCGTGTCGGATGACACGAGATAGCTGGGAACGGCGGCACGCTCGCCGGCGGCGGGGAGCGGATCGCCCAGTGAGGCGATCGTGCCCGTGTTCGTTCCGCCGACGGCAAACCACAGAAGTGCCCCGGCCGCGATGCCGGTGGCCGCGACAAGACCTGGTCTGGCCCAGGCCGTAAGCACCTCCCACCACGGCAGATCGAGCTGTTCCCCAGGTGCCGCGGCCAGCACGCGCTGGACGAACGCTTCGTCACCGTGGGCGTCCAAGAGCTCGCGAAGGGCCCGGCCCAACTCAGGATCGGGTCGGTGATCAAAGGCGGATCGTTCGCTCATCGCTTCTCCCTTCAGTGAGCGTCTTTCCAATCAGCCAGCGCGCTGCGGAGTGCCCTCCGCGCGTGAAAGACATCCGACCGCACGGTGCCATCCGGAACGTCCAGGACATCGGCGATCTCCCGGTGCGAATACCCCTCAACGTCGTACAGCACAATCGCGATGCGCTGGCGCTCCGGGAGCGTGTGCAATGCTCGATGCAACGCCTTGCGAAGCTCAGCCGCTTCGGCTCCCCGGGCCGGGTCCGGGTCGGCCGACGCGAGCGACGGCGGAATTGTCTCTGTCTCGCGTACTCGGCGGCGCCTGCGCCGGTCGGCCGCGGCGTTGGCAACGATCCGCATGAGCCACGGTCCAAAGGGCCGTTTCGGGTCGTACCGTCCGAGGGTTCGCAAAGCGCTGAGGAACGCATCTTGGGCGGCGTCATCGGCATCGTGCTCGTTCCCGAGAACCGCCCGCGCCAGGCGCCGAGCCTGCGGCGCGTAACGAGTGACGAGTTCTCCAAAAGCCACCCGGTCCCCGGCTAGTGCCAGGGCGGCGAGTTCAGCGTCCTCCCTCCCTGGTGTACGCATGGGGTCATGAAAACGTTGAGTCAGTCGTGATACGCACGACGGCGAAGGAACTCCCAGGCGGCGAGGCCGCCCAGCCAGAACGCCAATACTGCCAGCACGTACGCCATGATCCGCGGGAGTGCCAAGAACAGCGCACCGATGCCCAAGAACGTGAATACGAGCGCGCCGCCAATGGAGCGTCGGGCACCACCCGCGACCTGCGCGAGGGTCACAACCGCGCGGTGCCCGAGGTCGCGGGTGGTCAGAGGGCCCCGGCTCCTCCCGCGACTGACAGGCACCACGGCGGGGGGCAGGCGGGTGGCGAGCGCCCCCGGAGCACGTCGCGCTCGCAACACGATTTCGACGGCACGTTCGAGGTCGAGACGAAAGCGCTGGGCGGCTGTCGTTGCCAGGGCATCGTCGTCGACCAGCAGATCGAGCTCGTGATTGCTGAGGAGACTCGAGGGGTTGAGGTTGGACGATCCCACCTTGAACCATACCTCGTCGGCGATCACGGTCTTGGCGTGCAACATTGGTCCGTACCACTCCCAGATCCGGACCCCTGCGCTCAGCAGCTCGCGATACCCCACGCGGGTGAGGGCCCGCACCGCCGGAATGTCGGTCCGGCCAGGCACGAGGAGACGTACATCCACTCGGTCGCGTGCAGCGGCAATCAGCCCTGCATATAGCGGGCTTGGTGCAACCAGGTAGGCGTCCGTGATCCACAAACGGTCTGCGGCTCCGGCGATCAAGAGCTCGATCGTCCGGAAAAGTCTCAACTTTCCGGGAATCCCATCGATGACCCGGACGCGGGCCGGGCCACGTGCTTCGGTTTCTCGCAACGTGACCTCGACGGACGAGCCTGTGTCAGCCCATTTGCGGACGAAGGTGTTATCGATGATGGGAACGGCCGGACCCTCGATGAAGACGGCGGTGTCGCGCCACGGTGTGATGCCGGCCGAAGGCTGACCAGCCCATTCATCTCCGATACAGAGACCGCCAACGACCGCGCGGATGCCGTCGCTTCCTACGTACTTCCGGTGGTTCCGGCGGATGGATCGGAGTGGCTTGAAGAGGCTCACCGGGTTGAACGCACGAACCTCTACGCCGCTCGTAGACAGGCGTCGCCAAAATTTCCTCGCCGTGCCACGTGAGCCGACTTGATCGTAGAGGACACGCACCTTGACTCCGCGTCGTGCGGCGCTGCGTAGCGCTGTGGCAAACCGTTCACCCGTGTCGTCGCTGCGGATGATGTAATTCTCGAAGTGTACCCATCGAGTCGCACGGTCAATAACCTCCTGCATCGTCTCGAAGGTGGCAGGACCGTCAGCCAAATGGGCCACCGCATTGCCGGGGATCGCACGACTTCCAGCCGCTCGATCGAGTGCTCGCGCGACCGCGCGGCCGTCGTGTTCGCCGGTGGCAGCCCAGGCTGAGGTCACGACGAGCCTAGGCCGAGTGTCGTTTCGACTGGCCGGAGTGCTTCGATGACGAATCGAATGTGATCATCGAGCGGAACCCCGAGCTCCTCGGCGCCCTGCCGGACTTCGTCGCGATTGACTCCTCGGGCGAACGCCTTGTCCTTAAGCTTTTTTTTGACGCTCTTCACCTCGAGGTCATCGAGACTCTTCGAGGGGCGTACCAGGGCACACGCCACGAGGAAGCCGCAAAGTTCATCGACCGCGAACAAAGCCTGGGCCATGCGCGATGTTCGTGGAACACCGGTGTAGCTCGCGTGTCCGAGGATCGCTTCACACATCGGTTCGGGAAGTCCTCGCTCCCGCAGGAGACGAACGCCAACGGACGGGTGTCCTTCGGTGGGGTGGTGTTCCTGATTCGGGTAGCGCTCATAGTCGAAGTCGTGAAGTAGCCCGACAAGCCCCCACTCGTCCTCGGATTCTCCAGCGGCTCTCGCACAGGCACGCATCGCCGCCTCCACCGCGTACATATGCTTCCGCAGCGCGTCAGATTCCGTATACTCGTGCATCAGGGCTAGCGCCTCATCACGCGTCATCCTGTCATCCTCCTTCAACCCACCGTTCGTACCAGCGCTCCAACACCAGAATCGGCCACAGGGCTCGCGCGTGGTTCGCGCGACCACTTCGGTGCTCGGAGACAAGCTGATGGACCAACCCGGGCTGCAACACCCCTCGGGCAGCAGTCCGCTCCGGAGCCAACAGCCGCTCCACCTCCGACCGAAGGTCGTGGTTGAGCCAGCGTGCCATCGGAACACTCAGCCCGCGCTTGGCTCGGCTAACGCACCACCCCGGGAGCCAGCGAGATGCGACCTCTTTGAGGATCCACTTGGTCGTGATGCCGCGAAGCTTGAGCTCCGGGGGCAGACCGAGCACAAACGCGCTCAGATTTCTGTCGAGATACGGCGCCCGCGCTTCGATAGAGGCGAGCATCGTTGCGCGATCTAACTTCGTGAGGAGGCCATCGCGCAGGTAGGTACGGTAGTCCAAGAGCATGACCGCCGTCAGTCCATTGGCAACCGCGTGATGCATCTCGGGGCCACGGTGCTCGCCAAGCCATCGCCGCACGCGGAGCGTATCTGGGAGACCGGTGCCAAACCAACGGACGTGGCGCTCCAACCACGGTCGCTCTGCCGCTGTGAGGAACCGTTTCACCAAGAACGTGAGCGGGACCTTGTCTGGAGAGACGGGGAGGAGCGATACCGTCGCAAGGGTGGCTCGCTTGACGAAGGAGGGGAGACCGCCAAACACCGGCGCAAGCCGGTGCCCGAGATACGTTGGGTACCCACCGAACAGCTCGTCGGCTCCCTCGCCGCTCATCACCACCTTGACCTCCTCCGCCGCGCGAGCGGCGAGGAGATAAGTTGGAAGGACAGCGGGATCGGCCAGCGGCTCGGCGATGGATGTCGTGAGCTGATCGAGGGCGTGCAACGCGTCGGGAGGTCGGACAGGTATCACCGTGTGACGAATGCCGAGATGCGAGGCCACGGCCGCGGCGGGTGCGGATTCGTCGTAGCTGCGGTCGTCAAACGCCGCGGTGAACACGCGAAGGCGTTCGGCTCCGATGGCGCGCACGGCCATTGCTGCGAGCAGCGATGAATCGACTCCGCCGCTCCCGAAAACGCCGAGCGGTGCGTCGCTTACGAGCTGGCGAGCCACAGCGTCTTGTAGAAGCGCGTCGACGCGGGCTACCGCATGGGCGGTCGTGACGGGCTCGGGCGAAATGTGCTCGGGATCCCAGTATTTCGTCAGCGTGACTGTCGAGCGCGATATGCTGAGGACCGTGCCTGCAGGCACCTTGCGGATGGCGGAGAATAAAGTCCGCGGCTCGAGCACGTATCCCATGACGAGGAGGTCGTCCACCGCGACTGGGTCGATCGTGCGGTGAACACCTGGGTGCTCCAGGAGCGCCTGGATCTCGGATGCGAACCAGACCTCGTTCTTCAGGCGAGTGTAGAAGAGCGGTTTCTCTCCAGCACGATCTCGCGCCAGGTGGATCGTACGCTTGTGTCCGTCCCACACCGCGAGGGCGAACATCCCATCAACATCACCTACGGCGTCGGTCCCTCGTTCGCGGAAGAGGGGAAGGAGAGGCTCGGTGTCTGCGCGTGACCGGTACGGGTAAGTGGCGTAGCGGGCACGCAGCGTAGGCGCATTGTAGATCTCACCGTTGCACGCGAGCCAAAGCTGCCGGCTCTCATCCGTGAATGGCTGGTCGCCGGCCGACCGTGGATCTTGGATTCGCAGCCGGCACGCGCCCAGCGCGGCCCCGGGACTTCGCAGCAGACCGTGCCCATCCGGTCCGCGGTGGCGCAATCGGTTCGCCATACGATCCAGCACCTCGGGGTGCTCGAGTGGTTGACCGGCGAGGCTCACCCCACCATAGATGCCACACATTCCCTAGCCTCCTCCGGATCTCAGGACACCCCCAAACCTCACGATCACGCGCGCAGTCGCGGGGCGGGCCGCGAGATCGGAGAGCCCGCAGGGACCATACGCGGCGTACCGGCCGCTATCCATGAGCAACGGGAGGGCGGCATTGAGCTCGGCACGAGCGGGCGCGTCCGAGCGAATCACGAAAACGCGTGGGCGGTTGCATGTCTGCAGCGCGTCGCGCCACCACTCGGCCGGGCGGAGTGGGCTGAGCGGTCGGCGTCGCCACGGTTCCAGGTTTCGGATCAGGTAGTTGCTGGTGAGCTCCTCCCCATCTGCCGTGGCCAACGTCATTTCGCGCTGGAGATAGAATGGGAGCGACAGCGGAAACGCCTCGATGCCGACGATCTCGGTGGGAACGCTGGTGGCTTCCCCGATGACTTCGGCGAGGGCTCGGGCGGATCGATCCCGACCGATCGCGTCCATCAGGCCCTGGCTCACAAAAGGAATACTCGCGACCGGCAACGACAGGGCGGCCAAGGTGAGGGCTTTCCACTGCGACCTGACGAGCCCGACGATCGACGACAAGAGACACACCGATCCGAGCCGCCATGCCGTGGCTGGAATTTCCGCGGCGACACCAGCCGGTGGCGTGGTCGCCGCGCGAATCGCGTCGTGACCGAACACGAGAAAGAGTCCGAGCGCTCCGAGCGAGGCTGCCGCCCATCTTCCGCCTACCAGTCGATCAGAGGAGCATCGCCAGATTGCCGCCACCAACAGTCCGATGGCCGGGATCAGCGGAAGTATGTACTGAGGCCTCTTCGACTGCGAGAGCGAGAAGAAGATGAGCGGAGCCACGATCCAGAGCAGGAGAAAGACAATACGCGGGTCGCGTGGTGGCGTGCGGATACTCCCCGCCAGGGACCGCCATCCACCGAGCACGACGAGGGTCCACGGCAGTGCGGCGGCGGGCAGGATGGGGAAGAAGTACCAGAAGGGCTCCGCACGGCGCAGCTCATCGGTCGTGAGGCGAACGATCGTCTCCGTGACGATCGCGTGTTCGAAGAAACCCGGTACTTGGCGGGACATGCTCAGCAGCCATGGTCCGAGAAGAGCAAAAAAGAGCAGCACGGAGACGGGGTCGATTATCCGCCGCAACGTTTGCCGCCAGATCGCGAAGGGAATGACAACGAGAAGCGGAACGGCGAGTGCCACGGGGCCTTTGGTCAAGACCCCGAGCGCCATGGCGCCCCAGGCGAGCGCCGTCCACCATGGGATGGTTCGGTCCTCCCGGGGTTTCGTCGTTGCCTCGTAAAATCCGACGAGCGCCATTACCACGAACAGGGTGAGCGCGCTGTCGAAGATGACGGTGCGCGCGTACGCAATGGTGAACGGTGTTGTGGCCGTTGCGATCCCGGCAGCCACCCCTGCGGTGGGGCCAAAGTGGCGACGTCCGAACCAGACGAGTAGGGTGAGTGTCGCGAGGGTAAACAGCAACGACGGAAGGCGCACCGCCGTTTCGGTTGGGCCCAGGAGTTCGATCATCACGGCTCCAGCCGCGAAGTAGAGCACCGGTTTGTCCAGATAGGGGAGACCATTGAGCTGGGGGAGCACGTAATCGTTAGAAGCCGCCATTTCACGCGCGACCTCCGCGTTTCGCCCTTCATCGGGATCGAGGAGCGGGTATCCGCCAAGGTGGATGGTGAGACCGAGCAGCGCGAGAGCGGCCGCTATGGCGAGCCAGACCCCGGTACGCGATGTTGTCACGGAAGGTTGTAGGAAGGTATAGTCTCCCAAAGTATGAGTGACCGGGAACGGGCGCTCAAGCTATTTCAGCGCGCGTACGAGTGCCAGCAGCACGGTGACCTCGACGACGCTGTGCGCCTCTATCAGGCATCGATCGCAGCGTCGCCGACTGCGGAGGCACACACGTTTTTGGGCTGGGTGTACAGTATGCAGCGCCGTTACGAGGAGGCGATCGCGGAGTGCAAGCGCGCGATAGCGGTCGATCCGACGTTCGGCAATCCTTACAACGATATCGGTGCTTACCTGATCGAATTGGGCCGGGACGACGACGCCATTCCTTGGTTTCACAAGGCCATGCAAGCGGTCCGCTACGAGGCCCCACATTTCCCGCATGTGAATCTGGCCCGTATCTACGAGCGTCGAGGAGAGCTGCTGGAAGCGCTTGCCGAGCTCACGCATGCCGACCGCAAGATGCCTGGTCACCAGCCTGTGACCTTGGCGATCAGGCGACTTCAGGCTCGGGTGAACTAGGACGTCGCGCTACCGTGATCGGGACCTCAGTCTGAACGGTCCCGTCGACGGTAACCTCAAAGCGGTAGCGTCCGGCTTTCGCGAACGGGACGTCAAACACCAGGACCGTACCAGCCTCAATCTCCAACACACCCGCAGGCGGCTCGGAGAAGTCGACCTTCCCGTGTCCCGAGAGAACGTCTGCGCCCTCTTCGTCCCGCAGCCGAATGCTCACGGGGTGCTCACCCACTTCGGTACGAGAGCCTTTCAAGCGAATCACGAGATACAATCGCCGGTGGACGGCCGGGAACGACGTGACCCAGATGTGTTGAAAGATCCCGAGTACCGAAAGTTTGCCAAACTGATCGACGATGGCGTAATCGCACGCGACAGCGAAATCGATGTTCACGACGCGGGGAGCGAGGTGCTCAGACCTTGGACGAGGGACACAGCGTGTTGATCGCGCAGATCTCGCACTTGGGCGTCCGAGCCTGACACACTTGGCGCCCATGAAAGATCAGCAGATGCGAAAACAACGTCCATTCGCGACGCGGGACCAGCTTCATCAGGTCTCGCTCGATCTTCTCGGGATCCTTTTGCTTGGTGAGTTTGAGGCGATTCGCGATCCGGTTCACGTGCGTATCGACCACGACGCCGTCGTTGATGCCGAAAGCGTTTCCGAGCACGACGTTGGCGGTCTTGCGCCCGACTCCGGGCAGGCGCACGAGGTCGTCCATCGATCGCGGCACCTCCCCATGGTGTTGTTCGACCAGTGCCTTGGCCATCCCCAGGATCGACTTCGTCTTGTTGCGAAAGAATCCGGTGGACCTGATCTCCTCCGCGAACTCGTCCGGGTTGGCGTTCGCGTAGTCGGCTGCGGTCCGATACTTCTGAAACAAGTCCTTGGTGACCATGTTGACGCGCACGTCCGTGCACTGCGCGCTGAGGATGGTCGCGACGAGGAGTTCGAGCGCGTTGCGATGATCGAGCGCACAGTGAGCGTCGGGGTATTGTCGCTTCAGGTTTCGGATGATTGGCCCGATCCGTTCCTTGGCCAGTCGCTTGTTGGTGGCAGCCCGCTTCTTCATTGGGTGCTGCGACGGCGTCGCACGTGCTCGAGAAAGACTTCGAGTGGTTGCGCGTTGAGTATCTGCTCACCCGTCAGCCACCCCTTGCGTGCCACCCCAACACCTAAGGCAAGGTTGTTCATTCCGGCGACGCTATGCGCGTCGGCGCCGATCGAAATGGTGACTCCCTTATGTGCAGCGCGTCGAACAGCCCGCCAGTCGAGGTCCAGGCGCTGAGGGTCCGCGTTGATCTCGACAGCGACACCGCGTTGAGCGGCCTTCTCGAATACGGCGTCCAGATCCAGAGGATATGGGTCGCGTGAGAGCAACAACCGTCCCGTAGGATGACCGAGTATCGCCATCGAAGGATCGTCCATCGCGGCGAGGATCCGGTCGGTCATCTGGCGTTCGTTCATTCCATGCCGCGTATGCACCGAAGCGATGATGAAGTCGAAGCGTGCCCGGACCTGCGGCGTGTAATCGAGCGAGCCATCCTCGAGGATGTCAGCCTCGACCCCCTTGAGCACGCGAAAGTCGACGAACCCACGGTTGGCCTCGTCGATCTCGGCGTGTTGGTTGGCGATTTGAGAGACGGCAAGCCCACCCGCGTAGGCGGCCGAGTGACTGTGATCGGTGATGCCGACGTACTGGTACCCCGCCGCATGGCACGCAGATGCCCACTCTCCTACCGTGCTCCCACCGTCTGAGTAGTTCGAGTGGCAATGGAGGAACCCTCTTAGTTCATTGCTGGACACCAGGCTTGGCAGCCGGCCCGCCACGGCGCGCTCGACCTCTCCAACACCCTCCCGCAGCTCTGGCGCGACAAAGGGCATTTCGAGATGTCGATATACGTCTTCTTCGCTCGGCGTCGCAATGAGCTCTCCATCGCGCATGAGACCGTGATCCGTCCATGCAAGGTCGACTGACTCAGCTCGCCGACGGAGGGCGTCGAGGTGTTCTGGTGAGCCGGTGGCGCGTAGGAGTTGAAAGCCGAACTCGCCTGGCGGAGCCCAGTAAATATCCGCGACCGTCCCGCTCGCGAAGCGCAGCGTAAGTGCCCGCTCGGTCGTGCTGACGAACTCCCGGACACCGGGAACCTTTCCGAGCCGATCGACCAAGGCCGTCGGCGAGCCGGCGAGTTGCACGACGAAATCGAGATCGCGAATCACCTCACACCAGCGACGTACGCTTCCGGCAATCTCTGTGCGCTCGACTCCCGGCATATCCGACAGCACCGTCGCCAATGCGGTGGCCTCTTGTCGAGCGTGATGCAAGAGCCGGAATTCGCTCACTTGGCGAACGTACTCGATTCCCTTGAGGATTCGCTCGGCTGTGCGAGGCCCAAAGCGCGGCAACTGCGCGAGTCGCCCCGCACGGGCGGCGACCTCGAGATCTGCCAACGAGTCGATGTGCAAGGTGTCGTGGATCTGGCGGACCTTGGTCACGCCGAGACCGGGAATCCTGAGCATCTCGACTAACCCGGGCGGCACCTGATCGCGGAGTTGCTCGAGTATCGGGCTCGTTCCGGTCGTCAACACCTGCGCGACGATGTCCAGTGTGGCTGGGCCAATCCCCTTGAGCTCAGCAAGCTCGCCGGTGGTGAGAGCGTCTCGGAGGTCTCCCTGAAAGGCACCGATGGCTCGGGCAGCGTTGTGGTACGCCCGGACCCGGAATTGATCTTCGCCTCGGAGCTCGAGGTACGCGGCAATCTCCTCAAGCGTGCTGGCGACTTCTTTCTTGTCCATACCGTCTGTTCGGAACCTACTCGCTCACTTCGGTCAACGCGAGGCGAGCGAGGTAGAGCAACTCTGCGACGGACGTGACCGATTTGAGACCGGCCGAACCACCGCCCTCGATAGTTGGCGCAAAAGGTGGCCGACGGACCGCGGAGCGAGCGTCGTCCCAGTCGGTGAGCGTAGCGTGCACGACGACCTGACTGAAGCCGGTGCGTCCCGCGTGGAAGCCCAGCACAGCCAGCGCGATGAGCTCGTGCGTCGAGGTCGCGAGATACACGCCGTCGACCGGCTCATGTGGAGCCGCTGGATCGATCTGCGCCCAGAACCAGCGTTCGGGGAGCTGGAGATAGCACGCTCCATCCGGCACCGGGCGGGCCGGTGAGTCTGGCATCTCGAGTAGGAGTCGTTCGAACCGTGCGCGATCGACGGAGACCACTCGTTGCCCAGCATCCCAAAATCGATACATGACGTATAACGTAGTGAGGTATTCAGCAGCGGCCTCGGGCCGATCCTCGATCACCTCAGGCATTGCGAGCATTGCAAGCGCGCGTTGGGTAGTCGGGAGACTCGCGAACTGTGCAGGATCGGCGAGATCGGTGTTCCGCGTCCGACCCTCCTCACGAATCGCTCCAAAGTGATGCTCGGCCAGCTCACCAAAGGTGCGGTCGAAGGGGGTGGTCCTGGTCATCACCGTCGCGGTAAAAAATCGTTGAGAACCTCGACGAAGCGAGCATGCTCCTCGACGTGCGGCACGTGGCCGGAATGCTCGAAGATGTGCAGTGGCGCGTGCAGCAGCTCCGCGGTGCGCTCCGATGCGGACAGCGGAATTGGGTCGTGCCGTCCATGAGCAACGAGTGCCGGTACCGAGAGCGTTCGAAGCCGATCGTGTAAGTCGTACTCGCCAAGACTCTCCCAGACGGCGCGTTGCGTGCGCTCGGTCACGCGAAACGGTGTGAGGTCTCGCGCCTGATCCATATCCGCGAAGTATCCCGCCACCGAGAGCTCGAACAGGCGCCGGCGATAGGCATCGGGATCTCGCTCGCGGAGGCCGGAGCGTTGAAGTTGCTCACGACGCTGCTGGATGGCCGGGTCCTTCATCCGTGCCGCGAATCGTTGCTCAAAGCGTCGACGCTCCGCGGCGGTCGCCGGGGCCGGCGACACGAGGCCCAGTCGCGCTACACGTTCGCGATGCTCCACCGCAAACAGCATGGCGAGCAAGCCGCCCCACGAATACCCCAACAGGGTGGCCGACTGGATTTCCCAAACGTCGAGCAGCGCCTCGAGATCGGCGACATGCGCTTGCCACCCAACAGAAACCTCCCGATCGGTCCGAGAGCGGCCACCGCCCCGCTGGTCGTAGTATCGCAGCCGCCTACCGGTGGCCAGCGCGTCGTACTGTGGCAAGAGGTAATCGTGATGCGCGCCGGGGCCGCCGTGCAGAACCACGACCTCGTGTCCGGTGCCAATGCTTCGCGTGTAGAGGTTGACCCCGTTTACGGAAACGGTTGCTTCGGTAGGAACCACGAGCGCCCGAAACCTCAGAGCAGCACGGCTAGCGCGTCGGCCACCTGCTTGACTGCATCGTGCTCGACGTCGGTAAACCCGTTGGAAACGTCGCTGTCGATGTCGATTTGGCCGAGGATCTCGTCATGACGACGAATGAGCACGACGAGCTCGGAGCGGGTTTCGATACTGCACGCCAAATAATCTTCCGCGACGGATACATCCGGCACGTTGATGTCCTGGCGCTCGGCTACGGCTCGGCCGCAGATGCCTTTCCCGATGGGGATGCGGGTATGATCCGTGGGCCGGCCGTCGAAGGCCTCGAGCACCAACTCGTCACCGTGGACCATGTAGAGGTACACACCGGTGTACGGCGGTCCGGACTCGCGGATGCGCGTCGCCACGAGTTGTAGAAGCTCTTGGCGCGAGACATCTCGACAGAACGCCGCGTGGAGCGCTCGCACGATCGCATCGGCCCCAAGGACGGCGTTACCCACCGCGCTTGCCCAGCGTCGCCGCGAGCTCGAGGCGCTCGCCGTCCCGCACCACCACGACGATCACCTCATCGCCGGGACGATGCGCGCGTAAGGCGTCCGTCATGTGATAGAGGTTCTCGATGTCGTGCGATCCTATGCGAACGATGATGTCTCCCTTGTGTAATCCAGCTGTTTCGGCAGGACTTCCGGAGCGGACCCCCGTGATACGAACTCCTCCCGGGGATTCGCTCATGTCCGGGATGGTGCCGAGGTAAGCGCCGTAGCCGCCGCCCGTGGTGGGTTGCGGCGGGGCAACCTCGGCGTACGTCAGACGCTCCGGTCTGGTGGCGATCGACCAGACGAGGTCGGCGGCCACGTTCACGACCCGGGCCAGTCCGTTGAGGTTGATGGCCGGCGCGTCGTCAGTCGTGCGATGGTAATCCTCATGTGTATCGGTGAAGAAGTGCACCACCGGAATCGCTTCGCCGTAGAAGGACGAGTGATCGCTCCGACCCCACGGGTCGGGTACCACGCGGACCTCGACACCGTGCGTCCCCGCCGCGGCCGTCACCAGATCTGGAAGCTCCTCAGCCGAACCAGTGCCGATGGCTAGGAGACGACCTTCCCTCAGCCGACCCACCATGTCGAAGTTGATCATGGCAGCCGTCACGGCCGAGGGGAAGACGGGGTTCTTCACATAGTGCATCGAGCCGAGAAGACCCAGCTCCTCCGCCGTGAACGCAACGAAGACCACGCTGCGCGCGTCCTTGTGCGTGCGCGACGCGAGCGCTCTGGCCGTCTCGATCAGCGCTGCTGTGCCGGACGCGTTGTCGTCAGCGCCATTGTGCACGACCCCGGTGCTGTCGGGATCGAGGCTGCCAAAGCCACCTAGTCCGAGGTGATCATAGTGGGCACCGACGATCACGGCCTGGCCCGCGAGACTCCCTCGTCCAGGCAGGATACCAATCACGTTGGCGACGGGAAGACCCCCGAGACCGCTGTGCGCGAGTGTGGGCGCGGTGGAGTCGAGGGTGAATGGCTGAAGAAATCCCGCCGTGCCGCCGGGCTCAAGCCCGAGGCGGGCAAAGGCCCGCGCGATGTACGCCGCAGCCGAATCAAGCCCACTTGTTCCCACCCCACGCCCTTCGCGGACATCGGATGCGAGGTACGTCACGTGCTGCAGTAGACGGTCGACGGTACTCTCGGGGGCGCTTTGAGCCTCAACCGCCGCCGCCGTCGCGATGCTCGCGCCGTTAAGCAGGATCAAGGAAAACAGCGTGCTTCGATGCATAATCTGGCCTGGCTGCCCTCGGTCGGTCTATCTTATGGATTAGACATCTGATCGACACGGTAAAGCGATCGTGCTTAGAAAAATGTAACTAGAGACCACGGTGCCCTCACAGCTTCTGGCGCTCATTCCCCTGGCGGTCGGAATCAACTTCGCGCTTGGGTACCTTGTCGCCGCCCTCCATCTGCCGGTTTTTCTCGACACGGTCGGTACGGTGTTGGTGGCCGCGATCGCCGGTCCGTGGGCGGCCCTTCTCACCGGTTTTCTCTCTCAGCTGGTTCTCGTTGTCTTCGGTCAATTCACCTTGATGTGGTTTCTCCCGGTCCAGCTGGCCGTTGCGCTGTACGCGGGATTCGGCGCGCGCCTCGGTATATTTCGCACCCTTCGTCGCACCATCCTCGCCGGGGTTGTTTTGGGTGCTCTCGCCGCAACAATGTCGTGGCCCATCTCGTACTTCGTGTTTGGCGGTGTGACCGGTGGAGGTGTGACTGTCATCATCACCTTGCTTCGAAGTCTCGGGCTGTCACTTGGTGAGTCCATTTATCTGGGCGGACTCAGCAGCGACCTCATTGACAAGACGTTCACCTTAGTCCTCGTACGTACAATCCTCTGGTCGCTGCCCCAACGGATGCGAGTCCGGTTCCCCCTAGTGAGCAAGACGATCGGCCGGGCGTGACGCTCGGGTTTCAACCAGGCAGCGGGTTGCTGCACCGGGCGCATCCGTTCACGGTTCTCGCGGTGGCCCTGGCGGTGACGGTGTTGGTGTTCGTGCTTCCCGCCCCGTGGGGGCCGATCGGCTCGTGCGCTGCCCTCGTCGCACTCGCCTTCCTCGGGCGGATCCCCCGAGCCCTGCTCACGGCTGGGATCATTGTCCTTCCGATGTGGATGTTCTCGTTTTTGCTGCACGGGGTGCTTGGTGGTGACGCTCTCCGGGCCATAACGCTCGGAGCTCGGTTGACGGCGATGGTGCTCGCCTTCCTGCTCGTCGTTGCCGCCGTCCACCCAAGCCGTCTGGTTGACGCGTTGCTCGCCCGAGGTCTCCCATTCTCCGGTGCGTACCTCACCTCCGCGGCCCTTCAAGCCGTGCCGCGGCTGCGGGACCGAGGGCGCCGGATTCTAGAGGCGCAGCGCTGTCGGGGACTCAGAGTTCGTGGTTCCGTGGGTCTCCGGATCCGGGCGCTCGTGCCACTGGCCCTTCCCCTGGTATTGGGTGCGCTGTCGGAGGTGGATGAGCGGGCCACCGCGCTCGAGGCTCGAGCGGCAGGGCCGGGGGTTCGCCGCACGCCGCTCGATCCCCCGCGGGACTCCTTGGCAGATAAGGCTTTTCGCTGGGTGCTGGCCATCGGCACAGGGGTTGCTGTACTCGTGCGATTGGTGGGATGAGCGTCGACCTCGAGGACGTGACGTTTCACTACTCGGCTGCCACTTCGCCGGCACTCCATCGGGTGACGGCGGGTTTCCGGCCGGGGCAGGTCACGTTGGTAACCGGGAGGCTCGGCTCGGGATGCTCCACGCTCCTGATGGCCGTGGCTGGCCTGGTACCCCACACGACCGGTGGGGAGCGCTCCGGCCGTGTGGCGACCCTGGGCCATGATCCCGCCTCCCCCTCCGGTCGGGCCGCCATTGCAGGCCGGGTGGGATTGCTCCTGCCGACCCCATGGACCCAGCTGTCCGGGATGGCGTACTCGATACGCGACGAGGTGGCGTTCGGGCCGGCAAACCTTGGTTGGGAGCGTTCGCGCATCCACAGGGCTGTCGAAGAGTCGCTGACGCTGCTCGCGATCGAGCACTTGGCTGGTCGGGATCCGGCCACGCTCTCCGGCGGGGAGCTACAGCGGGCCATGCTCGCGGGAGTCGTTGCTATGAATCCGGAGCTGTATTTGCTCGATGAGCCGACACAGGAGCTAGACGCGGCGAGCGCAAGCGAGGTGTATGCCCTGCTCCCGCAGCTCGCCGCCAACGCGACGGTAATCCTCGCCACGAGCGATGTGGATCGTGCGGTCGGGATCGCGGATCGCGTGGTGCTCATGGATCGGGGGTCGGTTGTGGCGGATGGCTCCCCACCTGACGTCTTGGGCGGCGTGCCCGCCATCACCGCCGGCGCGGCGACCACCGTCGCCATGCTCTCTCGCCATGCCGGCTGCCCTTCACCCTACCCCGCCACCGTGGATGGAGCCTTGGAACGGTACGGCCGGTGACCGCGGTCCGATTCGACGACGTATGGTTCACCTACGGTGAGAGTCCTCTGCTCCGGGGCGTCACATTCTCGGTGTTGGCCGGTCAGACCGTTGCGCTGGTCGGCGGGAATGGGGCGGGCAAGACAACGCTTACCAAGTTGATGGCGGGCTTATTGCATCCAGTGCGCGGTGCGGTGTGGGTTGGGGAGCAGCGGACGCGCGGGAAGGCACCTGAAGACCTCTCCTCGTGGGTGGCGTACGTGTTCCAGCATCCGGAAGACCAGCTGTTTGCGCGAACGGTGTTGGACGAAACCGCGTTTGCCTCGCGTCAACAGGGCCTGGATCGACGGGAAGCGGAGCAGCGGGCCGCGACCGCGCTCGACCAAGTTGGTCTCGGGGGATTGGAAGCAGCACATCCGTACGATCTCAGCCCGGCACAACGGAAGCTGGTCACCGTAGCCGCGGCGATCGCTCAGGATGCGCAGATGTTGGTGCTGGACGAACCCACCATGGGCCTCGATCAATCGTTCAAGGCAGCGGTGTCCGATGTGGTGCGACGATACGTCGGCGGAATGGGGACGGCAGCGCCAGGTCGCGTTGCATTCGTTGTGTCCCATGACATTGGGTTCGTGGCGGAGACGTGTGACCGAACACTCGTGCTCGCCCATGGACGTATCGCGTACGATGGAGCAACGCGCGATCTGCTCTATGATCAGGTGCGCTTAGAGGTGCTCGGGATCGAACCTCCTCCTGTCATTGGTGTCAGTCACGCACTCGCGTTGGCGGGGCGGCCAGTGCGATTCGTTGATGTCGCCGCAGCACTGAGTGAACGTTGCCGAGGCTCTGGGTCGGAAATAACTTCGCGGTTCGCTGATGATCAACGCTGATCATTTTGCGGTAACGCTCGCGCGGGCCGCACACCTCTTCCGGACTTCGCCGGACATTGCGCAACGCAAGACGGTTCTTCGTGCCTTGGTTGCGCTGACCAAGCTCGGGTCCATTACCGTGGCCGTACGTGGCGGGGAGCTGACCGTAGAGGGGAAGCCGGTCTCGGCGTCCCTTCCTTTCATCTCCGACTTAACGAGCCAGCTCGAAGCTCATCGCGTGACGACCGTGTCATTCTCGCAGGGCGCGCCACCGTCGGAGGTGCTGAATCTGTTGAGACGGTTGGCTACCGAGCCGGATGACGATCAGGTAGCCGAGCTCGCGGAGTTCCTCGCCGACGAGTGGCGCGGGACGGGGGTGTTCGTGTCGTTGGCTGGCGTGACAGCGTCCGAAGGCGAGGCCGGCCCGAACGGTAAGCCGGAAGGCCGGGGAACATTGCCGGCGTCATCCCTGTCGATGGCGATGCGGCGCTTGGTTTCCTCACCCCACGGTGCCGACGCTCTCGACCGCTTGCACGACGTCGGTGTGGAGGTGCGAGAGGCATTTGTGGCGGATCGGCTGGAGGAAGCGGTGCAGGCGCTCGCCGCCATCATCGCGTTGGAGGAGCGGGCCCCGAGCGATCACGTTCGCCGCTCGTACGGCATCGAGCTGCGGCGATCGCTGACTCGTGGCATCCTGCAACGGGTCACAACGATGCTCGATGATTCACGCTTTGGTGACGCCGCATCCAAAGTGCTGCGGCGAGCCGGTCCGGACGGCACTAAGGTGCTCGTCGACCAGATCAATTCGCTTCCCGCCATGGATGAGCGGCGTAACGCGTTCGCGTCGCTGCGACGCGTGAAGGAAGGATACCACTTAATGGTATCGATGCTCCGACATCCGGATTGGTACGTGGTTCGCAATGGGGCGTGGTTGATTGGGGAGTTAGGGGTCGGCGAGGTGGTTCGCGAGCTATCGATGGCGTTGGATCACAAAGATGGTCGGGTGCGCCAGGCGGCCGCGGTTGCGCTGGCCAAGGTGGGCACGGCCGAGGCGGCCGAGCACCTCGCGGGGATCATTACCAGGGGCGACACCCGATTACGCTCGCTCGCCCTCGGCGCGATTGACGGTCCCAACAACGCGAGCCTCGTGCGTCCCCTGACGACAATGCTCGAGCAGGAGAAGGACATGGTCATGGCCGGCGAGTACGTCCGTGCTCTCGGCCGCATCGGGACACCCGACGCTATCCGAGCCCTGCTCCAGACGGCCCGGTCGGGCAGGTGGTTCGTGGGCCGAAAACCCAAACCCATACGCCTTGCCGCAATCGACGCGCTGCGCGAACTTGGTGGCCCCACGGCGATTGGAACCCTCGAGGAACTGGTACGGGATCGTGACCGGGATGTGCAAGAAGCTGCGCGAACCGCCTTAGCGGAGATTCGGGGGTCTGAGGAATAGTGAGCCGGGGAGGGGAACATCGGTTTGCTGCGCCGCCCGGCCGGTCATAATTTACCTTGATCCATGCGTTTCGAAAACAAACTCGCGGTCCTGCTCGGCCGCAGTGTCGACATGCTGCGGCGCTCTCCAGATGCCGTCGATGATCACAAAGCCGCTCTCAAGTCGCTCGTCGAGCTAACAGCAGAGCGTAGCACCACCGTTCGGCTGCGGTATGGGAGCACGCTAACCATCGAGGGTGTCGCGGTCCCCCCCGAGACACCGTTTGCCTCAGTCTTTTCGGCCCAGATGCGAGCCCACGGCATCGCGGCCATTTTCATCGCACACAAGGCGGCCGCCCTCGATCTGCTCACCATGCTGATCGCGCTCGCGCGTCCCGCTGAAGAGCTCAGCGATGCAGGGGGTGTGGCCGGAACCCTGCGCGACGCGAATATCCTCACCATCGCCGTCGTCACCGCGGAGGAGGCTCGCAAAGGGCGCGGGTCGGTCCCGGCGGCCAGGGTCACCGACGCCTTGCGGGCGGCTGGGGTATTGGATGAGCTGGACGAGATGGGACAGCAACAGGCGCCGGCGGCGACTCCTCCGCCTGCGCCCGAGCCGGCCGCCCCGGAACCCTTGCTCCCCGAACCAGCCGCTCCCGCCGTCACTGGGCCGAGACGCTCCTCGGGTGGCGAAGTGATTCTCGCCGACGATGGCGCCCCGTTTCCGGCAATGTTCCCAAGCGAAGGACCGACCCCTGAGGAGCCGACGGAAGCAGAGGACATCGAGATCCCACGCCCGGAGGGTGTCCCGGAGGACGAGGACATCATGCGGCAGCTCAACGAGACAGCCAAGGCGATTGTCGTCATGGTGGAGCGGGGGGAGATTCGGGAAGCCCTGGAGCAAGCGAAAGAGCTACTGCAGGCGTGGGAGACCGCGCCCGATGAAGACACCCATCGGGCCTACACCATCGCGTTGCAGCGGGCTTCCACGCATGAGGCGGTGCAACGGTTCGCCGGCCTCTTGGTGGACGAGCTGTACACCGACGATGTTGTCCGTTTCTTGGAGTTCGTGGGCAAGAGAGGCACACAGGTTGTGCTGGACAAGTTGGTCGAGGCGCCGACCTACGCCGAACGACGGGCGTACATGCGAGCCCTCAAGCGGATGAACACCGGGGTCGACGTCATCATTAGCATGTTTTCTCACCACAAGTGGTATGTGGTGCGGAACCTTGCCGATCTCGTGGGCGACCTCCGCGTCGGGGAAGCGGTGCCGGCCCTAGGGAAGGCAGCTGGCCACGATGATGCCCGCGTACGGCGCTCGGCTGGTGTCGCCTTGGCGCGCATCGGGACGACGGCGGCTGCTCCTTTCTTGCGAGCGCTGATCCGAGATCCGGATCCCGATGTCCGCCACGGTGTGGCGCAAGAGATTGCTGGCCGCGGCATGACCGCGCTCGTCATGCCGTTGGTCGCTGCTGCGGAGAATGAAGAGGATACCACGATCCTTTGTGAGTACTACCGGGCGATGGGACGGATCGGGACGCCGGAAGCGCTCCAGGTGCTCACCAAAGTTGCGGAGACGGGGGGCTCGCTCTTCAAGCGGAAGCCCATCGCCCCACGCCTCGCAGCCATTGAAGCCTTGGGTCTCGCCGGTCCTTCAGCACCTCGATCTGTCTTGTTGCGCCTCTCTGAGGATCGCGACAAGCAAGTGCGCGATGCCGCGCAGGAGGCCCTCGTCCGGTCGGAGACCGCCCCTCCTCCAGTCAACGAGGAGTAAAATCGGTTTTCGGTGTAACCCGCCGCGCAAACGCTGCCAAGAGCTTGGCTGCTCGCTCGAGATCTCGCAGATCGACCATTTCGTTGGGGCTGTGCATATACCGATTGGGAACCGAGACGAGTCCGGTGGCGATCCCTTGCCGGACGGTGTAGATGGCGTCGGCGTCGGTACCTGTATCGCGAGGTGCGGCCTGTAACGAATACGGGATCTTCGCCGCGTCCGCCGTTTTCATCAGAAGCTCCACGACCATGGGGTTCACGGCGGACCCGCGCGATAGAACGGGACCACGACCCAGTCGCGTATCGCCGTGCTTCGTCTTATCGCCCCCGGGGTGGTCGGTGGCGTGCGTGACATCCACGACGACTGCCACATCCGGCTCGATCCCGGTTGCGCTCGTGCGCGCCCCACCTCCACTCCACCCGATCTCCTCTTGCGTGGTCGCGACGGCGAAGACGGCGGCCTTCGGCTTTCGCCCTGCGAGAAGCCGCAGCGCTTCGCCGACGACAAACGCGCCGATCCGATTGTCTATGCTGCGGGACACGAGGCGTCCGCCAGGCATCTCAACGGCAGAGCAGGCAAGCACCGCCGGATCTCCGATGCGGACTTTTTGTAGCGCGTCCTTTTGATTCTTCGCACCGACGTCGATCCATAGGTCCGTGGTCTTCACCACCTTGTCCCGATCATCGGTGGACATGAGATGAATCGGTTTGCGACCGATGACGCCACTCACGGGACCGTTTTTCGTGACGATGGCGACGCGTTGGCCCACGAGGACCTGGGCGTCCCAGCCGCCGATGGTTGAAAAGTACAGGTAGCCGTCGCTATCCACGTGGTGGATCATCAGCCCGATCTCGTCGATGTGTCCGGCGAACATGACCCGGGGTGCTCCCTCAGGGTTCACTGCCGCGATGGAGTTTCCGGACACATCCGTGGTCACCAGGTCGGCAAATTTCTCCACCTCCTCCCTCCAGACGCGTGCGGGAAGAGTCTCGAAGCCCGAGGGGCCGGGAGAGTCGAGGAGCCGTTTCAGGAACCGCAAAGAGGACGTTTTCATGGTGCCGTAAGATATAGCCATGCCCAAACCTGCTTGACAGTCGTGAAGGGCGGCCGGACATTCCGTCCGGTTGTCGTCCCACCGAGGCCGTACGACGCGCGTCTCTAGCATCGAGGGAAACGAATGAGTGCTCACTCGTCGGCAGCGGCGCAGCCCGCGCGCCCACAGTCTGATGCCCCGTACATTCCGGCGTCGCAATCGCTGCCAGAAATCACCCTCAAGGCAGTGGTGCTCGGGTTCATCCTCTCGGCGGTCCTCGCCGGAGCAAATGCTTACCTGGGTCTCAAGGTTGGCCTGACGGTTTCGGCTTCGATTCCAGCAGCGGTAATCTCGATGGCGGTGCTCCAATTCTTTCGAGAGCACAACATCCTCGAAAACAACATCGTGCAGACGGCCGCGTCGGCGGGTGAATCCCTCGCAGCGGGGGTGATCTTCACCCTGCCCGCGCTGATCATGTTGCAGTATTGGCAGAAGTTTGAGTTTCTGCCGACGTTGGCCATTGCAACGTGCGGTGGTGTACTGGGTGTTCTGTTTACGATACCGTTGCGCCGCGCGCTCATTATCGAGGCCAATCTGCAGTTCCCAGAGGGCGTGGCCACGGGCGAGGTGCTGAAGGCCGGCACGGAAGGCGGCCGGGGTGCGCGGCTCATTGCGATGGCCGGTGTCGCCGGAGCGTTCCTCAAGCTCTGTCAATCGGGCTTCAAGATAGTGGCAGGAAAGTCATCGGGAGCGTTCACCGCCGGCAACGGTGCGATCTTCGGATATGGAAGCGAGTTAGGAGTCGCTCTGCTCGGCGTGGGCTACATCGTGGGCATCAACATCGCCATCCTCGTGTTTGCTGGTGGGCTGATCTCCTGGCTGTTTGGTATTCCTATTTTTACAGCGACTGCCAGCCCCGCCGAGCTACAAGCGATCGTTGGTGACGCGCACGGATATGAAGCGGCCGAGCAGGTGTGGAGCCAGCGTATCCGGTTCATGGGTGTCGGAGCCATGGCAACGGGTGGTCTGTGGGCACTGTTGTCGCTGATCGGTCCGATACGCGACGGGGTCCGGTCGTCGTTTCAAGCCATGCGGGATGCCCGGTCTGGACATGCAACCGCCATCGAGCGTACCGAGCGGGACACCCCGATCAATTTCGTGATGATCGGGACGGTGGCGCTCGCGGTTCCCATTTTCATCGTCTTCCTCTTCGTCGTGGACCAGGGCGCGCTCGCGATCTCGTCGGGGTTGTACGGTGGAATCGTTCTCTTGGGGGTGGTCTTCGCGTTGGTCGCAGGTTTTCTCTTCGCGTCGGTCGCCGGGTACATGGCGGGTCTGGTCGGATCGTCCAACAACCCAATCTCTGGCGTGACGATTGCCACGATTCTCACGATTTCACTGGTCCTCCTATGGCTGCTGGGTGGGCAGATCGACTTCACGGTCGACGCGGCGAAAGCCACCACCGCAGCGGCAACCGCGATTCTGGTCGGAGCAATCGTCGCGTGCGCTGCGGCGATCGCCGGCGACAACATGCAAGATCTCAAGGCTGGTCGGATCGTCGGGGCCACGCCATACAAGCAACAGATCATGCAGATGGTGGGCGTGATCGCTGGTGCGTTGGTCATCGCGCCTGTATTGCAGCTCTTGTTTCAGGCGTACGGGTTGGGCGACGTCTTTCCTCGGTTGGGAATGGACCCCGGCGAAGCCCTGAAGGCGCCGCAGGCCACGCTGATGAGCTCGGTGGCCAACGGTGTGTTCACCCGCAACCTCCCGTGGACGATGATTTGGATTGGGGCGGTCGTTGCGGTGGCGATCATCGTGCTCGATCAGATCCTCAAGAGTCGCAGGAGCACGTTTCGCACACCCGTACTGGCGGTGGCGGTGGGGATCTACCTTCCGTTGGAGCTGACCACACCGATCTTCATCGGCGGCCTGGTTGCCGCGATCGCGATCCGAACGCTGAAGAGCCGTGGTGCGTCGAGTGCTCAGGTCACGGGGGCCAACCAAGCGGGATTGCTGTTCGCTTCTGGGCTGATCACGGGCGAAGCCCTCGTCGGGATCCTTCTGGCTATCCCCTTCGCCGCTGCCCAAAGCACGGACGTGCTGCGGATTGCGCCTCCGGGCTTCGAGACCGTGGCCAATATCCTGGGTGTGCTGGGGTTGACGCTGTTCGTCATGTGGTTGTTCAGGGTGGCGACGCGTACGGAGCAGCAGTGAATTGCAGTGAGGAGTGAGCGGTGAGCATTGAAGCGCCCGCCATCTGGCGGGCGCTTTGCTTCAAGGAGGGCTTGATTCGGTTCGCAGCGTGATGAGCAGGGTCTGACCGCTCCAGGCGGCCTCCCCGTGGCGGAAGACACCGGAGATTCCCGGGCCCGTCAACCTGATGACCGAGTCGGTGGTCAGCTCCGGGCGTTCTGGGAGCCCACTCACCAATATCTGACGGATTCCGTTGAAGAGTGGATGGCCACCGGCCGCTTCGGTGAGCGCTGTGCGGCCGTCCACTTCAAATGTCCCGTTGACGTTGCCGAGCTTGATCCAGCGAGCGTGCACCACTTCGCCACGACCGACCACATGCACGTTTGAGGGATCGAACCCCTGGGGAAAGAGTGGCTCGGCCGGATCAGCTCGTACGCTGACCGACCAACCATCCCGATGCACCGCGCTGTCCCGCAGGCCCGCCAGGCGCACCTGCAGCGCGTTTACAGCGGCCCGGGCCGCCCGTGCCGCGGCCTGGCGATCCTCGTTGCCAAAGTCACAGCTGGGATGTGGTGCCTTCTCCAGTTCGTGCTGTAAGGCCTCATCGAGCGAAAGCGTATCCCTTTCTTCGAGCGCCTGCTGCCACCCATCTGAGACGCGATCGAGCAACATGGCCAGCGCCGCTCCCGTTTCGTACGCACGTTCTCGGACGGCATCAGCCGCAAACACGCTACCGGCGAGGATGTCGTCTCCACCTTCGCCGAGCGCTCGAAGCTGGAGCGCGGTAGCGAGACCCTCCAAAATCTCAGAGCCCCGCTCGTATCCAATCGCGTGTGTCGGGAGGCGAGCGAAGCGCCGTGAACGACTGTCGAGTGCAGCCTGCGCCCAGCACACCATCGTGCGCCGGTTGGGAGCGTCCAGTGCGCGGCGGAGCGCCACAGTTTCGAGCTCCCGCAGCGTGAGCGTTTCGACATCATCATGCGGATAGGTGAACAGATCGACCTCGTTGCCTCCCCAGGCGGGATGACGCTGGCGCTGAAACACGTGAAAGGTCTCGTGCACCAGCACGGAGGCCCAACCCTCAGCGGATCCGGTGTCCGCCGTCAGCAAGAGCGTTGCCGTCGGCACACCTGCGAACTCGACGCTCGTGTTGGCACGCACCAAATCGTGCTTTCCCAGCATGACCAGTGCTTTGCCGACCGCGGGGCGGAACTCGGCCGGTGGTTGAGGGTGCCGAAAGAGCCAGGTCCGGTGACCATCATGGATGAGAAGTGGAATCGATGTCGGTGTGAATCCCGGCCACAGCGGCTGTTGCGTCAGGCGGTCAAACGCCTCGACGACGGCCGGGGCAGTGAGTAGTTGCTGGGCGGCGACGCTCTCGAAAGAGCTATTCAGCACTAGAGCTGTGAGGATAACCGCCGGTGTGCGCATGAACGCATGATCAGTTAGCAGTGGGCTGTACGCATGAACCCGCTTTCCTCAGACGATGCTCGAGCGAATGGGAGAGTCGCAACCGCCGCTCCGCCACTGCCAGAGCCCCGACGATTCGTCCACGGGGCCGACGCGGCGCTCTCCCAGGCCGGGCACCGGCGCCACTGACGCCCGCTTCGGCGCCCCACGCGACGATCCACTACTCCCTACTCCCTACTCTCCCCTCACCGCCTCCCGGCATCGCTCCCAGATGATCTCGGCGATCTTCTGGTGGGCGCCGAGCGGCGCAGTCACCGTGTGTCGCACGCCGGGGTGCGATTGCGCGGCCTCGGCAGCGAGCCTCGGCACGTCGACCGTGGCGTGTTGGCCCGGCGCAAGCATGAGCGGTTGGACAACGATCTCTCGAGCGCCGGCGGCGACCAACCGAGCGAAACCTTCCGCGATGGTTGGCTCGGCGAATTCCATGTGGGCGAATTCCACCAGCGTTTCTGGCGGAGCCATGCGCTTGACGATACCGACGAGCTCACGCACGGTCACGTCCGCTCCGGGCCGTCGACTCCCGTGATCGACGATGAGAATCGCGGTCGTCACAGGCGAGGTGTGGTTGCGGGGATCGCAAGGGCGCCCGAATCCGCGTCGCCTTCGCGATGATGCCACTTGAAGAACAGCACACTCGCTGTGACAAAGATGATCATGCCCCCGACAATCTTCATGGTGAGCCCGGCGATCTGCTGGTCGGTCGTCGCAGAGATGCCGCCAACGCGGGGAGCGAGCTCGTACAGGGCGTAGATGGGGTAATCTGAAAACGTCAGGAACGATGCAGGTACCGTTGGAATGAACACGTTGAGCACCAAGTAGAGAATTCGCGCGGGGTAGGAAAGCGAGCCGAGTTCTGGCAGGGGTGCCAGCACCGGCCACCAGAACACGATTCCTGAACCGAGCCAAGCCATATCTCTGACAAACGAGCCGAGCTGGGTGGCGCCCAGCGTATCTACGACCACCGGCAAGTGCGTCCCGAGCATCACCACATTGAACACGACAAACGCCGGTAGCGGTCGCGTCAACACTCGCGCAGCAGCCCAGACCGAACGCGAGCCAAGCACACGACGAAGCACACTTTGGGGAGTCCCGGCAATGAGGAGCGGTGGCGCGATCAGGGCGAAGAGGAGGTACTGCACGGTGTGTACGCTTACCAGATAGCCGGCGCCGAGCGCTCCCACGGGCCAGTCAGCGGCCACCCAAAGCGTCAAGACACCTGAGAGGAATAGCGCAATGTGGCGGCGTCCCAGTCCTTGTGCCTCCCTGGCGATCGGGTCGGTCCCCCAACGCGCATTTGCCACGATCCAGCCTGCTAGCACCAGCAGAACAAACAACCACACTCCTGGATATGGCTGCCAGGTCCAATCCCACGGCCTTCCTTGTGCCGCGCACCACCAGTTCATTTGCTCGGTTCCGTTCGCGTTTTTGCGGGTGCTTGGGAAGGAAGTTCGCTCGGCACCGCAAGCCAGACTAGTAGGTGGCCCAGTTGTCTACCCAGGCGTTGTTGATCGGCGTGAAGCCGTTGAGCGCACGCAATGCGTCTGCAACGTGGCAGGAGTCATACCATATGCGTATAGTGGTCGCGCCGATGTCACCTCGTGGTGGATTGGGGCTCGTGAGCTCGTCGAGCCCACTCACGACGATTCCACGGATGAAGTTCGTGTTGGCGCTGAACCGAATCTCGCCTCCCACCAGAATGATTCCGTGCCAATTGACCGATGCTCCTTGCAGGATCAGATCGCCGGTGACGATCAACAGTCCTGACCCCCACGTGTTGGTCAGGACGAGGTTTCCCATAATCAGTTGTGATGTCCAGTTCCAATTCCCGAGGTTGGGGCTGGTGTATTCGGGTTCGAAGCCACCACTCTCGATCATCGCCCAATCGATCGCGGTTTCGGACGCAACCGCTGTCCCACTGCCAGCTTCCCAGACACTTTGGGTGTCCGGTGGAGGTGAGGCAGGGGTAATCCCTCGAATGTCGGAATCGGGGATTGGGTCGGGTAGCGGGCCGAACGGCGCTCGAAGTCCCCACTTGGCTGGGCCCGGCGTCGCACACTGATCCAGTCCCCAAATCTCGATGAAGCCGTTTGGGATCTTTCGGACCCCGTTGGCGGCGGTGAACACTGCTCGCAGGGAGTCAACGGTCGCGGTTTGCCATTGCGCGAACTGCGCCACGCGCCTGATCGCCTGAGGCTCCGATCCTTCCGTGGGCTCGATGACCCTGCCCGTCGATCGCACGATGTACATCTGATTGGCGAGCGAATCGGCTGGTCGTTGCATGACGTGCGCGATCACGTCGGCGTAACCGCCCGTCACGTTGATACGTAGCGAGTCTCCATCGACCGGCCGAACGCCCACCGAGTCGTAATGCGCGAAGTAGCGTTGCAGCCCGCTGTGAGCGATTGCGAGCGCATCAACCGTGGCGCCACTGCTTTCTGCGAGCTTTCGATCCGTAGACACGCGAACGAAGATCGCGGCCAACATGATCGTCACCAGTGTGACGATGAAGATCGTGATCGGCAGCGCGAAACCCCGGTCGTTGCGCAACTAATTCACCTTGTTGAGGAACGTCACTTGGGTAGAAAGGCTAAACGTCTGTGGACCAGGGTCACCCCGTGGGGTGTGCTCGCTCGCACCGACTAGACGCAGCTCCACTCCGCGAATCGCGGCGATCCCGCCAGGTGGGGGGCAGTTGAAGCGTTGGAGCGCCGGGCCCACGAGACATCGAAATCCTGCCGCAGAGTCGAACGGAGCGACCAATTCTTCGCTCGGGTTCGTTCCGGCGCGCCGCCAGAGTCCGATGCGACCGGGCATCATCGTGGAAGGGCCGAAGCGGTAGGTGATGTTTTGATAGAGATAGATGAGGGTTCCCGGTGCAGGGGTTTGGAAACCGGGAATGCCCGATATCGCAACCAAGCTCCCGCCCGTTACCACCCGAATGCTGTCAGCCGCGCACGTGGCCGTGTCAGTGGACGGGGTGACGGAGACGCCCGTAGTGAAGGCGTAGCTCGTGCCGTTGCGACGGGCGATCCCGCTGGGTGAAGCGTTGGCATTCATCAGCGAATCTGGAGGCGTGAGGGACGCGATGACGGACCCACCCGACTGCTGGCAGGCCACGCCGAACACGTACGGCATACGGAATCGCACGCTATCGTTGGATGTCGCGATGATTCCGCCGTCCGATACCATTCTCAGCTCGTCCGCGATGGTGTTGATCGCGGCTCTCGCTGCCTGACGGGCACTCATCATCGCGTCCTGCCGACTCACGAATCGTGAGTCATCGACGAGCAGCCGCGTGAGCACGGTGCCGAGAATGGCGAGGACCACCGTCGCGATGATCAACTCGGTGAGCGTGAACCCTCGGGAACTCAATTTGCGTTGAAGGGCGACGGGGATCGGGTTCGGTTGCGATCGACCACTACCGTATCCGGTGTGGCCATGAGGTTTCCGATGGGGGAGATGATGACGCGGATCTGCTGATACCGGGGTGCGTTCACGGGAAGTTCGACGCACTGCGTATAGAGGAGCTGCCCCGTCGAGAGGCTATCGACACACCCCACCGCGGTTGGTGCACTGTCCCACGGAAGCGCGCGACTCCATGCCTCGGCGCTGATCACTGCGGAGCTGCGATAGGCGACGGCCGCGGCCTGACGCGTGTGTCGTGCCGATTGAAACATGAGCCCGCCGAGTCCCATCAAGACCACACTCAGGATGCTGAGTGCGAGCATGATCTCGATGAGCGACACGCCGGCGTTGCCGGCGCGAACCCTACCCGCTGGTAATCCGGATCTGTCCTGCACGGGTCAGTCGTACCTCACGATCGTATCCCTTCAACTGGACCCGAAACGTGGTAGTCTGCCGGGCTACACCAGTCGGGAATACTTCGATACTGCTCGGTGATGCAGAAAGCGAGTCCAGCTGAAAATCCGTGTCCTCTCCAAGGAACCGTTCTCGGAAGACCTGGGTCGTTGCGCGATCGCGAATCGTATAGCTCCTGAGCGAAGGAGATACGATCACCACAACCGGTCTTCGTTGTCGTGCCGCCATGAGCTGTGCGTATTGCAGGTCGGCCGCGAGCGTCCACGCCGCGCGATTGACGCGCGCCTGGAGCAGACCCGGCCCCATGCGCCAATACGCGAGCGACGTAAGGATGCCCACGATGGCGATGACCATCGCCAGCTCGATGAACGTGTAGCCGCGTTTGCGCGTTCGCGAAGCAAGAGCCAACGAGGAAACCGTCACCATTGAATAATAGACCAAACGCCGCACCGAGGTAATACCTCGGGGCGGCGCGTTGAACCCGTTGTCCTTTTGTAGCTTACAGCGTCGAGGGCCGTCGTCCGAAGCCCCGGCTCACGTGAGCCCCTTCGTGGCCAGGATCGGGCGGCGCCCCCGACGTGTTTCCGACGTAGTACCATGCCCGCGCCGGCGCCCCCCCGCCGTGATCACGGTCACATGAGCCCGCGGAGTTCGAAGCCCGGGTCGGCCAACTGCGGTGCTGCAGCCGCGAGGGCGACGTGTCGCTTGATCAACTTCTTGAGCGGGGAAAACTCTCGTTTGTTTCCGTTGACCGAAAAGTAGGCCGTAAGCCGGTCATCCTTGAGTAAGAGGACCGTGAACGCTCCCGACTCGACGGATCCACGGACGATGGAACGGTCGTAGTCACTTTCATCGCCCGCAAACTCCAGATGCAAGTCGAAAACGTCCGACCATACATAGCTCAACAACTCGTACTCGCGATCCCCACCTGCCATGTTCTGTCCTGCAATCTGTCCCGAGTACTCTGCGTGTCCCCAATGTTCGACGCGACGGCGCTTCGCAAATACTGGGTCGGGAAAGTTGGCGATGTCACCCGCCGCGAGGACGTGGGGCTGTGAGGTACGAAGGTGTGAGTCGACGAGCACCCCATCCCCCACACCCAATCCAGCGCTTTGCGCCAGCTCGACGTTGGGCTCGATGCCAATGGCGATCAATACTGCGTCACACTCTATCTCCAGACCTTCGCGCGTAACGACACGCTCCACGGCGTTGCTGCCACGGATCTCGACGAGCGTGTCGTTCATGTGAAACATCACGCCACGATTTCGACAGTACTCCTGAAAGAAGTCACTAAGAGTCTCGTCGACAAACCGTGCCCAAACGCGCGGTGCTGACTCTACGACCGTGACCTTTACCCCGCGGGTCCGCAGACTCGCCGCTGCCTCGAGACCGATGAAACCTGCACCCACGATAACAACGTCGTCTGCCTCGCCGTACACTGAGAGCGCCTGGGCGTCATCGACCGTGCGAAGGTAATGGACCCCAGCAAGTCGCTCGCCGGGAATGCCCAGCACCCGCGGCCGGCCACCGGTGGCAAGCAGAGCTTGCTCGAATCGGATCCGCCTGCCGTCAGCGAGCACCGCCTCATGGGCCTCGGGATCGAGTTCGACCACGGGGCAGCCGAGCACGAGCTCGACTCCCTGTGCCTCGAGCTCTTCTGGTTGCACGTACGTCAGCTCGTCGCGTGACGTCTCACCCCGCAGGAACTCCTTGGAAAGAGGGGGCCGGTCGTACGGCACGTGAGGTTCCTCGCTCACCAGAACGAGGTTCCCCTTGGCTCCCTGGCGCCGTAGCTGCTTGGCTGCTTGGCTGGCGGCGAGTCCGCCGCCAATCAACAAGTATCTGATGTGGGGCATTGAGACGTCGACCCGTTTCCGAGACGCGTCACATCAGTGACGATGCGTGGTACCGTACCCGCGTGCTTCGTCGTACGCGGCGACCTGCGCGGGCGTCAATGACTCGCGCACGCGGAGGTGCGCTTGGAGGTGCGTAATACGCAACGCACCGTTCAAGCTTGCGATGCGTTGTACGAGTCTCATGAGCGAACTGTCCCGTATATCGCCACTGGCGAACAGCCCGTCGAGTGCGCGCTCTTCCTCGACAATCTGCTTCCCAAGCGTCGAGGCGTTTTCGCTCATTTCGCGGAAGATGGCTTCGACCCTTGCAAGCTGATCCTGCGTCAGACCAAGCGTCGTCGCGAGGTCGATGACGTGCTTCGGACCGGGGTAGTGGTTGAGCTCGGCAGCCATGGCGAACCCCATACCGTCACCCGCGAGGTATGCCGCAATGTCCTCGGGTGACAGCGCCTTGACGTCACGATGCTCGTGACCGGCATAGGGAGAGACCTGTGCCAGGGCGGGTCCCGACGGCAGCAAGCAAACAGTTAGGAAGATGAGGCACGTGCGCATGATCCCTCTCAGCCGGATGTGATGCACTGGGTATGTTGTTGGGCAATATAGAAGACCCGCGCCATCCATGACTGAGGGAGTGGTAGGTGCCCTGGCGGCTAACTACATTTCCGTTTCCACAGAGCACACCCGTCGCAGGAAAGGTGAGACGATGTACGCTTCTATCGTGACGATTCTTCTACCGTTTTCCGTGATGGCGGCCCCGGTTGGTTTGGTTCCGGCGATCGCAGCAGACACCAGTTGCATCGTGATGAACGCCAATCTCGACACCCGCCGCAGCCCGTTGGACTCGCTAACGTTCATGGTTCAGGGAAGTCCGGTCAAAGTCTGTTACGGACGCCCATCTGCCCGCGGTCGGACCATGATTGGTGGGTCGTCCGTCCCCTTCGGCAAGATCTGGCGCACGGGAGCCAACGAGCCAACAATGCTCCACACTGCCATTCCGCTCGACATCGGTGGTGTGCGTGTCGGGCCCGGGACGTACTCGGTATACACCGTTCCCGGTGAAACAACGTGGCAGATCGTTCTCAACAGCTCGATCACGCAGTGGGGTCACGAGCGAAATTACACCGGTGACGTTGCCGCCCAAGAGATCGGTCGGGCATCCGCGCCCAGTGACCGCGTTCAAGGCCACGTGGAAACCTTTACGATGCGCGCAGAGCCCTCGAGCGACGGCAGTGCCACGCTCATCATGGAGTGGGAGCACACCACGGTGAAGGTGCCTTTCAAGAAGGGATAGAGGGAATAGACCGGGCGGCCTCCTTGCCGGCCAAGAACACCAGTACGATGAGCACTCCACTGGCCGCGCTCACGGTAACCTTGAGCGCGGCTGGTGCGGCGCTTGCCGAGAGAAATCCTTCGATCAAACCAGCGAGCACCAGCAGGGCTGTGGCGACACCCACGAGCTCCACCGCGCGTTTGCCGTTGATCACCAAAGCGTCCCGCCGTCGTAGATCTCCAGGCGCGATGACGGCCTGACCCACTAGCAATCCCGCCCCGCCGGCGATAAAGATGGCCGTGAGCTCGAGCACGCCGTGACCAGCGACGAATGTGAGGAGCCAGCCGGCCAAACCGTAGTTGGCAAACAATCCGAGCACGGCTCCAAAGAACAGGCCGTTGAACGTGAGCACCAGCAGCGTACCGACACCGGCCAGAATGCCAAATGCGAAAGCGGCGAAGGCGACCTGCACGTTGTTTGCAATGATACTCGACGCGAACAGCGGGAGGAGCGGATCTGGTGCTTCGGCGTAGCCTCGACCTTGTACTGCGTGTGACTGGCCAGCCTCCGCTCGAGCGATCATCTCATCCGGCAGAATGTCATGTGCAACAGGTGGGCGCTCGCGAATCAACGTGTACCCTGCGATGCCGGGCAGCACGAACATCAGCAAGGCAACAAACACATAGCCGCGAGCGCGGTACGTCGTGGCCGGCAGAGTCGCAAGCAGCAGCCGGTGCCACGCCTCGCGTCGAGCCCGGCGCGCGCCGTAAAGGGCATTATGACCCGAGCTCACGATGCGAGCGAGATAGTCCATCACCCTGGGATCGACGCCGTACGTTCGCGCCCGTGCCAAATCGGCGGCGACTTCGCGGTACGCTGCCGCAAACGCGGTGAGCTCGCTCCCCGTAAGGCGCCGGATCCCGCCCCGCTCGACTTCAGAGATACGGCGGCGAAACCGCTCCCACGATTCCTGCTTGAGTGCGATGAACCGCTCGGTGCCACCACGGCGGCCGGCGTGATCTGCCAGGCCGCTGCCCAGGGCGCCGCGCCGCCGCGCACGCTCCCGATCGTAGAGGTTCGTGAGAAATAGAGCTGGGTCGGGATTGCGTTGTGGGTATCGCGGCGCGAAGCGGGCCTCTAGCTCGCCCAGAAAGCGGCGTCGGGTGTCGGCTGTGAGAGTATCGAGTCGTGTCAGCAGCTGCTCCACCAGCCGATACTCATCGTCGGCCAGCTCGGGAGTGCCCAGGTCTACGTGGTCCTGCTCCACTGACGGCTGGAAACCAGCGAGCGAAACGTCTTGCGGCCGGTCGCGCACCACGATCGTTCCCGCGACGATGTCGCCCAGACGTTTGTTCTGGCCGTGGAGGAAGACGAAGAGCAGACCGAGGAGGTAGGACGGGACGGGTTGGACGTCGACGAGGCGGCTGAGATTTCGAATGACGGCAGCGGCGAACGTTACGGAGTGGCCCGTATCCATCACGACACGGATTCCCAGCCGTCGCTTTCCGGGTGTACGGCCGTTCCACAGGGCCTCGAACAACACGAAGTATCCCCAAAACACGAGGAACCAGAGCGCGACGATCACCGCGGCGATCCATCCGCCGAGCCTGTCACCGACCCAGGGTACGCCGACAAACTCCCAGGCTACGGTGGAGAGTGTGAGAAAGAGCGTGACGAGAATCGTATCATAGATCGCGGCGGCGGCACGGGACCCGATGCCCGCGAGCTCGAACTCGAGCACCACGTGTTCCGGCGTCTCGACGCTCAGCCGACGCGTAAGGCTGATGGGTGTTGACTCTCGCGTGCGTGGCATCTGTGGCGCATTTTACGCCGCAGGAGGGCCAAAGGCTATGTCTCTCATTCGAGCGATGTCTGTCGGTGAAATCATTGATGGAGCGTTCGCGGTCTACCGGCAGCATTTTGCCACCCTGTTCGGCATTGGCGTCGTGTGTGTTGGTCCGCCGACGCTGTTGTACTTCGGTACGTTGGCCATCACGCCACTCACCTCGCTGTGGACGGTCCTCACTGTTTGCGCCGTGTTGCTCTACAGTGTCGGAAGCCTGATTGGGACGGGCGCCACCGTGTGGGGCGTCTCGGAAGCATTCCTTGGCCGCAAGCCAGAGCTTGGTTCAGCACTGCGATTCGCGGCGGGAAAAGCGGTGCGGGTATTAGTTGCCGGCTTGGCGAAATGGCTCATCATCGGTATCGCCTCCATGGTCGCCTGGGTCGTGGTGGTCTTGATTATCCCGGTGCTCGGCGCGTCCGTGCTGAGTGCGTTCCTGGTCATCGCGGGTGCGGTCGCGGCCCTCTGGGTGATGGTGTTTCTCGCAGCCGGTTACGCGGTGGTCACCCCGAGCGTGGTGCTCGAAGAACTGCCGCACGCACCAGATGCATTGGGACGGTCGTGGCTGCTGACCAAAGGCGCGAAACGGAAGGCCGTGGGGGTGGGAGTGATTGTCATGCTGCTCATCACCGCTCCGGTGGTGGCTACTGGGGCGCTTTCGGCGCTGATTCCTGGAATGCTCCTTCTGTGGGAAACCATCGGTACGTTGGGGCAAGTACTGCTGTATCCCGTGTTCTCCTGTGCCTTGACGCTTCTTTATTACGACCTCCGCGTGCGCAAGGAGGCCTTCGATCTAGAGCATCTGAGTAGGCAGTTGGCGATCACGGGAGCGCCAAGGGCGTGAGTCAACGTGGCCAGGTTCCGGAGCCCGATTCGATTCGCACCGTGCTCCGTGAGATCTTTGCCGCAGAGGAATACGACTGGCAGACGGCTCGCAACCCTCTCGCCTTCCTCGTCGAGGCGTGGCAACAGCTTCTGGGGTGGATAGCCGGTCTTCAGGAGAGTCACCCGGGCGTGTATGTCGTGACGCTGGTAGCGCTCAGCGTGCTCCTCATCGCCATCCTCGCGCATCTCGGCTACCTGATCTGGCGGGCCTTACGCCCCGGCCGAACTGGCTCGACTACCGCGGCACGCCAGACGGCTGAGTCCATGGACGCTCGGTGGTATCGGGCCGAATCCGATCGCCTGGCTGCGGAGGGCCAGTTTGCGGAGGCCCTTGCCCATCGGTTTATGGCCGTCGTCCTCGATCTCGACGCCCGTGCGATCGTGACTTTTCAACCATCGAAGACCCCTGCAGAGTATCTGCGGGAGGCGGGCCTCACCGATGCGCAGCGGACCGCGCTTCGGGATTTGGTGCAATCTCTCTACCGGCATCTCTTCGCCGGTCAAACCTGTGATGCCGTCCAGCTGGACCAGTTCAATCACACAGCCGCACGATTAGGGAGTCCAGTTGCGGCGGGGTGAGCTGTTTGTCGTCCTAGCGATCGTCGCGAGCATAATCGCTGTGGGTCTGCTGGTGCCGCGGGCGACCATCGACGACGACGCTTGGGACTTCCGCCGCTCGACGGAGCGGCCGGGCCCCAATGGTGCGAAGGGACTGGCTGCCGTGCTCGACGCACTTGGAGCGCGCGTGGAACAGCGGCGACGTGCGTTGTTTGGCGCGTCGGAAGACACCTCGCTCACGGGTGGTTCGACCGCGCTTGTCATGCTGGATGTGATTACTCCCGTTACATCGGTCGAGGCGGAGCAGGTTCGCGATCTGGTGGCGCAGGGTGGTACGCTAGTGGTCGCCGGATCGAATGGTGTGGAGCAGTGCTTTGGGATGGGCATCCGTGATGTAGGAGCAGCCGTGTTCCGATCGCCGACGGACACCCTTGTGTCCGACTATTCCGATTCCGTCGCGGTGACGGCGGATCACCCCATCGGGCACACCCGGTGGACGCTTGCCTGGACTGCGGAGGAGCCACTCGAGGATCGCACAATCTGGTCCGCGGACACCGACTGTCTCGCCCTCCACCCAACCGAGGTGGACACGCTCATGCGCACGATCGACCGTCGAGCTGTCGCATGGCGGCTGGGGTTCGCCGGTGGTGGCCGTGTACTCGCGCTGGCGGATTCGCGGTACATCTCCAACCGGGACCTGAAGGAAACCGACGCGGGCGTCGTCGTTATTCCGTGGCTGCTCGATCTCGAGGCCACGACTTTCGTGTTTGATGAGTATCATCAGGGATTCGGGACCCGCAGTTCAATGACAGGGCTGTTCGGCGCCACCGGGCGGTGGGCTATCTCCTCGCCGCTCGGTTGGATGCTGCTGCAACTCGTGTTCGCCGGTGTTGTGGCGCTCGCTGTGGCCGCCATACGGTTTGGCCCGGCGCTCACGGCGATTGAGCGACGTCGTCGTTCTCCTCTGGAACACGTAGACGCTCTGGCAGTCGGCCTCGAACGCGCGGAAGCGGAAGAAGCAGCTGTGCGGCTCATCGCTGCGGGTTTGCGTCGCCGACTCCATCCGCGATCCGGTGGTGCGACTCGTCGCACGCAAGATCTCGAGGTTTGGTTGGAAGCGCTCGAACGGCATGCAAACGATCCAAAGGCCCAGCGAGCGCTTGGTGCGCTCCGGCGGGTCCTGGTGCAACGTGAACGGACCGATCGTGTCCGCCACGCCGCCTCAGCCGTGGAGGATGTGTGGGAAGCACTGACGCACGAGAAAGCAGCCAACGCGTTTTAGAAACCGTTCGTAAGGTCATCCTCGGACAAGACGACGTTACGAGAGATTGCGTCGTTGCACTCCTTGCTCGAGGTCATGTACTTCTCGAAGGAGTGCCAGGAACGGGAAAGACGTTGCTCGTACGGTCGTTGGCGCAGGCACTACAAGTCTCCTATGTGCGTATCCAATTCACACCGGACCTGATGCCCGGTGACATCACAGGCATCTCTGTGCTCACGGGCTCTGACTTTAGGTTTCGGCAGGGACCGATCTTTCACGACCTGGTCTTGGCTGATGAGATCAACAGGGCACCCGCGAAAACACAAGCCGCCTTGCTGGAGGCGATGCAAGAGCGGACCGTCACAGTGGACGGAGTGACGCACTCACTGCCGGAGACGTTCACCGTTTTGGCGACACAGAATCCCATCGAGTTCGAGGGTACTTATCCGCTACCGGAGGCAGAGCTCGATCGGTTCATGTTGAAGGCAAAGATCGACTACCCGTCCGCGGACGTCGAGCAGAAGATCCTCGGCCGATACCTCGAGGGTTTCGAAGCCGATCTACCAGAGACCTACGGCGTGAGTCCGGTCACGGACGCGGCTGGCGTGCGCACGCTACGAGAGGCCGTTCGCGCCATACGCGTCGAACCCCGGATCACCGCATACATCACATCGATTGTGCGCGCGACGAGAGCCGCACCCACCCTGATGCTCGGTGCGAGCCCCCGGGCTGGCGTCGCGCTCCTCAAGACGTCCCGTGCGCTGGCCCTCATCGAGGGACGTGATTTCGTGATCCCGGACGACGTCAAGCAACTCGCACCTGCGGTGCTTCGCCATCGGGTGGCGGTAGCTCCGGAGCTCGAGCTCGAGGGCGTGACGCCGGACGTCGCGCTCAAAGCCATCCTCGATCAAACGGAAGTGCCCACCGCCTGATGGCGAGGTTCGGTCGAATCGTTCCAACCCGACGAGCCGTTTTGTTCGTGGCAGCCCTGGCGCCCATCGCGCTGCTGGGATACGTGACACCGTGGGGCCTCGACGTAGTCATCGCGCTGAACGGACTGGTGGCCGCCGTCACCCTGCTCGATTGGTGGCGGGCCGCTGATCCCACCATGCTCGAGCTGAAACGGGTGGCACCTGAAACGTTCGCCGTGGGGAGACCGACTGTGACGGCTTACCGGTGGCGAAATCGTGCGCCGGTCCGCGCCGATCTCCGCGTGCGTGAGGTTCGCCCCTCCATTCTCGGTGGAGCGACTCCCACTCGCCAGGTGTTCATCGCGCCCGGCGATGAGCTGACCGAGGACGTTCTCGTTACACCCACCCGGCGGGGGCGAGAGGCCGGTGGGTGGTTTCATCTGCGATGTTTGGGACCGTTGGGGCTCGCCAGCCGGCAAGTTCGACGAGAGCTCCCATGGCACGTGACGGTTTACCCAAGCCTCCCGGCGTCGCGACTCAAGGCGTCGATGGCCGAGGCGGTGCGACGTCGCGAGGCGGGACTCCGTCCCGTGCGGCGGCTTGGCGAGGGGAGTCAGTTCGAGAGTCTGCGTGAATGGGTTCCAGGAGATGACACGCGCCACATCGATTGGAAGGCCACGGCGCGGCGGCGCAAGGTGATTGTGAAGCAGTTCGAAGAGGAGCGTCGTCAACAAGTCATGTTAGTGTTGGACACCGGGCGGCTGCTTACCGCAGAGGTCGCCGGAGAAGCTCGAATGGAGTACGTGGTGCGCGCTGCCCTTTGGCTTGCGTTTGCCGCGAGCCACCACGATGACAACGTCGGTGTGATGACGTTCGCGGAGGAAGTCCAATCGTACGTCGCGCCGCAGCGCGGCCGCCGAGGTCTCCAGCAAGTGCTCGACGTGCTGGCAGTGGTCGAGCCATCGCTCGTCGAGCCGGACTATCCGATGGCGTTTCGCTACCTGGCTATTCGGAATCGCAAGCGCGCACTGACGGTCTTCTTCACGGATGTAATCGACCGGTTGGCATCTGAAGCGCTCATTGCTCACGTGGGCTCGCTCGGTCGGCGACACCTCCCTCTGGTCGTGACGCTTCGCAATCCGGATCTCGACGACATCGCTGGAAGCCGGCCCGCTAGCACCGAGGGCGCCTACCGCAAAGCCGCCGCCGAAGAGTTGATTGCCGCGCGTGAAGAGGCTCTCGCGAAGATGCGCTCTCTCGGCATCATCGTGCTCGATGTCCCACCCCAGAAAGCGAGTAGCGCTGTCGTCGACATGTATCAGGAACTCAAGCGTCGCGGTCGCCTTTAAGATTTTTCTCTCTCCTTACTTACAGCTGCTTGGACCGACCGGTATCTTTGAAGAAAACCACTTCGTTTACACGGGGCCGTCATGGAGCAGCTGTTTTTTGGGGATCGCGCGCTGTGGTTCACGATTCCCGCACTCGTCGGGACGGCCTTCTTTACACTCCGAATCGTGCTCATGCTTGCCATGGGTCACGGTGCCGCGGACTTCCACCTCGACGATGGCTCAGCGCTCGATCTTGACCTCGATCACGGAGATTCAGGCAGCGCCTTCAAAGTGCTGTCAGTGCAAGTCATCTCCGCGTTTCTCATGGGTTTCGGTTGGGGAGGGTTGGGCGCGTATCGCGGCTGGGGATTGCCTGCGCTGCTGAGCGTGCCGGTTGGTGTCGTGGTCGGTGGGTCGATGGTCTGGATTCTGGGCAAGCTGCTGCGCTGGATCATAGGGCTGCAAAGCAGCGGGACGGTCGATATCTCGGCATCGCTGTACGAGCAAGCAACGGTGTACACCAACATTCCCGCCCGCGGGGGTGGGCGGGGAGTCGTCCGCGTAGTCGTGGGTGATCGGCTGCGTTTCTACAACGCCGTCTCGCAGGGAGACGCTATTGAGTCCCAGGCCACCGTGCGCATAACCGGAATCAACGAAAACAACACTGTGACGGTGGCCCGAGTGGAGGGTGAATCATGACGTTCATCGCGCAAACTTCGATATCGCTGTCGGCGCTCGCCCTACAGGGCGCGGGACCGACTCCCATGGTGTGGCTAGGAGCGGTGGGTGCTGTGGTCTTACTGCTCCTGTTTTTCGTTGTCTTTGTCGTCAAGCAGTACAAACGGTGTCCGAGTAACCGGATCCTCGTGATCTACGGTAAGATAGGCGCCGACCGCGCGTCCCAGTGTATCCACGGTGGTGGCAAGTTCGTCGTTCCGTTGCTTCAGGACTATGCGTTCCTTCCCCTCGAGCCGATGGTGATTGACATCCCATTGAGTGGGGCGCTCTCGCTCAACAACATCCGGGTCAATGTGCCAGCCACGTTCACGGTTGGTATCTCGACCGATGCCGTGCTGATGAACTCGGCGGCGGAGCGACTGTTGTTCCTGAATGAAAAGAAAATTCAGGAGCAGGCGCAGGACATCATCCTGGGGCAGCTCCGGCTCGTGATTGCCACGCTCACCATTGAAGAGATCAACAAGGATCGCGAGAAGTTCATGTCGTTGGTCAACGCCAATGTGACTGAGGAGATCAACAAGATCGGCCTGACGCTGATCAACGTGAACATTCGCGACATCACGGATGAGAGTGGCTACATCGAGGCCATCGGGAAGCGAGCGGCCGCCGAGGCGATCAACCGCGCCAAGGTCGATGTCGCTCAGCAGGAGCGCGATGGCGCCACGGGATCTGCCAAGGCGGACCGCGAGCGGCGGATCAGCGTCGCCGCCGAGCAGGCTTCTGCTCAGGCCGGTGAAAAAGAAGCGGAGCAAAAACAGCGCATCGCCGTCGCTGGGTACGAAGCTGGTGCCATCAAGGGCGAGGCGGAGTCGAAGCGCGACTTCGAGATCGCGGTCGCCCAGCGGGATGCGGAGACCACCGCTGCTCGCAAGGAAGCCGAGCGCGAACAGCGGGTTCAGGTTGCGCACGCTGAGTCGGAGGCGGTCAAGGGAGAGAACACGGCGCAGGAGCGAATCGCCGAATCGAACGCCAACCTCGCCGAGGTCAGAGCCTCAGCGGACCAACGTTCGGACGTCGCGGCAGCCAAAGCTCGTGAGGCGATTCTCATCGCAGAGCGGGAACAGGAGCTCGCGCGGCTCGCCAAGGAGCGGCTTGCGCCGCAGGAAATCGACAAGAAACGGGTTGAGATCGAAGCGGAAGCGGCGGCGGAGCGGTTCCGTCGCGAGGCTCGCGGTAAAGCCGATGCTACCCTTTTGCGCTATGAAGCCGAGGCTGCGGGGGTGCGCCAGGTGCTCGAAGCAAAAGCCGAAGGCTACCGTCAATTGGTGGAGGCCTGCGGCGTGCATCCGGAGATTGCGCCCACATTGCTCATGATCGAGCGCCTCCCCGAGCTCGTGAGGGAGCAGGTAAAGGCGATTCAAAACCTGAAGATCGACAAGATCACCGTATGGGACAGCGGCCGAGGGAACGGACGTAGCGACGGCGCGACGGCGTCCTTCCTCTCGAGCCTCATCGGCGCGTTGCCGGCGATGCACGAGCTGGCCGAGCAGGCGGGCATCGAACTACCCGAGGTGCTGGGCCGGGTGCGCGAGAGGGACAAACCGCCTAGTGAAGCAACGGCGAAAGACGGCGGAGAGGTTGGCGGAAGGCGCTAGCTGGTAGGTGTCGCGGCGCAGTGGGTAGGGAGTGTCGTCTCCTCCTCGAGAACGCGTCCCGCGCGGTGATGTGCCCAATTCCACGGTCTCGCGATTTGACACCTGTCGCGCCAAGAGGCTGGCCGCGTCACACTGCGCCGAAGGTGTGAGGCGGGGCAGGGCGTCAGCGAGGGTATTTCACCCCCACGGAAGCGACCGGAGCAGGAAGTCTCCTACGGCGCCAACGCCGGCTGCGAGCGCGACGAGGCAGAGGGCGGAGGATTCGTAATGAAACCCGACCGGGTCCGCGCCCGGTCGGGTATGCGAGTCGGTCAGTTACACTCGTGGACGATGGCCGCGTCTTCGAACTCCACGGCCAGTTCGGACCGGGCGAACGATACCGCCGTGGCCGGAGCTGTAAGGACTTGCGGCGTCACGCAGCTCGACCCCGGGGAGGATTCCAAGACGCGCACCAGCAAGTTGTCCGGGCCCTCGAAGACCCCCTCCACCGCGATCGCGTATCCCCCGGTATTTCGGCTTCCCATTGTTGCCACGAGCACCATTTGTGTCGCGAAATCAATGGCAGGGCGCTCGGGCGCAGGGCTCACATTGGCGACGAACTCGTTCCAGAACGCCTCCCACTCCTGTTCGGTTCGGAGGACCACACGGCGACGATCTGTGATGCCGCTGATCTGGGTAGTGTGGGCTTCCTCGATGAGATCGTACTGTATCGAAACGAAGCCGGGGGGAAGCTCCGGCCAGCTTGGCCCGGTACCTTCACCGCCACATGCCGCGGCGATGCCTGTCACGACAGTTGCGAGTGTCAACCGCGCTATGGACCTCATCTGACACGCCTCCTTGGTGCACGCGCCAAAGGTGCTGAATCATAGTTGTGGATTCGACTCTAGGTACCCCGGCCCGAACCGCGGGTTTCCTCGGAGCCTAACGGGGAAGACGGGATTCGGTCGGTGACGCCGCTCACGCGACCACGAACCCCCGTAGCCGTCGATTCGCCGACCCGATAACTTGGCCTCACGTATGGCGTCTCGATCCGAAAAGCGTGCCTGGCTCGTCGAGCGACTCCAGAATGGCGAACCGCTCATTGCGGCGGAGCTCCGCCCGCCGCCGATGGGGCTGTCGCATGCGCAGAGCATGGACGTCTGGATCGATATGTACCACACTGTCCGGCGTCTCACGAATCGCGGTGCGGTGATCTTCGTGACGGATAATGCCGTCGGAGAGTCGGAGGAGGAGAATCTCAACCACCTCGCGGCGAATCTCGCAGGAGAGGTGGATCCCGCTCTGGTGGTGCCGTTCCTCACCTGCAAGCACTCGTTGGAGTACTGCCTGATGTACGCGGCCCGCGCTGCGTCGAATGACTTTGAAGCCCTGACCGTCCTGGGCGGCGACCGGACCGTGGGTCCGCCTCGTTGTGTTGCCAACGCGTTTCAGCTGCGGCAGATGATTCGACAACGCATTCCGGCGCTCAAGCTGGGTGGATGGGCGAACCCGCACCGGGAGGCTCGGGAGCAGGTCGAGTTCCTCCTGCGACCTAGCTTCACCGGCGAGTTCTATCTGACGCAGATCGTGTCCCACCACGACCTCCATCGTGTCGAGGAGTTCCTCGAGGAGGCACGCAAGCGCGAGGTACCGCATCCGGGCGTGTTTGGCGTGTTCCTGTATCGCAGCGCAAACCCGCTCACACTCGAGCGCCTGGGGCGGTTCTTCCCCGTGCCCGCTGCGGCGTTGACGCGGGAGTTCGAGGTGGGGGCGTCACCGGAAGAGATCTGTGCGCGTAGCATTCGCGCGCTGCGTGACCTCGGCGTGGATAAGGTCTACGTGAGCAACCTCGGGGTACAGGGGGCCGATCACCGTTACCGGAAGATCCTGGACGCTCTCGATGATTGAGCTGAATCGTCAGCCCTGAAGCACCGCGAGCGCGACATCGATCCGGCCATTCGGGGCGCTGACCTGCACCCCCTGTACTTTGCCGCGCAGTGCGTCGAGCGTCTCGCGAGCGATCTGTATTCCTTCCGCCACTGCCGCATCTTCCCCCCGCGTGTCGGCCTGACGCATTCGGTCGAGTAACTGATCCGGCACGTGGATTCCGGGTACTTCATTCGCCAGATACTCGGCATTGCGCAGTGAGAGGAGGGGCCAGATCCCGACGACGATCGGGATCTTCGCTTTGCCAGCCCGATCGAAGAACCGGTCGAATTGCGTAGGATCGAACACCGGCTGCGTCACCGCGAACTCCGCGCCTGCCTCGACCTTCCAGGCGAAACGACTGACCTCGCGCTCCGTATCCGATGCCCCCGGTCTGACCTCCACACCCGTGACGTATCGCGTCGGGTCGCCGATGCGGTTCCCGCCGGGATCGAGTCCCCGATTGAGCAACGCCACGATGTTCGTGAGCCCGATACTATCGATGTCGAAGACCGCCGTGGCATCTGGATATGGATCGGTCTTTGGCGGGTCCCCGGTGACGAGCACGAGGTTCCGCACGCCCGCCGCGGCGGCGCCGAGCAGGTCGCTGATCATCCCGTGCATGTTCTTGTCACGACACGAGTAGTGCACGATCGTCTCGAGACCAACGTCTCGAGAAACGATGATCGACGACGGAATCGCGCCCATGCGACCGGACGCCCGTGGACCGTCGAGCAGGTGCACGGCGTCTACACCGGACACCTTCAAGTTGAGGCACTGCTCGATGAGTTGTGTGGGGATCCAGCCTTTGGGTGGTACGATCTCGACCACCGTGACGAACGTCCCGTTAGCCAACTTGCGTCCCCACGGTGAACGGTCCGCTAGCGGCACCGCATCGACCCCTTTTTCCTCGTCGACGCCTGAGGGCCGACGCACGATCTTGGCGCTGCGCGGTGGCTGCGAGCTGGCCACGAGATCACGAATCGTGCGAATATGTTCCGGCGTCGTCCCGCAGCACCCACCGACGAAGCGAGCCCCCGCGGCGATCATTCGGCGGGCATAATTGGCCATGTATTCTGGACTTGCCAAATAGATCTTGCGATCGCCAACCGCCTTTGGTAAACCGGCATTGGGTTGTGCCGCAAACGGTCGGGCGCTCAGATGGTGTACCCGCTCGAGCGCATCGAGCATGGCCGCCGGTCCAACCGAGCAGTTGAAGCCAATGACCTCCGGGTTCCAGGTATCAATTTGCTCCACGAGGTCTTCCACCGCCGTCCCGTACGAGGTGTTGCCGTCCGGCCCAATGGTCATCTGGGCGAAGATTGGTAGCTGGCACAACCGACGCACCGCATCGAACGCCGCATGCAGCTCCTCCAGATCGCTGAACGTTTCGAGAATGAATCCATCGACGCCTCCCGCCAACAGCCCCTCCGCCTGGCGTCGGAAAAACTCCTGTGCCTCGAACCGGCCTGTGGGACCGAACGGTTCGATGCGGACACCCAGCGGACCCATGGCACCTATCACGGCGGTGCGTCCGTTGGCCGCATCGTTGGCGAGGCGGGCCGCCGCCTTGTTGATCTCCTCGGTTTCATCGGCCAGGCCGAAACTCGACAGCTTGACCGGGTTGGCCCCGAACGTGTTGGTCTCCACGATCTCAGCGCCCGCCCGTACGTACGCTTCGTGGACTTCTTTGACGAGTGTGGGGTGCGTGAGGTTGAGTTCGTCGTAGCACACGTTCACGAATACGCCCTTCGCGTAGAGCATCGTGCCCATGGCGCCGTCCAAAACGTGCACCCGCCCGTCACCCAGCAGCTCACGCAGCCGATCGCTCATGCCGTTACCGTGGATCGATCACGCTCGTAGGCCAGGTTCGGCGCCAGCCACTGCTCGGCCTCCGCGACATCCATCCCCTTCCGAGCTGCGTAGCTCTCCACTTGGTCGCGGTTGATCCTGCCCACGCCGAAGTACAGCGCCTCGGGGTGGCCGAGCAACCAGCCGCTGACGGACGCAGCGGGTAGCATCGCAAAGCTGTCCGTCAGCACGACCCCGGTGTGCCGTGTCGCGTCCAGCAGATCGAACAGTGTTCGCTTTTCTGTGTGATCCGGACAGGCAGGGTACCCAGGTGCAGGCCGGATCCCAGTGTACCGTTCTTTGATCAATTGCTCGTTCGTGAGTGCTTCGTGCGACGCATAACCCCACAGCTCGCGGCGCACGCGTTGGTGCAAACGCTCCGCAAACGCTTCGGCCAAGCGATCGGCCAGTGCCTTGACGAGAATACTGTTGTAGTCGTCGTGATCGGCCTCGAACGCCTCGCACAACTCTTTCACGCCGATCCCGGCAGTTACGGTGAACGCGCCGATATAGTCGAGCACGCCACCATCGCGTGGTGCGACGAAGTCGCTGAGACACAGGTTGGGCCGGCCGGGTGGCTTTGCCATTTGCTGCCGAAGATTTCGCATCACCGCGATGATTTCTTTTCGAGTCTCATCGCCGTAGACCTCGATGTCATCGTCCACGGCATTGGCCGGGAACAACCCGGTCACCCCACGTGCCGTAATGGTCTGCTCACGAACGATACGGTCGAGCAGCTGACGTGCATCGTCGAAAAGTGCGCGAGCCTGCTTCCCTTGTTTGGGGTCATCGAGAATGGCTGGATAGCTGCCGCGCAGCTCCCACGCTTGAAAGAAGGGTGTCCAATCGATGTACTCGACCAGCTCGGTCAGGGAGTAGTTCTCGAGCGGTGTGATGCCAAGGCGCGCTGGCCGGTGCGGCCGGTACCCGTCCCACGCGATGGGATAGCGCCGGCGGCGGGCTTCCTCGAGAGGAAGCATGCGCTGTCGTGCTTGCCGGCCAGCATGGCGCTCCCGAAGCGTTTCGTACTCCGCAGCGACATCTCGGAGAAATCCCTCGCGCTTCTCGTCGTTCAAGAGGTTACCAACGACCGTGACGCTACGCGACGCGTCGACGACGTGGACGACTGGTCCGGGATACTCGTTATCGATCTTCACCGCAGTATGCGTGCGCGATGTGGTGGCGCCACCGATGAGGAGCGGAACGTCGAAGCCCTCACGTTTCATCTCGTGGGCTACGTGCACCATTTCATCGAGCGACGGGGTGATGAGCCCGCTGAGCCCAATGATCTGTGCCTGTTCCCGTCGTGCCGTCTCGAGGATCTTCGCAGCCGGTACCATCACGCCGAGATCGACGACCTCGTAGTTGTTACAGCCCAGCACCACCCCGACGATGTTCTTACCGATATCGTGGACGTCTCCCTTGACGGTCGCGAGGACCACCTTGCCCTTGGGCTTTCCCGCAACTCCGCGCTCTTCCTGTTCCCGCTCGATGAACGGAATGAGGTATGCTACCGCCTTCTTCATAACCCGGGCACTCTTCACCACCTGTGGGAGAAACATCTTGCCGCTTCCAAAGAGATCGCCCACGACGTTCATCCCGTCCATCAACGGTCCTTCGATGATCTCGATTGGTCGCTCGTACTTTTGCCGTGCCTCTTCGGTGTCCTCCTCGATAAAATCGAGGATTCCTTCGACCAACGCGTGCTCGAGGCGCTTTTCAACCGGCTGGCCGCGCCACTCGAGATCTTGTTTCTTGGTCGCTCGTGTGCCCTCTAACGAGCTGGCGAGCGCCATGAGTCGGTCGGTCGCTTCGGGGTGGCGATTGAACAGGAGGTCCTCGACCGCGTTTCGCAGATCCTCCGGGATGTCGTCGTAGACGGCCAGAGCGCCCGCGTTCACGATTCCCATGTCCATGCCGGCCTGGATGGCGTGATACAGGAACGCCGAGTGCATCGCTTCTCGCACCGTGTTGTTGCCGCGAAACGAGAACGAGATGTTGCTCACACCACCACTGATATGCGTCAACGGCATCGCTGCTTTGATGCGGCGACAGGCTTCGATGAACGCCATGGCGTACTCGTTGTGTTCTTCGATCCCGGTACCGATGGCAAAGATGTTCGGATCGAAGATGATATCCTGGGGCGGAAAGCCGACCCGCTGGGTGAGGATCTCATAGGCCCGGCGGGCAATGCTGACCTTGCGCTCCACGGTGTCGGCTTGGCCTTGTTCGTCGAAGGCCATCACGATGACGGCGGCTCCGTAAACGCGAACCCGCTCGGCCTGCTCGATGAATGCCTGCTCACCTTCCTTGAGACTGATGGAGTTGACCACGCCCTTTCCCTGAACGCATTTGAGGCCGGCCTCGATCACTTCCCACTTGGAGGAGTCGATCACGATGGGCACACGGGTGATATCGGGCTCCGCGGCCACGAGATTCAGAAACGTGGTCATGGCCGCCTTGGAGTCGAGGAGTCCTTCATCCATGTTGACGTCGATCATCTGTGCGCCGTTGGCTACCTGCTCGCGCGCAACCTCGAGTGCCGTCTCGTAGTCGTTCTCACGGATGAGCTTGGCAAAGCGCGCCGACCCTGTGACGTTGGTGCGCTCACCAATGTTGACGAAGCGGACCTCGGGTCTTAGCACCAAAGGTTCCAGGCCACTGAGGCGCAGGTATGGCTCGATCGTCGGGATCTGGCGAGGTGGCAAGCCGTCGATGACGGCCGCAATGGCCGCGATATGTTCCGGCGTCGTGCCGCAGCACCCTCCGATGACATTCACGAATCCACTCTCGGCGAACTCGCGGAGAATTGCTGCCATCTCCTCCGGGGTCTGATCGTACTGACCGAACTCGTTGGGCAAACCCGCGTTGGGGTGACAACTCACGAAGGTGTTTGCCACCTGGGACAGCTCGTCGATGTACGGCCGCAAGTCTTTCGCACCGAGCGCACAATTGAGCCCCACCGTCAACGGCTCAGCGTGACTGACGGAAAGCCAGAACGCTTCGGTGGTTTGGCCAGAAAGGGTCCGTCCGCTCGCGTCGGTTATCGTTCCCGACACCATGATCGGGACATCGATCTGCCGCTGCATCAGCAACCGCTGGATCGCAAAGAGCGCCGCTTTCGAGTTGAGCGTGTCAAACACCGTCTCCACCATGAGGAGATCCACACCACCATCGAGGAGCGCCTGCGCTTGCTGGTCATACGCAGCAGCCAGCTCGTCAAACGTGATGTTACGAAAGCCCGGGTTGTTCACGTCCGGTGAGATGGAACACGTCCGGTTGGTGGGTCCCAGCACGCCTGCGACAAAACGCGGTTTCTCCGGCGTCGCTGCTGTCACCTCGTCCGCGACACGGCGGGCGGCCCGCGCCGCCGCAAGGTTGATGTCGCGGACCGCTTCCTCCAAGCGGTAGTCGGCCTGAGAAACCGACGTTGCATTGAAGGTGTTGGTCTCGAGGATATCTGCTCCCGCTTGCAGATAGGCGCGGTGGATGGCTTCGATGACGTCTGGACGGGTTAGCGACAGGACGTCATTGTCGCCCTTGAGGGGCGCGGGATGATCCGCGAACCGGTCACCGCGAAAGTCCTCCTCGGTGAGGTCGTACGTCTGGATCATCGTACCCATGGCACCGTCGAGCAGGAGAATGCGCTCCGTCAGGAGACGGCGCAGGGTCGTCGTGCGCTCGGTGCGCGATTCCAGCAGTGCGTGATTATCCGACACTTCCGACTCCCACATTCCGAACAAAAATGCCCCGCCGCTGAAAGCACGCCGGGACGGGCTTTTTAGCGACTTGTTTTACGTGGCCGCAATACGCCGCAAATCACCACGGATTCAGTTGTTGTTGCTGGAACTTAATGGTCGTGCGCGACGCCCGCTAGCCGGGGGTCAGGCGGACCGTTCCACGTGGTCGCTCAGCGCAATCTTTGTACCATCTATGGCCCATCGTGCCCTACACCAAGGAGCTCGAGCACGTTGGCGATCTCCAGGCTGTCGATCTCGATCAGCTTGCGGTGCGAGGCGCGTCCCGACCGCAAATGGATGTGCGATGCGGGGATGCGTAGCGTGTCGGCGAGATGTCGCAGCAACTCCGCATTGGCCGCGCCATCGATCGGGGGTGAGGCCAGGCGAATCTTCACCGCGTCGCCGTACCAACCCACAACCTCGGTCCGCTTGGCGCGAGGCTGCACGTGAATGGCGAGTGTCGCTGGCATCAGTGACCGCTGGTTACGAAGGGATTGGGGAGTGCTACGTTCAAAGCCTCATGAACATCCCCAGCAACACCTGAACGGCGAACCATGCCACAATCGGGGTGATATCGATAGTCCCAAGTCGCGGGACAATCTTGCTGAGTGGCTCGATTATCCAGTCCGTTAGAGGGTAGGTCCAACCAGTCCATCGGTGATAACGATCAAGTCCAAACCATGATCCGATAACGCGGATTACCAGCGCGAGCAAGACGAGCTGTCCCACCAAGTACACCACCAGCTGGAACACCTCGAACGGACCCCGAGCGCTGGCCGCGGAGAATCGATAGAGCTGCTGCACGATCCACTCCGAGACGCTCACGATCACGATGCCCCCAACGAGGGCAATACCCAGCAGCCACCAGCCGGAGTTTTGTGGATTCGCTCCGCGCCTGAGCAGCCATTCCTCGAGCCGCCCAAGGATCGGGTCACCGATACGACGAATCGCCCGCGCGGACCGACTACTCGGACTGATCCGTCGAGTCCGGACCGCCCAGTTCCCCAGGGCCACCGCAGCACTGAAGGCGAACCCGGCGAACACTAAGCCGCGTATGAACTCGAGAACGGGCACTAGTGGGACCGTGAGCAGTAAGCGGTGAGCAATAGTGAGTAGGTCGGGGAACGATAAGTTCGACGTGCTGAACGGCCGAGGCTGAACGCACGGCCGGTCGTGGGTGTGCTTCCCTGACTGCTCACTGCTTGCTACTCACCGCTCACTGTCTCTAGGGCTTCCCGCACCAGCCGCGCTTGTTCGCCGCGGTGTGCGGCCGGGTATCCCTCGGCGGGACTGGAACGTTCGGGGCGTGAGATGGAGCGCAGAGACTTGTCGGGGGCCATTTCCGCGATGAGTGGGAGCACAAACTTGCGTGGTCCAAAATTTCTGGGCTCCTCCTGTAACCACACGACCTCTCGCAGATTGGGATAGGAACTAATGAGCTCACCCACCAACGCCTGTGGAAACGGGTATAGTATCTCCACCCGACCGATCGCGACGTGCTTGGCTCGAGCGCGTTCCTCCGAAGTGATCACGTCGTAGTAGATCTTGCCAGAGCACAGGACCAGCCGCGTGACCTCATCGCGTGCCCCGGCCGGAGAAGGATCATCCAGAACGTATTCGAATGTCCCCGTGGTGAGCTGGGACAGGTTGGACGTGGCCTGCGGCAAACGGAGCAGACTCTTGGGAGTCATGATCACGAGTGGTCGTAGCTCTTGGTGCTTGGCCTGCAGTCGCAGTAAGTGGTAGTACTGTGCCGGTGTCGAACAGTTGGCAACCCGGATGTTGCCTTCGGCCGCCAAGGCCAGAAACCGCTCCACCCGTGCACTCGAATGTTCGGGTCCCTGCCCCTCGTAACCGTGGGGAAGCAGCAATGTGAGGCGTGACGTTTGCCCCCACTTGGACAACCCGGCGACGATGAACTGGTCAATGATGACTTCAGCACCGTTGGCGAAGTCTCCGAATTGGGCTTCCCAGACGACAAAGGCCTCCGGCGCCGCTACACTGTAGCCGTACTCAAAGCCAAGCGCCGCATACTCCGACAGCGGGCTGTTGTGGAGCTCCATCGGTGCGGTCGCTTTCGACAGGTGTTGGATCGGCGTGTACGCTTCTCCCGAATCGGCGTCGAACAAGGTCAGATGCCGTTGGCTAAATGTGCCACGCACGGTGTCCTGACCGATGAGCCGCAACGGCACGCCTTCCGTCAGCAGCGACGCCATTGCGAGGGCTTCCGCGTGCGCCCAATCGATGCCACCCCCGTTGCCCAATGCATCCCGGCGCCGCTCGTGCAAACGGCTGAGCTTCCGATTGACCACGAAGCCTGATGGTACCGCCAGGAGTTCTTCGTTGAGCTCGCGCAGCAGATCCTCGGCCACCGCCGTGTCAGGCTCTTTAATGGCGGTCCAGAGACCGGAAATGCGAACCGGTTCCGCTCCCTCGTCGGCCTCTTCGAGTCCTTTCTTCAAACGATCCTGCGTCTCGGTAAGCGCGGTGTACACCTTGTCAACTTCGGCGTGTACATCGTCATCGGAGAGAATGCCCTGATCCACCAGCACCTTCGCGTAGATGCTTCGAACGGTGGGGTGTCCGTCAATATGCTTGTACATCTGCGGCTGGGTGTATCGAGGCTCGTCGCCCTCATTGTGCCCATGCCGGCGGTACCCCACCAAATTGATGACCACGTCTCCGTGAAACTTCTCGCGGTACATCATCGCGAGCTGGATCGCCGCCAGGCAGGCTTCCGGATCGTCGGCATTGACGAGCACGATCGGGACATCAAATCCCTTGGCGAGATCGCTCGCGAAATCGGTCGAGCGCGCCTCGTTGGTAGACGTGGTGAAGCCAATCTGATTGTTGGCGATGATGTGGAGGGTGCCACCAGTCCCGTAGCCAGGTAACCGCGCGAGATTGATGGTTTCTGCCACGACCCCTTGCGCGGCAAAGGCGGCGTCGCCGTGGATCAGAATGGGAAGCACTTTGGCAGGGTCGTGTCGCGTTTCCTTGCCGGCGCGGTCCGTCTGCTCTGCCCGGCACTGGCCTTCCACAACGGGATTCACGGCCTCGAGATGGCTCGGATTCGGCATGAGGGCGACCTCAATCTCGTGCCCATCCGCGGCCCGGAACGTCCCACTCGCGCCGTGATGATACTTGACGTCCCCTGTGCCCCCACGTGGTGTCAGCGTTTCCTCGACCTCGAGGCCGCCCTCAAACTCGGCAAGCAACTTTTCGTACGGCACGCCGAGGACATGGGTCAGCACGTTCAGCCTCCCCCGGTGCGCCATGCCCATGACCGCTTTCCGGGTGCCCTGCTCCGCAGCGCGGTCGAGGGCGCGATGCAGCATGGGAACGAGCATGTCGAGGCCCTCGATGCCGAAGCGCTTGTGCCCGAGATAGTTCTTGTGGAGAAACGTCTCGAGCGTCTCGACCCTCGTGATGTCTGACAGAAGCCTGCGTCGCTCGTCGGCGGTCAACCGAACGCGGTGCTCGCCGGATTCGATCACGCGACGGAGCCATAACCGCTCAACGTGGTTGGCGATGTGCTCGATCTCGTATGCGATCGTTCCGCAATAGGTGTCTCGCAGCTTGGGGTAGGCGTCGGCGAGCGTCGTTGCATCGACGTAGGTCCGGAGCACATCCGCGGGAATCTGCGCCATCAGGTCCGGTGTCAGGCCCAGGGGCTCCGGATCGAGAGCGGGATCGCCGTTGGGCTCCGTCCCGAGCGGATCGAGACGCGCGGCGAGGTATCCATGCGTGCGGTAGGCTTTGACCAGTGACATGGCGGCCGCCACGTGGTAAAGCATGGCATCGGTGGCAACAGCACGCTCCGCGGCCGTGGCTGCAGCAGGCGCTGGGGCCGTCGCGGCAGTGGCAGCGGCAATGGCGGTGTCAGCCGCGGCTCCATCGATCTCGAGGGCGTCGGCGATGTTGCGATAGAATCCGTCACCGCCCTGGAGAGACTCGTCGATACGACGGAGGAAGGTCCCTGACTCGGCGCCCTGAATGATGCGGTGATCGTACGTGCTGGAGACCGTCATGATCCGCGTTCCAGCGACATCCCGAATCGTCCCGGTTGCGATGATCGATCCCTGTCCCTTCATGAGACGGGGTACCGATGCGGTGGTTCCGAGGGTACCGGGGTTGGTGAGCGTGATGGTGCCGCCCTGATAGGCGTCCGGCATCAACTTTCCATCTCGCGCGCCGGCAACGAGCCGCTCGTACTCCTCGTAAAACTCCGAGAAGGTTTTCGCATCCACGTTCTTGATCACAGGAACGAGGAGCCGCCGCTTCCCGTCTTTGCCTTCCGCATCGACAGCCAGGCCAAGGTTGATCGCTCCCGGATCAAATCGGTAACGGTCACCGTTGTCCTCCACGACCGCATGCAGCATCGCGGGAAGTTCCTTGCCGGCGAGTACAATCGCCCAGCCCACGAAATGGGTGAACGACAGTTTTTGTCCGCGTGTTTTCAGTTGGCGATTGAAAGCGGCCCGGACCGCCCAGAGTTTGGAAACGTCGATGTCACGATACGATGTTGCGGTCGGGACTCCGAGGCTCGCCTCCATGTTTTGGAGCAGACGCAGCGCGGGACCCTTGATGGGTTCTTGAATTCCTGCGCTCGCGGGAGGAGCAGCAGAGGCAGGAGGAACACGAGTGGCAGGAGAGGGAGTCTCCTCCTCCCGCGCCGGATCCTCACCCTGGAGGCCGTTCTCAAAAAGCTCGCGCCATTCGGGAGGCACGGAGTCAGGATCGCGCAAAAAGTCCTCGTACATCGCCTGCGCGAAGCCCGAGTTGACGGTCTCGAAGATATTATCGAACACGGTGTGCGACCTCGAGAGAGCTAAGAGTCGAGCACTTCGGAAGATAACGGATTGGGTCGGACGTGACAGAGGCCAGGGCGGCTACTGCGTGTCCTTCGATGGCCCGTAGGTAGCGGGCAACGAGAGCCCGGCTTGTCGCATCAGCACCGTCATCTGTCCGCGGTGATGGATCTCGTGGCTCACGAGCGCTAACAGAGTTTGGGATCGAAACCATTTGACCCCGTACACATCATCGGCGATTCGGAGCGTCGCGTTTGTCCATTGCGTTTCGATGGCACGACCCACACCCGCAGCGCTCGCGACGTACTTTGCGCAGATTTCGGCAGCGTTTCGTGGTGTGGGGAGGTCCTTGGTAGCCGCCTCAAAAGTGAGACCGGTTTTATCCAAGATACTCCGGTGAGAGACCACGATGTGCCACGCGAGGTCACCCAGTGATCGGTGGCCGCTGGCGATCAACCGTGGCAGGGATTCATCCGTCAGACATTCCATGAGGCGGGCGGTGCGGGTGGACTCCAACTGCCAGAGCCTCAGGAAATCGTCGAGCGTCGAAAACATTATCTCACCCTTATTGAGCCACCTGACACAAACGCGGCGAGGCGGGTCGAAAACTCTTCAGACCGCAACGCGACCAGCTGGGCGTTTCCCTCGTGTTCGAGGTGCTGATCGATTGCGATCCTCTCGGCGCCTCGAACGAGCTCCTTGATCGTTGCCACCGACGACCGAGCGTTTCCCGCGATTCGGGTCACCAGCGCCGTCACCGCCGAGTCGATGTCTGCGTTGGAGACCGTCATGGCGGCCAGGCCGAGCGCGACGGCCCGGCTGGCAGGGATCGTTTCGCCGGCCACGAGGATTGCGAGCGCGTGCTCGAGCCCTGTCAGCCGCGGCAAAGTGTACGTGGAGCCGCCGTCGGGGACCAGTCCCATGCGCGCGAAGGCGGACGCGAATGAGGCGGACTCCGCGGCCACCCGCAGGTCGCACGCCAATGCGAGATCGAGGCCAAAACCCGCCACGCTTCCTTCGAGCACGGCGATGACCGGAACCGGGCAGCGAACGACTGCCCGGATGGTGCCCTGGAAACGCGCCAGCCCGTCCTCCAACAAGGCGGTCGGCGGTGTGGCACCGAGCGAGCGAAACCACTTGAGATCGAGGCCCACACAGAAATGGCCGCCAGCACCCCGGAGCGTAACGGCCCGGACCTGCGTATCGCGTCCTGCGCTCTCGATGGCCTCCGTGAGATCGCGGCAGAGATCCGGTGTGAGCGCGTTTCGCCGGTCAGCCCGGTTGAGCATGATGTGCCGGGCCGCTCCCACCGTGGAAACAACGAGTGACTCGTGGGCTGCCTGGGTCACCGTGATGCTGTCGGTCCGCCGCCGTACAGTAGTGGTGTCATGTCGAGTGGAAGATAGGAGGGTGTTCCAGCCCGGGCGAGTGACGGCCGGACCGAAGGCGAACGCGGTAGAGGCTTCCGTGGACGACGCCGGATGATTATCACCTGGTCAGTACGTTCGGTCTGTTGCGTCAGCATAGTACCCGAACAAGGTGAGCTTGGCTGGTCTTGGTCGACTCCAAGCTCGCGGTGAGATCATGAAGGGACGGATGACAATGACCGTTTCCCGGCTGCAGGACATCCCCGGGTTTTCAATCGATCGCGTCGCCGCAGCTGCTGATCGCGATCCCGACGTGCTCAGGTTGGAGAATCTCGATACCGATCTTGCACCACCCCAGGAAGCCGTCGACGCGACACGCCAAGCGGTGGGGCGCGATGATGACAACAGTTATCTCCCGTTCACGGGCCAACGGACGCTACGGGAGGTCGTCGCTGCGCACGTCAATCGCGTTGTTGGCAGAGCAGGGTACGCGCCGGAACAGGTCGTCATAACCTGCGGTGGAACCGAGGGGATGCTCGATGCACTGCTCGCGGTGACGGATCCTGGTGACGAGGTGGTGCTCACGGACCCAACCTACGCCGGGATGATTTATCGCGTGCGTCTGGTGGGTGCCGTTCCCGTTCTGATTCCGTTCGTGATCCAGGATCGTGGTTGGCGCCTCGATCTCGATCGGTTGCGCTCATCCGTCACGGATCGGACGAAGGCACTGTTTCTGATGAATCCGTCCATTCCGTCCGGGGCCGTTCTCGATGCCCGTGAGTGGGATGCGGTGGCAGAGGTGTGTCGAGAGCGTGACCTGTGGTTGATCTACAACGCGGCGATGGAGCGGATTCTGTTTGACAGGCGGCGCCTCATCCACCCTGCCTCCCTGGATGGGATGGCGGAACGAACGTTGATCGTGGGATCGGTCTCAAAGGAGTTTCGGATGATCGGGTGGCGTATAGGATGGGTTGTTGGGCCGGAGCACGTGATGACCGACGTGGCGCGGGTGCACATCTATAACGTGGTCACGCCCCCCGGAATCGCGCAGGCGGGTGCCGCCACGGCGTTGCGCACATCGGCGGAAGATTTTCGGGCGTGCCTCGCAGAGTGGGAAGGCCGGCGCGATGTGCTCTGCGCGCAGCTAGAAGAGTATGTCACGATTCCCGCTGCAGGGGGATGGTCGCAACTGCTCGATGTGGCGGTGCTCGGACTCAATTCCTTCGAGGCATCTCGTCGTTTGCTCGAGAAGGGGCGCGTCGCGGCCACGCCTATGCGCTATTGGGGAGATCGGAACGGGGATGGTTACGTTCGCCTGGTGTTCAGCAACGAATCGCTTGTGAGACTGGCAGAGGTACGAGAGCGGGTGGATCGCGCATTAGCATGAACGGATTTTGACAGCAAGAAAACGTGTTGCTAAGTTTGCCGCCCAACGCGGGAGCCAAGACCCGCGATCGGAGTGAGTCGGTAGGTACGGCAGGGCCGTGCGCCGACTCGTGCACCAACACGAATGGGGGAGTACGGCATGCGTACCACCGGAAAGGTGAAGTGGTTCAACGACGCGAAGGGGTTCGGTTTCATCACGCCGGACGAGGGTGAGAAGGATTGCTTTGTGCATTACACCGCAATCGAGGGCTCTGGTTTCCGCTCCTTGAGGGAGGGTGAGCGGGTCGAGTTTGAGATCGTGCAAAATGATCGCGGACCCGCCGCGCAGAACGTGACCCGGATCGCCGACTAGCGCGCTACGACAACCAAACGGTCACTCGGGGCTGCCTCTCAGAGGCGGCCCTTTCTTTTCAAGGGCGGAATGAATGACGAAAAGACGAAGCGATCGACTGATAGAAAGGTGGAAGGACGGAAACGCGCGAGGACTGCGAGGAGAGGATTAAAATTCGATTACGCGGAAGTGGAGCCGATAGATGCGTGATGCGTCGTACAGGTGGGGTTGGAGGTACTTCAAGGCCTTGTAGTGGTCCATGCTCTCGAGCGCGTTGTCCACCGAGAAAGACACACGAGAGAGCGACACGGGAACCTGAAACAGATCCGCCAAGGCGCTGGTGAGCGCGGCGGCCTCGCCCGCTCGTTCCACTAGGTTGTCTTCCTCGAGCCAATGGGCACCCGCGGTCTCGACGCTCAGCAGGCGTGAAACACTAGCGCTCAGCGTCCTCGAGCTGCCGTTTTGTGCTTGGAGCACGGCGGGGAAGGCCAGCACCAACGCGATAATGGTGACGGCCAATCGCCGCGGGAATGTTGGCTTGAGCACGATCCTAAGTAACCTCCATAACCTGGTGCCACAACATGAACCCACGCGCACCCGAGCTGCCGTGACTGGTGTCACCGGGGGCTTGGGTCGGCGTCACAACTCTCTTGGGCAAGTGACGTGCCTCGTTGTAAGACATTATGAGCGTTACGGTTAGGCGATATACCCGTCCGGGTGTTTGGCCCCGGATTGCAACGATATGAAGCACTCTGCGTCGAAACGAGATCCGTCCACGAAGGTGGCGGACACGGGTCATGTCGGCGTCAATCGCGCCCTGGCGGACCCACAGGTGAAGCAGGAGTATGTGACAGCGCTGTTCGATCTGGTTGCACCGCGCTACGACCGGTTTACCCGATGGTTTTCCTACGGTATGGATGCCGGTTGGAAACGCGAGCTGTGCTACCTGATCGGGAGGCGTTTCGAGCGTGCCGTGACGCTCGACCTCGCGTGCGGTACCGGGGACCTGTTGACGCTGGCATCAAGTGCTGCGCGAACGACGATCGGTGTGGATCCCTCATCCGCGATGTTGCTGGAAGCCCGGGCTCGAAATGGGTCGAACACTCCCGGTGTCTGCTTGTGTCGCGGCACCATGATGCGGATCCCCGTGCGTGATACATCGATCGACGTCGTCACCGTGGGCTACGGTTTGCGCAACACTCCGGCATATGCGACTGGCCTCCGAGAGATTCACCGCGTGCTGAAACCCGGTGGCCATGTGGCGACGCTCGACTTCTACCGGCCGACAACCCCTCTGTGGAATCAGATTTTTCTTGCCTACCTCTCGCTGTCAGGCAAGCTGTACGGGTTGCTCTGGCACGGAGAGCCGGCTGCCTACGGGTACATCGCTACTTCGATCCGGCAGTACATGAGCGCCGAAGAGTTCGCGAGGGCCTTGAACGACACAGGGTTCGTCGTTGAAGCGGTGAGAACCAAGCTTGGCGGTGGGATTGGGATTCACATTGCGCGGAAGGTGGGATAGGCGGATCTACCAGGTAATGTCGACCCAGACCAGGCGGTGGTCCGAGGCTGGGAAGGGGAAGGTCCCTACAAGAGAAAACAGGGGGTCGTCCTGGACCGGCCAAAAAACTCCCGCCTCGAGAATCTCGAGGTCGCTGGCGGGGAGCACGTAGTCGAGCCTCAAGTTCCCCGGTCCTCTCTCGCCGTCGGCGAAGTCACCGGTATCGAACGCGGGATCACCTTGGTGACTGTCGTTGATGCCACCCTGCAAACTCGATTGTTGACGTGCGCCGTCGCTCGCGGGCGTCACCGTTGTGTTGACGAAGCGGCTCTCGAGTAGCAATGAAATCGGACGGTTGGTGCTGTCTCCGTCGTGGGGATCGGCGTTCAGGTCTCCGACGATCACGAACGAGGCTCCCGCCGCGATTCCCCCAATTGCTCCGGCATCATCGTAGACATAGGAAGCGGCATCCCGTGACACGTAATCTGCCCAAAAACGGATCTCGTCGTGGTTGCGTCGGCCGTTGCGGTCTTCCGGGCCGTCGAACACTGGTGGTGTGGGGTGACTCGCGAGGAGGTGAACGACATTCTCACCCACGGTCACCGGCACATCCCAATGGCTCTTGGACGACAGCCGAACCGCTTCGAGTTCATCCGGCGCAAACCAGGAACTTCCCGTGCGCGGGTCCAACGGAATCAACGCATTTGGCATGTCTCGCCAACGAAAGTTCCGAAAGGTACGCACTGCTTCGCTGTCGATGGGGAAACGAGAGAGGATGACCATCCCGTATTGACCGGGAAACAGGCCAAAGCCAAATGCGTCGTTCCCGTACGCCCTGCCTTCGGCACCCACCGAGCCATCATTATCGAGATCAAAGCCTGACGCGACCCCGGTATTCACCGGTGCCGCAAACCGATAGTCGTACACGATCGGCATCGCTGCTTGCGCACTGCCCGAGACATTCTGACCGATCGCGAGGTAGTTGGTCTGGAAGTGATCGACGGCTTGGCCGGTGGCATCGTAATCGAACTCGTTGAGCAACACGATATCTGGACGAACGCGCTGGATGATCTCCGCCACTACCATTGCGTGCGAGTCGGTTGGGCCACTGAGATCGTGCGTCAAAGCGCCGAGCGAGCCCCGATAGAGAGATGTGTTGAACGTGGCAATCCGCAACCGCTCGGGGGGTGTCTTACATCCCGCAGCGGCGAGCGACAGGAGAACGAGCACTGCAAAAAATCGGATGAGCATGCTCCGATAATAGACGGTTCTCCGGTATCGGCAATTCGGGTCCCGTTCCGACGATCCGCGACGCATATTTCGGTCATGCCGCTCACGGGGTTTCACCCAGCTGTTGCAGAATGGTTCACCAACCGTTTTGGCGAGCCCACGCCGCCGCAACGCCGCGGCTGGGAAGCCATTCGGTCGGGGCTCCACACGCTCATCGCGGCACCGACGGGTTCTGGCAAGACGCTCGCTGCCTTCCTCAGTGCGCTCAACGAGTTGCTGGTGGATGGATTGAGCGGCGAGCTCCGCGACGAGGTGCGTGTCGTTTACGTCTCGCCGCTCAAGGCTTTGAGCGTCGACATCCATCAAAATCTGGCTGAGCCTCGACGCGGAATTCGGGCGGTCGCAGAGCGGATGGGTTTGGATCCTATCAAGATTACGGCTGCGGTCCGAACGGGGGACACGCCTTCGGCTGAGCGAACCGCGATGCTACGAACGCCGCCCCATATCCTGGTCACGACTCCGGAGTCGCTGTACTTGCTGCTGACGGCCGAGCGAAGCAGGACGATGCTTCGTTCGGTGCGAACGGTGATCGTTGACGAGATTCACGCGGTGCTCGAGTCAAGGCGCGGATCCCATCTCGCTCTGAGCCTCGAGCGGTTGGAGCACGTAACTGGCACACGGCTCACGCGAATCGGTTTGTCTGCAACGCAGCGCCCGATCGATCAAGTCGCACGGTTCCTCGTTGGTATGGGCAACCTAGACCCGTCTGGCCGGCCAAACTGTGCTGTGATCGATGAGGGACATCAGCGGAACCTCGATCTAGCGATCGAGGTGCCACAATCTCCGCTCGAGGCGGTGATGTCTGGCGAGGTGTGGACGGAGATTTACGACCGTTTAGCAAACCTGATCGAAGCGCATCGCACGACGCTTGTGTTCGTCAACACGCGACGTCTTGCAGAACGTGTGGCACGACACCTCAGTGAACGGGTCGGTGAGGACGCGGTCACAGCCCACCACGGCAGTCTCTCTCGCGAGGTGCGCGTCGACGCTGAGTCCCGCCTCCGGGAAGGACGCCTCAAAGCGCTGGTGGCCACCGCAAGCCTCGAGCTTGGCATCGATATCGGAGCTGTGGATCTCGTGTGTCAGCTCGGTTCAACACGGCGGATCTCAACGTTCCTGCAGCGAGTGGGCCGCGCGGAGCACACCGTGGCCGGTACTCCCAAGGGCCGCCTGTTTCCGCTCTCTCGAGATGATTTGGTGGAGTGCGCAGCGCTCGTCAGGGCGGTCCGCGAAGGAGATCTCGATCGGTTGGTGACGCTCGAGAAACCCCTCGACGTGCTCGCGCAGCAGATCGTGGCGGAGTCAGCCTGCGAGGACTGGCCCGAAGATGAGATGTTCGCGCTCGTGCGCCGTGCGCACCCCTATCGCGACCTCTCGCAGGTGGAGTTTGCGGAGGTCGTGCGCATGCTCGCCGAAGGGTTTGCCACCCGGCGGGGTCGGCGAGGCGCATTGGTGCACTACGACGGGGTCGGCCGGCGTGTCCGTGGGCGGCGCGGTGCACGTCTCGCTGCCATCACCTCGGGAGGCGCCATTCCGGACACGGCGGATTACCGGGTGGTGCTCGAACCCGAAGGCACGTTCGTGGGGACGCTCAACGAGGACTTCGCCATCGAAAGCATGGCGGGCGACGTCTTTCAGTTGGGAAACACCTCGTGACGAATTCTGCGCGTCGAGTCGGGCACAGTGCGCGTGGAAGACGCACACGGTCAACCGCCATCCATCCCATTCTGGTTTGGAGAAGCGCCCGGCCGAAGCGTCGAACTCTCTCGAGCGGTGTCGAGGCTGCGCGCTGACGTCGACGCACGGGTGGAAGATCGGGAAGCCACCATCGAATGGGTCGCCGGCGAGTTGGGTTTATCGGAAATGGCAGCCTATCAGATCGTCGAGTACTTGGCGGAAACAAAGAGGTTGTTGGGTGTCGTACCCACCATGGATAAACTGGTGGCCGAGCGTTTCTTCGACGAAGCGGGTGGGATGCAGCTCGTGTTGCATACGCCCTTTGGCAGTCGAATCAACCGAGCCTGGGGTCTGGCCCTTCGCAAGCGCTTTTGCCGACAGTTCAACTTCGAGTTGCAAGCGGCCGCTACCGAGGACGCACTGGTTCTCTCGCTAGGACCGCAACACTCGTTCCCGCTGGAAGACGTCTTTCGGTATCTCCACCCCAACACCACTGAAAACATCCTCGTGCAGGCATTGCTCGATGCGCCGATGTTCCAGACGCGGTGGCGTTGGGGATCGACCATTGCGCTTGCGATCCTCAGGAGGCGCGGTGGCCAGAAGACGCCACCACAGATCCAGCGGATGGAAGCGGAAGACCTGTTGGCAGCGGTTTTTCCCGATGCCGCAGCATGTCTCGAGAACATCGCTGGCGACCGTGAGATTCCGGATCATCCGTTAGTGCGGCAGACCATCCATGACTGCCTGCATGACGCGATGGATCTCGAAGGCCTTCTGGAGATCCTCGCCCGGATCCATGCAGGCGGCATCGAGTTCGTCGGTCGCGACACGCCCGAGCCGTCGCCGTTATCTCACGAGACTCTCAACGCTCGACCCTACGCGTTCTTGGACGATGCGCCGCTGGAGGAGCGCCGGACGCAAGCCGTGTACACGCGCCGTGCCTTCGAGCCGTCTTCGGCCGGGGACATGGGGGTGCTGGACGTGTCGGCCATTCAGCGCGTGCGCGATGAAGCGTGGCCAACCGCTGGGAACGCGGATGAGTTACATGATGCGCTCCTGATGGCGGGCGTGTTGACTGAGGACGAGGTGAGACGGGTGGTGGCGGGAGAGGCAGCAAAGGCAGAAGAGGCAGAGGGTTCGGATTCAATCGCGGACCAACTCGTCAGGGCGAGACGGGTGGGACAGGTCTGGGTGGCTCCAGAACAAACGCTGTGGTTCGCGGTCGAGCGTATCGACGCGATCCGGGCGGTTTACCCGGAAGCGGCTATCGAACCCCATGATCTCACTGCGCCCGTGTCCGCCGGACCGTCGGCCCAATCGTCCGCCGCTGTCGCGACTGACCGGGAAGCGGCGATTCGCGATCTCTTGCGAGGCCGCCTCGAGATCGTGGGGCCCTCTACGGCCGCCGCCCTCGCGGGTGATGTGGGCGTTCCGGTTTCTGATGTCGACATCGCGCTAGTCGCGCTGGAAGGTGAGGGTGTGGTGCTACGGGGTGCATTCACCCCGGTTGATGCATCGCACGATGACCGGTCACTCGAGTGGTGCGATCGCCGGCTACTGGCTCGCATTCACCGGTACACGCTGAACAGACTGCGAGCGGAAATCGAGCCTGTCTCAACTGCTGATTTCATGCGGTTCCTCTTCGCATGGCAGCACGTTGATGCGGAGCATCACGTAATGGGTGTGGAGGGCCTTGCGGCGATCGTGGCGCAGCTGGACGGCTACGACTTAGCCGCGGGAGCGTGGGAGCCGGATGTGCTGTCCCGCCGCTGCGAAGAATATGATCCCCTCATGTTGGATACTCTGTGTCTCACGGGGCGGGTGGCGTGGGGCCGGGTTTCCCCGCCGGCCGAGCCGGGAAGCGGTCCCTTCGTCTCCGGACCACTCCGATCGACGCCGGTTGCGTTGTTCATGCGCGAACATGCGCAGTTGTGGCTCCACGCGGGGGCCTCCTCGGCGCTTTCGCTCTCGAGCAACGCTGCCGAGGTGTACCAGATCCTCGAGCGACGTGGCGCCTCCTTTTTCCACGAACTGGTGAATGAGGCGGGCTTGCTGCCAACGCAAATCGAACAGGCGTTGGGTGAGTTGGTGGCGCTGGGAATGGTCTCCGCCGATAGCTTCGCTGGGCTACGGGCGCTGCTCATCCCATCGAGCAAACGTCGCCCGCGCGCCGGGGTGCGTCGCAAGCACAGGACGTCACCCTTTGGTGTCGAATCGGCTGGCAGGTGGGTGGTGATAAGACGGAAGGACGAAAGGAGGGATGGGGGGGCAGTCAATGCGGAGAGTGATGCGATCGAATCCATCGCCCTCGTGCTCTTGCGTCGTTACGGAATTGTCTTCCGGCGATTGCTGACGCGTGAAAGTAACGTCCCGCCGTGGCGCGAACTCCTCCGGGTGTATCGACGTTTGGAGGCGCGTGGGGAGATTCGTGGCGGACGATTCGTTGCGGGTATGTCGGGAGAACAGTTCGCGCGTCCGGAAGCAGTAGGGCAGTTGAGAGCGATTCGCCGCTCCGAGCCCGCCGGTGACTTATACGGTATCTCGGCGGCCGATCCGCTTAATCTCACAGGGATCGTGACGCCGGGCGACCGCGTCGCTGCTCTTGCGTCAAATCGGGTGGTGTACCGTGATGGTGTACCGGTGGCGGCCCGCGAGGGTGGCGCGTTCCGAGAGTTCACGCCGATTGACCCGCCGATGCGACACGACGTCGAGCGAGCGCTGGTGCGGAAGCGGGTGAGTCCGGCGCTGCGAGCTTATCTCGGAAACGTGGGGTAATCTCCGCTCCGTTTTTCCTACACAGAACCCGGAGTATCTCGATGTACCGATGCCTTTTCGGAGCCGTCGTGACTTTGTCGTGGTGGGCGACAGCGGATGCACAACAACGACATCCGTATCGGGTCGAACAGTCGATTACGACCGCCACCTTGTTTGCTCCTGGGGTGATCAACACCGATGCCGATGAGTACGGTCCGGCGTTTGTCTTTGACGGCACCACGCTGTACTTCACCAAGCGCCACAACCGGGATGGAAACGAGTCCATCGTCTTTTCGCAGTTCCGCAACGGTGTGTGGACGGGTCCCACCGTCGCACCGTTCTCCGGACATTATTACGACAAAGAGCCGTTTATCACACCCGATGGAGCCAAGCTGTTTTTTGCCTCGACGCGACCTGAGAGACCCGAGGGTCCAGACACTGCTTTCGACATTTACGTGGTCGAACGCGAGGGGATTACGTGGAGCCAACCGCGACGACTCAGCTCCCTTGTGAACTCGAACGATTATGACAACTACCCGTCAGCGGCGAGCAACGGCAACCTGTATTTCGGTTCACGCAGGGAAGGTGGTCTCGGCCGCATCGATCTGTACGTTGCACGGTTCGAAAGTGGGGAGTACCGTACGGCCGAGAACCTCGGGACGTTGATTAACTCACCCGCCACGGATGCCGATCCCTACATCGCGCCGGATGAGTCATATCTCATCTTCTCCTCCACGCGCGAGGGAGGGTACGGATCCGGCGATCTCTACATCAGCCACCGCCGCGGCAGATCCTGGACCGAGCCGCGCAATCTTGGCCACCTGGTGAACACGTCGGAGTTCGAGTACACGCCGCTGGTGACGCCGGATGGCCGATACCTCTTCTTTTCCCGCGGCTGGGGCGAGATCTACTTCATTGAAGTCGAGGCATTAGGGATAAGGCGGTAGGACGGAAGGTTGAGACGAGTACCTGCAGATCCTCAGTCTTTCCGACCACCCGCCTCCGCCCTCTCAGCGTCTCAGCACCCTTCCAGGTAGGTCTCCCGTCATCTCACCCTCCCGCACCACGTACCTGCCATTGACCAACACGTGAAGAATTCCAGCCGGGTATTGATGCGGCTTTTCGAAGGTGGCGCGGTCGGCGACAGTCCCCGGGTCGAACGCCACCAGATCGGCGAACGCACCGACCGTCACGGTCCCGCGGTGTTCCAGCCGTAGCAGTGCCGCCGGCATGGCGGTCATTTTGTGGATGGCGTGCTCGAGCGGCATGACCTTCCGTTCGCGGCAGTAGTATCCGAGCACGCGAGGATAGGTGCCGAAGTTCCTGGGATGCGGGGTACCACGTGCGAGTGGTCCGTCGATGGCGAGCGCTGATCCGTCCGAGCACACCATCCCGAGTGGGTGCGATAGAAACCGTTCGGTGTTTTCTTCGCTCATCCCAAAGCCCACCATGCCTGTGCGATTGCGGTCGCCTCGCATGATCTCGAGCAGGAGCGCGTAGGGTTCGCTGTTGCGGTCCCGCGCAAGTGTGCCGAGGCGCTTTCCGACTGCCCAATCGAGCTCGGCCGATCCGGTTGATGTAATCTGAACGGCGTCCCACGATCCCAGCCCGTCGATCTTTGCACGCACCTCCCTCTCGATTCGTCGTGCGAGATTGCGATTGTCGAGTCGTGCGAGGAACGCTTCGGTACCACCATCCCGCGACCATACGGGGAAGAGTGACGCCAACACCGTGCTATACGCAACGTAGGGGTACCGATCGTAGGTAACTTGAATACCGCCAGCTCTGGCTGCAGCCAGGGTTTCGAGGACCGGCTTCGCCTTCCACCAGTTTCGTTCGCCCTGTGCCTTGAGGTGGGAGATGTGAATGGGTACTCGTGCTGTGCGGCCTACATCCAGCGCCTCCTCCACAGCGCTGAACAAACGATCATCCTCGTTGCGCATGTGGCTCGCGTAGGGCAACCCCGTACCCCGCAGCTCCGCAGCGAGCGCCATGAGTTCGCTCGTGTGGGCGAAGGCTCCAGGAACGTATTCCAGGCCGCTGGAGAGACCGCAGGCGCCCTGGCGCACCGCCTCTGCCACGAGCTGCCGCATTTGGTCGAGTTCTTGGTCGGTTGGCTCGCGATGGACGGTGCCAATCACGTACTCTCGGACGGTTCCGTGGCCAACCATGCTGGCGAAGTTGACACCGATCCCGCGTCGCTCGAGCTGTGCGAAGAACCCTCCGAGATCGGAGAACTCGAGATTGATGCCGTATTCCCGCAGGAAGCTCTCAGCGGCTTCCCGCGCACGGTCCGGACGCCAAGGACCAATGGAACCTCCGTCCTGGCCAGCAATCTCAGTGGTGACCCCTTGGCGGACCTTGCTTGGGGCTTGGGGGTCGACGAACAGCTCGAGATCCGTATGCGAGTGAACGTCGATGAATCCTGGAGCGAGGGCGAGCCCAGTGAGGTCGTGTACCCGTGCCCCCGGTGCTGCCACGCGCGGTCCCACCGCGCTGATGCGGTCCTCGGTGATGGCGATATCGAGGATGCGCGGCGGACCAGCGGTTCCATCGAACACCAACGCGTTGCGGAGTATCAGGTTGGCACGGTGGACGGTACGCGTTCCGGTGCGCCTGAGAATGGAGAGCGTGGATGGCGCGAGGGCGAAGGCTGCGGCGGTTGCTGTCGATTGAAGGAAGGACCGGCGTGTAAGAGGAGGGAAGGTGGGAAAGACGGAAGATTGAAAGGACGTATCTTTGCCTCCTTCCGGCCTTCTATCCTTCCGTTCTTCCATCCTACGCTCTATCGCACAACCCTCGTCTTACGCCTCATGAAGTCCATCAAGATGTATTGACCGAGGGTCATGGTGTTGGTGAAGTAGGCCTTGCCGCGACAGATTTCGCAGACCTTCTTCACGAATTCCACCAGTGCGCGTTCTCGGGCCAGCATGAAGGTGTTGATCATGATGCCGGCCCGTCGGCAAATGGCGACCTCTCGGTACGTCGCTTTGAGAATTCGTGGATCCAGCCCCATGGAGTTCACGTAGACTCGACCATCCGGCAGCGTGAGCGCCGATGGCTTTCCGTCTGTGATCATGATGATCTGGCGCATGTCCTTTTTCTGAGAGAGGAGAATGCGCCGGGAGAGCTGTAAGCCCTCGGCGGTATTGGTGTGATAGGGCCCCACCTGGGCGTGCGCCAGCTTACCAAGTGGAATCTCTTCCGCGCCGTCATGGAAGAGAACGACGCGTATCGTGTCGCCTGGGAACTGGGTACGAATCAGATGTGTAAGTGCGAGTGCCACTTTTTTCGCAGGGGTGAAGCGATCTTCGCCATAGAGGATCATCGAGTGTGAACAGTCGAGCATCAGCACGGTCGCCGCGCTCGATCGGTATTCCGATTGATGCACCATGAGGTCCGGATAGTCGAGATCGATCGGCACCTTGAGCCCGCCACGAGCGATGGCGTTTGAGAGTGTGGCGCTCACGTCCATGTTGAGTGTGTCGCCAAACTCGTAGGGCTTCGAGACGGCCTCAGCCTCTACACCCGTTGAGAAATACGGCGTATCGTGGCTTCCGAAGCTGGACTTGCCGACACTGCCTAACAGGTGACGAAGCGCGCGGTAGCCCAGAAAGTCGATGCCTTTCTCGGTCAGGTTGAAATGCACCTGCTGCGCGGCGGAATGGGCCTGGCCTCCAGGTCCAAACACTTGTTGGTGCCCTTCAGGCATTTGTGGTGACTGGTTGACGTTGAGGTAGCCTTCGTCGACGAGCTTTTGCACGATCTGGTCGAGCAAATCCGCCAACTGTTGCTGAATCGCATCATCACGTTCGGCATCGCCAGTGCTGTCACCACGCAACACCTGCAACATCTCCGGTGTGAGTTTCCCCGATTCCATCAGCGCCTGGAGAATGGCCTGCTTGAGCGCATCGAGTGAGCGATCCTGCTCCTCGTCACCGAACTGTCCCCAGTACGGGTGATAGAAAGGTCCGCCGGCAAAACCCGACTGCAGGAGGAAATCGCTCAACTCATCGAGCAGATCCTGCATGTTGATCGCATCGATCAGCTCGGGGATGTACTTGGAGTACGTTGTGTATCTCATGGCACCTCGACCTCGGGCTCTTTGTTCAAAACTGGGGAGGCTGTAAAGTTCCCGCAATGATGGACGGGACCTCACATCCCCCGCCCCCTCCCGACGGCGGTACTGGCGAAGGTCGGCAGGACGAAACGCGAGGTACAGACTTGCCGTCCTTCCGCCCTTTCGTCCAACCGCCCTCGATCCGCGCCCCCTCTCCCCGCCCATCGCCATTTGCCGCGCTCGGCCACCGGAATTTTCGGATCTTTTTTTCCGGCTACATCGTCTCGCTCGTGGGCGTGTGGATGCACCGGGTGGCTCAAGCGTGGCTCGTGCTCGATCTCACAGACTCTGCGTTTTATGTCGGATTGGTGGAGGCGCTCGGCGCCCTACCGGTTCTGCTCTTCACACTCTATGCCGGGGTCGTGGCAGACCGCGTGTCTAAGCACCGACTGGTGATCGGGACGCAAAGTACGGCCATGATCATCGCAGTTGCGTTGTCGGCGGTGGTCCTCACCGGGGTCGTCGAGATCTGGCATGTCCTGTTGCTCGCTGGCCTGCTGGGTGTTGTGACCGCGTTCGACATACCCGCCCGGCAATCGTTCTTCGCGGAGCTCGTTGGGAAACGCGATCTCATGAACGCCATCGCGCTCAACTCGTCGGCGTTCAATGCCAGCCGAGTCATCGGCCCGGCGATCGCAGGATTCATCATCGCAGCGCTCGGTGTGGGTATCTGTTTTCTGATCAACGCGGTCTCGTATGTCGCGGTACTCATCGCACTGCTCGCGATGCGGATTCCACCGTTCAAACAGACGAGCCAGAAACTGTCGACCTGGATCCGCATCTGGGACGGGGTCCGCTACGTCACATCCGATCGACGAACGCGTCTCTTGATGGGCAACATCGCAGTGCTCAGCTTGTTTGGGTTTCCATTTGCAGTGCTCATGCCGGTCATGGCGCGGGACGTGTTGGGTGGTGGCGCTCAGGCGTACGGTTGGATGACCGCGGCGGTTGGTGTCGGTGCGGTGGTCGGTGCTCTCGGACTTGCGGCCTTTGGGCACGTGCTCCCGAAAGGCCGGATCATGGGGTGGACATCACTCAGCTTCGGCGTGCTCGTGGCACTCTTTGGTTTGATCCCAACGGTCGGCACATCGCTCATCGTTCTCCTGCTTCTGGGGTTTGCCCAAATCTCCACCACTGCCGTGACCAACACGCTGATCCAGACCCTTGCCCCTGATGAGTTTCGGGGTCGGGTGGTCTCATTCTACACGTTCGCGTTTATGGGCTTTACGCCATTTGGCGCCCTGGGCGCTGGGGTAGCGGCGGAGACCCTGGGGCCGCGGATCGCGCTCGTGGTAGGCGGAGCGGTCTGTCTGCTCTTTGCATTGACGGTGGTATTGAGATCGCAGGAGCTAGCGGAGACGCACTAAGACGGAAGGAAGGTTCCGTCCTTCCGTCCTATCCCCATCCTCTCATGTTGACTGCTTGCGCGATCATTTCCGCCACCTGTTCATATGTGAACACATCGGTATTGAACACGAGGTGGTAATTGTTCGGGTCATCCCATCGCCGATTGTAATGCGTCTTGACGTACCGCTTGCGTCCCTCATCGATCTTGTTCACCGCGTCCTCGGCCTCGGCCCGCGTAATGCCTAAGCGCTGCATCGCCGCGAGCACACGAGTCTCCCGTGAGCCGACGATGAAGACATGCAGGGTGTCGTCGCGCTGACCGAGGTACGCCTGCGCGCCCCGGCCAACAAGGATCACATTCCCTTCCTGAACCGTTTGAATGATCACCGCTTCTGTGACACGCACCAGCTCGTCCTCTTTGGCAAAGGTAGTGGCCGTAGCGTCGGCAGTAGCGACGAAAACTTCCGGAGACGAAACAGCGAGTGCGCGCGAAAGCCGTTCGATCAGGCCAGGTACCCTTTCCTCCCGGGCCTGAACTTCCTGTGGTGAGAGACCGGCCTGCTTGGCTACGCGATCGACAAACTCGTTGTCGACCACCGGCCACCCCAGTCGGTCGGCGAGAAGCTTCGCAACGTCAGATCCTCCCGACGCATATTGTCGGGAGATAGTGACCACGGCCACGCCACGACCTATGCGAAGAGGTTGGGGCCTCCGCCTCCTTGTCCTTTCCCAAATGGGGGCGGACCGTCAGGGCGCGCCCGGGAATATCCGAGCTCCTCCGATCGAGAGATTCGTTTCTGTGCTACCAATCCCTCGAGAATGAGCTCACACGCCGATACCACAGTCGCAGGGTCTTTCTTTGGGGCGAGCCCGGCTCCCTCGACGGCATCGAGCAATCCTGGAACGGTGGAGAACCCCTTCAAACACACATCCGCGCGCTCGTTCGGTGACACTTTCAGTGCGCCACCTTGATCGAACCACTCGACGATCTCGTCACAGTCGACGTTGCCGATCCGGACTTCGAACGTCCTGCCGGCAGCACGCCGAACGAGATCCCGTGCGATCGTCTCGGCACCTTGGAGCTCTCCCTCGTACTCGAGTTCGATCTTACCTGTGATCGACGGGAGGGCGCTATAGACGTCGGAGATTCGTGGAACCACCCGCTTCTCTCGGGTGACGATACATCGTTGCTCGGCGTTGGAGATGACGTTCTCCAGTACACTGATCGGCACCCGCTGACTGACACCGGACCGGCGGTCGATTCGCTTGTCCTCACGCGCCTCGAACGCCATGCGCTCGACGACTTCGTGAATGAAATCGGGCACTTCGATTGCTCGCCGCGTGCGCTCGAGCCACGCTTCCTGCTTCGTGATCGTTATACCGTGCTCGACGTCCGCAGGGTAGTGCGTCAAGATCTCGCTCCCAATCCGGTCTTTGAGTGGCGTGATGATCTTTCCACGCGCGGTGTAGTCCTCCGGGTTTGCGGTGAAGACCAGGAGTACGTCGAGCGGCAATCGGATGGGGTACCCTTTGATCTGCACGTCCCCTTCCTGCATGATGTTGAACAACCCCACCTGAATTTTCCCCGCCAGATCCGGCAATTCGTTGATGGCAAAGATGCCGCGATTGCTTCGGGGGAGCAGCCCGAAGTGGATGGTCAGCTCGTCAGATAAGATGTGTCCACCACGAGCGGCTTTGATCGGATCGACGTCGCCAATGATATCCGCGATCGTGACATCCGGTGTTGCGAGTTTTTCGACATATCGGTTGTCACGGTGGATCCACTCGATGGGAGCGTTATCCCCATGTTCTTCCAACACCTGCCGACCGTACTTCGAAATTGGGCGGAACGGATTGTCGTTGACCTCGCTGCCCGCGAGAATCGGAACTTCCTCATCCAGCAACTGCGCAAGCGCCCGCAGGATGCGACTCTTGGCTTGGCCGCGGAGGCCCAGGAGGATGAAGTTGTGACGCGCGAGGACGGCACTGATGACCTGTGGAACAACGGTATCCTCGTAGCCGACGATCCCCGGGAACACCTCCCGGCCCTCCTCCAGCAGGCAGATGAGGTTCTCGCGCATCTCATCCCGCACTGTCCTGGCATGGCGGCACGGATCCGCCCACTCGGTCTCCTTTAGCTCACCCAACGTTCTCGGTCGATCGATCATGCGTCACTCTTGTCAAAGTCCATGTACAAGTTTGCCCGAGGCATGCGCTTCGGGCACTGTCGAGATATACCCTAGCGAGGGACTCGCGTTCAACCCCCGGCGAGCCAGAGCCCCCTCAGGCGAAGCGCGACAATCTGATTTCCGGCCATCCGCACGATGACTCCCTCATCGAGCGTGCCATCGACGGATCCGATATCCCGTTCAACGAAATCGACACGTCTGGCCTCACGGAAACGTAGCAACCCAGGCTGGAGCGACACGAGCCTCGGCTCCCCCTTCACGTCTTGGAGGAATGCGATGAGCCCGTCGCCATCGTCAGCAGGCTTCACGCCGAGTACCGCGATTTCGTCCTGATCGACGGTGAAAAGTGAACCTGCTGAAGGCAGGAGACCGCTGCCGCCAGGCGACGCGGGAACGGCATGCAGCGGCTCACTGTCCCATCCAAAGCGCCACGGCGAGACCAACGACATCCCGTCGAACAATAGGCGAAATCGGGCGATTCCAGGAGGTGCGAGATTGATCAGCATCCCATCCTGACTCACAGAAGCAACGGGAGTGTGGTAACCACGGAACAACACGGAGCGACCTTCCTGCTGGAAACGAATCCACCGTAGGTGCACGAACTCCCCAACGGGCGCCAATTGGGTCACACTGCCTACCGGGCGCTCCCAGGACACTGCCGGTCTCTCGAGTGCAAAGCTGAACCGATACTCGATTGGTGAGTTGCCCTCATGCTCACCCAGGTTCTCGATATCGAGCCAGGGCAGCGTGTCATACACGGTGTATCTGCTGCGTACCATACCGCCGCCACGAAGCTGGCGAACTACCGTGATCCGCGTACCGACGTTCGCGAGCAGTTCTCTGGTCAAGGTGCTGTTGGTGACCTCTGGTACCTCGTTCACGCCGCCGCTGCCCGCACGCACCCACGCCCTGCCCGTAGTGTCGACGAGCCGCTCGATGGCGCCCGTTGCCGCGTTCACCGATACCCGAAAGGCCTGCCCCGTGAGATGCTCGCTTTGGGGGACCCTCTCCCAGCCGGTCACGCCATCCACAGCACGTACTGCTTCGGCTGGACCGATCACGAAGGCGTATCCCAGCCCGGGAACGTCCGTCACGATCTCCTCGCGCCCGTCAGGGCGCCTGAGCACGTCCGTCCGTGTGAACGGTGACGTGTTGAGCACAACCGTACCCGCAAAGCGTGGGGCAACCCCGCGCGCCACCACCTCGAGGTCGCCCACTGCACCGCCGAGTAGCGACACGAGAGGAGCGAACAGGGTGGTGGCGCGCTTCTGGGTCATCCCATCCCGCGCCTCCCGCATAGCAGCGATATCAGCAAGCGAAGCGGGATCTGACAACGGCCGTCGGCCGGTGGATGCTGCCCGGACTGATCGGCCCGCACCCACTTCCCGAAGCAAGTGATCCGGATCCGCGCCCACAACGATATGAGGAAACGCAAAGCGACCGTTCCAGCTCCGTGCCGCTGCGAGATACGCGGGTGAGACGGTGTGATCGTTACCCACCACCACCACGACGTTTGCGGGAAACCCAGCGCCGTGGAACGCGCTGGTAGCTGTGAGCCAGCGCTCGATGGACGTCACCATCTCTGCTTGCGACGCGCCAAAGCCCAGCGTGGCCGGATCACGGATTGCTGGTGCGGCGATAACTGGCAACGGCGAACTGCCGGGGATTTCGAGAACCTGAATCGGAAGATCAGAGCTTTCGAGCACGGCGAGCACACGCACACCCGAGCCGGCCAGCACGGCAACGGTGACGGGCTCGAGGCTGGTGGAGGACTCGATGAGCGCGAGCGGGCTCGTGGGAATGCCGAGATCCGCTTCGAGTTCTCGGGCCGGGATGGCACGCCGCAGTATCTCGACGTGATCGCTTGCCGCAGGGGAGCGGGTCTCCGAGAGCGGGTTTGCACGAACACCAGCGGCGGCGTACAGGGCCGCGCGCACGCCGCGCCGCCACGGATCGACGTTGTCCAGATCATGACGAAGTGCCTCCGGGTCTGCGATGGTGAGCCAGTAGATCGTCCAATGGGGCTGTGGCGTAAGCGTGTGCTGATGCCGAATGATGCCTCGCCGACCGGGGACTTCGAGCTCACTGGTCACCGTGCGCCGGCGCTCCAGCGGGAGCCAAAGCTCTCCGTAGAGCACCTCGCCCAGGCGGAGCATTCCCGCAGTGCCAAGGAGATCCCGTCGCGGATTATCGTATATCCGGAGCCGTCCCGCCGGGACGTCGATGCCGTAGGCGGTGAAGCGAACGAGGGTGGTCCGGCCCTCCGGGTGACCGTGGAAGACCGTAGGTTGAGCCGTGACAGATTGTACCGGATAACCCCAGTTCGCAGGTCTGATCACAGCGACGCCCATGGCGGAAAGGGCGGTGAGGAACTCGCGTCTTTGGGGCATGGAGACAGAATATTAGTCGATAGAAGGACGGTCGGGCGGTCAAAAAGGATTCATATGAAGAAGAAAACGGTGTTGCGAATGATGATCCGCGCGGCGGTCTTGGTGGTCGTGGTGAGTTGTCGGGAGGCGCCGCGGTCTGATGAGCGCGAGACGCGCGGAGCGTCACCCATGGATACAGCCGTCGCTGAGCCCTCGCCGCCGTTACCCGACACGATCATGGCACGGGACACAGCGGAAGCCCGGTAGCGGTTCCCGCCGCCCAACTGCGCTTCAGAGCCAGAAGGTTGGACTTCCGTCCCCCTACATCCCCACCGCATTCTGTTCGATCTTCTCGAGGCCGCGCTCCTGCGCCCACAGATCCAATTCGACCGAGGCGACCTCGTCTACCAGCGGGATCGCCTTGCCATCGAGCCTCAGGTCAACCGCTTTGAGATAGCGCTTGCAGGTGGTGCACTCCTCGATGCGGAGGTGGGGGAGGGAATCGCTGACGTGATAGGCGAGGTTCTCCGGATTGGATTCCCCGCAGGACGGGCAGGTGGTTCGGGGGTACGGCCACTCACTCGCGCAGAGAGAACAGACGAGCACCCGGCGACCTTTGACCTCAGCCTCGTCGCGTGTAACGGTGACCTGAGGGGAACGCCTGCAGATGGGGCATTCGCGTCCTGGCTTCGCGGTGCAATTGATGTTCCGCGCGAGGGCCTCCGTCACCGGCTGCAGGAGCGCGCGGGGGAAGAAGCCGAGTTGCTCCGGCAAGCAATCGAGCGCGGTTGCGAGATCGTCGAGGGTCCCTCGTGCGAGAAAACGCTGAATCAGCCGGAGCTGAAACTCGGGCACGGCCGCTTCGATTGCCCGTGCGACGACCCTGACCGTGTGCGTGCCAAACCCGGCCACTTCACGCAGCAACCCGCGAAACAGTGGGAGGAGATCGTCCAAGGGGAGCCGGTCGAGTTGTATCTGTTGCTCACCCGTCGGCCAGTTGGCGTTCGCCGCTTGCCGGGCGATGGGTTCCTGGACTTCCATCAGATTGATGTAAAACGCGAGCATGTGCTCGGCGTGCGGGTGGCGGCCGATCAGCTCGTCGGCTCTCAACCTTCGTCGCTTATAGGATTGTTGAAGTGCCTTCCCAACGTCTTCGGTCAAGACTCCGTCTTCTCACGATGCCACTGCGGATGATGGAGCTTGGCCCAGGCGCGCGTGACCTTGCCGTCGATCATCCCGCGCGCGGTACCCGGATAGGCCACTGTACCGAGGTAGATGTGGACGATGAGGAACAGCCCGCCTCCAAGCGCCGCCAAGTAGTGCAGCAAGCGCATGGCGGAGAGTATACCACGGCCAAATGGGCCGAGCCCCACGAATCCGTCGGGAAACCACAGCAGGAGCCCCGTAATCAGAAAGACAACACCCAACACGCTCTGCACCCAGAAGAAGAGCTTCTGACCGCCGTTGTACTTGCCCGCGGGCGGGACGTTGTCGCGGTCGTGCGCGACATAATGCCGAATCGCCTTGAGCCACGCGATATCGTGACGGTCCAGGTACATGTCACGGATCCACAGCAGCACCATGAACACGAGTCCCACCGTGAACACCAGGCCTACCCATGGATGGAGCACCCGAGCAACGGCCCCGCCTCCCACGATGCTCGTGAGCCAGAAGAGCTTTGGATAAGAGAACGCGAGCCCGGTAAGCAACAGGAAGACGAAGGTGACCCCCACCACCCAATGCACCACGCGTTCCGCATATGTGAATCGCTGAATCGCGTTAGCTCGCATCGTGACTATCCTCGGGAGACTCCGGACCAACGGCAAGGAAGTGGAGCAGTGCGCCCACGATCCCAAAACCAAACAGATACGAGCCGATCCGCTTGAACGCGCCCAGCGCCTGCATCGGCCCGGGGCTCGCCACGGGATCCTCGGGCAAATCGTACTCACCGAGTCGATCACCGTGGGGCACGACATACATCATGTGGACGCCGCCCACACCCGGCGGATCGTAGACGGCGGCGTTCGCGAAGCCGCGGTTGTTCAAGGTCTCGACTTTCTTGTGAGCCAGCGTGACCATGTCCTCCTTGGTGCCCCACGAGATCGCGTTGGTTGGGCAGGTCTTCACGCACGCCGGCTCGAGCCCCGCCTCGACCCGGTCGATGCACATGTTGCATTTGTAGACTTTCTTGGTGGTCTTGTCGAAGCGAGGGATGTCGAACGGACAGCCGGTGACGCAGTATTGGCACCCAATGCAGTTTTCTTGATTGAAGTCGACTATCCCGTTCTCGTATTGCACAATGGCGCCCGGCGCGGGGCAGGCGTAGAGGCAACCCGGTTCTTCGCAATGCAGACACGCATCCTTCTTGATAAGCCACTGGAGATTGCCGTCGAACTCGGTCTCGTTGAACCGCATGAGGAGCCACGTGTCTGGTGAGAGATCCTCATGGCTTTGGTAGCTGCCGAAGTTGACCGTGGGTTCGACCTTGAGCTCGTTCCACTCCTTGCACGCTACCTCGCATCCCTTGCAGCCGATACAACGCGCGATGTCCACCAATTTGGCGTACTCGGGTGAAGACCGAATGGTCGGCGGCGGCGTCGGCGTCGCCGAAATCCGTTTGATGGCGAGCGTGTTGTTCATGCTCGTTCCACGTTCACGAGAAACGCCTTGAATTCGGGGCAACGCGTGTTTGCATCACCGATGAAGGGCGTGAGCTGGTTGGCCATTGCGCCTTCGGTAATGCCAACGAAGCCCCAATGGACCGGAATGCCAACGGTCCAGAGTGTCTTTCCGTTTACCGTTAGGGGTTTGATGCGCTTGGTGACGATGGCTGTGCCCTCTACCACGCCGCGCTTGGATCGCACGCGCACACGGCCCCCGTTGTCGATTCCCTTCTCACGCGCCAGCCCGTCAGGAACCTCCACAAAAAAGTCGGGCATCAGCTCCACGAGATACGGGACATTGCTCGTCACGAAATGCTCGCGCTCGACCACACGATATACGGTGCAGGCGTAAGGGAACTCACCGTTCGCATCGGCCAGGGTTTCCTTCACACCATCGTACCAGCGGACCACCGGGTTCACGGCTACGCGTTCGTGTAGCAGGTTGGCCGTCGGGCTCTCGGCGGGTTCGTAGTGCTCGGGGAAGGGGCCGTCGGTGAGGTACGTGCTGAACAGGCGGGCGACGCCCTCTTCGGTCATGATGAACGCACCCATCGCGTCCGGCCGCGTAGTGCGTCCGTAATCCGGGACGTCCCCGATCCACTCGCGCCCGGTCCACTGGATACCGGATCGCTGCGGATCCCATGGCCTTCCGTTGGCATCGGCCGACGCGCGGTTGTACAACACGCGGCGGTTGAGCGGCCAGCTCCACGCCCAATCGTGATGCATGCCGAGCCCGGTGGCATCATCGGTACCTCGGCGCTGCATCATGTTGCCCTGCTCGGTGAAGCTGCCGCAGTACAGCCAGTTGCCGCTGCTGGTGCTGCCATCGTCCTTGAGCTCACCGAAGCTCGACAGCAACTTGCCGGTCGAGAGATCAAATCCGTTGATCTCCTTCGCCAGCTCCACCAATGTCGGCTCGCGTGGGTTCAAATAGTCCCACGTCATGTTGAGGATGGGTTCGTGATAGGCACCGTCCTCTTGTTCGTAGAGCTCTTTCACGCGCCAGAACAGCTCCGAAAGGATCCACGTGTCCGACCTGACACCCGGCGGCGGGTCGATGGCTTTCTCCTTCCATTGGACCCAGCGGCCACTGTTGGTGAATGATCCGTCGCGCTCTATCCAGTGCGTCGCAGGGAGATAGAGCACCTCGGTGTCGATCTCGGTGGGGTTCATACCGGGCGCCTTCCAGAACTCGGCGGTGTCCAGCATGAACGGATCGATCACGACCTTCCATTTGAGGCGGGACATTGCGCGCAACAAGCGCGGAATGTCGGGTCCCGCTAGGAGCGGGTTGAACCCGAGGGCGATAAAGCCCTCGAGCTTCCCTTGATGCGCCTGATCCCAGATCGAGAGCCACGAGCCGTCATCGAATGGCTTGGCGAGGTAGTGATAGCCAAACTCGTTTTGGCGCGTGGCATGGTTGCCGAACCAGCTCTTCATCTGCGAAACGAAGAACTTCGGGAAGTTGCCCCAGTAGTTCATCGTGTCCGCCGTGAGCGCACGCGGGGTCGATTCACGGAGGTACTGCGCGAGTGAGGTCTGCGATGGATCAGGAACCTTGAGGTAGCCCGGGAGAATGTCGGCGACGATGGCGTGATCGGTGGCGCCCTGGACGTTGGCGTGACCGCGCAGCGCGTTGATGCCGCCGCCCGGTCGGCCGATGTTGCCGAGCAGCAACTGGAGGATAGCAGCCGTACGGATGATCTGACTGCCCACCGTGTGCATTGTCCAGCCCACCGCATACATGATGGTGCCCACTCGGGCTGCCGTCCCGGTGGAGCACACGATCTCGGCAATCCCCAGGAAGTCTTCGGCCGAGCACCCCGCGATCTGCGCCACCATCTCTGGTGTGTAGCGGTCGTAATGGCGCTTGAGGAGTTGGAAGACACAGCGCGGATGCTGGAGCGTGGGATCGCGGCGGACGTATCCGTCGGGGCCGCGTTCGTAATCCCACGCTGTCTTGTCGTATTGCTGGTTGGTGGCGTCGAATCCCGCGAACAGGCCGTCCTGAAAATCGAAGCCCCGATTCACGATAAAGGACGCGTTGGTGTGCAGCCGGACGTAGTCATCATGTTGGAGATTGTTCTCGAGCGTGTACCGGATGAATCCGCCGAGGATGGCGATATCGGAGCCGGGGCGAATCTGGAGGTGGTGGTCTGCGACGGCTGAGGTGCGGGTGAATCGCGGGTCGATAGTGACGAGTTTGGCGCCGCGGCCGTCGCGTGCCTCAATCGCCCATTTGAATCCGCAGGGATGGTTCTCCGCTGGGTTGGCCCCCATCACCAGAATGACATCGGCGTTTTTGATGTCCTTCCAGTGGTTGGTCATCGCGCCCCTGCCAAACGTGGCGGCCAAACTGGCCACCGTGGGGCTGTGTCATATCCGCGCCTGGTGGTCGACGTACATCAGCCCCAGGCCTCGCATGGTTTTGGTAATGAGGTATGCGTCTTCGTTGGTGACCGTGGCGCTGCCTACCCACGCGATCCCTTCGCAGCGGTTCACGGTGCGCCCACGATCGTCGCGCTCGACGAAGCTCGCGTCGCGCGAATCCTTGAACCGGCGGGCGAACCACTCCATGGCCCAATCCCAGCTGACCTCTTTCCATTCGCTGGCCCCGGGCTCCCGAAACATCGGAGATTTCTTGAGCCGTGGGCTGATGGCAAGCTGCATCTGGGCTGCCCCTTTGGGGCACAACGTTCCCCCATTGATGGGGTTGTCAGGATCGCCCTCTACGTGGATGATGGTCTTGGTGGTGTTGAGCCCACCGCTGCCATGGACATATGCGATGGTGCCGCAACCAACGGCGCAGTAGGGGCATACTGTCTTGTACTCTTTGGCGTGGCGGATCTTGAGCTGGCGGGAGGCGGCGTAAGCCGACGTGAGATCGAAGCCGAGGGCCGAGACACCGAGGCCACCGGCGACGGAAACCTTGAGGAAGCTCCGGCGGGATATCGTCATGGATTCCCCCTAGGCAGCTAACATGCAAAGCCCAGGGGTCGGTCGCCAGCCCCCTGCCCGTCTTAGGCGGTCCTCCGCCCCTTCACCCCTTTATTGCACGGCTTCGCGTTGACCACACACACCTTGAGTTCTGCGGTCTCCGTTATCGGGTCGTAGCCCGATCCGGTGAGCACGTTCACAGGGACATCGGCAAAGCTGAAACTGGCGAAGACGGTCCCCCTTGGTGACCGGCGCGTGGCCTTGACCTTGATCTCGATCGAACCGCGCGGGCTCGTCAGCTGACACCAACCGCCGTCCTCGAGACCGTACTTGGCCACGTCGTCGGGGTGTACTTCGAGCACCTCTTCGGGAAGCAGGTAATCGATACCGGCTGAGCGGCCGGTCTGGGTCCGGGTATGGTACGACTGGAGACGTCGGCCCGTCGTGAGCCAGAGGGGGAATTCCTCGTTAATGGTCTCGGCCGGGTCACGGTATCTGATGAGCTTGAAGACCCCACGACCGTTGATGAAGCGTTCTTCGTGGAGCCGCGGTGTTCCTGGGTGTCCCTTCTCCGGCACCGGCCAGTGATACTCACCGTGCTCGATACGGTCCCAGTCGAGTCCGTGATAAGTCGCCGACAGCTCACACATCTCGTTGAAGACGTCTTTGGCTTCCATCCACTCGAAGCCCATGAACCCGAGGCGCTTTGCCAACTGCGCGACAATCCACCAATCCGGCTTCGCCTCGCCCGGCGGCTCAACGGCTTTGCGGAGCCGTTGCACCCTGCGCTCCGTGTTGGTGCACGTCCCGTCCGTCTCGCCCCAGGCAGTTGCGGGAAACACCACGTCTGCCAGCTGCGCGGTCTCGGTCAAAAAGATGTCGATGACCACGAGATGGTCGAGACTCGTAAGGGCGTGCTCGCAATGACGTCGGTCGGGGTCGGACAGCAGCGTGTTCTCGCCATTGATGATCATCGCGCGGATCTGATCACCGCACTGCTTGAGTGCCGTGACCTTGGTAATGCCTTTTTCGAGGTCGACCGTTCTCCCGTAGGCTTCAGCGAACTTCGCTTGGTTCGCGAGATTGGTGACCGGCTGAAAGCCCGGGTAGTTGTTGGGGAGCGCACCGGAGTCGCCCGCGCCCTGGATGTTGTTTTGGCCGCGCATCGGGTTGATGCCGGTCCCTTCGCGCCCCACGTTGCCGGTCATGAGCGCGAGGTTGCACAGGCTCTGCACGTTCTCGACGCCACAGATATGCTCGGTGACCCCGAGTGTGTAATAGATGGCACCACGTTCGGCGCCACCGTACCACAGTGCGGCCTGTTCGATGTCCTTCGCGGGGACACCGGATATGGACTCGGCCCACTCCGGGGTGAACTCCTTGACGTGCTGGAGGAATTCGGTGCTCTCGACGGTTCGCTCGGCAATAAAGCCCGGATCAACGAGCCCCTCCCGCGCAATGACGTGCGCCATTCCCAATAACAGCGCCACGTCCGAGCCGACACGGATCGGCAGGTAGAGGTCGGCGAGATCGGCCAGCCCAATGTGTCTCGGGTCGGCGACGATGAGCTTCGCGCCACCGGCAACGGCCTTCTTCATGCGTGTGGCCGCCACCGGATGGCATTCGGTCATGTTGGTACCGATACAGAAGATGACGTCCGGCTTTTCCATGTCGGCCAGCGGGTTTGACATGGCGCCTCGTCCGATCGTGGCTGCCAGACCGGCAACCGTGGGAGAGTGTCAGGCACGGCTACAGTTGTCTATGTAGTTGGTTCCGAACCCGGCGCGAATGAACTTCTGCATCGAATACGCAGCCTCACTCGGCGCCCGACCCGACGCGACCCCATAGACACTGTGCCGTCCGTATTCCGTCAAGACCTTCTCAAACCCTTCGGCGGCCCGGTCGAGCGCGGACTCCCAGTCGGTCTCGTGCAGCTCGCCGTCGTCACCGCGCACCATCGGCCGCTTCAGGCGATCTGGGTGATGCACGAAGTCGTAGGCGAACTGCCCCTTCACACACAGGGCGCCCTCGTTGGCCGGCCCGTCCATAGCGGGGTGTACCCCGACGATGGTGTCATTCTTGGTGAGAATGTCGACCGAACACCCCACCCCGCAGTACGGACAGATGGTGCGTGTTTTATCGATCGCTCCCGGCGTTTCCATGTGGCGCATCGCTTTCCGGTCTGCCAGCGCGCCGGTGGGACAGGTCTGTACACACTGACCGCAGAAGGTGCACGCGGAATCTCTTAGCAGGCCATTGAACTCGGTGGTGATTTGCGTGTGGAACCCACGGTTCATGACGCTGATGGCGTAATCACCTTCCTGTTCGGCGCATACGCGGACGCAACGATAGCACGAAATGCAGAGGTCGTAATCGCGGAGAATGAACGGGTTGTCGTCGTCCACGCGCGTCGTGCCGGAATGCTTGCCAGCGAACCTTCCGCTGTCGGCCCCGTAGCGATCGACTAGCTTGGTGAGCTCCTGTGACGCGTAGCCACGCAACGGATCGACGGCGAGCTCACGGTTCTCGGACACGACCATCTCGAGCAGAATCTTGCGGAGCGACTCGACCTCATTGGTCTTGGTGCGCACAACCATGCCGGGAGTGGCCTGCATGGTGCACGAGGCGACGGGATTCTTCTGGCCCTCGACTTCCACCACACACAAACGACAGCCACCAAAGGGCTCGAGACGTGGATCGTAACACAGTGTGGGAATGACCTTCTGATGCCGGGCGGCCACTTCGTAGATGGTCTCACCCTCTTGGAATGAAACCTCCTGGCCGTCCAACGTCATTTTGTGCGTCTTTTGCACGGTAGCCGACAAAATCATTCCGTACTCCCCTCTGCTGCCTCGTCTGCCACTACTGCCTCTTCGCTACTTCCCATTCCCCACATGCGCAGCAACTCTATCTGGAAAATACTTGATCAAGCTGTCCGTGATGAGAGGTGCAGCGATCCCCAGGCCGCACGCCGACATCTTCTTCATGGTGCGGCCGATATCGGTAACCTCATCTATCCAATGAGATACGTTGTCGGGGCCCGCTTGCGTCGCGAGACGCTCAGTGAGCCGCTGAGTGCCGATTCGGCAGGGAAAGCACTTCCCGCACGACTCCTCCGCGAAGAACTCCATGGCGCTGTGAGCCATGTCGACCATGTCGCGACTGTCATCGAATACCATGATGCCGCCTGCGCCGAGGAAGGATCCCTTGGAACGGATACTCGGCTCATCGAGCGTGACGTCGAGATCAGTTCCGGCGAGGAAACCGCCCGAGAGACCGGCCATCGTGACCGCTTGAATGGTACGGCCAGGGCGCGGCCCACCGGCCCATTCGTGCAATAGTGTGCCCAACGGAAGCCCCAGGGGCACTTCGTAGTTACCGGGCCGCTGAACGTCTCCGGACAGGCTGATGATTTTTGTTCCGACATGACCGTTTCGGCCGAGGCCGCGGTACCACGCCGCACCCTTACGGACGATCGGGGGTGCCGATGCGAGGGTTTCGACGTTGTTGACGACCGTGGGAAGGTTCTCATACCCGTGCGTCACGGGAAACGGTGGCCGGTTACGAGGGAACGGATGTTTGCCTTCGAGACTGTTCAGCAGCGACCCTTCTTCCCCACAGATGTACGCCCCTGCACCACGTCTCATGTACAGGTGAAACGAGAAATCGCTCCCCAGGATTCCATCACCCAAGAGGCCGGCGCCCTCCGCAGCCGCCAGGGCGCGCTCGAGGATTTGCACTGTCTGCGGATACTCGTAGCGCAGATAAATGAATCCGCGAGTGGCACCTGTCGCGTACGCGGCCAGGGTCATGCCCTCGATCACCGCGTGAGGGTCGTGATCCATGATTGCGCGGTCTTTGAAGCATCCGGGCTCCCCCTCGTCCGCATTGCAGACAACCGTTTTGGGCGACCCCGGTGCATCCGCGACCGCCTGCCATTTTCGTCCGGTGGGGAATCCGGCCCCACCTCGACCCGCGAGTCCTGATTCGTTGATGACGCCAAGTACATCGGCAGGCTTCATGCGTTTGATCGCCTGCTCGAGAGCTTCGTAACCGCCGGTGCGTCGATAGCCGTCGATTGTCGTACGGCCTGGCTCGCGGATCGCCGCGAATACGCATTCCTCGGTCTCCCCGGGGTTGGGTGGCGGCAGCGGAGACGGCCGATTTTCCAGGTTCCCGCTCTGTGTGCCTACCACCACCTCGTCACCCCGAAGCACCGGTATGGGTTCGTCGCAGCGACCCGCGCAGGGCATCGGTGTCGCCCCTTCGTTGCCGAGACTCGCGAGGAGAGCGTCGGCACCCGCGAGCTGGCAGATGGGGCCGGTGCACACGCGCGGCGTGGCGCGTCGCTGCGGCTCACGTGCGAAGTGGTGGTAAAAGGTGATGGTGCCATAGAGATCGGCGATGGGGATACGGAGACCTTTCGCGACGGCCCGCATCGCCTCCTCCGACAAGTAGCCATCCCGCTCGTGCACGGCGTGCAACACGGCCAGCAGTGGAGCTGGTTCGTGGCGCCAGCGATCTATCAGTTCCTGGTTGGACGGAACCGGCATCGCATCTCCGAGGGCAATGGATGGAGCCTGCTGAGGGGCCGACGACTTCTCTTCATTAATTGTAACGCCTCGAAGCCAGAGAGGCAGGAGAGGCAGGAATTGATGCGGTCAGGACTTTGTCTGCGCTCTTGATCCCGCGGCAATCATCGAATCTAGGACAGCCGCTATCCCCTCCGCTTCGACCCGATCCCGCTGCCGGGCCAGGTCCTCCTTCATTCGCGCCACCCAAGCCGTGAACCGCGGGTCATCGCGCACCGGTTCAAACGTCGGATCCTGGGCCAAGCTCCAGTACCAGCGGTATCCACCGTTGCGAATCTGGAGTTTCAAACGCAGAATCGCTAACCAATAACGCATACGCCGCGTACACCACGTGATGGGGGTATCGATTGGCGACCAGCGTTCGACCTACTCCCTGCTCACTGCTTTAGATGTTGTTCCCCCGCGTACACGTTGAACTGATCGCCACGGGAAAACCCCACCAGCAGCATCCCCAGCTCGTTCGCGAGGTCGACCGCCAACGTGGAAGGTGCAGACACCCCGACTACCCCGCCTATGCCGGCGACCCCGGCTTTCTGAACGATCTCGAAGCTCTGGCGTCCGGAGACAACGAGCACCGATGGCGATATGGGCCAGGATTGCCGAGCTGCGGCGCCGATGGCCTTGTCGACCGCATTGTGGCGACCCACATCTTCGCGCACGGTGATTGGTACGCCGTCTAAGCGGAATAGGCCCGCGGCGTGAAGCCCACCGGTCGTGTCGAACGTCGGCTGATGATGGCGTAACCGCCCAGTGAGACTGGCAAGAACCTCACGCTGAATGAAGAACGTGGGTGCTGGACGCGCAAACAGTTGAACGGCTTCGATCGAGGCCTTGCCACACACTCCACAGGAGCTGGACATGAATAGGTTGCGCTGGAATCGTGTCGGGTCGACTTCGACATCGGGACGCAGCTCGACAGAGACGCGGGACTCGTCAATACGCTCGATGCGATCGACCTCGCTGGGCGTCAACAGTATTCCCTCGGTGATCAGAAAGCCGTACACCAAGTCCTCGTCGTCGCCCGGCGTTCGCATGACAACGGCAAGCGGAACATCACGCAGCCGAATCTCGAGGGGATCCTCGATGGCCACGTGATCGACAACTCGTTCGACATCCGCTCCGCCGTGACGAAGCACGTCCACGGAACGTCCTCGTACGTCGGACGCTGCGCCGTGTGACTTCGGGTTATTGGTACCGGGCACTAGATTTCTCTACGAACTCGGTAATCGGGCAACAGGATCGTTTGCCTCTTCTGCCTCCTCTGCTTCCCCCGCCTCCCGCGCAGGCGGCAGAAGGGGCAGAGGAGGCTGAAGAGGCAAACGTTACTTGGTACATCATCGGAGTCTCACTAATGGTAGCCACCCCTTCGACCATGCTTCCGCTGGGAACGACGATTCCCCAATTCTCGCTCCCTAATGCCGTAGATGGCCGGCTCGTCACGCCTGGTGATTTCCGTGACAACCGTGCCTTGCTCGTCATGTTCATCTGCAATCACTGTCCATTCGTGAAGCACGTCAAGGACGAGATCAGACGCTTGGCCAAGACGTACTTGCCAAAGGGGGTCGGCATCGTCGCGATCAATTCGAACGACGTGGATAAATACCCGCAGGACGGTCCCGCGGAGATGAAGACGCTGGCACTGGCCGAGCACTGGGAGTTTCCTTTTCTGTTCGATGAGACACAAGAGGTCGCGAAGTCGTTCCACGCGGCCTGTACGCCGGACTTCTTTGTGTTTGACAGGGAGCACAAGCTGCGTTACAGAGGGCAATTAGACGACAGCCGGCCCGGGAACACCTTCCCGCTGGACGGCCGGGATCTTCGAGCGGCGCTCGACGCCGTTCTGGCGGACAGAGAAGTAGACGAGGATCAAAGCCCCAGCGTGGGGTGCAACATCAAGTGGAAGCCGGGTAACGAGCCCGAGTACTTCAAGTGATCTGGAGTGAGTAGGGGTAGTCCAGGGAGTGGGATAGTGGTGCGACCCACTCCCTACTCACCACTCCCCTCAGTGCCCGCCTTCGCGCAGGTAGTCCAGTAACAGATTGGCCATCACGCGGATCCCGATCGGGACGGCTTCGTCGTCAGCCATAAAGTTGGAGGTGTGATGGTTTCCTGAGACCGTCCCGGGCTTGAGTGTGCCGAGCCGGTAGTAGAACCCTGGAATCACGTTCGCGAAGTATGAAAAATCTTCGGCTACCGTCGCCGGCTCCAGTACCTGGACCTTATCGCTTCCCAGCACCTCAGCCATCCGCGGACCCGCCCATTCCGACAATGTCACATCGTTGATCGTCGCGGGAGTGCCCCGGTCATAGGTAAGCACGTAGCTCCCACCACCCGCTCGTGTGATCCCGGAGAGGATCTCGTTCATGCGCTGCTCGACGAGGTCTTGGATATCCGACCCGTAGCTCCGTACTGTTCCCTCGAACGACACTTCATCTGGGATGATATTGAAACGCGTCCCACCACGGATCAGGCCCACGGTGACCACGCCCGGAGCGAGCGGTGGCATGTTCCGGGAACGAATCGTCTGGAGCATCGTCACGGCGTGCGCGGCCATGACGATCGGGTCTGCGCCGAGGTGGGGTGACGCGCCGTGTGATCCCTTACCCCGAATGGTGACGGTGAATCGATCGGCAGCGGCCAGCGCCGGACCTGGAGTGTAACCCGCCATCCCCACCGGCATGTCCCACAGGGTGTGGAGTCCGAAGATCGCCCTCGGTCGGGGATTCTCGAGCACCCCCTCCCTTACCATCATATCCGCGCCTCCGTCCTCCCCAGGCGGTGCGCCCTCCTCTGCCGGTTGAAAGATGAACTTGATGGTGCCCGGAATCTCCTCACGCATCGAGGATAGCACGGACGCAACCCCGAGCTGTACGGCAACGTGTATGTCGTGACCGCAGGCGTGCGAGACGCCCACCTCCTGACCTTGGAACGTCGTGCGCACGGTGGACTTGAAGGGGTATGGCGTATCCTCGGTGACTGGAAGCGCATCCATATCGGCGCGGACGGCGATCACCGGTCCGGGCCGCCCGCCTTCGAGGATCGCGACCACGCCGGTGTGGGCAATGCCGGTGTCCACCCGCTCGAATCCCAGTCGCCTGAGGTAGTCGGCCACCAACTTCGCCGTCTCGAACTCCCTATTACTTAGTTCGGGGTTTTGGTGCAAATGATGACGTATTTCGATGATCCCAGGCGTAATCCGTGCGAGCGCCGCATCCACACGAGAATCTTGCGCGGTCGCCACACCCGGTACACACAGCAGATACATGAGGGAGACAGCGCATCCCAGCCGTAGGGAAGAATGACTCCCCGTCGTCGCACGTGGAGTACCGCCCCGCTCACCTCCGTGTCCTCCGTACCCCTCTGTGTGCTCAGTGGCATTGGGGAATGAGAGAGAGGGGATAGAGGGGATAGAAGGGATGAAAGGAATGGCGTCTCGGAACATCGTCGGACTCCGCACAGTATCGTTGGGTAAGCTGGGATGAGTCGTGAGAAATTCTATCCCCGCAAGTGGGGACGGCGCCAGGCGCTCGCAAAAACGTGCTACTGCTTGACGCGCGATCTGTCGTACGGTATCCCCCAGCGTTTAATTTGTAGGATAGTTTCCCAGGGCTGCAGCCCAGTTCTCGAGTGCCAGTGGAGGTCATCATGATGCGCCTGATCAGTGCCTTTATGAGCGGCGCTGGGTTCCTTGCCCTGAGTGGTTGCGTACAGGTCTACGCGCCCCCCCAACCAGCACCCGCCACCACGGCGGTGGCCACGACCTCCACTAAAGACAGCGCGTCTGCGGAAAAGGAGAAGAGCGACCCCTTCAAGCCATGGAAAGAGGCGGTTAAGGACACGCGCACCATCGACGGCTTCCTGACGTTCCGCCTCAAACGCGATAACACGTTGTTCCTCGAGCTTCGTCCCGCTCAGCTGGGGATGGAGTTTGGCATGGTCATGCATTACAGCCGGGGAATTGGGGACTTCAATGTCCACGATGGGCTGTATTTGGATGACACCCATCTCCTGCGGCTCGATAGACATGGCGATCAGGTGTACTTGGTGCGAGTGAACCCGAGGTTCACCGCCGCACCGGGGTCGCCGATGCGCGCCTCGCTCCAAGACAATGTGGGCCATTCGATCCTCGCGGCATTCAAGATCGAGTCAGAGCACGATACCACAAAAGCGGTCTTGATCGACGTTACCACCTTCTTCGTGTCCGACTATCCGGACGTCGCACGGTGGATCAAGCTCTACTACGGAAACAAATCCGTGAGCTTCGACAAGGCACGAAGCTTTGTCGAAGGTATTCGCGGCTTCCCCAAGAACGTCGAGATCGACGCGGCCATGACGTTTCAGTCCGGTGACCTCCCCGTCATCGGTGGTGAGGGTGTGTCGGACTACCGTTCGATACCGCTCGGCATCCGATATTCGCTGTTTGCGTTACCTGACGTGCCCATGCAACGTCGTCTCGCCGACGATCGGATTGGGTTCTTCCTGGATGCTCAGCGAGACTTCTCGCGGGACCGGGAAGAGACCACCTTTGTGCGATACGTGACGCGGTGGCGTCTCGAGAAAAAGGACCCCACGCAGGAGCTCTCGGAACCGGTTCAGCCAATCGTCTACTACGTCGATCGCAGCGTACCGCTTGAGTACCGGCGGTACGTGCGCGAGGGAATCGAAGCGTGGAACAAGGCGTTTGAGGCCGCGGGATTCAAGAACGCGATCGTCGCGCGTGATGCTCCGGATGACAGCACCTGGAGTGCGGAGGACGTGCGCTACTCAACCGTGCGCTGGACCGCGGCGCACCGAATGGGTTACGCCATCGGGCCGTCCCAAACGGATCCACGCACCGGTGAGATTCTGAATGCCGACATTCTCGTGTCGTGGAGCTTTGTGCAGGGCTGGTTATACGAATGGCAAGAGTTGGCTGGGCCGGACGCGCTGATTCGCCGATTCCGCGAAGCGATCCGACTGCAGGGAGCACTTCCTCCCTCGATCGCGCAACGCATCTGCTACGCACAGTTCGGGATGCAGCACCAGTTGGGGATGCAGCACGCGATGCTCGTGGGTCTCGGTGTGCTCGACGGAGGCCAACCCCTCCCAGAGAAGTACCTCGGCGACGCGATTCGTGATCTAATCATGCACGAAGTCGGACATACCCTCGGTTTGCGGCACAACTTCAAGGGGTCATCGGGGATTCCGCGCGCCCGTCTCAACGACACGACGTTTACGCGGGAGCACGGTGTGACACTCTCGGTAATGGACTACGGTCCCGTGAATGTTGCCGTTGATCCAGCGAAGCAGGGATTCTATTGGAACCAGGGGGTGGGGACATACGACGTGTGGACGATGCAATACGGGTACACACCAATTCACTCATCCGCTGCAAGCAGTTCCGGCTGGTCGGCGGGGCAGTCGGTTACAAGACCGCAAGATGAGCTCCCGATGCTGCAAAGCATCGCGCAGCGGGCATCCGAGCCGCTTCATACCTTTGGCACGGACGAGGACAATTGGCTTGGGCCGTGGGCCCTCGATCCTCACACTAGCGCGTGGGATCTCGGGTCCAGCCCAGTTGGGTATGCGAGCGATCGTATAGCGGTGATCGAACGGGTGCTGCCGAGGCTAGAGCATCGACTCATCGGTGAGGGTGAGGGATATCAACGCCTGCGTGGCGCAACGACGGGACTGCTGTTCGAGCAATTCATAGCGATGCTCCCGGTCACCAAAGTCGTCGGCGGTATGGAAGTATCGCGGGCCCACAAAGGTGATCCCGGGGCGAAGCCTCCGTTTCGTCCCCTACCCGCAGCGGAGCAGCGCGCGGCGGTGCAGCTCTTGGCCGACGAGGTGTTCGCTGAGGGGGCGTTCGATATCGAGCCGTCGTATCTCAACAAGCTCGCACCGAATCGGTGGGCCCATTGGGGCGTTCCCTGGTTTGCGGTGCCGGTCGACTACCCCATTCATAGCTATGTCGCGTTTGTTCAATTGGCGCTATTGAATGAGCTGCTGAGCCCGCCCCGCCTTACCCGGATGATCGACAACGAAGCGCGGGTACCCGTCGGCACGGAGCCGTACCGGGTGAGCGAGCTGCTCGGGACGCTAACGTCCGTTACGTGGTCGGAGCTTGGCACCTTGCCGGAGCGCGCCCGGTCGATCGATTCATTTCGACGCAACCTGCAACGGGGGTTCATCGACGAGTTCACACTGTTGCTTCGGGCGGATAACGTCGGTGTTCCCGAGGATGCACGTGCGATCGTGCGCTTCGAGCTGACCCGCTTGGCCGAGCGAATCGAAGGGGTGTTGGCATCCGCTCCCCCGCTCGACACGACTACACGTGCGCATCTTGCGGAATCCAAAGCTCGGATCGATCAAGCGCTCTCGATATCACTCACGATTCCACTCAGGTAGCCCGTACGATTCACGGTGAAGAGGGTCCACTCGGTATGACAAAATCCATAGTGCTGGTGGCGGTGATGGGTGTCGCGTGGTTGGGGTGCTCTGCGCGCGCAGACGTTGCCACGGAAGAATCGGCGTTACTCGAAGCCGATCGGGCCTTTGCTCGAGCGGTGGCTGATTCTGGGGCCAACGGATGGACCGCCTACTTTGCTTCAGACGGCGTCATGTTTCGCCCCGGCGGCACCGTGGTCGGAAGCGACTCGATCCGCGCCATGGCGACGGCGTGGTTTGCCGATGACACGTTTTCGTTGACGTGGGGTCCCACGCATGCTGAGGTCTCGCCTGAGGGCACGCTTGGCTACACCTACGGTCGCTATCAGAGCTCTGGAACGGATTCGGCCGGAAACCCAACCATCAGCACAGGCTCCTACCTGACGGTGTGGCGGAAGCAACCCGACGGATCTTGGAAGGTGGCCGCGGATATCGGAAGTCCGGACCGATAGGACGGAAAGACGGAGAGACGGAAGGTCGGAAGGTGTTTTCCTGCAGATGTCCCCGACCTTCCCTCTTTTCAACCTTCCGCCCTCAAAACGCCAACACGACCGCCCGCACGCCAAGCACTGCACTCAGCAGTACAACCACCGCACCTGCCACGTTGCCTTTCCATCCGTTGACGTGAACGCCTAGACGACTGCGGTCGTTCATCGCGATTACAAGGACGAGCGCGATGATGGGCAGGATGAGACCGTTGACGACCTGGGCGAACACGATAAGCGGGATCGGTCGGAGCCCAATGAGCGCGAGCGCCGCCCCGACCCCGACACAGCCGAGCGATACGGTACGTGCGAGACCGGTACGCACGTTACGACCGCGTCCCAGAGCATCGAGCACCGTGTAGGCGGCGGCCAGCGGGGCGGTTATGGCGGACGAGATTCCGGCTGCCGCATAGCCGAGCACGAAGGCGTGGCCGGCCCACGGTCCGAGTAACGGTTCGAGCTGTGCAGCCATGTCGGACGCGTTTTCCACCGCGGCACCGTCGAGTGCCGCGGCCGCCGTGACGACGATGGCCGCGGAAACGATCCCTCCGAGACCGATAGCGAGCACGAGGTCGAGACGTGCGGCGTTGAGATCTTCCGGGCCCTGCCATCGCTCGCGTACGGCCGCGGCATGCAGGAAGAGGTTGTACGGGACGATTGTGGTTCCGACCAGCGCGAGGGCAGTGAGATCTGCTCCGGTCGGCAGACGGAATCCGAACAGCCCGCTCGCGAGCTCCGTAATTCTTGGCGCCACCATCACGGCCGTTGCCAGAAAGACCAGTCCCATGACGGCCACGCAGGTAGCGAGCACGCGTTCGACGATTCGGTATTGGCCGGTCCACAACAAACCGGCAGCCACGAGCGATCCGATCGCCGCCCACGTGGAAAGCGGGAGACCGGTGGCCGCCTCGAGCCCAAGGGCAGCTCCCGTCAGATTTCCCGCTTCGTACGCCGCGGCACCGCTCACGATCGCGGTGGCTGCAAGGCCGGCAAGCGCCACTCCGATCCACGGAGCCTTTCCCACTGACCTTAGCGCTTGTCCCAGGCCGCTTCCGGTCGTCAGGCCCAAGCGCGCGCTCATCTCTTGGAGGACGATGGTGGCAACCGTCGCGAACAGCAGTGCCCAGAGAAGAGTCGAGCCGTGGTTGGCCCCGGCGACCGTCGCGGCGGTGACGGTACCGGGTCCGATGAAGGCTGCGGTCACGACGAGGCCCGGTCCGATGCCCCGCCACGACCTCACAATGGTAGCTCTACCGTCTGTGCAGGTGCCCCCGCCGCAATCAGCGCATCACCGATAGCGACCTCGCGACGCACGAGTCCGAGACCGACGAACGCTTTTCGTTGCGGGAGCCATGCGATGCTGGTCACGCGTCCGACGCTTTTCCCCTGTCGCGCGATGTCGCGCGATGTCGGGTCCGGCTCACCCGACCAGCTGAGACCAGCGAGGTACCGGTTGGTATGACCGCGAAAGTGGACGCGCGCGACCGTTTCTTGTCCTGTGTAGCAGCCTTTGGAGTACGAAACACCTTCGTTTTCCTCGAAGCGTACCTCCTGCGGGATGGTCTTCTCATCGATCTCAGCGCCGAGCCGTGGCCATCCCATGACGACCCGCGCGAGATCCCAGCCGGCCGGTGGCACACGTTCGATCCCTAGTGTCGCAAGCGCGTTATCGAGCCGCTCGGCGTCGCGTGCCGCCGTGGTGACGAGTGCGGCGAAAGGCGCGTCACGAACTGGACGAAACACGGTGCCCTGTGCGTCGCCAATCGTCGCCGGGAGGCACTGCCCACTTTTGGGCAAGGATACGCCACCAAGAGTCAATCGATCGTAGGTGAGTGGTCCCAGTAGTGCGAGAGCGCGGACATTCTCGGTGCTGTTGGTCACCCGCGCTAGCCGAGGTGGCAGGAACCGCTTGAACACCTCCGTGAGCGGCTCGAGGCCGCCTCTCATTGGAAACAGTTGCATGGTGCCATCCTGACGACCGGCCCACATATCGGCGATGATCATGCCCTTGTTCGTCAGAACTGCTCCATAGACGAAGCCGGCAGCACCCGCTGCCTCGACGTCGTTGGTGAGCAACCCCTGTATGCACTGCACGACACCCGGCCCTTTCACGTCGAGAACTGCCATGTCCGGAACCGTTGATGCCGCACCCTCGAGAACCGCGTTCGTCTGCGCGGGGCTCAAGTCATCGGCACCAACGATGCACACCTTGGGTTCCTGTGTCTTCACCATTCTCCTCTGCCTCTCGTGCGGCAGGCATCTTGCCCGATCCCACCGATACCGGCTATCCCGCCTGATAATACCCAGCGCGCTCGTACGAACGATCCAGCAGCTCCACTGGGTGCATCACAGGGATGTTCTTCCCGGCCGCGAGGAGGCCGGCGCCAATTTGCATGGCGCAGCCGGGGTTGCCGCTGATCACCACATCCGGTGTTGCGTTGCCCAACGCCGAAATTTTTCGATCTAGAATGGCGCGTGAAAGGTGGGACTGGGTGAGCGAGTAGCTTCCCGCACTCCCGCAACAGAGATCCGATTCGGCGTGATGGACTCGCCGGAGTTCGGGGATCGCTGCGAGCACCGCTTGTGGGGCGTCGACTACCCGTTGGGCATGCTGCAAATGACACGGCGGATCATATGCCACCCGGAGTGGCAACCGTGCGCCCGCTCGAGGTCCGCGGCTGGCGAGAACCTCTGTGACGTCATGAGTGCGCTCTGCGAGGGCCTGCGCAGCGGGATCGCCCGCGAGAGTACGCCCGTAGTTCTTGATCATCGCGCCGCACCCGGCACTGTTCACCGCAACGACCGCGTTCGGTACCTCGGCGAATGCGGCCACGTTTAGGCGTGCCAGCTGCACAGCGGCGTCGTGTTGTCCGGCATGCGCATGCAGCGCACCACAACACGCTTGGTCCGGAACCTCGACGACGTCAAAGCCGTTCGCTCGTAGCACACGTGCGGTTGCGGCATGCACGTGCGCAAAGAGTCCTTCCATGATGCAGCCGGTGAAGACGACGGCCGTATTGGCGAGATCGGAGGGATTGGCGGGCGATTGATTTTGAAGCCTTTCACGCCGATCCCGCCCGTTCCCCAAAGGTCTCGTGGCCGCCAGCATGCCCATCGCAAAGCCGAGTGTGGAGGAGCCCGCCAGTCGCGTGGCCACTGGGCGAACCAGGCGGGCGAGGGCGAGCGCGGGTCGGCGGAGCGCACGTTCTCCCATAATGGCATGCACGATGCGCGCGGGAAGCGGGACGGGCCGGACAGTGCTCAACCGCTGACGTGCGGCTTCGAGCGCATCGCCGTATGCCACGCCGGAAGGACAGGCCGGCTCGCACGCACGGCAGCCGAGACAGCGGTCCAGGTGCGTGATGAGCTGTCGGTCCGTCGGTTCGAGCTCACCACGGACCATCTGTTGCATCAAGACGATCCTGCCTCGCGGACTGTCCGCCTCGTCGCCGGTGACCACGAACGTCGGGCAACTTTGCAGACAGAACCCGCAGTGAACGCACGGGTCGAGCCCGGCGAAGTCAAGCGTCAAGACGTGCTCCCGAGGGGAACCAGTAAGATGCTGGACGGGTCGAAGATCGCGCGCAGCCTGTCATTCAATCGTGCGACGCCCTCGCGGTACGCTCCGAAGTGACCCACCGCATCGAGGATGGGCCAGGGAGCCCGCTCCACTGTCATAGGCATTTCTCGTTGTGCGGCGGCGTGCCTGAGCAGGCGAAGTCGGTCGGGAGTCGCTGAACCGCTCCAGCGAACGACTCCGGCACTGACCGTGACCGAAACCCAATCATCGGCAAGGTGATGCGCCTTCGAAAGGTGATGTGCCAACAAGTCCAACGCGTCATCGAGACCGGAAGGCACAGCACCGAGCCGGAGTGTGATGGGTTCCTCAACGAGGCCGGTTGGCGTTACCTGCCAGAGTTGTCCGGCTTCTCGAGCATCCAGGCCCTCGAACGGTCGCGAAATTGCTCCCCGCAACGCGTCGCGTATGGCACCCACCTCGCCAGGTGTCCCGGCGAGTCGCGCTGCCAACGTCCACTCATTACCTGCGACGGCACGTGGCGAGAAGAGCTCGAGCGCGGAAGGTGTCTGTCCGGTGTCGAGGATCGCGCGGGCATCCTGGACCAAGGCATCCCGCGGGCCGTTCGTAACCAGTGTTACGTCCTCCCGCGGCACCGCCCGAAGCCGGAGATGCACCGAGGTCACGACACCAAACGCGCCAAAGCTCCCCGCCACGAGCTTGTTGAGATCGAATCCCGCGACGCTCTTCACGACGCGGCCGCCGCTACGCACGGTCCGGCCGTCACCCGTTATTACGGTGGTGCCGAGGAGATGATCGCGAATGTTGCCAAACGCCGTGCGAAGAGGCCCAGCCGTCCCGGTCGCAATGACGGAACCCAGGGTGCGGCTGTCGCCCGGAGGATCCGCAGCGATCCATGTTCCCTGGTCTGCAAGGAGGCCTCGCAACTCTTCCCAGCGGATTCCTGTTTGGGCGGTTGCAACGAGGTCCGTAGGACTCAGATACGTGACACTGGACAAGCGCTTTGTTGAAAGCACGAGATCCGCCGGCGAGTCGGGAGGTAGCCACGAACCCGAGCCCTCGATTCGAACCTTCCAGCCGGCAGCGGAGGCAGCCCGGAGTACGATGCCCACCGCGTCTTCGCTCCCAGGGAAAACGTGCGGCTGTCCCGATCCATCGACGTCGACAACTCCTTCGGTGCCGAGGAGTGAACGGAGACGGCGGAGGATCATCAGTTCTGAACCAGCCACGACTCGAGTTGCTCCTTGGTTTCGCCCAAGAATGTTTGCGCCTCGTGAACGTACGGCTTGGCTGCGTCCACCTGCCATGGGCTCGTGAGCGCGTGCTTCAAATCCAAGCTCGCCAGTGCCGAGAAGAGGTAGGGGAACGCCTGCTTGACTCGTCGTTGCAACTGATCCGGCGGCAACGGCTGGATCCACGGTGGTGACGTGAGCCAGGTGCGCACCGTTGCTGCGGCCACTACCGCCGGATAGGCCTCCTGTACCGCTCGGCTCCCGTCTCCACTGGCGATGTGACCCTCCGCCAGGGCGATGCGCTCTTCAGCGGTGCGCAGCTGGTCCTCGAGCGTGGTACGCCACCGGGTTGGGACCTTCTTCATGCAACGGACTCCGCACGCCGGCCATCCCGGGCACTGCGGGTTGTCCACCACTCACGGCACGCGTGCATCGGGATCACCTTGCCGGGGTTACACCGTTCGTCAGGATCGAACGCGCGACGTACCCCGCGCATGACATTGAGCGTCTCCGGCTCGAACGCGCTCGACATGTAGCGGAGCTTGTCGATCCCGATACCATGCTCACCCGTGATAGATCCACCCACATCGAGACAGGCATGCATGATCTCAGCGCAGGCCAACTCGACCCGCTCACGGGCGTCGGGCTGCGACCGGTCGTAATTGATGTTCGGGTGCAGGTTGCCGTCTCCCGCATGAAACACATTGCTGATGGGGAGACGGTACTTTCGCCCGATAGCATCGATTCGCTCCAGGACATCCGGAAGCGACGACCGTGGTACGACGGCGTCTTGCACCACCAGGTCCGGGCTGATCCGGCCGAGCGCGCCGAACGCCTTTTTCCTCCCCTGCCACAGCCGGGCACGCTCTTTGGCGTCCCGGGCGACCTGCACCGAGCGAGCCCCCGTGCTCTCGAGCAAGCCTGTGACCTGACCGGTCTCTTGCTCGACCGCCTCGTCCGTGGGTCCGTCCAACTCGACGAGCAGCACGGCGGCCGCGTCGGTCGGATATCCGGCTGCGTAGACCGAGGCCTCCACCACGGCGACGCAGTTACGGTCGAGCATCTCCAGGGCGGCGGGCACGATGCCGGACGCGATGATGGCGGAGACCGCTTCCCCGGCCGTTCGGAGCGATTGGAAGTCAGCGAGGAGTGTGCGCACGGCCGGCGGCGTTGGAAGCAAGCGTACGGTGATTCGTGTCGCAATGCCGAACATGCCTTCGCTGCCCACGAACACCCCGACCAGGTCGGGTCCCCACGGCTCACCACCGGGCGACCCCAGTGTCACAACCGTCGCGTCTGGGAGGACGACTTGCAGTTCCAGTACGTGGTTCGATGTGACGCCATACTTGAGACAGTGCGGGCCACCGGCATTCTCCGCGACGTTTCCGCCGATCGTGCATGCGGTCTGGCTCGATGGATCTGGCGCGTAATGCAGCCCGTACGGGGCAGCGGCAGCGGTGAGGCGAGCGTTGACGACACCAGGTTCGACAACGGCGCGCCGGTTCTCGACGTCAATCGTGATGATGCGGTTCAGACGCGTGAGCACGATGAGGACTGCGTCATCTGCTGCAAGCGCTCCCCCCGATAGGCCGGTACCGGCCCCGCGTGCGACGAACGGAATCGCATGATGCTGGAGGATACGCACCACCCGCACGACCTCTTCATGAGATCCCGGGAGCACAACCACTCCGGGTCGGGCGTGGCGGGTTGGCAAGCCGTCGCTAGCGTACGTCTCCAACTCGGCGGTGGCAACGCGTACCCAGCCGTCCCCCAAAGCGCTTCGTAGCGCACGGATTACTTGCCCCGGAATCGTCATCCGCTTTTTCCGTTACCCTTGGCGCGAGTATGGGCAGTGAGGCGTCCCGCAATCTCCACGTGCAAGCGGAGGAGGATCTCTCGGAGCTGCTGGAGGCGTTCCGCTGTGGAGCGGCTTTCCAGCAAGGCTTGTTTGGTCTCGAGCTCGATGTCGAGGGCGGCTGCCACGTGGAAGGAGATCTGCTTTGGGTCGTCCGGCAGGTCGAGCGGGGGCACGAGCGTGTCTTTCAGTGATGCGACGGCTTCTGTGAACTGCGCAAACTCGCGCCGCACGTCCGCGGCGAGCGCGTCGACATCATTATCTTCGCCTGGCGTGTCGTCGAAGTACTCAACCGCGCCCACGCGATACAAACGATCCGTGTCCAGATAAGCGCGCAGGACATAACGGTCGATCCCGACGGTCATGATGTTCGCACGTCCATCGGGTAGCTGACGGATGATGTGTATTTTCGCTGCGCACCCAACGTCACCTGGTTTTGGGGCCGGGTCGGCAGTCGAAGTGTTTGCGATGTAGGAAATCCCAAACAGCCGGTCGCCCGCCTCGCAATCGGCCAACATTTGCCGGTAACGCGGTTCGAAGATGTGCAACGCTTGTGGCGTCCCGGGAAAGAGGACGAGTGGGAGTGGGAAGATCGGTAGGCGGGCCGACATGCTATGAAGATAAGAGGGAGGGGGGAAGAGGGAGGAGGTGGGAGGCGGGTGGCCCGCACGCAAATTTGCCGCTCCTACCCGAAACAGAGCCGCCCGGGAAGCACTCTGGCTTCCCGGGCAGTGGTTGTGTTGGCTCTCGATCGCGGGAGGTTCCGCTACGCCGCCATCCAGAACCCCTTGAGTGCTTCCCCATCGGGGGAATCTCGGAGCTTTTCGAACGCTCGTTCGCGAATCTGCCGGATTCGCTCGCGGGTGACGCCCATGAGCGCCCCGATCTTCTCGAGCGTCATGCCCTCGGAGCCCTCTTCGAGTCCGTAATAGAGCGAGAGGATCTTGCGCTCCCGCGGGGTGAGGTACTTCTCGAAAACACGCTCGAGGAACTCGCGCCGAAGCTTGCCGTCGGTGGATTCCTCGATGTCGGTTCCCTCCTGACCAGCAAAACGTTCGCCCATTGTCGCGGCGTCCTTGTCCGAACGATCGATGGGCGCGTCGAGTGAGACTTCGGCCGCGGTCATGCGGCGGGCGCTGCGGACGTTTTCGACTTTGTCGTCCAGCGCCTTTGCTATCTCACCATCGGTTGGTTCGCGACCGAGCTCTTGAGACAAGTACGTCTCGGTCCGGGACATGCGTATGAGCTGGCTGTTTTGATTGAGGGGGATTCTGACACTGCGCGTCTGCTCAGCGAGAGCTTTCAGGACCGCCTGGCGGACCCACCACACGGCGTACGAGATGAACTTGACCCCTTGGTCTGGATCGAACTTCTTCACCGCCTTCAGGAGACCCTCGTTGCCGATGGCGACGAGCTCCGACAGATCGAGACCGTGCCCCTGGTACTTCTTCACGTACGAGATCACGAACCGGAGATTGGCTGTCACGAGCCGCTCGGCAGCCGCCTTGTCCCCGCGACGCGCACGGCGTGCCAGCCGGCGCTCCTCCTCCGGATGCTCGATTAGTGGAAGCTTCTGGATGTCCTGCAGGTACTGGTCAAACGCCGACGATGCTGTACTGCGAAAGAAACTCGTCCCCTTCTTCCTAGTACGAAGCTGGGCCATGTGAACGCCTCTGGTTTGCGTCGGACTGTGGAGGGTAGGGCTGCCCAACGGAACACAGTCAAAATGACTGATAAGGCGGCGCGAATATAGGACATGCGAGGAGGAGCGTCAAGCAAAATCACTTTTCCACATCACAAATGGTTTTCCAACTTAATCTTCGAGCGTTTGTCCACGGGACGTCAGAAAAGTACGGGAAATGTGCGTTGTGGTGTTGATTGCTAATACATTGTTATACAAAGACTTAACGCGTGTTGAACTGTGCGAAATCTGTGGAAAACGTGTGGGTTACTGTGTGGGTACTTGGAGCTGGGCGAAGAGGTCCCGAATATCATGAGTTGACACCGGAACGGTCCACTCACCCTCCGGTCCATGCGCCATTGTTCCGACGGTGGCGGGGAGTGCAAACCTGACAGTACCACCGCGCACTTTCTTGTCTCGGGTCATGATTTCGACGAGCTTTTCGGCGGTTGCTTCCACATCGAGCTCGCTCGGTAAGCCGAAGGACTCGATTGCTTCGCGCACTCGATCGCGCGTGCTCGCCTCCGTACATCCCAACCGCACGCCGAGCTCGGCTTCGGCCACCATACCCATGGCCACTGCCTCGCCGTGTAGGATACCATACCCGCTCACGGCCTCGACTGCGTGGCCAATGGTGTGGCCAAAGTTGAGGATCGCTCTGCGGCCGCGCTCGCGTTCGTCTTCTGCGACGACGGCGGCCTTGATCTCGACGCTGCGTCGCACGGCGAGCTGCAACGCCTCCGGCTCCGCATCGAGGATCTGCTCACTACGCTCGAGCAACGATGTGAGGTAATCGGCGTCGGCGATGACGCCGTGTTTGAGGGCTTCGGCCATCCCGGCTGACCGGTGGACGGGTGGAAGGGTGGAGATCGTTTCCGTATCCGCCACCACCACCCGGGGCTGATGGAAGGCACCAACGAGGTTCTTTCCGTGCGGGGTATCGACGCCAGTTTTCCCCCCTATCGAGCTGTCGATCATCGCGAGCAGCGTGGTAGGAACCTGGACGTAGGGAATTCCGCGCAGGTAACTCGCGGCAACGAAGCCGGCGAGATCTCCCACCACCCCTCCACCGAGGGCAATGACGGCCCCATCCCGTCCGACGCCGGCAGCCAGCATGTGGTCGGTGAGCGTCGCCCACGTTTCGCGGGTCTTATTCCACTCTCCGGCAGGGAACGGAATAACCGTGCATCTGGATCCCTCGAGCAGCGTGGAGACGCGCTCGCCGTACAGCGGAGCCACCGCCGAGTCCGTGATTACGACGTAATGCTCTGCGGGACACCGCTCGGATAGCAGATCTGGAAGCGCCGGTAGAATGCCTCGGCCGAGCATGATGTCGTACGAGGCGTCGCCGAGGGCGACGTGCACGACCGCCGGTGCTATAGACGTAGCTCGCCCTTGATAACAGTGACGGCGCGTCCGCCCACACGCACCTCGGTGATCTCTCCCCCGTTGCCGACGGAGATCCCTACGTGAATGTGACTTGGCCGGCCGATCTCGAGACCCTGCTCGATGTGAATGTTGGCCACGCCGTCGTGTGGTCGCATGATCCCGTGCCATACCAAGTAGGATCCGAGTGCACCCGCGGCGCTTCCGGTCGCTGGATCTTCGGGCACACCGAGGCCCGGGGCAAACATGCGGCAATGCACGTTCGCCTTGGGGTGCTCGGCCTCGAGGGCGTAACACATCGCGCAGTCGGTGCCCACTTCGCGGAGCAAGCGGGCCAACCCGGCGCCAGCGCCGCCGCTGGGAAGCGATTTCAAGGCCTCGAGAGAGCGTATCGGTACCATCAGCTGTGGTAGGCCGGTCGAGACCACCTGGGGCGCCGGCTCACTCACGAGACCGGAGTTGCCACCGAGAGCCGCAGACAATTCGCCTACGTCGAGGTCGGTTTCCTCGAAGGCCGGGAGCGGTTGCACCATCACGACCGCGGTCGGTTTTCCGTCCTGCATGTGGATATCGACCGGTAACACCCCGCTTCCCGTTTCCTGCATGACGCGGCACACGCCGTCGCGTGGCACATCGACGAGTCCGAGTTCGGCGAGGGTCCACCACGTACCGATGGTCGGATGTCCTGCCAATGGAATTTCCGCGGTGGGCGTGAAGTATCGAATCCGCTTGGTCGCACGCGTGGAGGGGAGAACGTACGTGGTCTCTGACAGGTTCATCTCGCGCGCGATCGCTTGCATTTGCTTTGCCGTGAGCTTGCCGGGCTCCGGGAACACGGCCAACGGATTCCCCGTCAACGGCTTCTCACAAAACACATCGAGTTGATAAAACGTGTACGTGCTCATTGCTACCAGATCTTATCCGGTACTCTTGCTCGGTGGTTGGCGAGCCGCGCCAATGCGAACAACAAGTCCGAAAGTCGGTTGAGGTATTGGAGAATCACGGGTGGCACTGGTGCTTCGTGATGAAGGTGCACGACGCCGCGTTCGGCTCGGCGGCACGCGGTACGCGCAATGTGGAGCAGCGAAGCCTTGGTGGTTCCGCCGGGTAATACAAACGCTTTGAGTGGCTCCAACTCTCGTTCGATGCGATCGATCGCCCGCTCCAGCTCGCCAATTCGCTCGGGCGCAATGGCCGCCTTCTCGAGCGCCTTGGCCACCTTCTCAGGGTTGGGGCTCGCGAGTTGTCCGCCAATGGCGAAGAGGTCTCGCTGGATCGATTCGAGCAACGCCGTTTCGAAGTCGGTTGGCTCGACCGCAACCGCGAGTCCCAGTGATGAATTCAACTCGTCCACTTCACCATACGCAATGACTCGCCGGTGATCTTTGGAGACTCGCCCGCCGCCAAACAGGGCAGTTTCCCCAGTGTCGCCAGTTCGTGTGTAGATCTTGGTCATTGGTGGTGAAGCTAGAGGTGGGGTTAGACGGCGGCAAGGAGAATAAGGCAGTTCACTCAATCAGAATCCGCTGCTCCGCTGACACGAAGAGGACGTCATTCAACTCTGGGTGCCGAGTGAGTAGCTCGGGTCCTTTCTCACGGATGCGGCTCTCGGTGAACCCGAAGATCACGAGATCGGCCTCGACCGAGCGGCTGAGGACCAGGCGATCGAAGTCCACGCGATCGTCGGTGGGGATGATCCGCAGGTTTTTCTCGCTGATGGGAAGGCGACCCGAGGTGATCATGCCATGGAGTTGATCGCGCTGCTGTTGGACCTGATCGTGGGGGAAGGCGGCGAAGATCCGAATCTCGGCATCGTGCCAATCGGGGTGACCCAGCAGGATGTACGACAGCAAGATCATCAGGCTGGCGTTCTTATAGTCGTGCCACGTGAGCCAGATGTGGAGATTGCGCCGCTGGCCGAAGAAGTGCTCTCCGTGCCGGAGCACGAGGCTGTTCATGCGTGTGGCGCTTGCCATGAGACACCCGTCGACCGCTTCCTGTGCAATTTCTGGTGGGTCGTGATCGGAGAACTCGAACAGGATCGTGTTGTTTTCCATGCCGGAGACCCCCGGGAGCTGCAGCGCCTGCGCGAGCGCGGATCGCATCGATGGCGAGATCATCGTGTCGACGTAGATGGCGCTGCGACGCGCCTGGGTCATGTCGATGAGGCGATTCAGGTACTTGCGGCTCTCGCGATAGGTCTCGGTGTCCAAATGCCCGCGAATAAAGTGGAGATACATCCCAAAGCCGTAACGGTGTGAGAGCCAGCTGAAGAACTGAATCGGTGCAGACCTGGTGAACGTACGGCCATTGACCATGATGACGCTGGGCCGCCACTCATCGCTGCGGGCGGTTGCGGTGGTGGCTTGCAGCTTGATCTGTGAATACCGTGTGGCCTGCGTCATGACGCCCTGGAAGATGGCAGCCAGGTCGTCGGACCCACGGGTGGCGCGGATCACGCGGTAGATCGCGATCATAATGAGAATTGCCACGATCGCGATGACGGGATCCATCTGGAACATGAGCATCACGCTCATGACTGCGCCCAACGCACTCAGGTACCACTTGGAGCGAAAGCTCGGCCGATAGCTGGGGCGCGCGGCAAAGTGCTCGAACGCGCTGATGGCGCAAAGCGCGCCGTACGTGACCATGAAGAACATCGAGATGATGCGCGCTACGATGTCCACGTTGCCGGCTGCGACCGTGACGATCGCGATGGCGGATGTGACCAGCGTCGCGTTGCGCGGCTCGTTTGCCTCCCCCATCCCCGCCGCGAGAAACCGGTTCACCTTGTCCGCGGGAGCGAGTCCGTCACCGCCGAGCGCTTGCAGCGTTCGGGGTGCGACAAGGATCGACCCGATGGCGCTCGAGATGGTGGCGCAGGCGAGGCCGATGGGGATGATCGGTCCCCAAACCGCGATCTGCGACATGACCAACTGATCTTCGGCGAGAAGTTCAGGCGTAGCCGAGGCCGCGAGCTTGTAGGCAATCCACACGTACACGACCATGCCCGTGAGCGTCGCAGACAGAACGCCGAGGGGAATCGACCGACGCGGGTTGGCCAGATCGCCAGAGAGCCCGACTCCAGCCGTCATCCCGGTAAATGCAGGGAAGACGATGGCGAAGACCAAGATGAATGGGTCGGGATCGCCCACACGGTCGAAGACGGTTCCTTCGGCGAGTTCCAGACCGTCGGGAGCCGATCCCACCGAAAAGAGCACGAGCGACACCACCAGGATCGCAAACACCGCCCACAAGGCGCGCACACCGAGATTGGCTCCACGCGTGAGAACCAGTGCGGCCAGGCCGACGGTGGCGGGAAGCGACACGATGCGCGGATCGAAGGGGAAACCCATGAGCGCCTGAAACCGTGGCGCGAGCGGCTGAAAGGCCTCGGCGAACGCTATCATGTAGAACGCCACGGAAATCGCCTGCGACAGGTAGAGCGAGATCCCAATCGCGCCACCGATGCTGGTCCCGAAGGAGCGCGAAATGATGAAGTACTCCCCGCCGCCTTCGACCCGCCGGTTCGTAGCGATCTCGGCGATCGCCAGGGCGGTCGGCACCGTCACCAGGTGGCCTAGCACCACGATGAGGAGCGTGCCCAGGAACCCCACGTGCGCCACGGAGTACCCGAAGCGCAGAAACATGATGGCCCCGAGAATGGTGCTGATGGACGCCAGGAAGACCGGTGCCGTGCCGAAGCCGTGCCCGGTCGATTCCTGTGGGGCCTTGATTGGGCTGGTCATGATGCGTTAGGCTGACGCGCTCTGTCGCTCTGTTCAGAGGGGAACCAAGATACGGCCCGATCAACGGCCGGTCTACAGATGAAGGAGGCGATTATGAATCGGTGGTGGAGCGTGGGGGTGCTGGTGTGTTGTGCGGTCCCTGTGTCGGCACAGCAATCACCTGTTGACGTCGCGAATCGGTTCCACGAATTGCAGGCGGCCGGTGACAGCTTGGGGGCGTTGGCCCTCATGGCTTCGGATGTCGTGATCTTCGAAAGCGGTGGTGTCGAGGCGTCGCGGGAGGAGTACCGCTCGCACCATTTGGGTGTCGACGTGCAGTTCGCATCATCTGTGG
>JBFGJG010000008.1:0-113781 GCA_041577295.1 Gemmatimonadales bacterium
CAAATGGCCGATGGTGATGCGCTCCGCTGCAGAACGGTTTGGATAATCGGGGAGATACTCGATCAACCGATCATCCAGCGAAAGTTTCCCCTGCGCCAACAGCTGTGCTACGGCCACCTTGGTGAACTCTTTGTTGATGGAACCGATGTCGAATCTGGTATCCAAGCGGTTTGGTACCTTGAACCGTTTGCTCGCCATACCGTGCGCGGCGGAGAACAGGACATCTCCCCGGTGAGCCACGAGTACGGCACCGGAGAACCGATCGTCGTCCGCGAGAGTCTGGAGGTACCGGGCCAACGCATCGCGAATCGCCGCGTGATCGGTGTTGGTCGGGAGCTCGAGGGGTGGGAGCGGTGATCCTCCCGGTCCGCGTCCTGGACCACCGGGACCACCGCGCGCGACCCCGAGCCCGGCGATGCGGTGTGGGGACTGTGGCTCAAACTCGAATTCCAGACTGGCGGGCATGCCGCCGTCCTGCGGGACCAGCCTGAGGGTCAATGTATGCGGCTGCCTGATCATGACTCCCCCGACCTGCGTGGAGCCGAGATCGCGAACGAGCCGTTCAGCCATGCCTCGCCACTCTTCCATATTCCGTCGCTCCCACATCGGCGGTGCGAGGTTGGCCTGAAGAAACGCGACGACGCTGTCGGGATCGCCTGAGCTGAGCACCCGATGAAAAGCGATCGCGCGACGCTCTTCGAGTCGCTCCGCCCGTTCCTCTCCCTGCGCTGCGACGCTCTGGACAATGCCGGTGAGTCCGACAACCAACGTGACGGTGATGAGCAGCACGTCCGTATCGCTCCTGTTGAGGGGTTGTTACGAAAGATGCACGATCGGTCGAATGGGTCGCGGGTGACCTTCCCACTTCCGCCGCCGATCCCATTCATCCCGCCTCTGCCACCTATCTCGCCAATCCAGCCTCTTCCCAAACGCCTTGCTCCATCGAAACCTTTCCAGTGCGCCCTCGCACTCTCAGATCCAGACGGAAGAATCAATGAGGATCATCCGCATCATTGTATATCAAGTTGACCTTCCGTTGCAGGAGGGTCGGTACGCGTGGTCCGGCGGTAAGTACGTGGACGTCTTCGATTCAACCGTCGTTCGGGTCGAGACGGACACCGGCTTGGTGGGCCACGGTGAGGTCTGTCCTCTCGGACCGGTGTATCTGCCGGCGTACCCTGCGGGCGTGCGTGCCGGTCTCGCGGAACTGGCCCCTGCGGTGCTCGGTCGGGATCCAACACAGGTCGCCATGATCAACGCGGCCATGGATGAGGCGCTACAGGGGCACCCGTACGCCAAGTCCCCCCTGGATCTCGCGTGCTGGGACATCCTCGGGCAGGCCACCGGGCAGCCCGTGTGTACGCTCCTCGGCGGGCGGTTTGGTGACGACGTGCTTCTCTATCGCGCCATCTCCCAAGCGACGGCGTCCGCCATGGCGGATCGCGTTGCGAACTACCGCGCGGAGGGATACCGGCGATTTCAACTCAAGGTCGGGGGCGATCCGGATGAGGACATCGAGCGCATCCGGGTAGTGGCCGGGGTGCTGGAACCCGGCGACGTCCTCGTCGCTGATGCCAACACGGGCTGGCTTACCCATCATGCGACGCGCGTGATCAACGGTGTCCGTGACCTCCAAGTGTACATCGAGCAACCCTGCGCAACCTACGAGGAGTGCCTCTCGATTCGGGAACGCACCCCGTTGCCCTTTGTGCTCGACGAGTCGATCACAGACCTCAGCTCGCTACTTCGCGCATGGCAGGATCGCGCAATGGACATCGTCAACGTGAAAATCAGCAAGTTCGGCGGGCTCACGCACGCACTCCAAATCCGCAATCTGTGCGTCGCGCTCGGGATCGCCATGACGATCGAAGACTCCTGGGGGAGCGACATCACCACGGCGGCGATCGCCCACCTAGCGCACAGCACACCGTCCCGGTTCCGATTCACGGCCACTGACTTCAATAGCTACGTCACATTGACCACCGCGGAAGGTGCACCGAGACGGATCGGAGGACGCATGCGGGCCAGTCGCGCGCCCGGGCTCGGCATCACACCCAGGGATGACGTGTTGGGCGAGCCCGTCCTGGTCTTTCAATGATCGCGCACCGGATCAGATTCGGCTGCAACAAGTCACTTAGTGAGAGGCGCCGGGGATCCGCTCGAAGGATTGTGAGATTTGTCACTACAGGCGGCTATCGGATTGACCAGTAAAGAAATCTCGCCCTTCCGCCTGGGGGCCCATGACTGTTGCGCGATCGGTGAGAACGCAGCTCACGCTGTTCGCTGGTCTCACGTTGTTCTACTTCTCGGCCGGAAAGCTCGGCCTCTCGCTCGCGTTTGTGCACGCGAGCGCAACGGCCGTGTGGGCTCCAACCGGTATCGCACTGTGGGCGTTGCTGGTCTTCGGATATCGCCTTTGGCCGGCGATCCTCCTGGGCGCGTTCTTGGTCAATGTGACGACTGCCGGCACGGCCGCGACGTCCCTGAGCATCGCGGTAGGTAACACACTAGAAGCAGTCGTGGGTGCATACCTGGTAAATCGCTTCGCAAATGGGCGCCAGGTATTCGATCGCGCACACGACGTCTTCGTGTTCGCGGGCCTCGCAGTCATCGTGAGTACGATGGTGAGCGCCACCTGGGGCGTCACCACGCTCGCGGCAAGCGGCATGGCCCAGTGGCGGGACTGGGGATCGATCTGGTGGACGTGGTGGCTCGGCGACGCCACCGGGAACGTCGTAGTTGCCCCGCTGCTGGTGTTGGGCAGCGTCGAGCGCGGAGGCGTGTGGAACAAGAGGAAAATCCTCGAAGCGGTGGCCTTGTCTACCGCAGTCCTCGTGGTGGGGTTCGCGGTCTTTGGCGGGCTAGTTCTGCCCGGCACGAAGAATTATCCCCTCGAGTTTCTTTGCATACCGCTCTTTATCTGGGCAGCCTTTCGCTTTGGGAGAAGAGAAGCGGCCGCAACGGTGTTTGTGATGGCTTGCCTTGCCATCTGGGGGACGCTGCGGGGCTTCGGACCATTTGCCAGACCATCGCCAAACGAGTCCTTGCTCCTCCTGCAGGCCTTCGTGGGTGTCAGTGCCATCATGACGCTCGCTCTCGCGACGGTCATCGCCGAGCGGAAAGAGGTCATCGAGCAGCTGCATCGCCTCGCCAGCAGCGATCCGTTGACCGGACTACCGAACTTTCGCCACCTCTGCAGCGTCCTCGACCGCGAGATCACACGATCGGGCCGCACAGAACGGCCGTTTGTGGTTCTCTTCTTTGATCTCGATGACCTCAAGGGGATCAACGACCGCCAAGGACACCTGGCGGGAAATCACGCCTTGTGCCGCCTTGCGGATGTGCTGCGTCATTCGTGCCGGGCGCTCGATACACCGGCCCGCTTTGGAGGAGATGAATTTGCCGTAGTCTTGCCGGAGACGGCGGAAACGGAGGCACGCCGAGTCATGCAGCGCATTGGCGAGCAGCTCAACGCCCAGGACCAGGACCCGACGATCTCCGTGAGCGTCGGTCTCGCCATGTACCCACGCGATGGTAGCACCGCGGATCAGCTACTCGCGCGGGCGGATCAGTCCCTCTACCGCGACAAGAAGGCGACGGATCGGGACGTCACCCAACGACGCCGCCCGTCGCCCATCCACCTCGCGTAGAATTCCTGCTCCAGCCCTGCCAACCTGCTCTACCTTTCCGTTCTTCCATCTTTTTGTCAGGTTGAGCCACGTAACCACTGACCCGGGGCCAGATGCATGCGGCCGCGACAGCCAAGGCATATCACGTCCGTGCCCGGGTCTTCATCGGGAACCGAGACGAGCAGGTGACCACCGCAACGGGGACAGGCGACCGATGCCTCGGAGTCGCGCAGCATCGCATGAATCTCCAAACGCTCCCGTTCCGTGAACGCGAAGAACCTGGGGCTACGGCGGTCCCGGTCGTCACGCCGATCCATCACGCGCCGATCGTCATCCGTGCGGCGCTCGCGATCGATGTCCTGCTGTTCCCCGCGCCGTTCTTCTTGCCGCCGCTCGTCCCACGAACGCCGGTCGGTTCCGGATCGCAGATCTTCGAGGAATCGTTGGTAGGAGCTGTTGAGATCGTTCATGTGCAAACGATAGGGGTTGGTACTCGCCCCGGCTAGGTGAGCGGCCGCGCTGTAGCTGGCCACCGTGAGACGACGTCCACGCACGAGGAGGAACCATGAAGCCGAGCATGACATCAGCAGCATGCATCTTGGTCTGGTGCGCGTTCGGCACCACCGAGCTTGCACTAGGGCAGACTCAGGAGCGGGGTCCCTGGTGGCCGCATCCCATCTGGGGACCGGAGGACCAAGCCGGCGCATCCAACTGGATCACGCCTGCCAAGGTGCTCGAGGCTGTGGCGCTGATCAACGAAGGGAATGTCTACGAGCTCGGGCACGTCTACGAGCGGGGGATGCCACTCTTCGGTGCGCGCACATACGCGATGTTCATTCCGAGCTCGCCGACGTACGTGGGTCTCGGCGCCAACCGCCTCATTGGTCACGACGATTTTCTTTGTACCGAAATAGGCAACGTGGGGACCCAGTTCGACGGGCTGGGACACATCGGCCAGGAGGTCCTGATGGCGGACGGAACAACCGGCCAGGTGTTCTACAACGGAGTATCGCTCGACGAAATGAAGAGTCCGTACGGGCTCATGAAGCTGGGCATCGAGCACGTTAAGCCGATTATCACCCGTGGAATCGTCATCGACATCGCGGGGGTCAAGGGAGTGGAGGCGTTGGCCAACAGCTACGAGGTCACCGTGGCCGACGTGCAGGCCGCACTTCAGCGACAGGGGATGTCTGAAACTGACATCCGCCAGGGCGATGCGCTCCTCTTTCGGTACGGCTGGTCCCAATATTGGACGGATCCCGCAACGTACAACCACAACCCACCGGGAATCGGTCTCGAAGTCGCGCGGTGGGTGGCGGCCCGGCAAGTCTCGATGGTCGGCTCGGATTCCTTTACCACCGAAGTCATCCCCAATCCCGATCCAAGCCTGGCCTTTCCGGTGCATCAGGAGCTGCTGACGAAGAACGGGATCTTCAATCTGGAGAATCTGCGGCTCGACCAGCTTGCGGCCGATGGCGTGTTTCTGTTCGCGTTCGTCTTCACGCCCGTACCATTCAAAGGAGGCGTGGGATCACCCGGTCGCCCGATCGCGATACGGTGAACGACGGTCAGGGGTAGAGTGAGGTGAGAGGGGGCCCTCCCCCTCTCTGCACTCTGTCCTTCCGAGTCCTCAATCCCTATTCCTTACTGCTGTACCGGTCCTACACCCCGACCCCCAGGTTAGCCACGCGATCCTTCCGGTGTGAGCTGGCATGCAATCTAACTCATTGTAATACAATATCTTAGACCAGATATCCGAGACGGCACGGGCGTTGCCTGTTGCAACCGCGCGGCGCCACAAAGCGCCGCGTGCGTTTCTCAGGGAGGGTGAGAGCAGAACGCATGAGTGAAAGGCTGTTGGGCTGGTTTGGAGTCGGCACGTTCGGCGCGTTATGGGCCGTGTGCCTGATACGCGAAGCACCTCGAATCGAGGCTGAGCTCCTCGCACAGGGGAGTGAGGCCATAAACGTCGCAGGCCTCCCGTCGAACGGATTGATCATCGATGGCCGCGCGCTTACGTGGCGTGGGGTGGTCGACGGCGCCGAGGATATTGTCCGCGTGGGCGACCTCCTGGCGGAGATGGCGGGCGTCCGATCGGTTCGCGTCGACGGCATCCGCCGTCCTCCCCCCAAGGCAAAGACGTTGGAACGACGTCTGGCGCAGCTGGTCGAGCATCACCCTATCACGTTCACTTCGAACAGCGCCGTGCTCGTCTCGCGTTCGCGGGAGTCGCTTGATGTGATGGCCGACGTGATGGCCGGCGAGCCGGATATGAGCATCCTCATCGAGGGTCACACCGACTCCCGTGGCGATCCACGGATGAACCTCGAACTCAGTCAACAACGAGCGGACGCGGTCCGACGATACCTCGTGCTGCGGGGAATCGCTCCCGACCGCCTAGAGGCTATAGGGTTCGGCGATACTGCACCCATCGCCGACAACGCCAGTGCAGCTGGACGCCGCGCGAATCGGCGAATCGTGTTCCGGGTGAAGGAGTAGCACCAATGTGGTACCTCATCGCTGAAATCTCGGTCTACCTCGTAAGTGGATGGGTCCTGGGCGTGTTTTCCGGATGGTTCTTCCGAGGAGCATCCGGGCAGAAGGACGTGGAAGATCTACACGCGTATTGGACCGGACGGGTCAAATCCATCGAGCACCAGTTCACGGGCGCACGCGAAGAGCTCAAGCTGGCATCGCACCGACGGGAGACACTCGAAGAGACGCTGAAGGAGAAGGTCACGGCGCTGGAACGTGTCGCAGGCCATCTCGGTGAAGCGGAGAAGACGAAAGCCGAGTTGCACATCCGCCTGGGCCGCGTGGTCATGGAGCGGGACGATCTGCTGCGCCGATTAGAGAGCGGCGAGGGTCAGCCACCCTCCTCCGACGTGACGCAGCTGCGTGAGCTGTTGGAGCAGCGCGAGGGCGATCTCGCCGCTGCCGTGCGGCGAGCCGAGCAACTCGAGCCCCTAATCGGGAGAATCGAGGAGCTGAAGGGCTCCCTCGCCCAGTTGGCGCCGCTCCGCAACGAGCTCGCCTCGGCCCTTTCACAGATCACCGAGCTCGAGCGGGCGATTCGCGAGCGCCAAAGCGAGATCCTCGCGCGCGACGAGGAGATCGGACGGCTGCGTCACCGTGTCCGTGAGTTAGAGGACACCTTCCCTCCCACCCAGGTCGCATCCAACGGCAACGGACATCCCCATGTGCAGCACGCTGCAGGCGAGAACGGGGCGTCGGGTGGTGGCGATCGGGACGATCTCAAGCAAATCCGCGGTATCGGCCACGTGATCGAGCGCTCGCTCAACGAGATTGGCATCTACAAGTTCGAGCAGATTGCGGGGTGGACGCCGCAGGACGTTGAGCAGCTCGATGGCTTTCAGGCGCGGATTCGGCGCGACGAATGGGTGGCGCAGGCCCGGAAGTTGGCTGGAAAGGAAAATTGAACGAGTGATCGGAGGCCATCAGCTCTGGTGGTGGGGTGTTGCGATCGTCCTGATGGCCATGTCGGCGGGCGCGTGTAGCTCCCAAACGCCGAGCCTCAGAACCCAGCTCGAGCTTTCGCACGAGCAAGCCCAACTGGAGGCTATGCTCGACCCGCACCCCATTCGGTTCACGCCCGGCAGCCTCGAACTCCGCTCGTCGGCACGGGGAGCGCTCGATACGCTGGCGGCGGCACTGCGTGCGCTTCCCAACGTGACGTTGCACATCGAGGGGTTCTCGTATTCGCAGCCGGACGCGCGGCTCAACAAAGAGCTGAGCGCGCACCGGGCTGAGGCCGTCAGGTTACACTTGGTGCTGCGTGGCGTGCCCTCGGAACGCCTTGACGCCAGCGGGCACGGAAGCGCCCAACTGGGAGGGTACGACGACGCCTTCGCGCGCGAGTTGCAAGCCCCGCAAATCGTTTTTCGCGTAGCTGGGCAATAGCCGAAAACACGGGCAGCCACTCGATCTCGTCGTAAAAGACCCGCTCGAACTCCTGCGAGCCGCCCCAAGCGAATTCGTCGTCTGGCTCCCGTTCAGGCAACCATCCCCCTCGGCCCACACCCCACTCGCCACTCACGATCCACCTCCGCACACCCAGGCGGCACTCGTGCTGGCGTAGCCGACTCTCGGGGCCATGACCTCCGCGATGAAGAGCAGCGCACCGAGCATCGTCAGTAACGCCACGACGTGAGCCACACTACGCCGGGTACTCCACGTGGAGAACAGCGCGTGCACGCTGATGACGACGAGAAGTCCAACCGCCGCCAAGTAGGCCGCCAAGGGGACTCCGCAGGCGCGCGCGTAGGGCCACTGGGTGAGCGCGAGGGCCAGGACGACGCCCAACACGGTCCACAACCATGGGAAGCGCCACGGGTGCGGCCGAGCAACCGGGCTGATGAAGGGCTTCGACGTTCTCCTGGCCGCGGGGGCAGGGCGCGCGGGGCGCTGAGGGTTACTTGCGAGATCGGGATCTGCGTAGCGCAGCTTCTTGAGTAACCTGTCGACGACAACAGCGTCGTTGGTGGATGGAGACACCCGTCCCGGCGCGCCCGTTGGGGGTGGTCGGACGGCGTGTCGTGGCAGCGTTCTCGACGATGGGGTCATGCTCTCCTCAACTCCTGCGTGCGCGTTCCTGTTCCCGGCTCCAGTGTCGTTCGGCAACCTCGAGGAGCCGGGCGATGTCCTCGAAGGCAGCTTCTCTGGCGTAGTGGGAAGCCACTAACCCATCGGTGTCTTGAATCAACGGATCCGCCCCGGCCGCGAGCAGCGCGCGAACCACGTCGTGGTTCCCGGTCGCAGCGGCCGCCATGAGCGGTGTCAGTCCACGATCGTGTTGGAAGTTGGCGTCTACCCCGCCTGTCAGCAGGCCAGAGACAACCGGTGTCAAACCGTCCAGCGAGGCCAACAGCAACGCCTCGTTCGCCTGCTGATGCTCCGGACCAACCGCGTGGAGCAGGATCGCCATCGTCTCCAGGTAGCCGTCGATCGCCGCGTACACCAACGCACTTCCACCAGCCGAGTCCACCGCACGGGCGTCGGCACCATGGTGTAACAAGAGGCGCACGACCTCCGTCCGTCCGCTCCACGCAGCGGCGATCAAGGCGGTGGAGCCACTCGGGCCGTGCACACTTGGGTCGGCACCGGCGTTGAGCAACAGCTCGGCAACCCGGCCGTGTCCCGAGTCCGCCGCGGCGTGAAGCGCCGTCCACCCATCCTTATCCCGTCCGTTGGGGTCCACCCCGGCTTCGAGCAGCATCTTCACGACCGATGCGTGGCCGCCCAGCGCAGAAGCCATCAGCGCGGTCCAGCCGGACTGCATGCGGGCGTGTGGCGAGGCCCCTCGGTCGAGCAATGCGCGGGTGGTGAGCAGATGCCCAGCGCCTGAGGCGGCGATCAGTGCGGTGCGGCCATGATCGTCGGTGCCTTCAATGGACGCCCCAGCATCGAGTAGCCGGGCGACGACTGCCGTGTGACCCTGCTCGGCCGCCAGCACCAAGGGCAGGTCCCCACTCTCGTCTGGGGCATTGGGGTCGGCTCCCCCTGCCAGCAGCGATGCGATCAAAGGCGTCTCGCCCGCCCGGGCGGCCGCAACGAGCATCGCTTCGGTGGTCTGGACCGCCACGGCCCGCTCCGGGGAAAGCGAAGCGAGGGCCGTTAATGATGCCACAACCGCGACAGTGAGCTTTGTCACGCTTCAGGGACTCCCCGGTGAGTGCGGCGGAGGTGCTCTGGATGTTAGGAAGGACGGGACGTGACTTCCGTGATCTATGTTGCCCTGCAAATGCGTTGACGGTCAGCCGAAGGCCAAGCCGCGACTTTCTAGGGCATCTTCAGCACGGGCGGTCTGGTGGGGTTCTCGGGGCCACGGCTGGCGAGCAGCGCACGACCGTGCACGTACACCAAGCCCAGCTCGATGGTCGTCTCCGCTGCAAAACCCTGCTCGCCCAGGAAGCGGACCAGGTCTTCGATGGGCAGGTTGCCCTGATGGATGTGGCACGATTTCACGAAGTCGTAGTAGAGGTGCCAATCGTGCTCCTTCAACGCTTCACGGCGGGCCCCCATGACAAACGCGTGCAACTGCTCCCACGCATTGGGGGGCAAGAGCGTTTCCATCGACCGCTGTGGCTGATCTTGTTCGCCGGGCACTGCAGTGGCACCTTCAGGCATCAAACATCCATCACGTTAACGTATGATCCGAGCGAGCGACCGGCGCGAGCGTGGACGAGTCGCACGGCCCAACAAACCTGCATTGGAACGACCCGTCCGTCTACATCACGACTCGGTAGCTCTCTGCACCCCTTGAGGCGCTCCTCTTGCCGACGCTCTCCTGGACGCACCGTACGACCACCGCGCAATTCGATATCGCCATCGTGGGCGGGGGCATCGTCGGCCTTGCTACGGCGCACGCGCTGATCGAACGCGGCCGCCGATCGGTTGTGGTCCTCGAAGCCACTCAGCGGCTCGCACCCCATCAGAGCAGCCACAACAGCGGCGTCATTCACTCCGGGCTGTATTACGCTCCCGGATCCCTCAAAGCACGAAGCTGCGTCGCGGGTCGCGACAGCTTGTATCGCTTCTGTGAACGGGAGGGTATTCCTCATCGACAGTGTGGCAAGCTGGTGCTGGCGAAAACCGAGACGGAGATACCGGTCCTGGACGAACTGGAGCGACGCGGACGGGCGAACGGACTCCAGGGAATCACGCGGCTCGCGCCGGACGACATCAGGGAAATCGAACCGTTTGCCGTCGGCATCGCGGGGCTGTGGGTTGCAGAAACCGGTGTCGTCGACTTTGCCCAAGTCACGCGGGCATTGGCCCGTCGGTTCGAGGAGGCGGGCGGAAAGATTTGGCTGGGCGCCAGAGTGCTCGGGACAGGCAACCTCCCCTCCGGGCTCACCGTATATACGGCCCGCGGCGAGCTGGGGGCGCGCACGCTGATCAACTGCGCCGGATTGCAGGCGGACCGCGTTGCGCGGGCGTGCGGGGTGCGGCCGGATGTCGCGATCGTGCCTTTCCGAGGCGATTACTACGAGCTCGTCCCCGACCGACGCGATCTCGTACGGACGCTGATCTACCCCGTACCGCACCCCACTCTGCCCTTTCTCGGTGTCCACCTGACTCGGACGATCGACGGCCGAGTGGAGGCCGGCCCAAACGCGATCCTCTCGCTTCACCGCGAAGGATACGGGCGATTCAGTATCTCGCCGCGCGATGCGTTGGGCATGGCGACCTATCCCGGATTCTGGCGCTTGGCTAAGCGCTGGTGGCGAGTTGGTGTTGATGAGTTCACCAGGTCTCTCCGCCCAGAACGCTTTGCCGCCGCGGTGCGCGCGCTCGTCCCGCACATCGACGGGCGTGACCTTCGTTCAGGACGTTCGGGTGTACGTGCGCAAGCCGTGGATCGACAGGGCCGGTTGCTGGACGATTTCCACGTGCTCGAGGACGACCGGACGATTCACGTGCTCAACGCCCCGTCCCCCGCGGCCACTGCCTGTCTCAGTATTGGCGCGAGCCTGGCAGCGATGGTCGAGGCACGCTTGTCGTGAAAGCGCGACGCGACGGAACGGCAGAGCCCTGGGAACGACCCAGGGCTCGGTATGCAACGCTTCTCCGAGGGGCGGGCGCTAGTCTACGGCCGCCTCCAACGCTGCGCCATCCGCCCCTGCGGCGCGGTCCTCGATCCCCGTAGCCGACCGGAACCGGTCGGTGACGTCGCGTTCCTCCTGTAGGGACTCGATGGCCCCCTCCGCTTGCTTGATCAACGACCGCAGCGCGCCGGCCTTTGCGACGGCGTGGTCGACAAGGACCTTTTGACCCTGCAGTGATTCCACGGTCGAACGCACGTCGATGAGCAGGGCTTCTGCTCTGGCCAGTCGCTCCTCGGCCTCGCTCATCTGCCGCTTGCGCTCGTCGAGATCCCGCGAGGCTTGCTCCACGCTGCGGACGCGTCCCAGCAGATCGTCCATCTGGGCCTTCGCGTCGGCTACTTGGCCGTGGGCGGCCGTCACGGCTCGTACATCTTCCGCGGTTCGTTCCGCCACCGTGGCCATCCGATCGATGTCGGCCTGTAGCGCGTCCACGGTCTTTTGCCGTGCTGCAATGTGTTCCAGCGCCCGTTGAATCTCGTGCTCCGCTTGTTTCCAATCGGTCAGGCGAGCCTCGAACTCATCGAGCCGCTGCTCGATCTTGGCCAATCCCTCCGACCGATCTTCGAGGCGTGACGAAGCCGCACCGAGGTCCGCCGCTTGCTGCTCGGCTGCAGCCAGCGCTGCGGACAGCTCCTTGGTGCGCTCGCCAAGCTGCTGCGCGGCCTCGGCGGCTTCCCGGCGCAGGCTCGACGCCTTTTCGAGGTGCTGTGTGGCTTCCTCGATCGCGTGCTGCCGCTGATCCAACTCCTGGCGCAGGCTCTGCATGCGATCGGAAAGCGTCTCGAGCCGCTCGCAACGTCCCTCGACGGACTGGAGTCGCTTGGCGACATCTTCCACGCCTCGCTGCGACTCTTCGACGGACATCGCGGTCGTCGCAATCGTGTTAGCGACACGTTCCGCCTCGTTCGACTGCCGGAGCAGCGATGCGAACCGCTCCTCGGACTCGTCCAATCGTGCCCGCAGGCCCTGGGAGCGCTCGTCCAAGGTGCCACCCAACTTGGTAAGCTCGGCGAGCCGGGTTTGCATTTCCGTGACGGCTTCTCGCCGCGCTTCGATCGCCGACATCGACTCGTTAATCCGCTGCAGCTGCTTCTCCATGAGGTCGACCGTGGGGCGGGTCTTCTGCAAGCCGCTCACCTGCTGTCGCAGCGTTCCAAGCGATTCCTGCACATCGCCCAACCACTTCTGCGTCTCACTCTGGCTTTCTCGCATCCGCGAGATCTCGCTCTGCCCGCGTTGTACTTCATCGAGCGCATCCTTGATGATCGCGTGGCTGCGTCCCAGGTGCTCCACGTCCTTGAGGGCAGCTTCCATGGCAGGACGTGCTTCGTCGATGCGTTCCATGCGTCCCCGCACCTCACCAGCCACCCGCTGCACCTCTTCGAGCTCCCGTCGCAGAGCTTGGGCCCGCCGGCTCTCGTCGGAGAGGCCCTGAATGCTCGCGGTGAGATCGTCGAGCCGGGTAGTCAGCTCCTCGGCGCGACCCCGCGTGGCTTCGACGGCCTGACTGGTATCGTGCACGGTCTTGAAGCGGGTCTCGAGCTCGGCCAGCGTCCCACGGAGATCCACAATCCGCTGATTCACGGCCTCGAGGCCGCCCTGCTCGAATTCGAACCGCTCGATGGTCTTGTTCATCTCCTCCTGCACTCCAGCCAGCCGCTTTTGCGACGTGCCCAACGTGTCTTCGAGCTGTCGCTGCTGCTCGGAGATCTCGCCGGACCGCTCCACGACCTGGGCGTGCTCGCTCCGCAGCGCCTCCACACGCCGGTGCATGTCATCGAGCGCCTTGGCCTGCTGCTCCTGTTGCTTCGCACCGTGCTCGATCTGGCGTGTGACCTTATCGAGGTCTTCAGCGCGCGCGAGCGCACGGTCGACCGCTTCGCGATGCTCCTCGAGCTCGGTCACCTTTTGCTTCACGTAGTCGGCTAGCGCCTTGAGCGTTCCCAACTCGCGCTTTGTCTCCCGTGCCTCCTCAGTAATCTCGGTGAACATGCGTAGGTCGGCGTCCAGCTTACCCATGCGCTCCTCGGCGTCCTTGAGATACCGGGCGACCGCCTGCCGCTGTTTGTCAAACACCTGCATCTTGCCCGCAGCTTCTTCGTGGGATTGCAGGATCTCTTCATTCCGGCCCCGCATCCGCGTCACTTCGTCTCCCAGGGTGCGGACCTGACCGGAGATCTTATCGACATCTGACTTGAGATTGGTGAACGGGTCTTCGAGCGTAAGGAATTGCCCGAGCTCTTCCTTGAGACACATCGCCAGGTCGACCTTGTGCGCGAGCTCCTCCATTTGCCCCTGAACGCGCTGCGCATCCTCCGCAGAGTGCGCCACCTTCTTCTCCGTGCGCCGGTGCGTCTTTTCCAGCTCGTCCGCCCCGTCGATTAGCTGCTGTAACTGCGGTGCGAATTGTTGGAAGGCGTTGAGTCGCTCCTCGATTGCCTCGATGCGCGACACCGCTGCGGACACCTTTTTTTCTGCTGCGTCGATCGGCCCGGTCAGCTGTTGGAGCTGTCCGGCAGAGCCATTCGCTTTGCCTATGAGCGCTTCAAAACGATTCCGCTCATCTTGCATCTGTTTGAGAATCGCTTTGAGCGCTTCCGGAAGCTCTTCCAACTTCGAGCCGTTACCAAGCAGCGACTTGAGGAACGGGGCCATCGACGGGTCCTCCTCCAAACAACGTCAAGTGATATGATCCACGTGCTGGCCGACCGGGTGGGCCCTGATGAAGATCGAGGTACATCCCACGGACGACTCCGGTTGCGATGTCGCAAAGGACGGGCCGGAGCGCTCTCACCAGAAAAGGCAATGGCAGTACGACACTTACGTGATCTCGCACCGCTCGGAACGCCTGGCTGAACCGGCGTGATGCACCAGCACGCGCAGAATGCGGCGCGGTCCGGCTCCGGCCACCCGTGCACGATGTGATGAGACCGCTTGGGCTGTTGTGAGAAACGGCACATTCGTTCCACGGGCGTCGCCTCTCCCGCTTCCGGGCCCAATTGCGCCCCGCCGCGGCCAGCATAGAATCATGGATCGTGCAACTTCCTTGGAGGGCCTATGCAGACCGTTTGGCGTGGCTGGGCGGTGCTCGTGGGCCTCGTTGCCGCCGCGGCGTGTCAACCGCGACAACAGACCGAGCAACCGACCCGCCAAGAAGGACCGTCCGCGTCAGCGCAACAGACCATGGGCGCGAACGTGATCAGCAAACCCACCACAGCAGAAGAAAAGATCGGCAACGCGATGGCCGCGGCACCCCGCGCGATTGCGACCGGAGCGGCCGTTGTCGATTGGCCCGCGACATCCGGCGCCACACCGACAGTGCTGCGTCAAGGATCCAACGGCTGGACGTGCTTTCCCGATTGGCCTGTGTCGCCGGATGTCGATCCGAGCTGTTACGATCGCATGGGCATGAAGTTCATGGAGGGATACCTCAGCGGTACCACGCCGAGGCTCCAGACCGCGGGTATCGGTTACATGCTCGCAGGAGGAAGTGAGGCGAGCAACACGGATCCCTTCGCAACGCAACCGGCGCCGGGGCAGAGCTGGATGCGGACTCCCCCACACATCATGCTCTTCCCGTCCGGACCGCTCGACACGATTGCGTACCCTCGAGATCCGGGACGCGGGGGACCGTGGATCATGTTCCCAGGCACGGCCTACGAACATCTCATGATCCCGATTAGGTAAGGAAGGCATAGGGGAGTGGGGCGTGGAACCCACTCCCCTATGCCTTCTATCGTTCTATCAACTATCCTGCCTATCCCGCCCATACCGCCTACCGGTTAGCATACCCCAACACCTGGTCCGCACTGCTCTCGGAGGAGCGCATGAAACGGTTCGTCGTTCGACTGATATGCATGCTTGTGTTCGCCAGCGGGATAGCGACCGAAGGTATCGCGCAGACGTTTCGAACCGACGATACCCTCATCCGCCAGATGTGGGTGGAGGGCATGGAGCGATCGCAGACGCGACGTCTCGCGCAGGTTCTCACCGACTCGATCGGGCCACGACTCTCCGGAACGCCCAACTTTGACGCGGCCGTGGAATGGCTGCTCGGGACATATGCGGGCTGGGGAATCGAGGCGCGTCGCGAGCAGTACGGTACGTGGCGGGGATGGCAGCAGGGCGTGCTTCACATTGATCTCCTCGCGCCGCGTGTCCAGACGCTCGAGGCCAAGCTATTGGCCTGGAGCCCCGGCACGGGTGGTCAGGTGGAGGGCGAGGTCGTCGCGATACCCGAGTTCACGTCGCCCGCGGAAGCGCAATCATGGCTCCCGAGCGCCCGCGGCAAATTCGTCCTGGCGTCCCCGCCGGAGAGCTCGTGCCGTGAACCCCAAGCACTCGAGCGTCTCGCGACCAAGGAGACCTACGAGCGCATGAGAAGCGAGCGGGACGCAACTCGCGCGTCTTGGGGCAGGCGGTACGAGGCATTGGGCGGCTTCCGCCGGTCACATTCGCGCTTGGAAGATGCAGGTGCCCTCGGCATCCTGACGTCCCGCTGGTCGGAGGGCTGGGGGGTCAACAAGATCTTCGAAAGTGTCACCGAGCGCGCCGTCTCGATCGACCTCAGCTGTGAGGATTATGGGCTGCTCTATCGGTTGGCAACGAACGAACAGGGTCCGCGAGTCCGGGTCGACGCCGAAGCCGAGGACCTCGGGACGGTGCCGATGTACAACGTGCTGGCCGAGCTCCCTGGAACCGAGCGACCGAATGAATATGTCATGCTATCGGCTCACCTCGATTCGTGGCATGGTGCCACAGGGACCACCGACAACGCCACCGGCACCGTGACGATGCTCGAGGCCATGCGCATCCTCAAGGCGACCTATCCCAGACCAAAACGCACCATACTCGTTGGTCACTGGGGAGGTGAGGAGCAGGGTCTCATCGGCTCCCGGGCGTTCACCGAGGATCATCCGGAGATCGTGGCAAACCTCCAGGTCCTGTTCAACCAGGACAACGGAACCTGGCGGGTTGAGTACATCCAAACCCAGGGATTGCTAGGAGCGTCGGGACACTTGGCAAACTGGGTGGCCCAACTGCCCACTGAGATCTCGCAACACATCAAACTGGACTTCCCAGGTCCCCAGGAGCTTGGTGGCAGCGACCACGTCTCGTTTCTCTGCCACGGCGCTCCCGGTTTTCGCCTGCAATCGCATTACCCAGACTACCGCCAGTACACCTGGCACACCAACCGCGACACATTCGACAAGATCGTGTTCGACGATCTCATGAACAACGCGACCCTGGCGGCCATGTTGGCGTACCTGGCCTCGGAGGATCCCGAACGTGTCCCACGCGACCGCGCGCTGCTCACTGACGATCGCACCGGGGCACGTCGAGGGTGGATGCGCTGCGGCACCGCCCGAAGAAGCGCACCCTAAAGGAGTGCCGCACGTGTTGCATCCTCGCGCTTAGAGAGCGGGTGTCGCGCGGTTACGACGAACCGTCCTGAGCGTCGTAAGGTCGCCGCGTTACGACGGGACCGCTCTCATTTCCATAGCGCGAAGTGCTTCTGTTGTTTCGAGTTCCTCTGCTGTGCCCGCCCAACGGTCAGCACGGCTTCGCGTGCGGACGGTGGCTGACGACGAGCGCCGTTCAGGCGCGTGTCATGGGTGTGCAACTTGCGTGACGTTGCGTTGATCCACTTCCGAAGTTCGGTAGCGCCCCTCTGAGCGGAGGTTCACGTGGTTCGACGCCGTCGGGCAGTTCCTCATAGTAGGGTCGTCGCCCGGACTGTAGGATTACTTCTCGGCCTTGCCGCATGTTCTGACAACTTGAGTCCTCCCAGCCCGAACTTTAGTTCACACGACGGTGATGGAGTGGTGTTCGTCGGTTCGGGAGACATCTCCTCGTGTTCCAACAACAACGACGAAGCGACTGCCGGAATCCTCGACACGATCCCCGGCACCGTATTCACTACAGGCGATAATGCCTATGAGGACGGCACGGCACAGCAGTTTGCCGACTGCTACGGCCCAACGTGGGGACGGCATCGAGATCGCACACGGCCGGTGCCGGGGAACCACGAATACAACACTCCCGGTGCCACGCCGTACTACGATTACTTCGGCGACGCTGCGGGGACTCGCGGCCAGGGATACTACAGCTACGACCTCGGGGACTGGCACATCATCGCACTGAACAGCGAGATTGGTGTGTGGGTGGGATCCCCACAGTACCGTTGGCTTGAAGCCGACCTCGCCGCAAACCCTTCCCACTGTACCCTCGCATACTGGCATCGGCCGCCATACAGCTCGGGATTCATCGCCGCGAGCTCGCGGGTGCGGGACTTCTTCCGGTTGCTCTATGACAACGGTGCCGACGTGGTACTGACCGGACACGCCCATCTCTACGAACGGTTTGCGCCCCTCGCCGGCGACGGGACGCCCGACCCCGTCACGGGCATTCGCCTGTTTACAGTCGGGACCGGCGGCGCATCACTGGGTACGATCCGTTCGACACCCGCCGCCAACAGCGTGGTGGTTAACAACACGACGTACGGCGTGTTGCTCATGACGCTGCGAGAAAGCGGCTATGACTGGGAGTTCGTTCCTACGGGAGGGAGTGGGTTCCGCGACTCCGGGACAGGCAACTGTCACGGGCTACCTGGTAGCACCGAGAACGCACCACCAGCGGCAAATTTTTCCGTCACTTGCAGCGACCTCACGTGCGCGTTCACCGATCAGAGCACCGATAGCGACGGCTCCGTTAGTTCCTGGAGTTGGAACTTTGGCGACGGGGCGACATCCACCGCGCAGCATCCCAGTCGCATGTACAGTGACGCTGGAACCTACATGGTGACGCTCACCGTGACGGATGACGCCGGGGCAACGAACGCGCGCACGGCAGACGTCACGGTGACTACCGCATCGAATCAGCCACCTAGCGCAACCTTCGTGTTCAGCTGCAACGGGCTCACGTGCGACTTTACCGATCAGAGCAGGGACAGCGATGGGACCGTGACCGAGTGGAATTGGACGTTCGGCGACGGAGGAACCTCCACCTCGCAACACCCAACGAGAGCATATGCCTCCGCCGGCACGTACACCGTGACACTCATCGTCACCGATGACAGCGGAGCAGTGGGTGAGGTGTCGCAGATGGTCAGCGTTACCGAACCATCGCAAACCATATCGCTCACCACAGAGGTGGCTCGGTGGGGGTCGACCACCCGGGTAGTGCTCAGGTGGTCTGGGGCCACCGGGTCGTCACAGGACATTCTCCGGAATGGCACGAACCTCCGAACCGTGACGAACCGAACGTCATTCGTCGACACGAGCCCACCCTCGGGTGCGGTGACGTATCAAGTGTGCGAGCAGAACACGTCATCGTGCTCCAACACCGTGACGGTGCAACTGTGAATCGTTGAGGAGTGAGGGGTAAGGAGTCCGGAGTGGGCGGCGTCGTGGCCTTCGCCGCTGCGAGATACTCCGGATTCCTCACCCCATGCTCCTTACTCCGTTACCCCTCGCCGCCTTCCCCCTTGACTTCAAGTAGGGTTGAGTTTGTACCGTAGCTGGTGGGGAGAACCACCGGTGCACTTCGATGAACCTCATTCGGTGGCCGCTGCGCGCGGCTGGAACGAGCTCTGGGAGTAGTCGCCTATGAGCGAGGTCCGCGTGCGCACGAAGCGTCTCCTCTTCCGACAGTGGCGTGACTCCGATTTCGAGCCGTTCGCGGCGTACTACGCGAACCCCGAGCTGGCGCGGTTTGTCGGTGGTCAGACTACTCGGGAGTCGGCCTGGCGGCGCATGGCGGCTCTGATCGGCCATTGGGTGCTTCGCGGATACGGCTATTGGGCCGTGGAGGAGCACGCCACGGGCCGCTTTGTGGGAGGTGTCGGATTGTGGAAATCAGAGGGTTGGCCGGAGCTCGAGCTCGGATACTGGCTCGTGCCTGAAATGCAGGGTCGAGGGTACGCGACGGAAGCCGCTCGGCGCGCGAGAGACTATGCGTTTGCTGAGGTCGGCGCGGACACCCTGGTGAGTTATATCGCCCCGGAGAACGAGCCGTCAAAGCGCGTCGCCGAACGGCTCGGTGCGCGCTACGAATCTATCATCGAGCTACTCGACTACGGCCCGCACTGTGTGTACCGCTACCCAAAACAATCGGCCCGGTGGGTCCTGGCCGGCTGGCGATGAGCCACCCAGGGACTGATCGCGGCACACTCATCAGCGTCCATCCCATCCTACGCGTCCGCGACATCACTCGCGACGTTTCGTACTACGTCGACTGCCTCGGCTTTACGCTCGACTGGGAGTGGGGAGATCCAACCGCACGGGCCGGGCTGCGCTGCGACGATGTCGAGATTCACGTGGTCGCCGACGATCGGTTCGCACCGACCCACCCTTCCTATGTCTATGTCCTCGTAAAGAATGTGGATGCGTTGTACTCGGCATGCGTTGCGCGAGGTGCCGAGATCGTCATGCCTCTCGACGACCGTCCGTTTTGGGGTCCGCGACTTTCGTGTGGTCGATCGCAGCGGGAACATGCTGGGTTTTGGCGAGCCCTTGACCACAATCTGAACACTCAAGGGAGCGGTAATGCGGGGATGGACTTGGACGACGCAGGAGCGAGCGGCGGCGGCATCCTACCTGACGGAAGCACTCTCCGCCCAGAGATTCACGCCGCAACAGCATCGTTACCGCTTACCTAACATCAACGGGATCGTGGAGCTGCTCCTCCCCCCCTATCGAGGGACCAATGTGTCCGTGGAGGTCCCCGCCACCACGACCACCAACGAATACATCGTGGTCGGGGCGCACTACGACTCAGAGTTTCGGAGTCCGGGGGCGATCGACAACCGTCTGGGGTTGCAGTGGTTTTCGGTGTGGCACTCGAGGTCAACCGCCTGGCCTCGCGTGCACGCAACTTCCTTTTCGTCTTCTTCGATCAGGAAGAGGATGACGAAGTCGGCAGTCGGGCGTTTGTTCGGTACTTGGAGAACAAAAGATACGAGGTCCACTCCGTGCACGTGGTGGACCTCGCGCACTTCCGCTCAATGACTCAGCTCGTGTCGACCGTGATGAAGCGTCTGGCGCTCCCGTGACGGGTCTCGCCGCGACACGGGCCACAGCCGATCATGGTCGGGCCCTCGAAATGGGGTTGGTCTTGACGTTTCTTCCCTTCGTCTGGAAGGCAGGTACTTATGCGCTGATCGGCAGCTATGTGCCGCTGTTTGTATTGCTGTTCTTGGGCGCCATCGCCGCGGCCGGCCTGGCGTTGGGACGGTCGTGGGCCAAGTGGGGTGTCCGCATCTGGTGCGCCGCGATGATCGGGTGGGGTGTGATGCGTCTCCTGTTGCTCGTCTTGGTTATTGCAACGAAGCGCATCTCCGCAGCCAGCTGAATCTCCCGTATGTGGCGGTCAGCGTTGTCTACGCGATCGCGGGGATCGTCATCTGGCGCCGCGTGTGAGACGCCACCACACCCACTCTTTCCTCCTCGCCGTCTCTCACTCCTCTCGGAGCACGGCTAACGGATCCACCCGAGTCGCCCGAGATGCGGGGAACACGCAGGCTGCGGCGGCCACCGTGGCGAGCAACAAGACAACCACGCCATAAGTCATGGGGTCTGCGGGGCTCACACCATACAGCAGCGCCGTCAACAGTCGTGTCAGGACGATCGCGGCCACCAACCCAGTCGCTACCCCGATGAGCGTGAGCCGCATCCCCTGCCTGAACACGAGGCCGCGCACGGCGTCCCGAGTGGCGCCCAGCGCCATGCGGACGCCAATCTCATGCGTGCGCTGGCGCACGGAGTATGCGATCACCCCGTAAATCCCCACGGCCGCCAGACTGAGCGCGATCGCCGCGAACGCCGCCAGCAGCGCGAGGTTGAACCGCGGTTGTGAAACCGCGGCACTGACACGGGCGCCCATTGTCTCGACATCCGACACTGGCTGATCGGGATCGATGGCCCAAACCTCACTGCGTACGGCCCGAGCAAGTGCAAGCGGCTCGCCACTCGTGCGGATGGCGAGATACATCGTCGTCAGCGGCATCTGACGGTACGGGAAGTACACCTGCTCCCGACCCACGGAGCTGAGGTTGTAGTGCTTCGAATGGCGCACCACACCGACCACCTCACGCCAGACCAAGTTCCCGTCGTCGTCGCGGTTGATCGCCACGCGTTTGCCAATGGGTTGCTCGGTTGGCCAGAAGCGTCGCACAAACTCTTCGTCCACGATGGCCACCAGGGAAGCCTCCGGTCCGTCGAAGGGACTAAAGGTCCGCCCTCGCATGAGCGATACGCCCATCGTTTGGAAGTAGTCTGGGCTCACCCAGCGCCGGTCCGCCTCGATCGATGCGAAGTTGTCACCGTGCTCGGGCTCCACCGTCTGCGACTCGTTCACCCTCGTGGTGCCCGAGGCGTACGCTCCACTCAGCGGGAGATGTGAGATCAATCCCGCAGACGCCACGCCGGGAAGTGCTTGCACGCTTCGTAACAGCTCGTCGTAGAAGACACGCTGCTGCTCCCCGTCGTACCGGCTTGCCGGCAGCGCAATCCGCATGGTCAACACCTGTTCGGTCCGATACCCTGGGTCGGTATCGAGCAGCCGGTTGAGACTCTTGATCAAGAGGCCGGCACCCACCAGCAGCACGAGGGCTAGAGCCACCTCGGCAACCACGAGACTCGTGCGGAGTTTCTTGCCACTCAACCCCGTGGTTGCGCCGCGACCCCCTTCCTTGAGCGAGCTGACAATTGACTGCTTGAGCCCGTACGCAACGGGGGCGAGGCCGAATACCACGCCTGTGAGGACGGCGATGCCCAATGTGTACAGGAGCACTGGACCATCGATGCTAATCGTGTCACGTAACGGCAGGTTTGCAGGAGCGATGACAAGAACGAGTCTCACCAACCCAAACGCCAGCAAGAGCCCGCCGATACCGCCGAGGGTGGCGAGCATCAGACTTTCAGTAAGGAGCTGACGGATCAAGCGCGTTCGGCTTGCCCCTAAGGCGGTACGAACGGCGATCTCTCGCTCGCGACCGGCGGCTCTCGTGAGCTGTAAGTTCGCTACGTTGACGCACGCGATGAGCAGCACGAAGCCCACGGCTCCCAGCAGTATGACGAGCGCGGGGCGTACCTCCTCAACCAAATCGCCGTGGAGCGAGTACACGGTGAGCCCCCACCCCTCGAAATCATAGTAATCCGGCGATCGCTCCTGCATCTGGACGGCAACCCGATCCAGGTCGGTTTGCGCCTGGGCCAACGTCACGTCGGCTTTGAGTCGGCCGAAGCCCCGGAGGAAGTGGCTACCCCTGGAAAGCTCGGAGTATGGGGTCCCAAACGCGGGAACCATCGGCGTCCACAGATCGATTTGCGCCGGAAACTGCGCATCGGGGTGACGAATTCTGAAATCGGGGGGGAGCACACCAACGATGGTGTAGGTGATCCCGTTGGCAGTCATCGTCCGACTGAGGGCACCGGGGTCCCCGCCAAACCGCTGCCTCCAGAACCCGTGACTGAGCACCATCACGCGCTCAGCAGACGGCGTGTCGTCGGCCGCTGCAAAGAGTCGCCCGTGCAGCGGTTCGACACCCATCACCTGGAAGAAGCTCCCCGACGCCGCCGCCGCGCCGACTTGCTCCGGCTCACCGACGCCGGTGATCGCAAGCGTCGTCGGTGCCACAACCGCGATGCCATCGAACAGGGTATTCATCTCCCGCATCTCTTCGAACTCCGGTCCCGAGACCCAGTTCTGGGGGAGGTCGGGCCCGAAGTTCGTCCAAATGACGGTCAAGCGGTCGGGATCATCGTAAGGCAATGGTCGCAGCAACACCCCGTTCACGACGCTGAAAACCGCTGTGTTGGCTCCAATGCCGAGCGCGAGCGTTAGGACGGCAACGAAGAGAAAAACGGGGTTATGCGCGAAGGCACGAACAGCGTATCGGATGTCGTTCCAAAAGTCGTCCAAGTTCCACCTCGCAACAGGAGTGGAGGAGCGAGCCCGCGGTAGAAGACCGGCGATCGCCTCGAATCGTTAACGCCGTCCCCCCCTTCCCTCGCCACACTTCCGTTTAGACAGGACTGAGGGCTGCTTGGTTGCTATCCACCCTCGGAAGGAGGTGCCCCTCGGTCGCTCGGCCCCCGCCTTCCACCACCACGCCCTCGACCGCCACGCCTTCTCCGCCGCCTTCGCGTTGAGGAAGCGGGTGGGCCGCTGGGAGATGCCAACGCGGGAACGGGCTCGACCTCCGGTAGCATGTCTTTGAAGACGGTGCCGTAGATCTCCCAGATCGTCACGAACAACGCTGCCACGATCGGCCCGATCACAATCCCAACTGCGCCGAACAGGACGAGTCCCCCGAGCGTCGACAGCAGAATGAGCAAGTCCGGCATCCGGGTGTCCCGGCCGACGAGGCGGGGACGAAGAAAATTGTCGACCGTTCCAACTAGCGCCGTGCACCAGATGCCGAGTGCGATCCCGGCCCCCACGCGATCAGCCGCAATGAGGTAGATCACCGCGGGGACCCAGATCAACGCCGCTCCCACCCCGGGGACGATGGACAGAACGGCCATCACGGTTCCCCAGAACGCCGCGCCGTCGATCCCCGCCACCCAAAAGGCTCCCCCGGCGAGGGCGCCCTGCACGATGCCGATGATGAGCGTCCCCTTGATCGTCGCGCGCGAGACGGACACGAACTTATCCACCATTCTGTTTTCGTCCTTCGGCGGCAACGGCATGTAGTAGAGGATCTTGTTCAGTACCTGCTTTCCATCCATCAGGAAGAAGAACATCGCGTAGAGCATGACGAACAAGAGAAAGAAGAAGGTGGCCGTGCCGCGGGCAGTCGCAGCCAACACCCCAACAACGAAGGTGCCAATCCTCCCCACGAGCTCGCCGACCTTCGACAGGAGCTGTTCGCGGTACGGTTTCAACGACTCCACGAACGGAAGCTTGTCGAGCATTTGGTCGAGGCGATTCGGCTCGGCAATCTGCTGCTCGATCCAAGGCCGCACTGTTTGGCTGAGCTGCACGGCCTGCGCGGTCACAATACCCAAAAACCCCGTGAGCGGGATGATGATGGCGAGCAGGACGATGGCGATCGTCACTCCAGATGCCACCGCCTTGCGCCCTTTGAAGCGTTCGAAAAGCCAGCGGTACAACGGCTGGAACATTCCACTGAGAATGGCCGCAAGCAGGAGCGAGACCAAGAACTGCCGAATCATCATCAAGAAGAGTATGGAGATGCCGATCGCGAGCGCGATCAGAAAGACTTTGCGAACTTTTTCGGACTCGAGCGAGGTCTGGGACATGGACGGGGGGCTCCGCGCCGGGGCTGGCGCACAATATAAAGCCCCAGGGCACACGCCCCGGGGCTTGAGCTCGTTCCGCGCTACCCTGCCTCTCGTGTTTCTCCTACCGCTCCTACCGCTCCCGCCGTACCTGCTGCTAATCCGCAGCAGTCCTCGTTACTCCGGAGGCAGCGGGGGAGGACTGGAGGGTCGTGTCTCGTCTTGCCCGGCGTTCGCTCGTTCTCGCTGACGCGCCCGCGCGGCAGGGCGTTTCATGATGTCAACACGGCCACGGCGGGATCGGGGAACGGAGCGGGACTCGCAGGTGGTCAGAATGAACGACTCCAGACGCTGTCTGCCCGTGCGGCCGTATAGCCGCGCCAGGCGCCTGATGGTCAGCCCGTCACACACCGAGGCCCATCCAGCGGCTTGCTGTGTCGCAAGGGACCGGAGATAGCAGCTCTCGGCCTCCTCGGGGTCCTCGAGCTCCTCGTAGAGCACGCCCAAGCGATCCCAGGCCAGAGCCAGCTGCGGGTGGCCGGTGACCACGGCGTCGCGCAGTATCGTCAGGGCTTTGCGGAAACAGCGCTCTGCTTCGGCGTAGTTGCCCTGCCGGTCGCCGTCGCCGGCCCAAGTGAGGAGGGCCCGGCCAGCCCGGATCAGCCGCTCCGCCTCGGCCAAGGATGCAAAGGGTCGTTTGGGATTTTGCGACACAGATAGCTCCCGACAGTCCGTCTGACGGGATGGAAAAGCAAACGCCGGGCCGCCACTCCGCACCATAGACGTTGCATTTCGGCAAGGCGCTCTGTGGTGTGAGTTGCGGTAACCACGCGGCACCGGTGTCGGGGGGCTGCGGCGATCCGCCTCGGGCTCCGCTCCCCTCGCTGGGGCGGAGAGCTGGGCAGTCGTGGAGTCTGTGGTGGGGGTGAATTCAGCCGTACAGCGTCAGCGCGCGAGTAACCGCGGGATCGTTGGCGAAGGTTTGGGGTGAGCGCTTGCAGCTGCACTTGGTCTGTGCACGCAGCCGAGCGAGCACGGCCTTCCCGAGAACCGGCTGTCCGCGGCGCCGGTAAAGCTGCGCGAGGCGAAGCATGGTCAGCTCGTCGCAAACCACGGGAGGCCACCCCGCCGCCTTCTGCGCAGCGAGCGATCTCAGGTAGTAGGACTCCGCGTCGTCGTCTCTACCCTGCGCATCGCACACCCACCCGAGCTTGTCAAACGCGACCGCAAGTACGGCTGGGTTTACCTCTTCCGTGCCGCGCAGCAAACTCACGGCCTCTCGCAAGGCGATCTCGGCACGTGCATAGTTTGGGGGTCCGTCTTTGGGACGGATGGCAGCGATTCCTTCGCGGATTCGCTCTTCCGCCATCTCCAGATCGTTCAAACCTACCTCGGGCGCTGAGGTGGTCCTCGCTGGTGTAGCTTGAGGTCGTCACCCCTCTCTGTAGCAAGTGTCAGACCTCCTCGATGGCCCGCGATGAATGTGAAACGGAGACTTCCGCGGAGAGCAGCACCTTAGCGACAGTGTCTCGCGTGTACGGCAGTCCTGCAGCGACCCCCGCCACACCTCCAACCCCGATAAGGAGTGGGGGGTAAGCAGTGCGGATTCTTTACCCATCACTTCCGCTTATTAGCCACCTGACGAGAAGCTTTCGAATTCCTTCACAGCCTTGGGCCCGTTGCGCTCGAGGCCGGCAAAGAACGCGGCCCGGTCTGCGGTGCGGAAGTCGAGTCGTTCGACTCGGAAGGCGGCGAGTCGCACCTTGTCACGCCGGCGCTCGACCACCTCGAGGCAGTATTGGATGGCGTTTTCCACGCTGTGCGCATCGGTCCAATCGGACTTGTAGACAGGCACCCCGGATTCGGTAAAGATCCAGGTCATGTTTGGCATTGTACCGTAGGAACGATGACACGCCCCGTCCAAACTGTCGACCACAATCGGACGCGTAACCCCTAGAACATCCCGCAGTGCCTTGCCGTGCTCGAGCTTCTGGGTCATAGACGTGAGGTGTGGCCAATGCTCACCCGGATGGGCTTCGTGGGTGTAGAGAAAGATCGAACCCACCCCTTTGCCAGCATAACGATTGGCCAGCGTGTTCATGGATGGCGCCGCCATCCCACAGTACGGTCAGGTGAAGCTGCCAAACTCCACCACCGTATAGAGGTGTCGCGACCAGATGTCGCTGAGCCGCGTCTCGCCGCCGTCGAGGGTCCACAGCGGGAAGTCGGGGGCAGGTTTGCCAACCGGTGGGCTCTCGTCAAAACGGAGCCACGAAAGGACGTTTGCGCGGGTGAAATGCGTGTAGTTATACCGTGTGATCGTGTCAGCGTCAGACATAGCAAGACCACAACATTCGAGGGAAGAACCTATGAGAGGATTTGATCCATGATCGCCTGCGCGAACGCGATCTCATCCTCGTTTACCAAGTGGCCCATACCCGGGTAGATCCGCTTGGTCACCGCTGCACCCATCTGCGCGAACACCTCGGCGCTCTCATCGACCCGCTGTTGGGGTACGTGGCTGTCGATGTCACTGCAACCGAGGAACACTGGTGTCCCGGCAAAGTCGCCTTCGTGGATCCACGCGGTTCCGGGCGGTCCAATTAGGCCACCGCTGAAGATGATGACTCCGCCAAACCGATCGGCGTGCCGCAGTGCGAACTCAGCCGCAAGGCACGCGCCCTGTGAAAAGCCCAACAAGGCAATGTGGTCTTTGCGCACGCCGTGGACCAACGCTTCCTCTATGAGATGATTGATCACCGAAAGCCCAGAGTTGATGCCGGGTTGGTTTCGTTCGGATTCCGCCATGAAGCTGTAGGGATACCACGTGTTTCCGGCCGCGGCTGGAGCGAGATAGGTGAAACGCGGCCGTTGGAGAACGGGCACGAGATCCAGGACGTTTCGCGGCGAGGCGTTGCGGCCGTGGATCATGATCATGACGGCTTGGCTCTCGCCGAGCGCTTTGCCTGCGGTCGCAACGGGTTGGCCGGCGTGGGGAGGCAGCGCTGCCTGCTTAGTCGACATGGACCTCGGGAAGCGCTGCCTCGATCGTCGCTCGCCGCGGTTCCTCCCATTGCGGCAATTTGAGATCCAGACCGAGACACGGCAGGGTCTCGTCCACGGTAAAGCCTGGTTGGATTGTCGCGATTTCGAAGAGCACTCCGCCTGGCACGCGGAAGTAGATCGAGCGGAAGTACTGACGGTCCCGCACTTCTGTCACCTGTAGACCGACGCGGAGGAGCTCGCGGCGCATTCTGAGTTGCTCCTCCTCATTGGCAATCGCGAGGGCGACGTGGTGCACGGTGCCGAGACCGTTCCTCGCTGTCGGAGCTTCCGGCGCGCGCACGATCTCGAGCGTCTTCCCAGGAGCGTCGTCACCAGCAACACCGAGCCGGAGCCGATCACGCTCCTCATTGACGAGCTGGAAGCCCAAGACATCGCGAAGTAGTTGCACCGTCTCATCCGGAGAACGGATTGCCATCGTGACGCTGTGCAGACCCCGAATGGCATCCTGCGTGCCGACTTCGTTCGTCGCCCACGGGGTTCGAGTATCCCGATCGTTCGCTACCAGCTCGACCACGAGTCCCGACGGATCCAAACAAACGATGGATTCCTCGCCGAATCTCGGTGGCGCATCTTCCGCACCCACCCCGCGCTCTCGCAAGCGCCCCTTCCAAAACTCCAGAGTGCCGATGGGAACTGAGAAGGATGTAGTGGTAATCTGCCCGGCACCTTTCTGGCCGACCGGTACGCCTTGTCCGCGATAGGGAAACGTGGTCCACACGGTCCCCGGAGTGCCCCGCTCGTCACCATAGTAGAAATGGTAGACATTGTGGTTGTCGAAGTTGACGGTCTTTTTCACGAGCCGCAGACCGAGCAAACGGGCGTAAAAGTCGAGATCGTCCTGTGCACCATCGACCGTAGCGGTCACGTGGTGGAGACTGGGAATGACAGGGTCCATAGGATGACAGTGAGCAGTGCGCGCCAGTAAGAAGTCAGGAGTGAGGAGCAAGGAGATCACACCTCCTCGCTCCTCACGCATCAGTGCTTATTTTGCTCCGAGTATTCGCGCCGCCCGCGCATAGTCCTTGGGCTTGACCCAGAGAATCATACCGTAGCGGTCCTTCCCGGCGATGACGGCATTTGCGGCGGTTACGTTGATCTTGGCATCGGCCAACTTCTTGATGTGACGGTGCGCGGCGCCGGTCCGATCGTCTCCGGTGATCACGAACCCCTTTTTGACTTTGCTCAGTCGCCATCCGTTCTGGCGAGCCACACGTCGCAGCGCCGTCATGTTCTCCGGCATGAAATCGAGCTGGGACTTGCCGCCCTTGTCGGGAAACCCCGAATAGGCCACGAGATTCACATCGGCATCACGCAGCGCTCGAAGCACTTTCTCGCCCTGTCCCGCCCGATTCGAGACCTTCGTGTAGCAGTAGTTCACCTTCTTCACCCGGTCCGCCATGTGGCACCTCCTTAGCGACGGCGGACGCAGCCGCGCCGACTGGTTTTCAGCCCACGGTTTGCTGCGTCGAGAGAACGGATGGGTTAAAGATGCGCGAAGGTCTCACGGCGCGCGAATGGAAGGGACTCAATCAGCCGCAGCTCCGAACGTGTGGTACAGGTCCCGCGCGAGCCGCTCGAGCTCGGGACGTGCTTCGATGACCGTGAGCCACCCCTCCGGAATGGCTTTGGCTCCCAACGCCGCTCCTGCGATCGCCCCACAGATGGAACCCGTCGAGTCACTGTCGCCGGAGTGATTGACGGCGGCGATCGTCGCCGCGCGCCAATCATCAGGAAACCTGAGTGCACAAAACAAGGCGATGGCCACTGCCTCGTCACCCACGAAGCCCCGCCCCAGCTCGTCCATCGCCCCGATCACGGGACGTCGCGCACGCGCAAGCTCTATCGCGTTGTCGAGTGCGTCGCGCGTTTCCTCGTGCCGATCCCACCGACACAGTGTCTCCAGTGCCACCGCCACGCCCTCCTCCAGCGGCGTACCGTCGGCGAGATGCGCGATCAGCTCGGCGAGAAACCCGGCGGAGAGGTAGCCCGACGGATGGCCGTGGGTGAGCGCCGCGCATTCGGCGCCGACCTCGAATGCCCGCTCACCTCGAAGTGCGAGGCCAATCGGTGCGACACGCATGACGCCGCCACACCCCTTGCTGTAGTTGAGCGGTTGCGTCATCGACCCGGCGTGCCCACTTCGCAACGCTGAGGTACACGTCCGGCCAGGCGCCCGTCGCTCCTTGGGATCCTCCTGGGAGCGGAGCCAAGCCACGTACTGATTGTGGACAGCGCCGCGAACGATACCGGTGTCGAGCGTGGAGCTCCGGGCATGCGCTTGGAGCAGCCCCTTTGCTGTGGCCACGGACATCTGCGTGTCGTCCGTGAAGCTTCCTGCGGGGAAATCGTTCCACGGACTGAGATCGACGATACCGTCAGAGCCGAACCGCTCGCGGATTTCTGCCAAGGAGAGAAACTCGACCGGGGCCCCGAGCGCGTCACCAATCGCGAGGCCCAGCACGGTGCCACGGTAGCTGGTAAACCGGTCCTGACGCACGGAGGAAGAATTGACGGAGCCGGGCTGGGTGGCAAGACCACCCTCGCCTCAGCGTTTCAGCGTTTCTTTCAGCAGGCTCCGAACACGATTGAGTTCGGCATCTTCGTCAGACGGCGGTCCGGCGCGCCGACAGCTACAGTGCTCCTGCAGTTCCATCTTGCGGAGCGTCGCACGGTGCAGCGCTTGTCTTCCCTGGCGAGCGTAGAGTTGGGCGAGCTTCAGCAGCGTCAGCTCATCGCACACGATCGGTGGCCAACCCGCCGCCTGCTGGAGCGCCAGAGACCGTAGGTAATAGGTCTCCGCGTCGGCCTCCTTCCCCTGGGCGTCGCACACCCAGGCCAGGTTGTCGCACGCGACCAGCACCAACAACGGTGCGCGGTACTCGCAACCCTGCAGCAATGCCAACGCCTCACGGAGACTCACCTCGGCCCGGAAGTAATCGGGAAGGCCTTTCGTTGGGTGCAGCACGACGAGGCTCTCGCGCACCAGCTCGCGGGCTTGTTCGAGATCGGTCATCCTGACGCCCCAAAGATCGACGTTGGACAGGAGGTACTACACGTCTACCGCGAGCTTCTGCAAGCCGCGGACCGGCCGGGCCCTCAGTGGTGTGCCGCCTCGATCGCTTGGGGATCCTCGATGATCATCTCGGGGGCTCCGCGGAACAGCTGAACGGTCCCCGTGACACAAAGGTGGCGGTGCTCGTACTCCAACTCTGGTGGTGAGCGAAACTTGGAACGGTGGCGTCCCCAGATCACAACCGTGAAGACCTGATCTGGGTACGGCTGCTCGAAGTTGAGAAAGGTGGGTTCCCCACGTGTGCGGTCCGCGTACCGCGTGCTGGCAACCGTGCCACACACTGTTGCGACCTTGCCGACATGGTTCCCTGCCTCAGCGGCTGGAATCTGGATTGGCTCTTGGGCAACCGCCCCTTGGGGGAGCCACCCCACCATGCCCGCGAACATCGCCAGCGCAACCTTTCGCATCATGGCACGCTTCTCACAGCTGCTTCCTCGATGGCTTTGGCCACGATCACCCGGCGTTCCGCTCGATGAGGGCTTCAATCACTTCCTGCAGCTCCGCGAACGCCGGATCATCCATGCCGCCTCTGACGATCGTGACGATTCGACCAACGGCCTCACGATCGGCCGCGGGAAACCCCTGCTCGCCGATGCGACGCAGCTCGCGCGCGGAGTAGGCCGACTCGAAGAAGAACCGCTCTCGCGCCCTCGCGGCAAACTGCGCTGCCGCGCACCACTTCCCAAAGCTCGAGTAAGAGCCGAGATACTCTTCCATCGACCGAGAGAGTCTCGCAGCCTGCTCACCGAGTTCGGCTCCGGCGCGGCCCTCTACGATGCGATCACGAAGCGCGCTGTATTGGGCCTCGATCGGTTGGGAGAGCGGGATTTCCCGCAGCCATTGCTGCATCTCGCCGACGAACTGCTCGGCTCGGGCGAGATCACCGTACAACAGGGCTCGCTCGAGATCGAACGCCCGCACTCCCAGCCGGAACGTCAAGTGACTCTCAGAAAGTTGGTCCGCCCTTGTGGGTGACCACTGGCGCTCTTGCCAGACCGCCTCGCCGGATGGCTCTGCACCCGCGGGATCCAGCTCTCGCCGATCGGAAACAGTGATGAGCCGGAGCGCGGGCACGCTGACGATCAACAGGACCACCGTGGCGGCCAGCGGCAACGCATATCGCCGCCAGGCGGACGTGGTCGTTGGAGATGGCACGTAACGGGACTCTGCCGTTGCTGCATCTTGTTGTGAAATGCGACCTCTGCGTACCGCGTCACCGATGGCGCCGTCGGAACACGAGGCTGAACTTGCCCAAAATACGGACCCGAGGGACCCGTCGCGAGACTTGCTGCTCGACAGGCGAGACACGGTGTCGCCCTTGCAAGGGCCCGTCCCATGGGGGAGATTGTACAAGGGTGGTGAGCCGCGTTGTCCCGCCTACCGACACAACGCATTCAAACCGCATGGACATGTTTTGCTAGGAGTACTCCAGCTCACGGAGAAGGGCGCCGGATTCATTCGCCGGCGTGACGCCAGTTACCTGCCGTCTCCCGACGACATCTACGTCCCCCAGAAGCTAGTCCGGCAATTTGGACTGCGGACGGGAGACGAGATCGTCGGCGAGGTCGGGAAGTCACCGGGCCGCGGCAAGAGTCCACCGCTCAGAAGCCTCAAGGAGGTCAATGGTCAGCCCCCTGCCGACCTGAACCACCGACCCGACTTTCACCGCCGAAGTGCCGTCCACCCCAATACCCAACTTGTCTTGGAGTGCGGCCTCAAGCGGTCTGGCCAACCGGACTACACGAACCGCGTCATCGATCTGATGTGCCCATTTGGGCTCGGCCAACGAGCCTTGATCGTCGCCCCGGCAAAAACCGGAAAAACGATGGTGCTCGAGGCGATCGCGCAGGGAATCGTCGAGAACTACCCGGAAGCCACATTGCTGATTCTGCTCGTCGACGAGCGCCCGGAAGAGGTCACGGAGATGGAGTCGTGTGGCTTTGGCGAGGTCGTGGCCTCGAGCTTCGACTTTCCTGCCGAGCGGCATACACAGATCGCGCAGCTCACGCTCGAACGCGCGCGACGAAGGGTGGAGTTAGGGCAGGATGTGATCATCATCCTCGACTCCATCACGCGACTCGCTCGGGCTTTCAACACCGTGGTTCGGGGAACCGGCAAGACGTTGTCGGGCGGACTCGACGCCGGAGCCTTGGAGGAACCCAAGCGATTCTTGGGTAGTGCGCGGGCCATTGACACATCCCAAGGCGGAGGATCGCTCACCATCATCGGTACCGCGCTCATCGACACCGGCTCGCTCATGGACCAGGTAATTTTCGAGGAGTTCAAGGGAACGGGGAACAGCGAGCTCGTGCTCAACCGCGAGTTGGCCGACCGCCGGATCTTCCCCGCCATCGATCTCAATGCGTCCGCAACCCGCCGCGAAGAGCTGCTACTGTCCACTCAAGCGCTCGAAGTGTCCCGCTTGCTGCGGCGGCGGCTGCCGCGAGAATCACCGGTCGATGCGATGAAAGAGCTCCTCAGTCAGCTCTCCGGAACGCCGTCCAATGCCCAGTTTATCGCCAAGACGCTGAGGATGGACTGAGGGCGGGATCGGCAGGATGAGGTCTCAGTCACCACACACAACTCAACCACTCACCTTGCTTATGACGTCTACGCGCTGCTTGTCACTCGTTCTCGTGATTGCTGCGTCCCCACTCGCCGCACAACAAATCACCTCGGAAACGCTCGCCAACCTCTATTTCCGGACGATAGGTCCTGTGACCATGAGCGGACGGGTTGTGGACCTCGCGGTCGTGGAAGCGAATCCCTTCACGTTCTACGTCGCGTCGGCAACCGGCGGCGTATGGAAGACGGTGAATAACGGGATCACGTACAAACCGGTTTTCCAGAACGAGGGAACCCATTCTGTTGGTGCGATTGCGGTGAGCCAACTCGATACCGCGGTCGTCTGGGTGGGCACTGGTGAGCGTGCCAACCGCCAGTCGAGCAGCTGGGGGGACGGCGTCTACAAGTCCATCGATGGCGGGTCGACCTGGCGCCATGTCGGGTTGCGGAACAGTCATCACGTGGGGCGGATCGCGATCCATCCGACGGATCCCAACACGGTGTTCGTCGCCGCTATGGGGCACCTCTGGGGGCCGAACGCCGAACGCGGACTCTACAAGACTACGGATGGCGGCGAGACGTGGCGTCGAGTGCTCGCTCTCGACACGCTGACCGGCGTGGTCGACGTCGCCATTGACCCCGCTGACCCTACAATCGTGTACGCGGCCTCCTACCAACGGATGCGCAAACCCTATGGGTTCGATGGGGGCGGTCCGGGCAGTGGACTGTGGAAGTCCACTGATGGCGGCGAGCGGTGGCGAAGACTCGCAGGCGGGCTTCCGACGGGCGAGATGGGCCGGATAGGAATCTCGATCTATCGCAAGGACCCACGGATCGTCTACGTCTCCGTCGAGCAAGGATATCGTTACAACGCATCCACGCGCTACACGGAACGCGCAGCCGGGGTCTATCGATCCGAGGACCGAGGCGAGACGTGGGAACACATGAGCGATTGGAACCCGCGACCAATGTACGCGAGTCAACCCCTGGTCGATCCGAACGACGACCAGCGCATCTACATGCAGAACTCGTTTTCCTTCTCGGATGACGGCGGCAAGACCTTCACGCGAGCGCGGCAGTCCCTGCACGGCGATGACCGCATCCTGTGGGTGAATCCCACGGACTCTCGTCACGTGATCAAAGGTGATGACGGCGGGCTGGGGATCTCCTACGATCGTGCAAAGACCTGGCTGTTCGTCACCAACTTGCCTATCAGTCAGTTCTACCGCGTTTCCGTGGACAATCGAGACCCGTACTGGGTGTACGGTGGCCTGCAGGACAACGGAACGTGGATGGGACCCTCCGCGACGTACCTTACGGCCGGAGTTCGTTTCGAAGACTGGTTCAAGCTGGGCGGTGGTGACGGTTTTCAAGTCCGCCCTGACACGGTGGACCAACGCACCGTCTACGTCGAGTCGCAATACCTCGGTCTTACTCGCGTCGATCTCATCACGCGAGAAGCGAAGGACATTCGGCCCGGCGATCCGCGGGGCGCGATCGCCGCGAGACGGAATTGGGATGCGTGGGGACCTGGAGAGCCAGAGCCCGAACTCGGCAACGCCATGGCTCCTGCGAATTGGGATGGACCGTACATCATCTCACCACACGACCACAACACGTTGTACGCCGGAACCAATCGGCTCTGGAAGAGCACCGATCGGGGTGATTCGTGGGTCTCGCTCGGCGATTTGACGACAGGCGTCAACCGACGCGAACTCACGATCATGGGACGGCGAGCTCAGGACTCGACACCGTCTTTGGATGACGGAATCCCGTACTACCCAACACTCACTGCGATCGCTGAGTCACCTCTCCAACCAGGAGTGCTGTACGTGGGGACGGACGATGGGAACCTCCACGTCTCGCGAGACGACGGCAGGACATGGACCAACGTGATCGGCCGCGTACCTGGTGCACCTCGGTCGGCGTGGATCAATGGCCTCGAGCCATCCCGGTTTGCGGCCGGCACCGTGTATTTGGTGATCGACAACCACCGTAACGACGACTACGCGAATTACGTCTATCGATCGGCCGACTACGGTCAGTCGTGGACGTCCATCACCGGGGATTTGCCGGCCAACCGGGCAACCCGGACCCTCCGAGAGGATCTCCGCAATCCCAATGTGCTGTACCTCGGTACCGAGCTCGGGTTGTTCTACACGCCAAGTGGCGGTCGGCACTGGGTCGAGCTGAGAGGCAACATGCCGACCGCGGCGTTCAACGATTTGGTGATACAGCCCCGCGAAAATGATCTCGTGCTCGGCACGCACGGGCGGGGCATTTGGATTCTCGATCATCTCAACGCGCTGCAGGAGTTGAACGAAGCAGCGCTCGCATCGGCCGCGCACCTGTTCACGCTCGAGCCAGCGGCACAAATCCGGTATTCGAACGAGACGGGACACACGGGAGATATGACGTTCCGGGGTGAGAACCCGCCGGCCGGCGCAATCATCGATTATCATCTCCGCGCCCCGACCACCCACAGCGGGATCTCGCTCACGATTCACGACGCCCGCGGTCGGGAGGTCAATCGTGTGGAACCGGATACGACTGCCGGCCTGAACCGCGTCACTTGGAACCTGCGCTACGCGGATGTAGTCTCGCCGTCCAGTGACGAGGATGACGATGAGGGATTTGGACCACCCCGCCGCCTGCCAGGGCCCTGGGTTCTCCCTGGTCGCTACCTCGTACGGCTCACGGCAGGTGAGACCGTCATGGAGCAGTCTGTAGAGGTGAAGCCCGATCCGCGGCACGATTGGCCCCATGCCGAGATCGTCGCATGGCACGATACCATGGTCGCGGTCGCGCAGCTCATTCGCCCGTTCTCACCGATGGTGGACAGCGTTCGTCAAGCCAAGGAGGAGCTCGACAGCCTGCCAGAAGTCCAGCAAGCGCGGCACCGTCAGACGATGCACCTTGCGGACTCGATCGTACCGCTACTCACCGAGCTACGGAGCCGTCTGTTTCGATTGTACTTCGAGATGGACGAGTGGACCGGCCCACCAACTTCGGATCAATACGCACAGCTCGCGTATTACCGAGAGTGGGTCGCTCGGCTCGAGCCAGCGGCACGGAGGATATTGCGCGCCGATGTGCGCGCAGCAGGTTGAACACGACGATCGCGAGAACGGCAATCGCGACGCTTGTCGCTGTGAGCGGTGCTTGCGCCGGATCGACGGTGCAAAGCGGCGTGGGCGATCGTCTCATCGCACACCCCCCGTATTACGCTGGGAAACAGCTAGAGACCGCGCTTGCACGTGTGGGCCACTTGCCCATCGCCTACCAGCGCGGTGCATCCCAGGACGCGATGTTCGATCCCGCTGAGGGGGCGGGGACACCGGTCGGGCAGCTGCTCACCGAGATGAACGCGTACCTCAATGCCCTCGGCAAGAGCGTCCCACTCACGTCGTCAGTGGCAGAGCCTCGTGGCAGCCCCGATGTGCGCTTCGGGTGCGAAACGGATGCGGCAGGGGACTGCGAGCGTGACGAGACCTTCGATGTGCGGGCTCCGCAACTCCACCTGTCAATTGCGCGACCGCGACGCGAATGGGTGGCGTGGCTCAGTGACGCGCTCGCTCGCACGAGTGTGTCCCACGCGCTCGTACTCAGGCTCGAGGTCGGTCAGTATTGGACGCGCCAGAAGAATCTCCGCGGGAGCAAGGAGGTGGAGCTGGGGACCGATTACGTCGTGCCGGTACCATGGCTGACCTCACTCGAAACGCCCGTTAGCGTCCTCCAGCTGACCGGGGCGGTGGTGGACCAAAACGGCCGTGCCATCCGCATCGGGGCGGAGGGAATGCTGGCTCGCCGCACCAGTCTCGTGCTCAGCTCGGAAGGCGGGCAGGCCCTGATCACCGACGACGACATCGCGGCGTTGCGGTCCTTACGGCGCGACGATCTTTCCGGGAAGCCGCTCGTATGGCAAGTCGCGTTGTCGAACCTCGTGGCGGAGCTGACGGCTACGAGTCCCTAACTACGATCGCCGCTTGCGATTGCGGTGGCGCCTCCGTTCGGCGGCCTGCGCCTTCCTCCGTTTGGCGTCGCTCGGCTTCAGGTAGAAGCGCCTTCGCCGGAGTTCCTTGAGGATTCCCGAACGCTGGACCTTGCGACGGAAGTGCTTGATTGCCCATTCCACCCGATCGTTATCACCCACGATGACTTCGGTCACAAGACTCCTATCGGTTGCATGTGCAGGAAAAGAAACGGGGCCGCCTGAGCGGCCCCGTCCGATGAGCGATCAGCGCAGTGGCTTACGAGCTCACAGGGCTGACGTTCTGGGCCGCAGGACCCTTCTGGCCCTGCACCACGTCGAACTCCACCTTCTCTCCCTCGCGCAGGGACTTGAATCCCGTCCCGGCGATGGCCGAGTGATGCACGAAGACGTCTTTCTCACCGTCCTCACGCGTGATGAAGCCGAAGCCCTTCTGATCGTTGAACCACTTCACGGTTCCTCGGGTACGCATACTCACTCCTGTTGCGTTTGCGATGTTCGTCGGAGTCCGGTGGTACCCGACTTGCCGAGCGTCCATCATTTCTCGCGGTCGAACGTGCCCCCGCGTTGGGCTGCCGTCTGTTACGGCGTTTACACACGAAAAAAGGACCGGCGTCGCTGCCAGGTCCTTGTCGTGTCGCTGGTACTGAACGCGCCAATCCGGGCGCGTTGAACGCTATTGAAAGGTAGCGATCGCTCCCCCCAAGCGCCAGGTCCACTTTGCCACCGTCGGTCGGGCGCGGTTACGCTATGGATATCTCGGTCATACATTCTCGCCGACCCCCCGTTGGCGACGCCATGACGGCCTGCTCCGCCCTACGTCACCCCTGGCCCGTATACCGAGGTCCTCTCACTGCTTGCTTCGACCGAGGAGGCTCCCATGCGCCGCGTCCTCCCCCTCTTGATCGTCGCTGGTCTCGGCATCTCGTCCGCGGCTGCTGCGCAAGGCGTGCTCGTGGTCTCACAGAACAAGTGCGACCTAGGCACGCAAGGCGAGCTCCGCGCGTTCGCTGACTCCGCGTGGATACCCCTGGCACAGGAACTCGTGAATGAGGGCAGCCTCCTCGCCGCTGGATCGGCGTTCCATTTGTGGGGTGACGAGTGGAACGTGATCTACTGGTACACCGCAACGAGCATCTCGGCATTCCTCGAAGCGTGGTCAGAGCTGATTGCTCGCTCTCGACAGCGCTATCCGACTGCGGTGGCCAACTTCCAAGCCTGGTGTTCTGAGCACAAGGACACTTTCTACTCGTCGGGGGCGATTACCACTCCTCGTGCGCCGTAACACGTCAGGGTTCGCAAAACCGCTTCAGCCGCAACCGCTTGACCGGGCTATTGTTGGTCTTGATCGGCGGTTGGTGGCGGCGGACTAGCTTGACCTTCAGGAGTTGGGCGCAGCGCCATAAACGCTGCCGAGAAACTGGAGGTCATCATGAAATCGAAGAATCTGCTCGCAGTGCTGGGACTGCTGTTCACGGTTGGAATGGCCGGGAGCGCATGCTCCAGCGCAACGGAGCCCGAAGTCTCGCGCGCGGAGGCCACCGAAGCGCAGGCGCTTCAAAACCAACCAAACGAGGGTGGTGACAAGGAATCGAAGGAACAGGGCAGGCGGCGCTAATCCCACCCACCCCTCCCACCGGAATTGGGGGGAGTGACAAGAGCAGGAAGGAGTAAGGCGTGGGGAAGAAGAAATCCTCACTCCTTACTCCTTACCGCTTACGCCTTATTCTGTCATTCACTTGCACATGCGCTCTACGACACCCTCCAACTCGCGGACGACGGCTTGCCGTCGCTCGCTAGGCACAGAGAGCCCGTAGGCTTCGGCCACCAGACCGAGATCACGGAGCGCCCGGGTGCGCGGGTCGCGGCTCCCGTACCTGAGCTGACGCACCAGATCCACCATCGCGACCGGGGAGCGCTCCTCGTCTGTCGTGCCAACGGTATCGCTCAGTCCGATCAACTCACCGGCATGGGCCGACCAATCCCGGCGTAGCTCACAACAATCCTCCCGCACTAATAACGTCGCGGCGTCTAGCGTGAGCCTGGCACGTGCCGGGACGGGTTTGCGTGGGACGAGGGGGTGCAAGTCGAAGACTTCAACACCATGTCCGCGCCCGCTTCCAGCATCGTCGCGGTAGACCCAACGCTCCGCGAGGGCCTGCCAATCCATCGTCTGGACGACGCCGGGTGTGGCGCTGTCGAATATGATGAAGCGTCCGTCCACCTCGTTTGCGATGGATACCCAATGCTCCCACTGGTCGATACAGGCCAGCACCGGATTTCCACACCGCAACTGATGGATGAGTGCGAGACGAGCTCGCTCGCAATTCCCCATACGAACCGTTGGGAGATCACATGCGAACACGGCGGCCACCCGGGCGAGCTCCGACTCGTCTGTCCCCCCACGGTCTGTTCCTGCCAGCAGTGCGAGACGTCGTTCGCTCTGGAAGATCCCCAGGGTGAGTAGCGCATGCTTGAGGGCAAACGGCCCGCACTCATAGGAATTGGGCTGCTCGTAAATCGTCATCCTTCCCAACCCAGAAAGGGCCGGGAAGGATAGCGTTGGGGGGCCGTGGCATGTAGTAGGGTTAGCTGTCAGTGAACTGACACTGCCGCGGCGCGAAATGCAACTGATTGAATCACATGCTCTTACGAGGCAGTGCGGTCTCGCCAGACGAAACCGCCAAGCGCGACGCGATACTCACGCGTCCGTTGGTCGTACTTCACGCTGAACGTTCCCGGATACCAGCCCGGTTCGGTGACTTCCAACGGCACCGGTATCGGTATAGTGGTGTTGGGCTTGGACTTCAGGTACGCCAGCGTCACCATCGGCTCGGCAAAGATGAGCTTTCCATCCCACGTGCCAAAGATGAACGTCTTGGTGAAGGCCCCACCCACAAACTCAGCCGACGCGGGATCGATCCAGTGCACCCCCATCTTGGGGAAGCCGAGCGGCTCCGGGGACACGTAGCCCGCTGGTACGAACGCCGGGCTCGGGTAGTGCGCAGCTTTGACAGCGAATTCTGGATCGTTCGGATCAATCAGCTCACGATCGTGCTCGTCGACCATATAGAAGTGAAAGTCGAAGTGCGGCGGATGATAGATCCCATCCGGCTCGTGCCCTTCAGGGTTCCAGTTGAGTAGAACATGGCGAAACGGCTGCGGTGCATTGACTTCCGGCAACCGGAGGACGAAATCCGCCGCGGGATGCCCGCCGTGCCTGCTCACCTCATGCGCCGCCGGAAGTCCGGTGAGCGCCCCGGCCGAAAGGGCGACCCCCAACTCGATCGGACGCCCATCCCGCAATAGCGCGTACGTGTGCGCCTCACCGTTGCCAACGCTCACCCGCCCGCCGTGCACTGCAATCGTCCGTGCCTCGTTCGCAGGGACAAGTCGAAAAGCGGTCAAGACCAGTAAAACCGTCACGAACCCGGCGAGTCCGCTGCCGAGTTTGTAGGATCTCATCGTCGTCTTGGTCGAGAACATGGCCTCCTCCGTCTATGTGCCAGCCCCAGAGCCAGCCTAGAGCTGGGGCAGTGTGCGGGAGCAAGTTGGCAGTTGGCCGTTACGGGGGGCTTACCAAGGGGGGAAGGCGCTTACCAGGTGATTACCAGAGGGTAAGGAGAAGCAGACCCCTAAGTGACCTCGCCTGTCCGCAGTCGTTCGAAGAGCGAAGTTGTTTCGGGGTCCGGCTCCACCTCCAGCTCGGACCGCAGGCGATCGCTGAGGTTCTGATAGAGTCGAAGTGACTCGGCGCGCTCCCCGAGCCGCGCATGGCAGGTCATGAGCCGGCGATACGCCTTTTCATGTATCGGGTCGCGGGCGATCGCCCGGCGATACCGCACCGCCGCCTCGGGGTTGTTGCCCTGGTCGAGCCACCAATCTCCGAGGGCGACGCAGGCCTCTAGGTAGACGCGCTGGAGACGGTAACGGATCTCGAGGTGCCAGTCGCCGGCGCTTTCGCTCTCCAGAAAATCGCCGCGATAGAGACAGAGCGCCGCGTCCAGCCGCCCCGGTCCGAGTCCTGCGCGGAGATCCCGGAGCCCGGCCGCGACCTCCCGCTCAAACGTGTGCACGTCGAACTCTGTCAAGACACCGCGAGCAAGGACGTAGCGGTCATCGTCCAGGACGATCCAGTCGGGGTGCCCCAGTGCCTGACGCAGCCGGTGCACCGTGACGTTCACATTGTTCCGGACCTTTGCAGCGGAGGCCTCCGGCCAGAACGTGACGCCGATCTGCTCACGTGTGGCACCCTCCGGGTGGCATGCAAGGAACAAGAGCAACTCGCGAGACCGGACTGACCGCCATACTTCGGAACCCAGGATCGCCCCGTCGGACACGATCTGCACCGGCCCGAGCGCAAAGACGCGTAACTGCGACGCGACACCTGGACCGGAAGAGCATTCCTGCAAATCCTCTAGGAGTCTCTCTACTGTGAGCGTCCGGCCGGCTTGCACGGCAGCATCAAACACCGGCTGGCCCATCGTGATCCGTAGCGATTCCATCAGGCGCTGCATTTCGATGCGATCCGTTTCCGGCATACCGACACCGAGCCCCTCGCGCAGCTCATCTGCGGCCGAGATGAGTTCGACTGCACTTTGCCCGCGACCCACGTCCACCGCGACCCTGGCGAGCTCCTCCATCGCTTTGAGCAACCCCCAGCGATCGTTGGTCTGTTGGTGCACCGAAAGGCTCTCCGCAAGATGCTGAATGGCCGACTCGGGGTTCCCCCGCCGGCGCTCCAACCGGCCGAGCACGTGGAGGGAGTGGGCAATCGATGGTTTGTGCCCGAGCGCGCGCGCGTGCCGATTGGCTTCCTCAAACGAGGCTTGCGCTTGGTTCAGCCGTCCGTGTGCCTCGGCGGCGAGACCCAACCAGTAGAGCGTGAACGGAAGCAACACCCCCAACTCGAGCGACCGGGCGATCCTGACAGCCTCCTCCAATATCGCCAGCGCCTCATCGTGTGACTCCTCGCGACTCAGGGCAGCGCCCAGGCCGGCCATGGCATAGGCCCGCGTGTAACGGTCCGGCGACTGCAGAAGCAACGACACGGCCTCGTTCATCGCGCTCGTCACCGCCGCGTGGTCGCCTTGCCAGAGGGCGACGTGACCCAGCGCAGTGAGCGCTCGGGCACGAAGCTGCGGATCGGCGGTCGCCGATTGCTTGAGGGCTGCGGTGAGGGTCGCGCGTCCTTCTCGAAAGTGACCTCCGGCAAACCAGAACCAGTGGAGCGCCGCCGCCATGCGCAGAGCATCGTCCGCGCGCCCGGGATCGCCACCGAACCACTCGGCGGCTACCCGAAAGTTCGCATGCTCCTGCGATAGCCTCGCGACGAGCTCCTCGTCCCCTGCCCCACCGAACATGGGCCGAGCCGACGATTCGGCCAGCGCGAGGAAATAGGCCGCGTGCCGCTCACGCACTGTCGGCTCCTCACCAACTTCGCGCAGCCGCTCGAGGAGGTACTGGCGGACGGTTTCCAACAACCGGTACCGGACGCTGTCTCCGCGTGCCTCGCTCACCACCATCGACTTGTCCACGAGCGCGGAGAGGGTAGGAAGCACGTCTTGTCGTTCGATTGGGGCAAAGCCACAGACCGCTTCGACCGCATCGAGGCTAAGCCCGCACGCAAAAACCGCTAACCGTCGCAGCAACGAACGGTCTCGGTCGGCGAGCAGCGTGTAGCTCCAATCGATGGTGGCGCCAAGCGTCCGTTGACGTGGCACCGCCGTGCGTGAGCCCTCGAGCAGCTCAAAGCTGTCCTCGAGGCGGTGAGCAATCTGCGCCGGCGTGAGAACGCGCACGCGGGCGGCAGCGAGTTCGATCGCCAGCGGCAGACCGTCCAGCCGTCTGCAGATATCGGCAACCGCTTCTGCCGTGTCATCCGTCACCGCAAACGCTGGAGACACGGCCTGCGCCCGTTCGACGAAGAGCTGCATGGCTTCTGAGCCAGCGGCGCGCGACGGTTGCTGACCGTCCGGCAAGCTCAGCGGAGGCACGAGCCAGGACTGTTCTCCGGTAATACCCAGCGGCTCCCTGCTCGTGGCGACGACTCGCAGCCTGGGGCAGCCATGAAGCAACGTCGCGACGAGCTTCGCGCAAGCATCGATCAGATGCTCGCAATTGTCCAAGACCACGACAGCCTCACGCTCCCTGAAGAACTCGATCAACGAGTCCTCAGCCGCGTGGCCACGGTCCTCACGCAGACCAACGGACCCCGCGAGGTACTGTGGTAACAGTGTGGATGCGGTGATAGGCGCCAAGTCGATCCAGACGACATCGGCCGACTCGGGCACGCGCGCGACCAGCTCGACGGCCAGACGGGTCTTCCCGCTCCCCCCGGGCCCCGTGAGCGTCAGCAAGCGGCAGGAGGTGAGGAGCCGCCCCAGTTGCTCGAGCTCTCGTTCGCGACCGACAAAGCGTGTGAGATAGACGGGCACCGGGGGCAGTGCCCGGAGTGGAGGATGACTCCGGGTCTCAAAGCGTAACGCGCCGGCCTGAGCCATGCTATCGCGCCCCAACGGAAGGAGCGGCCCCACCGGCGGCGGTGCCCGACCGAGGGTCCGCCGACGGCACGTAGCCGCCCGTACAAACGTAAAGATCGCCAGCCACGGGCGTTCCGGAAAGGCCCCTGCAACCTTTTGCCCGGGTCGTGGATCTAATCTCACATACCTCTCGATTACCGACAGGAGCCTTCGAAAGGAGTCCCGTCGTGGGACGCGAACGGCCCGATCTGATCAAAGGCACCTTGGATATGCTGATCCTCAAGGTTCTCTCGCTCGAGCCCCTGCACGGCTGGGGGATCTCGGAGCGCATCCAACAGAAGTCGGGTGAGGCGTTGCGGGTGCAGCAGGGATCCCTTTACGCCTCGCTGCATCGTCTGGCGCGCGAGGGGTGGATTCGATCGTATTGGCAAACGACCGAGCACAACCGCCGCGCTCGCTACTACGCGTTGACGCCAGCCGGGGAGCGACAGCTGGGTATCGAGGCAAAGCACTGGGAGAAGCTGTCGCGGGGGGTTGAGCGTGTGATGGGTGGCGACGTGGGATTGGCCGGATAGGCGGGATGGCCAGGAAAGTCAAACGAGGCAGGAGAGAAAGACCATGCGTTGGCTGGACAATTGGTGGTTCCGGGTCAGAGCCCTCGTCACATCCCGAAACATGGAGCGGGAGTTAGACGACGAGATCGCTTTCCACCTCGCCATGGAAACGGAGAAGCTCATGGATCAGGGGATGTCCCCCGAAGACGCCCGGGTAGAGGCACGGCGCCGGTTTGGTAGCGAAGTGCGCGAGCGCGAACGCGCACGCGAGGCGTGGGGCGTAGGCCTGGTACAGGACCTTGGAGCGGACGCCGTGCACACGTTTCGTCAGTTTCGACGGCATCCGGCATTCGCGGCGGTTTCGATCCTCACACTTGCCCTCGGCATTGGAGCCACCGTGGCGTTGTTCAGCGTGGTCCACGGCCTCATGCTGCGTCCCCTCCCCTTTCCCGCCGATAAACAACTCGTTGTGTTCTGGAGCGAGTTCAACTGGCGCGGCGTCGAGTTCGACTTTGCCAAGGAACGAGTCACGGCCTATGAGCACATCGCGGCCTTCTCAACGGACGCGGTTCCGCTCCAGGCCGACGCGGGCACCTCGCTCTTAATGAACACGGTTGGCTCGGCGGAGCTCTTCGATGTGCTCGGTGTTCGACCGCTCCTGGGACGGACTTTTCAACCCGGTGAGGATCGTCCAGGTGCCGAACCCGTGGTGATTCTCAGCCACTCGCTGTGGCAGCAGGAAATGGGAAGTGATCCGAGCGTTCTGGGGCAGCGTCTTCTGCTCGGCGGCGTTCCTACCACGATCATCGGCGTGATGCCACCAGGGTTCTACTTCCCCTCACCCAACTACCGAGCTTGGCGACCGCTCGTGCTCGATCCTGCTTCGAACGACTACCGAGGAAATGCCTCCCTCAGCCTCATCGCGCGCGTTCGTGCTGGCGTGACGGACGGCGCCCTCCAAGGAGACCTCCAAGCACTGGCCTCTGCGCTCGGGGAGGAGTTCGACTATCCAGCCGCCTGGGACAAGAGCAAGGACGCGAACCTCATACCGATGCGCGCGTACCTGTTTGGCAACGTCAGGCCCGCCGTGCTCCTGCTCCTCGGGGCGGTCGGACTCCTGTTGCTTATGGCGACGGCAAATGCGGCGGCCCTGATTCTGGCACGCACCACCGACCGCACCGGTGAGATGGCGGTGCGCACAGCACTGGGCGCCGACGGTAGCCGCATTGCCCGACAGGTCCTCACAGAATCGCTGGTTCTCGCTGCCGTGGCCGGGGTTGGCGGTGCGCTGCTCGCACGCGTGCTGTTTCAAACGTTGGTCGCCATGCTGCCATTGCAGGACGGATTCGGCGAAGCGATCTCGCTCACCTGGATCGCGTTCGCGGTGGGCATTGCCCTGGCAACCATCGTCGGGATCGCCGTCGCGGTGGTGCCCATGCGTCATCTCCTCCGTGGGAACCTGGAAGACCTGCGGGGCGAGCGTACGGAGGGCGGACTCACCCGACGAACCGGCCGCGCGCAGGCGGCCCTCGTTGCCGCCGAGGTTCTGCTCGCGGTCACGCTCGTGACCGGGGCGGGGCTGTTGATTCGATCCGTCGCCCAATTGAGAGCACTCGACCTCGGGATCGAGCCCTCGGGCGTGGTGACCGTCGATCTCATGGCCGCCGATGAGGCGATGGATGATGTCGCCAAGCGCCAATTTTTTCAGGAAGCCGTCCGCCGCGTGACCGCGCTCCCAGGCGTGCACTCCGCAGGCCTCGTAGTGCGGTTGCCCATCCGCGACGGTGGCTGGCAAGGTCCGGTCACGGTGGAGAGCCGCCCTGACCTGACGGGCGCCGCGAGACCCAACAGCTTTTGGCGCATGGTGACGCCCGGGTACTTCACGGCAATTGGGATCGAGCTGCGCCAGGGACGCGGTTTCGATGAGCGTGACCGCGAGGGGACGCTGCTGGTCACAGTCGTCAGCGAGACGTTCGCCCGACGCATGTGGCCTGGCGAGGATCCGATCGGGAAACGCATTGCCACCGGCATCTCGCTCGGGCACGAATGGCTCACCGTGGTTGGCGTGGTGGAGGACGCCCGCTTGGTGTCGGTGACCGATGACCATCCGCCGGTCATGTACGTCCCGATGGCACAGGCCGCGTTTTTTGGAGACGGCCAGGTTCTGGTCGTGAGGCGTGAACAAGCGGCGACGGACCTGATCCCCCAGATTCGCGCTTTGGTACGTGACATCGACCCACGGGTCGCAGTGTCGCGAGCCAGCTCCATGGAAGAGGTCGTGGCGGGTGCGATGGCCGAGCCGCTCCGGCTGCGATTTTTCCTGATGTTGTTTGCCGCGCTGGGCCTCATCCTGGGGACCGTGGGAGTCTACGGTGTAGTGTCGTACGCCGTGACTCGCCGTCGGTCGGAGTTTGGTATTCGCATGGCGCTCGGCGCGACTTCCAGCAACGTGCTCACCGTGGTCGTGCGTCGCGGAATGGTACCAGTGGCCGTGGGCGTGGCGGGTGGAATCGCCGCGTCACTCGCGATGTCCCGGCTCCTGGCCGGCTTTTTGTACGATGTGGCTCCCACCGATCCCACGAGCCTTGTTGGTGCGGCCACCACACTCTTGCTCACGGGGATCGGTGCGGCGGTGATCCCAGCCTGGCGGGCGGGGCGGGTGAGCCCAGTCGAGGTGTTGAGGGTCGAGTAGTGAGTGGTGTGTAGTGAGTCGTGCGTGATAGATTCAACAGCGAGTGGGCTGCAGTGTTTCAAACCTTAGACCTCTTAGTGCTTATGTGTCGCAACATCAGAACGCTGTACAACTTTGCTCCGCCGGCGACCCACGAAGAGATCCGTGCGGCGTCGCTGCAGTTCGTCCGCAAGGTGAGTGGGTTCACGCGTCCGTCAAAGGCCAATGAGGCAGCGTTTGAACAGGCCGTTGAGGATGTGGCACGTGTCGTGGATGAATTGATGACCTCGCTCGTGACGACCGCCGCACCGCGAGATCGCGAGGTCGAGCGTGAAAAGGCGCGTGCGCGGGCGGCTAAGCGTTTCGCAACCGGTTAGCTGCCCGGGATCAGGTCGTCTCGCCCGAGCGCTCGTCTGCTCGGCGTAACTTCTGCAGCCGTTCCAGCATCGCGTCCTGAAGGACGTGTTTGCCCTGATCGGCGTAGAGTGTCGCGAGGTTGATGAGCGTCACTTCGTCCCACAAGGTTGGACTCCACGCACCGGCATCGCGAATGGCGATGGCGCGCAGATACATCTCTTCGGCCTCCTCGTCCTTGCCTTGAATCTGACAGACCATGCCGATTCGGTCGCACGCGTAGGCCATCTTCGGGTGCACCTCGCACACGCCGGACAACAACATGCTCAGCGCATCGCGAAAGCACTGCTCCGCCGCGGGCACATAATCTTCACCCGGCCGTTTCGTGAGCAAGATCATGCCATGACGCAGGCTCCCGTCCGCACGACGCAACGCATCGGCCTCCGAGGGCGTCGCCCCGGCAGGATCCGGCGGACCAACCAGTCGCGTCACCAACCCCCACGGCCCCCGCTGCGCGGGCGCCAGCACGATCTCGGTGCCGTACACATCTTCGTCGCCTACGTCGGTCTCAGCCGCGCCAGGCTCGGCGGGCTCGCGCTCGAGATCTCGCATGGCCGCCGTGATATCCCCATCATCGACTTCCGTCGCCGTCGGTGTTTCACCCGCTCGGAAGAACGGGCTGTCGATGATGAGTCGGAGGATGGCCGCTTGGACGGTTCGTTGCCGTCGCACCTCATGAGGTGAGCGATCGTCACCCACGCCAGCGAGCGCGCGTTCTGCCATGATCGCCGCTCTCCGCGCCCGGCTAAACCCCGAGGAACCGGACAGCGCAAACCATTCGATGGACGACTGGGCGAGTGGCCGCGTTGGAGCAACGGTGCTGGCATCGAGTCCAGCGTAGCTCACACACCAACTCACAAACCGGTCGAGTGCATCGTGCACTGCATCTTGCCGGTCGAGGTACTTCCTCCGCACCGCGTGACCGAGCATGAAGACCATGAGTTCCGGCGTCCGGGCGGACTGCCATACTTCGTCGAGCGACTCGTGCCGAGCGGCCCACTGAGACCACTCTGCGAGGAGCGGCACGTCACCGCTACGGGTGTGTTTCCCCGCATCGGCGAAGAAATCAGCGACACCCGGGAGTGCCGGATGCGAGGTTCGGGCGCGATCGGCTTCGGGAACTCGATATGACGACATCGCCTGCCCTTTCGTGGCGGATTCCGTCTCTCTCGTGCAAAACTCCGGACCATTCGGTCCAGCTTCCTTAGCGATGTCTGTTTTTTTCGCACTCTCCGTGCCGGGAATCGCAACCCAAAAACATGTTGTAAAGGGAGTGTGACGTAGCGCACAAAGGCGCCCGGCACGAGTGGGGAGTGGCTGATTTGGAGAGTGGTTAGTGAGGACGCCAGGAGTCCAGGATGTCCAGTCCCACGCTATCGGTAAGACGCACTATGCCCGAACCGTCTGCATTCATCACGTAGATCTCATCGTCGCCGTCCCGATCACTGGTAAACCCGATCCTGAGGCCATCTGGCGACCATATGGGATACCGATCGGTGGCCGCGTCAGAGGTGAGTCGTGTCTCGTTCGTGCCGTCGGCATTGATGACGTAGATGTCGGCATTGCGCTCGCGATAGGCGTGATACGCGATCCTGCTCCCATCGGGAGACCACACCACCCGCCTACCTTCGTAGGCCTCGTTGGTCGTGAGTTGGACGACGTCGGTCCCGTCCGCCCGCATAACGTAGAGCTCCCGTCTCCCATCCCGTTCCGACGCGAACGCGATTTGGGACCCATCGGGCGACCAGCCGCCGTCACTGTCGTCTCCGAAATTGAAGGTCAAGCGGGTCTGCTCGGTGCCATCTGCCCGCATCACGTAGAGCTCCCGATCGCCGTCGTCCCGGTCGGACGTAAACAGAATCTGCGATCCATCGGGTGACCAGCGGGGCAGACCATCGGCCGCCGTGTTGTGGGTGAGCTGCTCCAGACCACGACGAGCGTCGAACATGACGAACACTTCGAAGTCGCCATCGCGGTTCGACATGAACGCGATGAGTCCGTGTCCGTCGGGATGCCAGTCAGCGTTGAGATCGTGCGCCTCGTGCTGGGTGAGATATCTGGCGGCGCTACCGTCCGCGCGCATCATGAGGACGTCGTAGCTTCCAAACCGCACCGAGGTGAACAGAATCGGCCTGCCGCTCTCGGCAATGGGATCTTCCGAAGGCGGACCGACCGGCTGCTCCGTGGCGCACGAGGTCGCGAACAGGAGCAGCAACGCCGCAGCGATCCCGCGCGCCTTCGTAAGACACGACCGCTCAGACCGCCTTGGATCGACTGGCTGCTGCAGTGGCACGAGAAGCTTTCCTCCGAGAGGCCTAATACACGCCGTTTGACCACCCACCGCAACCCCAGGCTCTGATGGGACGTCGTTCAGCCTCTCTCCTTCTGTCCTTCGACCCCCGTCTTTCCACACGCATAACCCGGACCAGCACAGCCACTTCCGGTGCTTGCGTAGGAATTCTCTTTGCTGCATCGTTCCTGATGGCGGCGGTCCACGCCCAACCTCGTCAGCCCTCCCCCAGCGAGGGTTCCCGTGAGGCAAAGGGGGGCATACTCCCGGATCGGCATCGAGTCACCTTTGGGTCGCTACAGAGCGCCGCCGTTGGGGGGCAGCGTCTTGTGGCCTGACCAAAGAGGGTTGCGATGCCGAAGGACAAAGACTTCAAGCGCCTCGTGCGCAGCCGCATGCAGAAGACGGGCGAGTCGTACACCACCGCCCGAGCCCAACTCCTCGAAAAGAAGAATCCCGTCCCGGCCATCTACCTGGAGCTCACCGGCATGAGCGACACTGCCGTGCGTGCCAAGACCGGCAAGACGTGGAAGGAGTGGGTGCGGACGCTCGACGCCGTGGACGCGACCGCGAAGTCGCATTCCGCTATCGCCGATTGGATCTATGAGAACCACGACGTCTCCGGATGGTGGGCCCAGATGGTGACGGTGGGATACGAACGAATTCGTGGGCTGCGCGATGTCGGTCAGCGACGAGGTGGCAGCTACGAAGCGTCGAAGAGCAAGACGGTGGCCGCTCCCCCTCGCCCAGCTGTTTCGGGCATGGAGTGACAAGCGCACTCGAGAAGCGGTGGCTCCCGGTCAAAGACCTCACCGTCCGCAAAGCCACCGAGAATAAATCGGTGCGGATCACGTGGAGCGACGGATCCTCCGTCGAGTGCTGGTTCACCGCCAAGGACTCCGGAAAGAGTCAGGTAGCCGTGCAGCACCGGAAGCTGGCGAGCAAGGAGGCTGCCGCCGAGATGAAGGAGTTTTGGGGCGAGCGGTTGGCGGCGCTGAAAGAGCAGTTAGAGAAATAGGACAGAAGTAGACTCTCACATTGGATCTAGCTCTCATGACCCATCGGGCTCTTCTCGCTTCCCGTTTCTCCTTCCCCTGTCCCCGGGCCAGTATGGTCTTGCTTATCGCACTGGTCGTCTCATGGACGAGCGTCGCATTCAGCCCTGTCGCGTTGTTCGCGCAGAGTGAGCGACTGGTGATCCTCGTGCGTCACGCGGAGGCAGCCGGTGAGCCGCGCAACGACCCAGCGCTCACGGAACGCGGGATCGCCCGCGCGGATGCCCTGGCGCGGGCGCTCGACCGCACGCAAATCGGTGCGGCGATCGTGAGCTCGCTGGCGAGAACACGACTCACCGCCGAAGCGGTCACCGGGCCGCGGGGCCTGACGCCGACGGTGGCCGATGTCTCCGGTGGGCTCGAGGAGCACGTGCAGGCAGTCACCGATGCCGTGCGAGCGCAGCCACGGGGAGAGACAGTGCTTGTCGTTGGACACAGCAACACCGTCCCCATGATCATCGCGGCGCTCGGCGGCCCCCAGCTACCGGATCTCTGTCACTGGCAGTTTTCCCGTCTGTTCGTGCTCGAGATGCGCGAGGACGGCCCAGCGAATCTCGTCGTGGGATCGTACGGCGAGGAGGATGAGGAAGGAGGAGAATGCTAGATAGGTCAGGCCGTTTGAACGATGGACCTTTCAACCTTCCGTCTTTCCAACCACCGCCGCCACCGTCATGTCCGCGGTCACGTTCGCCGTCGTAATAAACATGTCTGGGATCAAATCGAGCGCGATCAGCAGTCCGATCCCTTCAACGGGTAGCTGGAACGCCATGTAGATGGGGGTCATGATGAACAACCCGCCGCTCGGAACCCCCGGCGAGTAAAAGCTCAGTAGCGCGATGGCGCCGGAGATGGCGGCGATCTCGAAAATGCTGAGATCGATACCGTAGAGCTGCGCGACGAACAGCGTCCCCGTAATCCGGGCGACGGGCGACGCGTACTTGAAGACCGACACCGCCACAGGTAGCGCCACACCTGTGACCTGCGGGGGCAGAGCCAATTCGCGTTCGGCAGCATCGAGCATGGCCGGAAGCGACGCGAGCGACGAGCGCGTGCTGAAGCCCACCGCCTGCGCCGGGGCACACGCCCGCACGAATTTGCTCAGCGGGATTCCACCCACGAATACGGCAATCGGATAGAGGGCAATCAGCGAAACCATCACTAACACGCACGCGACCAGCAGGAAGTGCCCCACCGCACCGACGAGGTCTATGCCTGTGCGCGCGGCGAGCGGAAGCACGAGACAGAACACGCCGATTGGTGCGACCGCGAGAATCCACTTCACAATGACGAACATCGCATGCGCCATCGCATCGAAGAAACCCACGAGTGGCTCCCGACGACTCGGTTCGAGCCGTGTCACCGCGAGCGCCACGATGGCGGTGAACACAATGAGGGGCAGCATGGCACCCTCGGCGGCAGCCCGCACCGGGTTCGCAGGAATGAAATCCACGATCCAGTCGCGGAACGGTGGTAGCTGCACTTGCCCACCCGTCGAGCCCAGTGGAGCGATGGCCGAGGTATCGAACTGCGCAAGTGCAAGGAGTGGTGGAGCGACCACTGCCGCGAGTATTGCCCCCGCCAGCACCAGGCCGACGAACCACACGAGGGCGCGACCACCGATCTTCCCAACCGTACGGGCATTGCTCGACGCCACTCCCGTGATCAACAGCGACACGACCAGCGGGATCACTGTCATGCGGATGGCGTTCACCCATAGGGTGCCAAGCGGTTCGGCCACCGCTACGACACCGAGCAACGCCGGATGCTCGACCAGCGAGATGCCTACGCCAAAGGCAAGGCCGGCGAGCAAGCCGATGAGGACCCACGCCGTGAGGGACATATGGAGGGTGGAACGTACGATTGAAACGTCGGATACGCGATCCGGTCGCTCCTATCCGCCCGCGATCAACCGCTCAAAGCGCGGATGACCTTTGAGAAACGCGTAGGTGGGATCGATCCGGAGCCAGCCCGGCGACACGAAGTACGGCACCGCCAATAACACCTCGAGTTGATCGAGTGTCTTTTCCTTGTCTCCCAAAATGGCGTACACCCGGGCCAGTTCATAACGGTTGTATGGGCCGGAGTAGGCGTCCTTCTCGATCGGAAGCAGCTCAACGGACCGTTCGCCCGCGCGAATCGCCTCGCCGCGCCGGCCAGCGTACGCCAGCGCGACGCTGTTGAGGGCGAGGAGGTAGTTGTCGTCCGGAAGGTCCCTCAGCTGCTCCTCGTAGACGTACTGCGCTGAGTCCCCGTAGGCGCGGGCGCGAGTGGTGTCACCGCGAAGCCAGTGGGTCGCGGCGAGGGCGAGAGCCCAGGCACCACGATCGTCGTCGAATGCTCCCGGTGCCAATCGAAGGAGCAGGCGCTGCTGCTCGTCGTCGAGCAACCAAAACGTATCCCATGCGCTCGCCACATGCGATACGAGTCGGGTGGGTTCGATGTCTCGCGGCGCCCCACGGAGCACGGTGCGCCCCGCATTGAGATCGCCCTGCGCCAAGTATATCATCGCCTTGGTGTGTAGCATTGACACACTCGTCGGTGCAATTGCCAGTGCCTGGTCGACCGCCCTCAACGCTTCTTGATACCGGCGTAGCCAGAGCAATGCGTTGCCAAGGGCACCGTGTGCATTGCTCGAACGAGGATCGAGCGTTTGCGCGCGTCGTAACAATCCAATCGCCGAATCCCACCGACCCAGATTCCGTTCCGTATGGGCGCTCCCAACCAGCAGGTCGATGTGATTGGGCGCGACGCGAAGACCCTCCTCGTAGTACCCCCGCGCTCGCGAGTGGTCGAACAGGACATCCAGGTGGTAGCTGGCGAGAGCCAGGTAGCTCTCTGGCGCGCCAGGCGCGAGCGCGCGGGCGCGTTCGGCCGCCCGTCGCGCCGCCTCGGCCGCCTCGCGCGTCGGCGTCGTGAAGTACAAAACCGTGTGCACTTGCGATAGCCGGGCCCAGGCGAGCGAAAACGTGGAGTCGAGCGCGACGGCCTGCTCGTAATGGTTAATTGCGCGGCGAAGGTCTGTCTGACCCGAAGACTGGCGTGCCTCCTCACCCTTCAGGTAGGCATCGTATGCCGCGAGGTTGTCCGTGGGCCGTGCCGTCAATGCGCGCCGCTCGGTTGCGCCAAGGGCAACGTTGAGCGCACCGACCACGCGGAGCGCAATGTCCGCCTGCACTTGGAACACATCCGTGAGCGACGCGTCGAACGCCTGATGCCACGTTGCCGATCCGGTCCGTACGTCGATCAACTCCGGCACCACCTGTACCCGCCGCGTTCCATCCCCGGTTGTCACGGTACTCACCGTCGCGCTCAGCAGATAATTGACGCCGAGCTCCCGGCCGATCTGTGTCAGCGGCTTGCTGACCCCACGGTACTGGTCCGAACTGGCCCTCGCTGTGACCTGAAAGCCTGCGAGGGCGGTGAGCTTGCCGCGCACATGGTCCGCGATACCGTCTGCGAAATACGCGTCGTCCGGCGCGCCTCGATTCTCAAACGGCAGGACCGCGAGGCGCACCACCTCACCTGCCACGCCCGGCTCGGTGGATGAGGGCCCTCGTACGGCCAACACAGTGGCCACCGACGCCCAGAACGCCAGCGCCACTACCCCACCCCCGATGGCGTTCCGCCAGGTGAACAACCGCTTGAGCCCGCGTACTTCCCGTCCCGCCAGCCGCCGCGCCTCCACGCGCCGCGTCACCAACATGATGGGCGCCCCAATCGCGGCCAACCCGACAGCCAGCACAAAGACCCATGGTGGCAATCCCACCTGCTGCATCACGCCGTACAGCACCGCCAACACTCCCGCTGCCGCCACCCCAAACACCGCCGCCACCCGCGAGGCCCCAGGACCTACTACCGCCGCCGTCGTCGCCCCACTGCGCACCACATTCAATGCGCCATCCAACGCCGCTGCTAGCTCCGCCGCCGTCTGATAGCGATCAGCCGGGCTCTTCGCCAACGCCCTCGCCACGACCCGCTCTACCGCTTCCGCCAACCCCGCCCGCGACACCCGCAACGGACGAACATCCTCCGTCAAGCTCCGCGCCAGGATCGCCTGCGGGGTCGGCCCGGTGAACGGTGGCTCCCCAGCGAGCATCTCATACAACACCCCACCCACTGCGTACACATCCGCCCGCGCATCCACTTCCCGCGCGCCTGAGGCCTGCTCAGGGCTCATGTACTGCGGCGTTCCCACGGCCAGCCCCGTCTGTGTCAGCACCTTGGATCCGCCAACAGCTCGGGCAATGCCGAAGTCCATTACGAGCGCATGCCCCGCACTCAGCAGGACGTTGCCGGGTTTGATGTCACGATGGATGATCCCGCGCTCGTGTGCGTACGCCAACGCCTCGGCGATCTCGCGTGCCAACCGCACTGCCTCTTCCACCGGCAGCTGGTGGTCCCGGCCCAACCGCTCACGGAGTGATTCACCATCGACGTGCGGCATCACATAGAACAACACCCCCGCCTCTTCCCCTGAGTCGTGGACCGGCAGGATGTGCGGATGGCTCAACTGCGCCGCGATGTCGATCTCGCGGAGAAACCGCTCTGCCCCCACCGTGGCCGCGAGATCCGGCCGCATCACCTTGACCGCCACCCGCCGGTGATGCTTCACATCCTCTGCCAAGTACACCGTCGCCATCCCCCCCTCCCCCAACACCCGCTCGATGCGATACCGCGCCGCCAGTGCCTCACTTACTCGGGCCACTTCAACAACCCCGGTCGCCGCGGTGCGCGGCGGTGCTTCCGGATCTGATGGCGTCGCCACACCGCAGTGCATACAAAAATGCGCCTGGTCTGGCAGCGGCGTCTGGCATGCCGGACAGGCGCGGGCGGCAGTGGTCATACCACCTCGACTACCTGAAAGGGAAACAGCTACATCAGGGTGGGGCTGGCAGAAATCTCCTGCGCTCCAAGTTCCGGCGCAAGATCCTGCGGGCGACGTCGTGGGCTCGGCCTACCCGCCGGCGATCAGCCGCTCAAGGCGCGGATGTCCTTTGAGGAACGTGTAGGTTGGGTCGATTGTGAGCCACTTGGGCGACAGAAAATACGGTACGGCAAGCAACGCCTCGAGCTGGTCGAGTGTCTTCTCCTTGTCCCCCAGGATGGCGTACACCCGCGCCAGCTCGTGCCGATTGTACGCACCGGAGTACCCGTCTTTCTCGATGGGAAGGAGCGCGACCGAGCGTTCGCCATCGCGGATGGCTTCGGCGCGCCGGCCCGCGTAGGCGAGCGCCACACTGTTGAGCGCGAGGAGGTAGTTGTCGTCGGGCACACCCTCGAGCTGCTCCGCATACGCGAGCCGCGCCGAGTCCCCGTAGGCACGCGCGCGCGCCGTATCGCCGCGGAGAAAATGCGTCGCAGCGAGTGCCAGGCCCCACGCACCGCGATCACCGCCGAACACGCTTGGCGAGAGGCGGAGGAGCACGCGCTGTTGCTCGTCATCGAGGAGCCAGAACAGATCCCATGTACCCGCGACGAAGGCGACGAGACTGGTCGGTTCCACCTCGGCTGGCGCTGCGCGGATTACGGCACGAGCGCCTGGCAAATCGCCCTGCGCCAGGTACACCATGGCCTTGCCCTCGATGATGGAAATGCTCGTTGGCGCGAGGGCCAGCGCTTGCTCGTACGCCGCCAGCGCTTCGGGATACCGCCGGAGCCACAACAGCGCGACGCCGAGACCTGAGTGAGCCACGGCTGAGCGGGGATCGAGCGCCTGTGCACGTTTGAGCACGTCGAGCGCTGCATCCCACCGCCCGAGACTCCGCTCAACGCGAGCACTCCCGACCAACAGCTCGATATGATTGGGCGCGAGCCTGAGTCCTTCCGCGTACTGCTGAAGCGCGCGCGGGTGATCGAACAGCACGTTCTCGTAATACACGGCGAGCGCCAGGTGCGATTCCGGGGAGTCGGGTGACAAGTCCGACGTGCGCTCAGCCGCTCGTTGCGCTGCGTTCGCTGCTTCCGCAGTCGGGCTGCCGTAGTAGAGCGATGAATTCACCTGCGACAGCCTCGCCCACGCAAGGGCAAACGTCGAGTCGAGCGCTACCGCTTGCTCGTAGAGGGCAATGGCGGAGCGCCAGCCCGCGGGCCCAGACTGGCGCGCCTCTTCGCCTTTCAAAAACGCGTCGTACGCTGCGAGGTTCGCGGTTGGCCGCGCGGTGAGATCACGCTGCTCGGTGGCACCCAACGCGATGTTGAGCGCACCGGCGACGCGCACAGCAATGTCTGCCTGGACACGGAACACATCGGTCAGCGCGGCATCGAAGGACTGCTGCCAGCGCACGTCTCCCGTTTGAACGTCGATGAGCTCGGGGACCAACTGTACGCGGTTGCTCGCGCCGGGACCTTTCGCCCAGCGGACGGTCGCCGTGAGCAGATAATCGGCACCCAACTCTTGCCCGATCTCGGTCATGGGCCTTGTGCTCTCCCGATATTGCGCGGAGCTGGAGCGGGCGATCACCGCGAATCCGGGAAGCGCCAGGAGCTTGCCACGCACCTCGTCGGCGATGCCGTCGGCAAAATAGTCATCTTCGGCAGCACCTTGGTTCTCAAACGGCAGGACGGCGAGGCGAACGACCTCTGGTGCCGCCGCCGTCCCGCCAACAGCTGGTCTGCGCATGGCAATCGTCGTCGCCACCAACGCCCAGAACAACAGTGCCAGCACCCCACCGCCAATGGCATTCCGCCACGTAAAGATCCGTTTGAGGCCACGCAACTCCGCACCGGCCATGCGGCGCGCCTCGAGGTGTCGCGTCACCGCCATGATTGGAACGCCGATCGCGGCGAGCCCAACCCCGAGAGCAAAAACCCATGGGGGAAGACCGAGCTGCCGCATGCCGGCGTAGATCACCGCCAGCGCGGCCGCCGCGGTGACGCCAAACACCGCAGCCACGCGCATGGGTGCTGCACCGGTTGGCGTGACACCGGAGGCGCTGCCCCGCAGTTGGTCGAGTGCCGCGCCGAGCGCGTCGGCCAGCTCCGTCGCAGTTTGAAACCGGTCCGCAGGGTTTTTCGACAACGCCTTCGTCACCACCGCATCGACTGCGGGCGATAGGCCAACACGCGTTGTCCTCAACGGCCGTGCTTGCTCGGTGAGGCTGCGCGCCAGGATGGCCTGGGGGGAGGGACCGGTGAACGGTGGCTCACCCGCCAGCATTTCATACAGCACACCGCCGACGGCATATACGTCGGCCCGCGCGTCGACCTGCCGTGCACCCGATGCCTGCTCGGGGCTCATGTACTGCGGTGTGCCAACCGCCAATCCGGTCTGTGTCAGCACCTCCGAGCCACCGAGCGCCCGTGCAATTCCAAAGTCCATCACGAGCGCGTGACCCGCGTTCAGCAAAATGTTCCCAGGCTTAACGTCGCGGTGGATGATCCCGCGCTCGTGTGCGTAGGCAAGTGCCTCCGTCACTTCGCGCGCCAGACGAACCGCTTCGTCGACAGGAAGCTGGGTTTCGCGCAACAGACGTTCGCGGAGCGACTCGCCCTCGACATAGGGCATCACGTAGTAGAGAAAGCCGTCCGCCTCACCGGAGTCGTGCACCGGGAGGACGTGTGGGTGGCTCAACCGCGCGGCGATCTCGATCTCCCGCAGAAACCGGTCTGCCCCCACCGTCGCCGTGAGCTCAGGTCGCATGACCTTGACGGCCACCTGCCGGTGATGCTTGAGATCCTCGGCCAGATAAACGGTGGCCATCCCTCCTTCTCCCAGCACACGCTCGATGCGGTATCGATCAGCGAGGGCATGCCGTACCTGCGCAACTTCCACCACACCGGTCGAGGCCGTTCGCGGTGGCGCGTCCGGACCCGTTGGGGTCGACGCGCCGCAGTGCATGCAGAACTGCGCCTCGACAGGGAGGGATGTTTCACAAGAAGGACAGGTACGCGCGGCATGCGTCATGGAGCCTCGAGATGTGAGGGGAGTGGCGGTGTGCCTTAAGTATCGGCCTGACCGGGGCCAGTGGCAAGGACGATGGAAGGACTGAAAGTTAGAAGGATGGAAAGAGTGAAGGACTGTAGGAAGATTCCTCCAGTCCTTCCAACCTTCCCGCTCTTCCAACTTTCCATCCTTATTCGTATTTCAACGCGATGACCGGATCTACCCTCGTTGCGCGTTGCGCCGGAATGAACGAAGCAAGCAGCCCGGTAACCGACAGCACGACGATGATCAGGAGGAATGTTAGTGGATCCAGCGGCTCGACACCAAACAGCAATACGCCCATTCCGCGGGAGAGGAAGATCGCAAGGGCAAGACCGAGCACCAATCCAACGCCCAACTGCACGACCCCCTGACGCACGATCAGACGCAACACATCCGGTCCCTGTGCACCAAGCGCCATGCGCACACCCATTTCCTTGGTGCGCTGCTCGACCGAGAAGGCCATGACGCCGTACAGCCCCACCGACGCGAGGAAAAGCGCCACGCCACCAAAGATCACGAAGATCGTGCCAAAGACTCTAATGAACCATGAGCCCTGGCGAATGGACTCGGTAAGCGTGTCGATGAAGTAGATCGGCATATTGTCATCGATCGACGCCACGATGTCACGGACCTCAGGCGTGATAGCCAGGGGGTCTCCCGTGGCGTGAACGGCGATACCCACCCATTCGTCGGCGTTCTGATGAAACGGGACGTAAATGCCGGCGGGCTCCTCATTTTCCGGTCCGTCGAGATACATGTCGGGCGCCACACCGACGATCGTGAGCCACGGTCGTTCCGAGCGCGAGTCCCCCAAACGAATCCGGCGCCCGAGCGCGCTTTCACCTGGAAAGTATGTCTCGACGAAGCTCTGGTTCGCGATCGCGACCGGTAATGCATCGGCGTTGTCCTGGCGCGTGAACTCCCGACCCTCCCGCAGCGTCACTGCAAACGTGCTGAAGTAACCGGGCGTCACCGGCACCCACCGGGTCTCCGGATAGTCCTGATCTCGATCGTACGTCGCACCCTCCACCGCAAAGCGGGACCCCAAGCTCCCAAGCCCCGGGAACGTGCGCGCGAGGGTGACGTTCCCGGCGCCGTATCGTGACTCCAATCGCGGTTGCAGCTCGTCATAGAACTGAGTTTGGCTCAGGGAGTCTGGATAGTCCGCAACCGGAAGTCCGAGCCGCGCGGTGAAAATGCTCTCCGTGCGAAACCCGAAGTCGATGTTGCCCGCGTTGACGACGCTCTTGATCATGAGGCCAGCGGAGACCAACAGGCCAAACGACAAAGCAAGCTCCACGACCACGAGGCCCTTGCTCAGTTTGCCAATGCGTAAGCTCGAGGAGCCACGGCTTTCGTCCTTCAGCACATCGTGCACGTTGGCGCCGGACGCCTTGAGCGCGGGAACGATCCCCGCGACAACGCTCGACACGACCACCAGACCGAGCACAAACACCACCGCGGCGAAGTCGATCTTGATGTCGATCCAGAACGGCGGATCCTGATCGACAATGGCCCAGTTGAACAGCTCGACCCCCACCCAACCGAGCCCCAGGCCCAGGATGCCACCCACTATTGCAATCGCAAACGATTCGGCAAGAAGTCCCATCACCACTCGGCCACGGCTCGCACCCAGCGCCGTGCGGATCGCAACCTCCTTCGTTCGCACCGCGGCGCGAGACAGCAGCAGGTTGGCCACGTTGGCACACGCGATGAGCAGCACGAGGAACACGGCGAGCAACATGAAGTGGAGGACCTGCTCGGGCTCCTCACCCATGAACTCCTTGGTGTACGGCTTGATGATCACACCGATGCCCTCATTGGTCTCGGGATACTCGAGTCCGAGCCGCTGCGCAATCGCGTTGAACTCTGCGTGCGCCTGCTCGATGGTGACGTTGTCGCGAATCCTGCCGAACACCTCTAGCGTGATCCCCTCCCCTCGCTCGATCTCTAACGGGTTCAAGCGAAGAGGGGTCCACAGGTGGTTGTCGATCGGGAACTCGAACCCTTCTGGCATGACGCCAACGACGGTCATCGTCTCGCCGTTCAACCGGACGGTGCGGCCGATCACGTCCTTGGCCCCGCCGTACCGATCGCGCCACACGTTATACCCGAGCAAGATCACGGGCTCTGCGCTGGGACTGTCCTCACCCTGCTGAAAGCCGCGCCCCAGCAAGGGCTGGACACCGAGGATATTCAGAAAGTTTGCGCTGATGAACGTGCCGGTGTACCGCTCCGGCCTGTCTTCCGAGCCAGCGAGATAGGACGACCGCATGTAAAAAGCGGCGATGTCCTCAAACGACTTCTGCTGCGCTCGCCAGTCCAAAAAGTCGTGGATGGACACTTCCATCGACTCGATGCCCTCAGACAGGTTGCTGCGTTCGAGGTGCAACAGCTCTCGGGGCTCTTCGAACGGCAAGCCACGGTACAGCGCGCCGTAGACGATGCTGAACATCGTGGTGGTGAGCCCGATCCCCAGGGTGAACGCGAGGACCGAGATCAGCGCTATCCCCGGGTTCTTGATGAGCATCCGCCCGCCGTACCGAATGTCTTTGAGGAGCTTTTCCATAGAGCCGCAGTCGCCAAGGTTGGGGTGCCGGCCAGCACAAGGCTCAGAGGACGCCCAGAGCCGGGGGTGCAAGCTACCGGGATACTACGAGATCCTGAAAGGGGAGGTTTCATCATGGGGGCGGACAGACGGACTCGCGGACGGGCGAAAGGAATCAATCCGACAGACCTTCAATCGGTCCGTCCTACCATCCTTCCGGCTCGCTCCTGACCGCCTCTACCGTCCGCCTCGGCTCAATCTCCACCGTGATCTCCTTCCACTTGCCCTGACGGAAGCGGAGGACGCTCAGCGTGCACCGTGTGAAGTGACCCAGCAAGATGGCTAACCAGATGTCGACGGGATTGAGACCCCGGGTTGCCTGGAGCACGGCGCACATGCCGAGTGGCACGACGATCTGGGAGATGACGGAGATGTAGAAAGGTCCCTTGGTGTCGCCGGTTCCCTGAAGACCACCGGTGTAGACCAAGGCCACGCTGATGAACAAACCGGAAATGCTCAAGAACGCGAGTAGCTGCTTCCCGATGTCAACCACCACCGGGTCTTCCATCCCAAACAGCCCGAGCAGTTGACGGGGCAGAATCAAGAACAGCAGCCCGACGAACACGGCTACCCCTATTCCGATGCGAGTGGCAGCTGCAACGGCGCCTTCGCTCCGCTCGGGCCTACGGGCGCCGAGGTTCTGTCCGGCGACGGCGGCGGTGGCAGACATGAGCCCAACCGAGGTCCACGTAATAAAGGAAAAGAGTTCGGTGTACCCCACCGCGTACGCGGCCTGCGCTTCGGCGCTGCGGTCGAGTGAGCCAACGAAGCGGAGCAGGAGTACACCGGCGACGTTCATCGCCACCCCCTGGTATCCCGTTGGCAATCCAAACCGAAACAGTGCGCGAATGATTCCAAAATCGGGTCGCCAGCTCATCGTGCGGTGCCACACGACCACGAGCTTGTCGGTGAACAGCAAGTAGATGGCGATGAGCGACACGATCGCGCCCGCGATAACCGTACCGAGGGCCGCCCCCGCGGTCCCAAATGCCGGGATCGGCCCCAGGCCGCGGATCAAGATGACGTTGAGGATGATGTTGAGGACGGTGAGGAGGATCGAAAGACGCAGTGGTGTTCGGGCGTCCCCCGCCGATCGCAGTGCGCCACCAAGCAGGAAAAACATCAACATGCCAAAGCTGGCGACGAACATGATACGGAGATATGGCAGAGCCTCCGCCTGCACTTCCGGCGTGGCGTTGACCAGGTCGAGCAGTGAAGGCGAGAGCACCCATCCGATCGGTGCCATAATGCCGAGCGAGAGTCCAAGCGAGGCGAGAAACGCCTGATATACGGTCCGATTGACCTTGTCGCTGTCGTCCGCACCGGCGAAACGGGCCACGAGCACACCCATCCCGGTGTACAGCGACATAATGAACACGATAACGACGAGGAAGATCTGCCAGGCGACACCGATCGCGGCATTCCCAGTGAAGCCCACGTAGTGACCGACCATGGCGTGATCGACGATCCCCTGCGCACCGCCTATCACGTTTTGCAACATGGTGGGCCAGGCAAGCTTCCATACTGCCCGGGGGATCGGGCCCTCGACGATCGAGCGATCGAAGGATTTGGCTGGTCGGGGGGGCCCGGACATGCCCGTGGAGGATCGCCAGGCCTGGCGATTTCAGCAAGGCGGCGAGGGGACAAGCAGGGAGCTGGTGTGACGGGCGGGTCCCGGGGCGGGCGTCAGTGAGCGGTCGTCCGGCTCAGATGCCAACGTGCCGAGCGAACTTTAGCCCGTGAAGGGACGTGCCCGTCACACCAGCTCCCTGCTGCTTACTGCTTACTGCTCACCGCTTCTCAGTCGATCTCCAGCTCAAAGTCGTCGTCGTCCAGCTCGAACTCGACCACCTCCGACTGAAGCGCCGACAGATCGATCACGTCACTCCCCTGCCTGAACCACGAGTCGAGACGAAGATCAACCATGACGGTCACCGCATTTCCGTCGGCGATCTGAATCGGTGTGTCCGGCTCGAGCTCTACTTCGATCTCAGCGCGGAAAAACGTCGTAAAGTTCACGGGTGTTCCCAGATTCCCGTCTTGATCCTTTGGTGTAAAGGTGCCGACGACGGCCATGCTCGCCTCGGCCGGCCATGTTGGAAACCCTTCATTGTCCCGAATCTGTTGCAGCAAAGCTTGGATGATCTGTGCGTCAGCCAGGTCATCCGGATCGTCGTCGTCTACTTCGAGCTCGTCGATCTCGACCTCGAGTTCTTCGTACATGCCTTCGGGAACGTCCCGATTGAGCACGGTCACGTCGGATCCGTCCACCGGGATATCAATGAAGAAGTAGCGAATCTCGAAGTCCTCGCAGCCAGCGGGCTCCGGATCGACGTCGTCACAGTCCGTCACTTCCACCGGCTCGAGCTCAAACTCCTCGACAATCACGGCGATGCGGGTGATATCGAGTATTCCGTTATCACCCTCCACCATCAGACCCTGACGTGCTCCACCAACCGAGGTGGACGACAGCAGGTTGCTGCCCGGGCTGGCACCAACATTTCCAGCCACGCCAAAACGGATGCTCACGTTACCCGCCGGACCGGTATTCTCGCCGCAGCCCGCGAGGGCTACGGCAGCACCCAACGCAAACAAAATTAAAACGCGCATGGTTCGCTCCTCCCACCGAAGGGCGCGCTGTACACAATCAATTCTCGTGGTGAACAGAGAGTACGCGTCCGCCAGGAATGTGTCTGTGAGGTGGGTTACAGGGGACTAGAGTGGGAGGAATGAGTGAGCAGTGCCGAGTGATCTAGTTGCCTCGAATTATCGCACCGGTGGCCTGAAACGAGACACTGCTCCGTTTGCGGTGCTCGACGGCTGCTTGACGCTCCACACCGACCTTCGTCACAGCTCCCAGGGGGAGGAACCATGACACGCCAGGCGCTACGCCAAATCCTGCTCGTGGCGATCGCAGGGTGGGGCCTTCATCGGTTTGATGATCGGATTGTCTATTACCGAGGACTTGCGAGAGACTGGAGCCGGAGTGACGGGCAGGTCCCGCAGTGGGGTCAGAGAGCGGGAGCCCAGCTCGGATGCGACAGAGCCGAGCGAACTTTAGCCCGCGAAGGGACGTGCCCGTCACTCCGGCTCCTGCTGCTTACTGCTTACCGCTCACCGCTCCTCACCTCACCGATACTCGAGCTCCTTCTTCGTGTAGATCTCGCCTCGCCGAACCACCAACGCCGTGCGCCTGACGTTTGCGATATCGGCGGTCGGGTCTGCGTCGAGCACGACGAGATCTGCAACTGCGCCGGGCGTCACCGTGCCCGTGCTATCGAGACCCATCGCGCGGGCACCGTTGTGGGTCGCTGCGACAAGCACATCCATCGGCGAGATCCCCGAGGCCTGCATGGCCTCGAGCTCCATGAACACCGATGCACCGTGCAACGTCAGCGGGTTCCCGGCATCCGTACCGAGCACGACCGGGATCCCAGCATCGTGAATGCGTTTGAGATTTGCCTGAGCCACCGTAACGCGGCGTGCAGTGCTTTCGCGCCTTCGCTCGCGCTGCGCGGTCGGAGCGCGGCGATCGACAGCCACGGTGTCGGTAGCCAGTACCTTCACATGCGTTGCAGGATCCACACAGCTAAGTGGCTGGAGATCACGGTCGAAGGAACGGTCGGCGACCTGACGGTATCCATCCGGCACCAGTAGGGTGGGTGTATAGAACGTGCCGGTCGTACGTGCGAGCTCGAGAAACTCGTCATCAATCGGTTCACGACTCACCGAGTGTACCAGCAGCTGCGCACCAGCCCGCACCGCGTCCTTAGCCTCCCACAATCCCGTCGCGTGAACGATCAGCGGAATATCGTGCTTTCGCGCCTCATCACCCGCCGCATGAACAAGAGCAGAGATCCGTGCCGTATCCGGCGGTTGGGGTGGCATGATGTACCACACTTTGACAGCGGCGCTGCCAAACGCTGCGTGTGACCGGACCGCTTGCCGGACCGTCGCCTCGTCCGCCATATAAATGAATTGCCGCTGGCCTGGCAGGTTGAGCCAGAAGTCCACCGTCGAAAGCAGCGGTCCGGCAGCGCGAACGGTTGGCGCGCCGCTGCTGTTGCGAGTGCGAGCCTCGAGGCTCCAGGTCCACGGATAGCCGCCGACGTCGTAGACGCTCGTGACTCCGGAGCAGAGATACGATCGGAAGAACCGGTCGGGATTTGCTGCGAGCTCGGCGCTGGTGCGCTCGTATGGATGTTGATCACGAAGATCGAGCGCGTCTGGACGACCGTCTACCCAGCCGGTCTGCGAGAAGTGGACGTGCGCGTCGACGAGCCCTGGGATGATCCACGTACCCCGCGCATCTATGGTGTGAACATCGTCCTGGATCGAGCACGTTGTACGCGTGCCCACGCAGGCGATTCTACCATCACGCATGATGACAACTACATCTCTGAAAGGCGGTGCACCGGTACCGTCTATCAGTGTGGCCCCAACCAGCGCCATGGGCGGCGGTGCGGCTCCTGGCGTGGGGAACACCGTGGTCACTGCAACCTTCCATCCATCCGGTGTGCGCACGAATACGCGCTCGCTCACGCCGCGGTCGCTCGCACCGTCGCTCACCACGCGATAGCGATAGGCGCCGTAAGCCACGTCCGGTGTGATCTGCACAACGTCGAAGTGCGTGGCAACGAGCGTGTCGGGCCAGTTCTCCCCTGCACCGCGCGCGAAGCTATCATATCCGCGGGTGATGCCGGCCGATCCTACACGGGCTAGGTCGGGACTCTGGAGATAGCTGGAGAGATAGGCGGCGCGATCGCGGGCGTGAATGGCCGCGATGTTCGCCCGGAAAGCTTCAAGCGCGGTATCCTGGGCGGACGCGGGAGCAGCGAGGACCCCAAGCGAGGTGAGTGCAAATACGGTGGCATGTCTCATAGTCAAAGACCTGATTACTATCAGTTTCGATTGTCAAAGTAGTCCGTGCCGCGCTCATCCGCGCGCAGCGCGTCTTCGTCTACCCAATAGTACGGACCGAACGGACGTTGGCGCGGCCAGATCTCGTCCAGCGTATCCCCCTCATACATCACACCACCTTTCATGACATACCGAATGGCGAGCGTGTTCTTGATATCGTCGAGCGGGTTGGCATCCAGCACCATGAGATCGGCGAGCTTTCCTTCCACGAGTGAGCCGAGGTGGCGTTCAGCGCCGAGGAAGCGCGCGCCGCGCAGGCTGGCGATCTCGAGTGCGGTCATGGGATCGGATCCCGCCGCTGCCATCCACACTTCCCAATGCGACGCAATCCCGTGCGCCTGTCCGTGTGAGCCAATGGCTCCGTTGCCCCCTTCGGCGATGACGTCGGCCAAACTCTGTGCGATGAGCGGGAAGCTATAATCGGTTTCTGGACGGACCCACCTCCGGCGGAGGTGCGGCACGAGCTGTCGCCAGGGAGTGAAGCGGCGAAGCTTTTCATCTTTCCACAAGTCTTCATTCTGGAAAAAGTACTCCTCGTTCCAGGGACCCATTCCACCCACCACAAAGGTGGGAGAGTAGGTCACACCGGCTTGTCCCATGAACTTGGCCACGTCGCCGTACAGAATGCCGTAGCTCAAGGGATGCTCGAACCCCGTGTGCCCGTCCATCACCATGCCCAGCGTGTATGGAAGATCATCGTTCTCGGACGTCACCATTAGGCCGAGCTCTCGGGCAACATCGGTCACCCACTGCCGCTGATGGCGCCGGGGCTGGAGATACTGTTTGAGCGCGGTTGCACCCCACGATGCCAGGCGGTTGATGTTTTGTTTGGCCACGTCGTAGCTCGTGAGATCGTTGTTGCGCTGACTGTCGCCCCGATAGAGCGGATCACCCGTAGCAAACGTGCGTGATCCCATCACTGCGCCCGCCTCGATGAGCTCGGAAGCAGCGAAGGTCTCCTGTGACCAAGAGGAGTTCTCGAGGCTCGTGGTCACGCCGTAGGCGAGGTACACCGCCTGCTCGAAGTTGCGCCGCGGAAGAATGGCTCGGTGCTCGCGATAGTGATGCGCATGCATGTCAACGAACCCCGGGATGATCGTCTTCCCGGTAACGTCGATCGTGCGATCGACACCGGCCGTATTGCAGTCTCCCACGCACGTTATCCGGCCAGCGCGGGCGACGATCGTCCCGCGCTCGATCACGTTCCGGTTTTCGAGCGTGATGATTCGGCCACCGGTGAGGGCGACGGCGCCCGTAGGCACGTCGCGCGGCACCATGAGCCGAACCGTTACCGTATCGCCTGTTTTGTCGGCAGGGCGGTACGTGAAATAGCGGGTGCCGCTTCCGAACTCGAGTGTGGAACCGTCACGCCACCGTGGAAACAGGCCACCCTCTAGGCTGACCTGTGTCACCGGCACCTTGGCCTTCCTTTTCTCGATGTCGAGCGGTTCGGCGCCCGTGCCCGCAGATGGAAACGCCGCGACGTACACGTTGTCACCCTCGTTGAAGGCTACCCAACGCCCATCTGGTGAGGGGACGATCTCGTCGGCAAACGGGAAGGTGAGGTGCACCTGTCGGTCGTCTCCCTCACGACTGACGGACACGAGCGCCATCGGGGCCGTGGGGGCGTCTCCCGTTGGACCGACGTCTACGAAAAAGATCCTGCCGTCCATTCCGAACGACGGCCGGCTGACCTGGCAGCGTCCGAACGCACAGAAGAACGGGTAATCCGCGAGGTTCCCGAGCTTGGCGAGCCGGACGGCTGACCCTCCATCTGCCGGCACCCGCACGACGTCGTACCACGGGTTCGACAGCCATGTGCGGCCTTGCGCCGTGGCGCCTGCACCGCGGACCACGGCGAGGTAGCTACCGTCCGGACTCCACGCGGGATGGAGATACTCGCCGGCCACGTCCGTGATGCGCACGGGTTGGCCACCACGGGCGCGCACCTTCCAGACGTGTCCCCGGTTTTCGTCCTCCCACGTCGTAAACGCGATCCACTGACCATCCCGGGACCACGCCGGTGAGAACTCGAACGGGGTGAACCCATCCGGTGTCACCCGCCGTGGCGCGCCGTTCGGTAGATCCATGATCCACAGCTTCTGCACCGCCACAAACACCAACTGGCGGCCGTCTGGGGAGGCGGTGTGCCAGCGCAGAAACTTTGCCTCGAACGGCTCCTCGGTAATGTCGAGATTTGCACGCGCCATTTGAGAAATGGTCCGGCGCACATGTGCGGTGAACGGAATCGTTACGACATCGCCGCTCTCGACGTTCACCCGCCGCACCTTTCCGCCCTGCGCGATGACAATCGCAGATCCATCGGGTGTCCACGCATAGCCCGGCAGGACGCGGAGTATCTTGATCGTCTCCACCATGTCCGGCTCGATGGGATCCATGAGGATCCGTTCCGCGCCGGTCTCCAAGTCCAACAGCCAGAGTGCGGTGCGCGGGCCGTAGCGGTGTCCCTTATGCACGAGGATGCCATCGGGTATCCGTCGAGCGAACGCGATCCAGTGGCCGTCTGGCGAAACCTCCCCGGCGTAGGCACCACCGCTCGAGGTGCGCACCTGCTGATGCGCCTGCCCTTCGGTAATGTTCACGATCTTCCCGGTGACGAACTCGAAGCGGCGCAGTTGGTGGGATCCTCGGAGCACATCCACCCGATACTCGCCAGGCGTTTGCGGTCCGGTGAAACGGTGGAAATACATGTACCTGCCATCGCTCGTGACGGAAGGCCATGCCGCGCCCCGCTCGTCGTTCCCGATCAGTTCGACACCGGTCCCGCCGTCGCGATGATACATCCAAATCCCGCTGCTTCCGGGTTGGCCCGGCATGCCGACCTGCTCGCGATTCACGACGATGTATTGGCCGTCGGGAGTCCAGGCTGGTGAGTTCACTTGGACGATGGGATCGGTGAACACGGCACGTGGCTCGCTGCCATCGGCGTCCATGATCCACAGATTGGCTTGGCCTTTCCGATCGGACACGAACGCGATGTGTTGCCCGTCCGGCGAAATCCGTGGGTGGAAGTTGACGGCGATCCCGCTCTCCTGCGTTAAGCTCTGTGCCTCGCCTCCCGCAGCCGGCAGTCGATAGATATGTCCCAAGAGATCGAACGCGATCCATTGCCCGTCGGGTGACACGTCCACCGACATCCACGTCCCCTCACGTGTCGTGAAGTCGATCTCACGCGTCGCGCCGCGTGGCACGGTGACGTCCCACTCCGTGGTATCGGCCTGAGAGTACGCCGGCGTTGTCGCGACAGTGAGGATCAGGATGGCTATGAGAAGTGGGAGGCTACGGGGAAGCATAGGGGCTCCTGGAGAGTGCAGAGTGCAGAGTGCAGAGTGATTGTTGATTGTTGATTGTTGATTGCTGATTGCTGATTGCTGATTGAATGTGCCCTCTAGTGCCTATGGCCACCACCGGTGCTTCACTGCCAGTACCGGAGCAGTCCGATGTCCTGGAGCAGCTCGTTGAACCTCGGATCTGACCGGATGGGATCGGACATGGGTGCAACGGCGATTTGGAGGATGGTGTAGGAACGCTCCTCGAAGGCAGCGCGGAGAACGCGGAAGGCCTCGTCGTGCAGGCCGATTCGGACATACGCGCGAGCAATGTAGGTGATATCCACGGACGCGGGGTTGCGAAGCGAGTTCAGCGCTGCGCGAGCGTCCTCGAGCCTCCCCAGCTCCGCGTAGGCCCAACCGCGGATGGCCATCTCCTCGCCGGTAAACCCCCGTGGCAACGAGTCCAGCGCCGCGAGCCCTTCCAGCGGCTGACCTGCTTCGATATACGTCAGTCCCAGCCACCGCCGCGCATTGTGAAAGTCGGGGTCGATTGCGAGAATGCCACGGTACTCCCGGATCGCGGCATCGAACTCCCCATGCCATTGATAGTGGTTGCCGAGGCCGTTTCTGATCTGGAGCGCTAACGGATCGAGCGTGAGTGCAATGTCGAGTTCTGACCGCGCCTCAGCCCGCCGGTTGATGTAGTCTAGGAGAATGGCATACCAGTAATGGGCAAAGGCGTTTTCGGGATCTAGCTCGATCGCTCGCTGAAACTCCCGCGTCGCCGCGTCGAAATCCCACTCGTACCACGACAGGATGGCCCCGAGCGACGTGTGCGCTTCCGCCAGGTCAGGAGCAAGCTCGAGGGCTCTATCCGCTGCCTCCCGCGCACGTGGAAACGCGTCGTGCGCTTTGCTCCATCCAAAGTTGCCCGCGATGCTGTACGCATCGGCGATACCCGAATACGCGCGCGCATAGGCAGGATCGTGGCGAATCGCTTCCTCGAACGAATTGATGGAACCGAGCACGCCATCGCGAGTGCGCCGGTTCCACTGAAACCGGCCCAACAGGTACGCGTTATAGGCGTCTAGACTCTCAGTCCCACGCTGGGTAGCCACCGATGGCGCTTCCCGACCACCCAACTCCACCTGCAAGGCGCCGACAATCGCACGCGCAATCTCTTCCTGCACGGCAAACACGTCTTCGTCAAAACCGCGATCGAACGTCTGCGACCATAGATGCAACTGGTCCTCCGCGCGAACGAGCTGCGCTGTGATGCGGACACGTTCCGCCGAACGCCGTACACTCCCCTCGAGCACGGTACCCACTCCGAGCGCCTCACCGATCGACCTGAGATCCGCGTTCTTGTTCTTGAAGGAGAACGACGACGTGCGACCCGCCACGCGGAGACCCGGAACCTTTGCCAGCACGTTCAAGATCTCCTCGGCCATGCCATCACCGAAGTACTCCATGTCGCCCGTCGGGCTCATGTCGACGAAGGGCAGCACCGCAACCGAGGTCAGGTCGGCACCCGCGGCTCGGTCTCCCCGCGAGAGCACGGCGAACGCGCCAATGCCAATCACGGCTACCACTGCTGCCGCGACCGCGAGTGCGGGTATCCACCGGCGTGCTGGGGACGACGACAGAGCCGAAGGATGCGGGGATACCACTGCTCTCTGCTGGAGCGCCTCGGAGAATTGTGCAACGGGATTGAACCGATCGGCGGGGTTCTTCGCCAACGCTCGCTGCACCACGCCGGCCAGCTCCGCCGGCACCGCCGGGCGGATCTGCGTGATGGGACGCGGCTCGGCAGCGAGGTGCTGATGAATCAAGCTCTCCGCGGTGGGGCCGGTGAACGGCGCCTGTCCCGCCAGCATCTCGTACAACACACAGCCCAGCGCGTAGAGATCACTGCGACCATCGAGATCCTGTTCCCCGGACGCTTGCTCAGGGCTCATGTACAGCGGTGTGCCGATCGCCAGCCCAGTCTCCGTGAGCCGATCGCCGCCCGCAGCGCTCACGGCCTTGGCGATCCCAAAGTCGGCCACTACGGCGTGTCCCGCCTCGAGGAGAATGTTCTCGGGCTTGATGTCGCGATGGATCACGCCTCGCTGGTGGGCATAGCTCAAGGCGTCCGCGACCTCGCGCGCGATACGCAGCGCGTCGTCCAAGGGCAATTGCTTCTCTCTGTTCAACCGGTCGCGCAGTGATTCGCCCTCCACGAAGGGCATCACGTAGAACAGGAAACCCTCTGCCTCACCCGAGTCGTACAGTGGAAGAATGTGCGGATGGCGCAGGTTAGCCGTGGTCGTGATCTCGCGGAGAAACCGGTCAGGCCCAATCGCAGCGGCCAGCTCTGGCCGCAACACCTTGAGCGCCACTTGGCGCTCGTGCTTGAGATCCTGTGCCAGATAGACGGTGGCCATCCCACCGGCACCAAGCTCGCGCTCGATGGCGTAGCGGTCCGCGAGAGCTGCACTGAGACGATCGCTGATCGCCATGCTCTATTTCTCCATATTCGCTTCGACCTCGCTCAAGAACCCACGCACCAGCTTCCACGAGATGTCCCCACCGGACACCGGCTCGATGAACAGAAACCGCTGATCATCGGGCGCGACCTCGTAGAGCGTGGCGTTGCGATCGTTGAGAAAACGCTTGGCCGAAAAGAGAACACGACGGGCACCGACGGAAAACTCCGGGCCCGTGGTGACGTCCGCGGCGACGAGATCGCCGGCGGCGTTGCGGTAGAACAGCTCGCGACCGCTATGCGCCCACCGTGGCTCGAACCCGTTATCAAAGGAAACCTGTGTTCGGCGTCCCGGTCCGGGAAACGGCTGGACCACGATCTCTTCGCGTCCCGATGCATCCGACACATACGCCAGCCAGCGTCCGTTTGGAGAGAGTGTGGGCGCGAACTCATCGGCTTCCGTCACAGCCAACTCGTAGCCCACGCTGTCGGGATGAGGACGTGTATAGAAAATGTCGCGCTGGCTCGGACCGACGGGGCCCTGGCGGTACACGAACCACTGGCCGTCCGGCGAAAATTCTCCATCCTGAACCGGGATCGACGTGACGCGCCTCAGTTCCTGCGCTGGTTCCTGTCCGTCTGCCGCAATGCTCCACGCAGTGACGAGACCGCTCGTGCCTGGGCTGATGAACGTGATGGTTCTTCCACTGGGATCCCAGGCCGGGCGATCGCGGCGAGCAAATGTATTGGACACCGCGCTGCCCAGCCGGCTCCAGGGCCCTCGTGGAAGCATGTAGATCCACAGGGCCGGAACGCCGTCGCGCATCAACTCGGCAACGATCCGACTCCCGTCCGCAGAGAGCGTGAAGGCGGTGTACTCCTGCGGCCGACTCTCGTCGATTCCAGTCGCCACGCCCGCGCGATCCACCCAGGCCAACCGGCTCAACCTCGGCTCCATCTCTGCGTACAACAGCATTCCGGTGGGTGAAAGGGCAAAGGCTGAATAGTCATCGTTGCGAAAGACGTTGCTCAGGAGGTTGACCGGGGGACCTGTGAACTCGAGCCTCTTCTCGTTGAACGGCACAGCCGTCAACACGCCGTCGAACGTCACATAAAGAAGGTGCCCGGTCGGGGCGACCTGGCCGAACGCGGCTTGCAGCAGTTCTTTGCTATGTCCCGTCTCGAACGAGTAGGCCGTGAGTTCAGCTGCCTCGAGACCACCAGCATAGACGTTCACGTAGAGGAATCCGCGTCCCGCCGACAGCACCTGCGAGCAGATGTGCACGAACTCGCCACGGGTAGAATCGACGGTCGTGAGCACTTGGGGTTGCCCACCCCGCTCCGGAACGCGTGAGATCCCAACCGGAACTGTGCCTGTGGCAGGTCGGGGAAAGTAGATGTATCCATCGACACCCCAGCACAGCCCCCATGTCCCCGCCTCCGCGAGCGTCTGCGGGGCGCCGCCCTCAACACTCACCCACCTCACCACCCCCGGGGGCGCAAGAAACGCGACGCGCGATCCATCGGGAGAGAACCGGGGAAAGCGCGCACCGTCGGTTCCGGGCAGCGTAGTTCCGACGGACCGGTCTAACTGACGCACCTCGAGCGCACGCTCTCCGGCGGGGGTGACCGTGACGTAGACGAGTTGTGTGCCGTCGCGTGAGATGTCGAGCACTTGATTGATCGGAATCGTGTCGATCTCGGGTGGTGAGGCGATCGTCCACCGCTCGACCCGCTCCGGCGGCCCGCGATTCCCGACCAGGAAAAAACCGGTCGCCAACAGCGCTCCCACCACAGCCCCGGCGACGGCGGTGGGCAACGCGGAACGCAAGGGGCTCTTGTGAGCAGAACCAGCTCGGTGAGCCACCGCCGCTATCTGACGCCGCCCTTCCAGAACCTCGGCGAACTCGGCGGCTGTCGCGAAGCGATCCGCCGGCAACTTCTCGAGTGCCGTCAGGACCGCCGCCTCGACTGGAGCCGGAACGGTGTTGCGCCGCGGACGAAGCGGCCGCGGCGCAGCGGTGACGACCTGCGCCACGATGGCCTGGGCTGTGGGGCCGGTGAATGGCGGCTCGCCGAGCAACATCTCATAGAGCACACATCCCAAGGCATAGACGTCGGAGCGCGCCGTGATCGCGCGTTCGCCCATCGCTTGCTCCGGAGACATGTAGTGCGGCGTGCCGAGCGACATCCCCGTCTCGGTCAACCGTGTCCCACCCGCGCTGCTCACCGCCAAGGCAATGCCGAAATCCGCAACCTGTGCCGAGCCGTCGTGCAGCAGAATGTTCTCCGGCTTGATGTCGCGATGAATGACGTTCTGGCGGTGCGCGTAGTCGAGCGCGCTCGCCACTTCGGTGGCGATCCGCACGGCCTCTGTGATGGCAAGCTGCTTCTCGCGGTTGAGCAGGTCTCGCAGTGACTCACCCTCCACATATGGCATGACATAAAAAAGGAATGAGTCGACGTGCCCCGAATCAAACAGCGGCAAAATGTGCGGGTGTTGCAGGTTCGCGGTGGTCTTGATCTCCGTGAGGAACCGTTCGGCGCCGATCACGGCTGCGAGCTCGGGACGCAAGACCTTGATTGCCACCTTGCGGTCGTGCTTGAGATCCTGCGCCAGGTAAACCGTTGCCATCCCACCAGCACCGAGCTCGCGCTCGATGGCGTAGCGGTCCGCGAGGGCCGCGGTGAGATGGGCAACCGAGTTAGCCATGCGTTCGTTCCCCATTTCGCCGTTCACCGGCTTGGTCGCGTCATTCAAGGACTCGATCGCGCCCGATTGCGGAGCAGCTGACCACGACCGAAAGGAGCCGAGTCCGCAACGCAGTCACCGATTCGCCTGATGCACCGTCCGTTTCATCTGCGCGACCCAGTTCGGGATGACGCGCAGGTACGTAACGGGCTTCCGTTCGGGTGCTTGCATATACACGAGACCACCGCCCGGTGTGAGCATATACGACTGGCCGGGGGTGTCGACGAAGCGCTGATCGGTGTGCCACAGCGCGGGCTGCCCGGCCGGGTTTCCGGCCGCCGCGTTCACACGCACCCGATACCAGTCGGTACAGCACTCCCAGTACACCAACTCGTTCGCAGACAGCCACTGAGGCTCTCCAAATACTCCTTCAGACGAGGCGACGAGGAATCGCTGGTCCGTTCGCGCGTAAGGTGACAGGAAGATCTGTTGGAGACCGCCGGGCTGGTGGGCGAGCCAGCGGCCGTCGGGAGATACCGCTCCGAACACGCTGTTGACAGCAATCGTGTCGAGCGTCGGCGGATTGGCCGTCAGATTAGCCACGATCGTATGCACCGGCTGACCCCACAAGTACCCGACCACCTGACTGTCGGCGCGATAGGTGAGGAAGTCCGGTCCGAACTGCTGGCCCGCCGTGGGACGGAAGAGAGTATCGAGACGCGTCCCTTCCGGCGACCCCATCACCGTAACCCACTCCACGTAGCCGTATTGGCCTACCGTCACCAGCAATCGGTCGCCGTCGGGTGTCCACAGTGGTTCGCTTACCCACGGGTTCCGCAACCATACACGGCTCCGACCGGAGACGAGATCGTAAACCCGTAGTTCCTGTTCGCGCACTCCCTCCACAACCGCGGCAAGCCGGCGTCCGTCGCGTGAGTTGTCGAACCGAAGGAAATAGGCAGGCTCGATCGGAAGCGGAGTGACCTCACCGGCGACGGCTCGAACCAGGCGCCCGACGGACGCATTGGGGCCCTCCGCATACACGAGCGTCCCGCTGGCCGCGACGTCGTACTGGCCGGCCCCGGTGTAGGCCTCCCGGCGAATGCCCGTAACCAGTGTGACCGAGCGACCGATCGCGTAGGTCTCTGGGTCGAAAGTGGCGCCGCGCAAGTCTCCACCCACTGACATGTAGATGAGGTATCGGTCGTCGATCAGTCGAAACTGCGCACCCCGCAGCACGTCGGCCCTACCGGGATCCCCGGACTGGGCCAGGACGGCATAGTGTTGAGAGCTACGCCGGAGGTCCACTACCGAGGGGAACTGATCGCCCCCGCCGCCACATAGGACTCGATCGGGGTCCGGCAGGGGTTGTGGAAGAATGCAGTAAGCGACTTCGTAGGTGCGCGCGTTTTCCCCATCCGTACCGACGGAGTGAAGCCGGGTCCCGTCGCCGTCACTCAGGAGCAGCCTAGTTCCCGACGTCCACTGAATGCCGGTGGGATTGTTGACTTGCTGGAGCGTGACCACTGCTCCGCCGGCAATCGGGGCCACCTTGGCAAAGCCGTCACCGGTAACGAACGCGACGCGATCCCCGCTCGGCGAGATGGCCGGCATCCACGCGTGGGCGGTTCCTGGGAGGGAACGGGCTTCCTGCGTCACCAGGCTCCGGTACCACAACTCCTTCACCGTATCACGACGCGCCACATACACGACGTAGTCGCCAGCCGGCGAGATGGCGAGATTCGTGAGGAGGTCTGGGATCATTTGCGCACTATCCGATAGGCCAACGTCATACGTGTGCGACGCCGTGCCCGTAGGTCGGGCGAGCGCCCAGATCGCCAGGCCAAGAATGGCTACGCAGATCGCGGCGAGCCCGCTAGACAGTGGATTCCACATCGTGGTGCGTGTAACTCTGCTTGCCGCTCCGGTCGATACACCAGCGGCGAATGACGGGTCTCCGAGAGCAGCGGCGAACGCTTGTGCGCTCACAAACCGATCCGCCGGCAACTTCTCCAGCGCCACCGCCACCGCCGCCGCCACGTTTCGCGGGACGGACTTGCGGGACTTCGTGACCGGTTGCGCCTCTTCCGTCACGATCTTCATGATGATCTGCTGCGCCGTCCCACCGATGTGCGGCGGGTTTCCCGTCAACATCTCGTACAGCACGGCCCCGAGCGAATAGACATCCGACCGCCCTGTGATGCCCTTCTCCGCCGTTGCCTGCTCGGGACTCATATAGTGTGGGGTCCCCAGCGAGAGTCCCGTCTCCGTCATCCGCCCACCTGCTGCCGCGCTCACGGCGAGCGCAATCCCGAAGTCCGCCACCATCGGCCGCCCGTCATGCAACAGAATGTTCTCCGGCTTGATGTCGCGATGGATCACGTTCTGGCGGTGGGCGTAGTCGAGGGCGTCGGCCACCTCGGTGGTGATTCTGATGGCCTCATCGATACCGAGTTGCGTCTCCCGATCGAGCTTGTCGCGCAGGGTCTCGCCCTCGATATAAGGCATCACGTAATACAGGAACCCGTGAACCTCTCCTGAATCGAACAGCGGCAGGATGTGGGGATGCTGGAGGTTTGCGGTGGTCTTGATTTCCTGGACAAACCGCTCGGCGCCCAGGACGGCTGCAAGCTCGGGCTTGAGGACTTTGAGAGCGACCTTGCGCTCGTGCTTGAGGTCCTGCGCCAGGTAGACGGTGGCCATCCCACCCGCGCCAAGCTCGCGCTCGATGGCGTAGCGGTCCGCGAGGGCCGCGGTGAGACGATCGAGTTGGCCCGTCATGCGGACCTAAAATAGGATTCGGGCCTAGGGGCGGCGAGTCGACCGGGCGATTGGCACGCTCGCCGCTTCGATCGACCGTTTGGAAGCTTCAATCGACCAGTTCGAAGCTTCGATTGGCATGCTGAAAGCTTCCAACGGGCGTGTCAAAGCTTCGAGTGGCCGTCCGAAAGCTTGCATGCCACGGGGCGAAGCTTTGATCCGCCCACCCAAGGCTTCGGAGCGCCTGACTCTAGCTTCGACACGCCGAACGGAAGCTTGAGGACGGTGACTCGAGGCTTAGGAACGTCTGCGCGAAGCTTGCACACGACCGTTCCACGCTTTGAGGGGGCCACGTGAAGCTTCGACAGGACCATTTCAAATGAGCTGCGTTGCGACCGTAATTGCCAGTTCCCGAGTCGGTTACGACTGCGGACCTCACCTACATGGTCACATGGGATCGCCTCGCCGAGCAGCAAACAGGCCGAGTAGAATGCTATTGACAGGTGAACAAGGCGGCCTTCAAGGAAGACCGCCTAATAACCAACGGGCACCGGGACGACGTCAGCTAACCTGTGTTGACCTACTTCCACGCGTGTGCGTGCATTGGGACAGCGTCGAGCTGCTCCATGAGGCTCAGCGTATCCCAGAGGTTCCGCTCTTCGAAGATCTTGCCGTCCTTGATCTGACCAACGGCCATTCCCCTGACTGTCACACGTTTCCCGGTGGGAGGGACGTCCATCAGTTTTCCTTTGTGTGTACCGGTGAACGTGTAGGCCGTCAGCACCTTGTCGTCTTCCGCAATCTGGTAGTCGAGCTTGATGTTGAGGTCCGGAAAGGCGGTCAGATACGTGTCAAAAAACTCTCTCAGCTTGGTCGTGCCCTTCAACTCACCTTCAGGCGTATGAACGACACAGTTCGGCATGTAAAGCTCATTGAAGAGCTTTACGTTCTTCTTGTTCCAAATCTCGTCGATAATCCGACGGCTCAGTTGCTTGTTCTTCTCGTACATCAGGCCCTCACTTTCTCTCGCTGCCGATCGCTACCGGTGCCCGTCGTTCAGTGACGTGAGAATGCCCTAACACAAGCCGCGTGGGCACTCTTTCGAGGGGATTTCCGTGACAGCGCGTGATGTGGGGCAAGACACGGCTACCGGGTCGAGGCTCGTTCAGCCCGACACGCCCGCGCGATCGCGGCAACCACGTCGAATCGTCTTAACTAACAAGCCGAGGGCTGAAACGATGGTGAAAGCGTCGTGAAACTTGGGACGCCTGGTAGGGCGTCGAGCCGAACTGATTGCCGATCGCTGAGCACCTAATGCAGATTGTTAATTGCTTTATGGAGCGCTCAGCACGATATAGGGCGGGAAGCTCGCGCCCTATCGTCTCCAGGGGAGATAGGATGATCGAAAAAGCTCGTCGAGCGGTCTTGCTCTCCCTCACTATCACCGCGTGCCAATCCAGCCCCAGCGAGCGCCAAGCACCCGCGTCCGATACCGGACTACGCCCTAACGTCATCGTCATCGTGGTGGACGATCTCCGCTGGGACGAGTTCGGTGCCGCGGGCCATCCCTACCTCGAGACCCCCAACATCGACCGGCTCGCTCGGGAAGGAGCGCTGTTTACCAACTCCTTCCACGCGGTCCCGCTCTGTTCGCCCAACCGTGCGAGCATCTTGACAGGCCAATACCCGTCGCGGCACGGCATCATCGACAACGTCGCACGCAACCGTGCAAGCCACCGGCTGCAGACGTTCCCCCGAGCGTTGCGCGAGCACGGCTATGAAACAGCGTTCATCGGCAAATGGCACATGGGGAACGATCCCACACCCCGACCGGGATTCGACTACTGGGTGGGATTGCCCGGCCAGGGCCGGACGGTCAACCCGACGCTCTACGAGGACGGCCGGCTGCATGAGGTGACCGGATACGTCACCGATATCTTCACCGACCGCGCTGTTGCCTTCATCGAGCGGCCGCGGGATGGACCGTTCCTTTTATATCTCGCGCACAAGGCCATCCACCCGGATGCCCGGCAACTGGACGACGGGTCCGTGGATCTCAACTATCCCCGCGGGTATATCCCTGCCCCGCGACACCTTGGTATGTACGAGGAGCGGATATTCCCTCGGCGAGCCAACGTGGTCTCATCACCAGATGAGCTGACGGAGAAGCCTGCCCTCCGCCGCGCGCTCGCGTACCGTGCTTCGGAGGACATCACCCGCGAGTTCGGTGGCATCCTCGATCCCGGCACGAGCGAAGAGACCATCCGCCGGCGCGCGGAGATGTTGCTCGCCGTCGACGAAGGACTGGGCCGGATCATGGACGCACTCGCTGAGCGCCGCGTGCTGGATTCCACCGCCATCTTACTGACGAGTGACAACGGATTTTTCTATGGCGAACACGGGCTGAGCCTGGAAAGGCGCCTGCCCTACGAGGAGTCCATCCGCAATCCGTTGATCATGCGCTACCCACCCCGTGTGGCGTCCGGAACCCATATCGAAGAGCTCGTGCTCTCGGTTGACATAGCGCCGAGCGTGCTCGAGCTGACCGGAACGCCGGTTGGCAGTCACATCCAAGGACGGTCGGTGGTCCCGCTGCTCGATGGCGTGCCCAACGATTGGCGGGAATCACTGCTGGTCGAGTTCTACACGTACGAGAATCCCATGCCCTGGTTGATGGACATGGATTATCGGGCGGTGCGCACGCAGCGTCACAAGTACATCCACTGGATGCAACATCCCGAGCTCGATGAGCTATACGACCTCGGGGAGGATCCGTTCGAGCGCCGCAATCTGATCGACGTACCTAGCATGGCCCGCGTGCGGCAGGAACTCCGTGCAGAGCTCGGCCGACTCGTGCTCGAGGTGATGGGACTCTAGGATCGCTGATTGGTGATTGGGCTTGCCGGGCCTCGCTGCTCCCGTAGCTGTCCCTAACCCGCTACCCGTTGAATTTCCCCCAGCGCACCATATAATCCAGGCTGTCGCGGGCCCAATGGTGAATGCCAGGGGCTCACGTCGCTCGGCCGCGGTCGGTGCCAGCTCGCCCGCCAAACCGCGCGCCGTCCCCCCGTTCAAAACCAAAAGCCCCACGCGTACTCGGTCGCAACCGGCCGAGACGGTCCGTTACCATGACCTCGAGGAAAACATGACGAAGGCGAGCATTGTATTCATCTTGATCGCCGCCTCATCGACGGCCCTACACGCGCAGACCAGCACGGAGACGCTCCGCACCGTACCGGCCGCAGATCTCGCAAGCTCATATCGGGACCTCGTCCAGATCCTGGGTCACTTCGCGCTGGTCGAGAGTGGCGGCACACTTCAGCTACCGAACCAGACCATCACCCGCGACAATCTCGAGCAGGTCAAGGCCGAGATGGCGGAGCAGCTGGCGGCCATCACGGCCGCGATCAACGAACGCGGCTACGCGAACGTCGCGGGGACCTACACCGCAAAAACCACCTCTGCCTGCAAGAAGATTCCGTCTGGGTGGGCCCAGGGCATTGCCGGAGGCGCAATCAGCCGGATCACGATCACCCAGACGGGCTTCGAGCTTCAGCTCACGCAGGAGTTCACAATTGACGGACAGGCCGGCACGTTTGAGATCCCGGGGGTGATCGTGGATTCGACCCTCGCGTTCGACGATATGATGAACTCCGATTTTGGCCTGATTGGACAGGTGAAGCCTGCGACCATCGTCGTGCGCCCCGACGTCGACCAGATCCTGGCCGCATGGCCATCATGGGTGAAGGCGCCGGACCGAAAAGACCTCGCGCGGTGTGAGGTGAAGATGGAGGGACATAGCTGATTGGGGATTGCTGATTGCGGATTGGATTTGTGAGTAGGGTCACCTGCCTTGCGCGGTCTTGATGCTGCGTAGGAAGATGGTGTCAGTCCCCTCTTGTGAACGAAATCGTGCCTAACCGTTAGTTCTCCGCGATCACCAAAATGACGGGGAGACGAAGGAAGCCCCATTTCAACAATCCGCAATCGTTAGTTCCGATACACCTCCCCATCCTTCATCACGAAGCTCACCCGCTCGAGCACCGTGATGTCTCGCAGCGGATCACCCGGTACCGCGATGATGTCCGCCACGTATCCGGGCGCCACCTTACCGCGATCCTGCACACCCAGGAGGTCGGCTGCGTTCAGCGTTGCGGTGCGAATTGCGTCGAGCGGCGTCATGCCACGGTCGACGAGGGCAGCAAACTCTTTGGCGTTGAGTCCATGCGGAAAAACAGCTGCGTCGGTACCAAAGCCGATCTTTACGCCGGCCCGCACGGCCTTCTCCACGCTCGCGATGGCGAGGGGGAGAATGGACTGCGCCTTGGCGCGGATGGGAGGCGGGAGCATATCCAGGTTGACAGCGCCAGCGAGATATGTGGTCGGTACGAGATACGTGCCCCGTTCACGCATCAACTGGTTGGCCTCGTCGCTGAGCATTGAGCCATGCTCGATCGACGCTACCCCGGCCTTCACCGCCGCGATGATCCCTTCGGTTCCGTGCGCGTGAGCCGCGACGTGCATGCCGTGTCGCCGTGCTTCTTCGACAATCGTCTCAATCTCCTCGAGCGAGAACTGCTGTGCGCCAACCGACCCCTCAAACGAGAGCACACCGGCAGTCGCGCAGATCTTGATGAACTGTGCCCCGTGCTTGATCTGATAGCGCGCTGCCTGCAGGACGCCGCCCACACCGTCTGCAATCCCCTGACGAAAATCGGTTTCACGAACGCCGGGGGCCCACCCGGTGATGTCACAGTGTCCGCCGGTGATGCCCAGGGCATGCGCTCCAGGAACGATCCGGGGACCGGTCAGGTCGCCGCGATCGATCGCACGCTTGAGGGCGACTCCCGGAAAGCCGCTCATGTCCCGCACCGTGGTGAACCCGGCCATCAACGTCTTCCGCGCGTTGGCGGCCCCGCGAAGCGCCACGTCGGCCTCCGTCTCCCGCACCACCCGCGTTACCCACCCCTCACTCAGGTCCCCACCGAGGTGGGTATGCAGATCGGTGAGCCCCGGTAGCAACGTCACATCACTCAGATCAATCACCTGGGCACCACGCGGAACCTGATTCACCACGCTCTGAATGCGCCCATCAACCACAACGACCACAGGGTTTGTCATCATACGCCCAGTCTCCACGTCAAGCATCCGCGCTGCGCGGACGGCGGTCTGGGCGGAAAGAGCGAGCGTGGTAAGGGGGAACGTGGTCAAACTCAGAACCATCAGGGAGGCAACTACAGTTCGTCGTCGCACGGTCGGCTCCAGATTGCGGATTGTGGATCTATGAGCGGAATGTGTTCAATCAACAATCAACATTCAACAATCAGCTATCCACAATCGGCAATCGGCCGTTCCCAGCATCTCCCATCGCACCAGGGGAATTGGAATGACACCTGCTGCGGCAAATTCATCGAAGAATCGTTTGATGGTAAACTCGTCCCCGAGCTGGATGGCGCGCTCGGCCATGAGTTCTTCCAGCAGCACTTTGCCGGTCACATAGCTCGTGCCGTACCCAGGCTGCTGCAGATAAAAATGCTGTTCGCCGATGATGGTGTTGCCATCAGCTGGCAGCCAACCGCGTGGTGTCCATTTGGAAGCGAACTCGGCTGCTTCTGCAACGGTCCACTCATTGGCGTGCTGCATGAGGCCGCCGATGGCGCGAGCTGCTCGTTGCGCTAACAGGATGTAGATCAGCTCACGAGCGCGCGGCTTCTCGTCGAACAGCCCCGCATGCATCATCATCTCTTCCAGGCCGGTCGCGAGCCCCTCGGACCGGGCGGCGTAGATGTTCGACAGCGAGGGGACCCGGCGAATCGGGCTCGGATGCGGCTCCTCCACCATCCGTGCCAACTCGATCCAGTGATAGCCGTGCGCGCGCATCGTGACCGGGTCGCGATAGCTGACCTCGGAGAAGAACCCACGTAGCCCCTCCGCTGGCGTAAACTCTCCGATCTTCGCGCGAAGCGCGGGATCCATGTAGTCCTTCATCGTCACGATCTCTTCTCGCTCGAGAAATCGCACGAACTCATCCACCGCGGCGTTGAAGATCCGCTCGTACTCCACAGCAGTCTCCACGCGCGTGAGCTGTGGGAGCCGGCGGTTGCGGTTCTCTTCGAGCCTGAGGGACGCATGCGCACGCGCGAGCTCGCGATACATGATGGTGAGCTGTTCGTCCCAGCTGTACGGGACCAACTGAACGTTTTGCAGATACCACGTGTAGTTCTCCTTCCCAACACCGGATCGCTCGGTCTTGGACGGCAGTTCCCGCTCGAGCCAAAGGCGAAAAACATCGGTCGCTTCCCGCGCGCGCTCAATCGCCGCATCCAGCTCAGCGCTCGTTCCGGCCACCCGATTCGCGAACTCCGCGAGGTCACGGCTCTGCCCCGCCATGTTGCGGATCCCACCCCGCCAAAGGTCCGCCCCATTGCCGACTAGGTTTTCCCTCGCCTGATCGAGCACGGCTGGAATGGCTCCGATGCGTGTGGCCAGTTCGCTGGCATCGCCCGGTGACAGCGGATACTCATAGGTCCACAGATCTATCCAACCGTGGATGACCGGTCCCTCATGCGCGGGAACATCGCTCTGTGCGGGAAAGATCATCGTGTAAAAGGCGGGATTGCGCGCCCATGGCTGACGCACGCGGTGATCGAAGTCGAGACCGTGCATCTCGGCGCGGACCGAATGGTAGTCGATCCGCTGCGACACCGGCCACCCAGCCGTATCGATCGCCGCGAGCCGCCGCTCCCACGCGGGCAACCGCCGATCTTGCTGCGACATCGCGTCCGCCGTGTAATCCGGAACCCCGTTGGTGAACTCCGGACGCTCGAACGCGCGCCACTCCTCGAACAGCGCCACCAGATCGTCATAACTGTTGCTGCTCGGCGGAGTGTCCGAGGTGCAGGCAGCAAGGAGGGAAAGGAGAACGAGAAATGGGAGTGTGTTGCGACCCCAATTGAGTAGTAACATAACGATGGCTCCAACTGGAAAAGCGCCGGATCTCTCAGGAAGGCACTAATCGGCACACGGTGACCAGTGATGTCAAATGATTGCTGACTGGGGTGTGTTGCAATCTTCAATCTTCACTCTCACGGGACTATATTCTCCCCCGTGTCTGACCTGCAATCCCGCCTCCAGGAAGCGCTTGGCGACGCGTATCGCATCGAGCGAGAGCTCGGTGGTGGCGGGATGAGCCGTGTCTTTCTCGCCGAGGATGTCCAACTCGGTCGGCAGGTCGTCGTAAAAGTGCTGCCCCCGGAGATGGGCGCGGGTGTGAACGTCGACCGGTTCCGGCGCGAGATCCAGCTGGCTGCCAAGCTGCAGCATCCGCACATCGTACCGCTGTTGAGCGCCGGGTCGCACGACGATCTCCTCTACTACATGATGCCGTTTATCCAGGGGGAGTCGCTTCGCGCTAAGCTGGCCCGGGAAGGCGAGCTACCGGTAACCGAGGCGGTGCGGATCCTCAAGGAAGTTCTCGATGCGCTAGCCTACGCGCATCGTCATCACGTCGTCCATCGCGATATCAAGCCGGACAATGTACTCCTGAGTGAGAATCACGCGGTGGTCACCGACTTCGGCGTGGCAAAGGCCGTGAGTGCATCGACCGGAGACTCGGCCATTACGTCGCTCGGTGTGGCACTGGGCACCCCTGCATACATGGCACCAGAGCAGGCGGCAGCGGATCCCAACGTTGATCACCGAGCAGACCTCTACGCCGTGGGGGCCATGGCGTACGAGATGCTGACCGGGAGGCCGCCCTTTACCGGTGCCAACCCTCAGTCCGTCTTGTCCGCGCAAATCACGGAACCACCGGAACCCGTGACGAGGCATCGCTCCGCCGTCCCCCCAGCGCTTGGCGAAATCGTGATGCGTTGCCTCGAGAAGAAAGCGGCGGATCGCTGGCAGCGCGCTGATCAGGTGATTCCGCAGCTCGATGCCTTGCTCACCCCCACCGGTGGGACGACACCAGCCGGGACACAACCCTACACGTCGTCGGGGACGGAAGCCGCTATTCGTCGCGGGCACCCGTTGCGGGTGATCGCACTCTTTGGCCTCGCATCCGTCGGCGCAATCGCAATCGTGTACTCCCTCGTGCAGCTGCTAGGCCTGCCGGACTGGGTGGTGTTGGGCGCGGTCGTGTTGCTGGCCATCGGGCTTCCGATCATGGTGTTCACCGGGCATCACGAGCGGCAGCGTGCGCAGGCCAAGCTCATGGGCACAGCGGTTACGACGCCCACCGGTGTCCGCCAACATTTTACGTGGCGCAAGGCAATCCTCGGGGGCGGATTGGCGTTCGCCGGGCTCGGCGTCGTGACGGCCGGGTACATGGCGATGCGGCTCTTAGGCATTGGCCCCGTGGGAACCCTGGTCGCCGCAGGCGTGCTCGACGAACGCGGCCGCATTCTTCTGGCGGATTTCGAGAACCGAACGGCCGACTCCACGCTGGGACCCTCCGTCACGGATGCCTTCCGCGTGGACCTCGGTCAGTCCCGGGTGATCAAGCTGGTAGATGCGTCGCAGTTGAGCGAAACGCTGCGGCGCATGGAGCGAGATCCCAATGCGCCTATCGATCTCGCACTTGCGCGGGAGATTGCGGAGCGAGAAGGCATCACCGCAGTGGTCAGTGGTGAGATCGGTCCGGTGGGTCGGGGATACGTGCTTTCGGCGAGCGTCGTTGCCGCCTCCGATGGCGCCGTGCTCACGGCGGTGCGGGAAACAGCAGCAGACGAGGGTGCAATCATTCCCGCCATCGACCGGCTCTCCGGGAAACTGCGCGAGCGGATCGGAGAGTCGCTGCGCGATATCCGTGGTAATCAGCCACTGGAGCGGGTTACCACGCGATCGCTCGAGGCACTCCGTAAGTACTCACAGGCGCTCAGAGCTGAGGAGCTTGGGGAGTTCGACCGAGCGCTATCGTTGCTCGACGAAGCCGTTTCCCTCGACACGACCTTTGCGATGGCGTACCGGAAGCAGGCCGTGATCCTGGGCAACACCTTCGCGGGTATCGATCGGACCATGGAGGCCGCGACGAAGGCCTACCGCCACCGCGAACGGCTGCCGGACGTCGAGCGCTACCTGGCCGAGGCGTACTACCACTTTCAGGTGGAGTACGACCGCACCCGCCTGATCGCCGCGTATCAATCGGCGCTCGAGCTCGACCCGGACAACACCACAGCGCTCAACAATCTGGCACTCGAGCTCATTGCAATGCGGCGATACGAAGAAGCGGAAGCGCTCGTACGCCAAGCGATCGCCACGGACCCGAGCGGCTGGACCTACTACGCCATCGCGATGGATGCCCAGGTGGGCCAAGGACGTTGGGAAGCCGCGGAAAGCACCTTAGCACAACTGGGGAACGCGCTGGGTGAGGATAGCCCACACTATGCGCGGTTCAACGGCGACTACCATGCCGGCAGAGGCAACTGGCAACAGGCTCGCGAGATTGGTCGACGTATTCTCGAGACCCATCGAGCGTCTTTCTGGCAGGCCGGCGCAAGCTTCGCCCTGGCCGGTGTCGCAGGTCAGCAGGGAAGAATCTCTGATGCTGAACAACACTTCCAACGCTTCGTCAACATCAACGAAGCCGATGGTCGGGCAACCGCTGTGCTGTTCGCGGAGATGCAACGCGCGTTGCTGCGACTCAAATTACGCGACGATCGAGCAGGCGCGACGCGATTGTTGGATGAGGCGCTCGAGCGACATCCACTTGCGGAGATGCCACCGTCGAACCGGCCATATAGCGCCCTCGCCGAGATCTACGCCGACGCGGGACGCGTTGAGCGCGCAAAAGCGCTCATGGCGGAACACGAGCAAGCGGTACCCGAGTCGCTGCGGCGGGGTGATCTCGGTCGATATGGTGCCGAAGGAGCGATTGCGCTCGCCGAGCGGCGTTTTGCTGATGCCGTGCGGCTGTTCCGTCAGCACCACGAGGTCGGAGACAATTTCTGTACCTGGTGCGCACTCTACCGCTTGGGTGAGACGTACGACTTGGCAGGGCAAGCCGACTCTGCGCTCGTGGCCTACGAGCGGGCGGTGAGCGCACCGCATCTCTTCAATCATTACCAAACCTGGCACTCGAACACACAAACGCTCAAACGGCTCGGCGAGCTATACGAGCAGCGTGGCAACCGCGACAAGGCCGTGGAGTATTACAACCAGTTCGTTGATCGCTGGAACGAGGCGGACGCCGAGCTTCAACCGGTGGTACGCGAAGTACGACAGCGGATCGCGAACCTCGTGGAAGGATAGAACAACAGCCAAGAGCGGGAGTAGTAAAACGATCGCTGATTACAGATCGCAGATTGGGTTCCTCCAGTGATCTTCAGTCTGCGATCTGTAATCAGCTCGTCCACAGCGCACCGAGAAACTTCTTCCAGCGACCCTGATTCTTGCGGTACGTTCCCTTCAGTTCGGCGAGCATTCTGTCGAACTCGGCGTTTCCGTGCGCGTCCTTCCACACCGGGTTCCGTGAGAGCCAGGGATAGTTCTCGTTCCCCAAGTAGATCGCCCTGCGCAGCCAGTGCAACGCCTCAGAGATGTTTCCATCCACTACGCAATATGTGCCAAGCCGGTACGCCATCTCGCAGTCCGCCGCGGCGGCGGCCAGCAGTTCGTCGGTGATCAACGCGGCTGCCTTCTCCGGCTGCTGGGTGACGACATAACACATCGCCAACGTGGGATAGGTGAGGCGGCGACCGGGATCGTCCGCGATCACGCGGCTCAAGACGTCAATGGCCTTGTCGTATTGTCCCTCCCGAAAGAGCAGATATCCCTGGGTGGTCCGCAGCAGTAAATGATTTGCTTCCAGTGTGAGCCCTTTCTCCACTTCGTGCCATGCCAGGTCGAGTTGTCCCATATAGTGGTAAATGCGGGCTCGGCGATTGTAGACCCGGGTGGCGCCTGCGGGATTGGCCTGCAACGCCATCCCAAAGAGCCGCAGTGATTCCTCCAGCAGCCCATCCAACTGGACGATCACACCTGCCCCAAACAGCACCTCTCCATCGTTCCCGGCATGCTTGAGGAGATACTGAATATCGAGGCGCGCGTTTTCCTTCTCGCCGCGCCAAAGGAACGTATATGCTCGGTTGAGCCGTGCTTCTGCATGGTCAGGGTCGATGGCAAGAGCGTTTTCCAAGTGCCGCTGAGCTGACATGAAGTGTGTCAGACCACCAAAGCCGTTTATGACCGAGTGGAGGTGCGCGATGCCGAGCCCCACGTGTGCCGCGGCGAAGTCAGGTGCGCCATCGATGACCGATTCAAAAGCCCGCATTGCCTGTTCGAGATCCTCACGTTGGCTGGAGCTCCACAGAAAACGCGTGAGCACCGCACGGCCTTTCAGGTATTCCTCCGATAAATGCTCCGGGACAGCGGCAGCCGCTGCCTGCGGCCGCTTTTGCTGGACGATCCCGATGTTGTGCAGAGCGGCAACGACCTCATCCAATATTTCGCCCTGAATCCGCACCAGATCGAGCGACGGCACGGAAACCGTGCCACCCGAAAGCACCGCCTTGTCCGCCACGTTCGACAGTTGCCAGTTGATGGTGAACCCCGCATCCGAGCGCACGAAGCTTCCGCTGAGACCATACCGAGCTTTGAGTTGGCGAGCTGCATCGATCGCGTCGGTCGTCGTGCCGGCGAGTGAAAGAAAAGCGCTGGGCGGCCGGACGATGACAGACGACATTCCCGCGAGACGGGTCGCGACCATATCTGCCAATGCCAAACCGTAGTACCGGGGTTGGTCGTCGGTGCCGAGGTTTTGAAACGGCAGTACCGCAATCGCGTTCTCCGGAATCCCTTCAATACCCTTCGGTAGAAACCGCTCCACCAACAGCGAGAAGGGCCCCGCACGCCTCTTGGTATCCGGCGCCGGAGAGGGCAGAACGGCAGAGCTCTCCCCCGGAATGACCCCCAATTCGAAGTCCATGGTTTTCATGAGCGTTTTGAGGGCCTCACCCAACTCTGAGGCCGACGTGAAACGATTCGCTGGCTGCTTATCGATGGCTTTTAAAATGACGCTCTCGAGCTCCTCCGGAATGTCCGGACGGATCCTTCGTGGCGCCACCGGCTGGCTGAACTGGATGGCGTGGACCAGCCGCTCGAGGTTCGCGTTTGGAACCCAAAAAGGATGCTGGCCAGTGAGCATCTCGTACAGCATGACGCCCAACGCGTAAATGTCGGATTGTTCGCTGCTTCGCCGAGTGACGAACTGCTCCGGCGCCATGTAGGCGGTCGTACCAAACCGAGAAGATTGCGCGTCACTGGTACTGCGCTCGCCTGCGTTTGCGACATCCGATCCCGCCGTTACCGTCCGCCGCTTTGCCAATCCGAAGTCAAGGATCTTCACCAGCCCGCCGTCCGTGATCATGATGTTCGCCGGTTTGAGATCGCGGTGCAGGATCTTCAAACGGTGAGCGTCGGCCAGTCCACTAGCGATTTGGATTCCTATCGACAACGAGAAGTGGACGTTGAGCGCGCCTGCCGCAAGCAACTTCTGCAGTGTTTGTCCCGGTACGTACTGCATCACGATGTAGGGCCGGTTGTCGTGCTCACCCGCCTCGTAGATGGCACAGACGTTGGGATGCTGGATGGCGGACGCGAGTCGCGCCTCTTGGAGAATCTTGTTCCGGATATCTGGATCGGATGCGCGGTCCTTGCGCACGATCTTCAAGACCACCGACCGCATGAGCTTCGTGTCGGTGGCTTGATAGACCGTCCCTTGTGATCCGGCACCGAGGCGGTGCTCTATGCGATATTGATTTATTTGGCTAAGACGCATCGGATCATATTTCTTCCAACACGTCCACCCGCACCCATCCCACCTTCCCATCCTCGAGCACGATTTCCACCCATTCGTCGGACTGACGGTCGATGCGAACCTTGGTGCCTTCGTGAATGGCAAAGACCTGCAGGGCTCGGTCTTCGGACGGGGCACTTTGGACGGACACCTCGTCTGCCATGATGATGGCTTCCCGCGGTTGAGCAATGCGGAGCTCGAGCACGGCAAGGTTGATCGCCAACATCGTGGTCACGACAGCAGTTGCGATGGTCACGGGCCGAAGGGCATCGGCGATCGCAGTCCCACGCTTCAGGATCGATACCGTGAGAGCGGCCATGACGATTAGGTAACCGACCCCAACCAAGACCACGAGCCACGAATGCGGGATGAGGTGCACCCACCAGCGGATAACGTCGAATAACCAGAAATCGCCTAACGGGGTCACCTCATCCGCAGTGAGCGAGCGGGCCAGTTGTAGGTTGGCGCGTATATCGGCGTCGCGGGGTAGGAGTCGCTGTGCCCGCTCATAGTAAAGGATTGCGCTTCCCAACTCGCCGAGCTTGAAGTAGCTGTTCCCGATGTTGTAGTACAGCGCGCCACTTTCCAGACCGGCATCCACGATTCGAAGGTAGCTCTCCAACGCTCGTTCGTATTCGCCCTCCTGATAGAGGCGATTCCCTTCTTCGAAGAACGCCTCCTGCCCCGGCGCAGGAACCGCAGCACCAAGGCATGCCAGGACCAGCAGCGACCAGATCAGAACGTTTCTCATCGTGTAAGCTCGCGGTTGAGCTCGGTCATCGCGCGCTCGCTCCGCTCGAGAAACGCTTGCATGTCGTCCACATTCGGCTCCGACGGTGCAAAGCGTTGCCGATCACACACCTCGAGACAGGCGAAGTACTCATCCACCACGGCTTCGGGGATGCCGCGCCCATGCAGCAGCCGTTTTACGTCATCGCGGATCATCCCCGCTTCCGCGACGTTGAGCTTGTCCCCGAGGAATCCCTCGAGCGAACGGCCCATCTCGGCGTAGAACTGCCGCTGGGTGTCCTCCGCCAGGAGCGCCCGTGCACGTGCCAGTCGCTTGCGAGCCAGCCGCCCCGCGCGCCGGTGGCGAGCATAGGCAACATCGCCGGCCAGTCGGTCGCGCTGACGGCGTACACCCCACGCACCAAGGACACCCAACAACGGTGTCACTAGTACCAACCAAAACCCGGGCGCCTCGAACACCGTCTTGCCCGCAGGACGAAACTCCGGCGTCACCACCCGGATGAACCGGATGTCCTGCCGGAGTGGATCGACCCTACCCCGCGTCCGGCTCGCGACGATGGGCCCTTCGAGTGCGGGCCCCGTCACGTCGAGCTCGATCGGATTGGTCGCAGCGGTCGCGTACGCCTGACGGGTCGGATCGAAGTACGTCATGCGCACTGATGGGATCGTTTTGATACCGGGAACCCGTGGAATCACGACGTACTCGATGGACTTGGTCCCACGCACGCCGCCCGCATGCCGCTCGATCTGTTGACTCACGTTTGGCGGATACACCTCGAAATCATCTGGGAAACGCACGGTCGGTTCCGGGAGTGTTCGGATATTCCCGTCTCCAGCGATACGCAGGCGATACGTTAGCGCTTTATTGGTCTCGGCGTTCGACTCGCTGAGCGAAGATGACAGCGAGAGGGTTCCGACGAACCCGGTGAAATCCCGCGGCTTGCCGCTTTCGGGAAGGGGGAGCACCTCAACTGTCACGGGCTGCGACGCCACGACGACGGGGACGTTGGTTCCGAACAACGAGCCACGGCCAAACCGGTCGAAGAAATCGTCCATCGGGTCGCGCGATCGGCGACGGACGCGCACCTGAGCCTCGATGGACAACGGCTCGATGGTCTTCGTCCCAGGTCCCGTTGGGAACAGTGCCACCTTCCGCAAAACAGCGCTTGCGTATTGCACACCGTCACGCACCACCTGCTCAACCTGCGGTGACTGCTCTTGCGGAAACTCCTCCGCCCAAAACCCCGTCGTGCTTGGCAGACGCGACACGTTGTAGCCATCGACGTTCACCCGAGTGTAGATCCGGTACTCGACCACGACCGGTTGGTTTTCGTACACACGTCTCCTGCTTACCTCTGCCACAATGAAGAGATCGTTAGGATCGACGGTCGCGTCATCCCCTCGCTGATTAGGACCACCGCGCGGCGGCGCCGCACTAACCGTCAGCGTGAGTGACTCAGTTCGGAGTCGCTTCCCACCGGCACGCACCTCGGCTGGGCCAATCGTGAACGTGCCCTCCTTAGTAGCCTGAAACCGGTGCTGTTGGGTGACAGATACCGTGGTGCGGCCGTTCACGATCTGCATCGAGGTCGTCGTACCGCTGCCCAGGTAAATCGAAAAATCACTCAGGTCAGGGAGCTCTGGTTGCGCATCGACCTGCTGGGTGCCGCTCACCTCGATGTTCAGGACGAACTGCTGGTTGAGGCCGACGGTGCGACTGCTGAGATAGGCGCGTACCGTGATATCCTGTGCTGAAAGCGAGGCCGCAACGGTGATCATCAGCAGGATGAGCCAACCCCTTACCATGGCTTCCTCACCCGACGTTGCACCGTTGGTACCCGCTGGCGCTGAATCTCACCCGGATCCTCGGAGATCGCCTGTAACAACCGCTCCAACTCCTCGCGGGTCATCTGGCCCGGTACCGACTGTGGCTGTTGTGGCTGTTGCTGCTCTGATTGATTCTCCGGTTGATTCTGCCCCTGCCTTTGCTGCTGCTGTGGATTCTGGTCTTGCCGATCTTGCTGTTGGTCTTGCTCCTGTTGGTCTCGCTGTTGGTCCTGTTGTTGGTCCTGTTGCTGCTGTTCATTCTGCTGTTGCTGGCTTTGATCCCGCTGTTGCTGGTTTTGATCGTTTTGCTGGTTTTGATTCTGTTGCTGCTCGAGCTGTTTTCGTACCAGTTCGAGGTTGTGTTTCGCGTCCATGTCAGTCGGATCGTACCGCAAGGCTTGCTTGTACGCTTCGAGACTCTCCTGAAGCTGTTGTTGCCGGTACAGAGCATTCCCCAAGTTGTACCACGCTTTGGACTCGAGCGATGGGTCACCCGATTGGGCAGCCTCGCGGAAAGCATCCAATGCCCGCTGGTACTCGTCAGTCTTGTACAAGGCGTTACCGTCGTTGAACCGAATGACGGGCGAATCTGGAGCGTCCCGCAACGCTTCCAAGTACTTCTCATGCGCTGCGTCATAGCGTCCCTCGGCGTACAGCCTATTCCCCTCTTTGACCTCGGCTCTCCCCTTCTGCGCGTGGAGGGCAGAGGGACCGAGCATTAGGAGCGCGAGCGCAGGCACGACTCGGAGGATCGCTGCCTTCATTGAAACCTCCCGTGCCACGCGGCCCTTGCCCTACGCCGATCCGGTACGAAGAACTCGCCAACGAGTAGCAGAAGCGCCAGGCCGAGAAAGATCTGGTACTGCTCCTCGAACTGTGTGACTTGCTGAGCCTCGATCGTTCGGCCTTCCAGACCTGCGATCTCGTCCGCTAACACGTTCAACTCTCCACCACCGACGGTTGCACGGAGGTAGCGGCCACCCGTCTGCTGGGCGATCCGCTGCAACGTTGCCTCGTCCAGGCTGGTCGTGACGACGTTCCCGTCGGCATCGCGCTCGAACCCGCGCCGGCGCCCCGCTTCATCGAAGGCGGGAATGGGCACCCCATCCGAGGATCCAACACCAACTGTGTAGATTCGCACGCGCCGGTCCGTTGCGCCTTCGAGTGCCGCGTCAATCCCTCCCTCGTGATCCTCACCATCGGTTATCACGATCAACACCCGGTCCTGCTGGGCCTGGGGATCGAACATGTCGAGCGATACCGTGAGCGCGCGTCCCAGGTTCGTTCCCTGCACCGGCACGATTTCCGGACCCATCGCGTTCAAGAAGAGCTTGGCTGCGGCATAGTCCACCGTCAGGGGGGTTTGCACAAACGCTTCTCCGGCAAACGCCACGAGGCCAATCCGATCACCATCCAGTCGATCGATCAGTCGGGAGACAGCGAGCTTCGCCTTCTCCAGTCGGCTCGGCTGGATATCCTCGGCGAGCATCGATACCGACAGGTCGAGCGCCACGACGAGATCCATCCCCTCGCGCTGCACCGTCTCCACGCGGGTGCCATACTGCGGACGGGCAAGCGCCGTCACGAGCAGCGCGACAGTCACTAGGAGTAAGATCACCTTGGCCAGCTGCCCGCGCCGGCTCACCGATTGCGCCAACCGGCGCACCAAATGGGCTTCGCCAAAGCGCCGCAATGCTGCTCGCCTTTGCTTGAACGCAAGCCACAGAAACACGCTGAGCACTGGCACGATCGCAAATGCATATAGCGCTTCGTCGAACCCAAACTGAAACATGTTACGTGGCTGCCTCGCTCTTCACGGGAGCTTTCGCAAAATCGTGTGCCCCATGGTTACCTCCAGCACGAGCAGCGCGAGTCCAAAGGTGAGCGGGTAGTGAAATAGCTCACCGTAGCGCGTGAAATGCTGCACCTCTATCTCGGTGGTCTCGAGCTTGTCGATTTCCTGATAGATGCGCTCGAGACTCTCGCGATCGGTCGCGCGAAAGTACTCGCCATTCGTGAGCTGCGCCGTCTCTTTCAACGCGTCCTCATCGATTTCCACCCGCATCGGAACGTACCGTCTGCCTCCAAACGCATCTCGCACGGGAACGCGCGTCATTCCCCGGGTGCCAGCTCCGATGGCGTACACCTTGATCCCCACGGTCTGAGCCATCTGCGCCGCGGTGAGCGGATCGATCTCCCCACGGTTGTTCCGGCCGTCGGTAAGAAGGATGATTACGCGGGACTCAGCGTCGCTATTGGTCAGCCGCTTGACTGCCGTGGCGAGGCCCATGCCGATAGCCGTCCCGTCTTCGATCATTCCGACGGTCAACTCGTCCAAGAGGCTGGTCACCACCTGGTGGTCGAGCGTAAGCGGCGCCTGGGTGAACGCCTGCGCGGCAAAGATGACCAGACCGATCCGGTCGTTCCGCCGGCCCTCGACAAACTGCGCGGCGACCTGTTTGGCTGCCTCCAGACGGTTGGGCTCGAGGTCCTCCGCCAGCATGGAGCTGGAAATGTCCATCGCCAGCACGATGTCGATGCCCTCGGTCACCACGTTCTCACCACTCACACCGGACTGAGGGCGAGCAAACGCCACGATCAAGGCCGTAAGGGCGATCATCCTAAGCGCAAACAGGATGTGCCGAAACCTGCCTGACCTCGTGATGTCGGACCGCTTCACGACCTCGACATGCGAGTACCTGAGGGCACCCGGCTTCTGGACTCGTTGCCGCGCCACGTACCAGTACACCAAAAGTGGGAGCGCTAAGAACAAGAGGAGGTAGTACGGATCCGCGAATCGGTACAGCATCATGCCGCTACCTCGGCCGCTCGTACCGCTTCGACCTGTTTGGTCTCATCCACCAGCGCGCGCGCACGCGGTATCATGGCCGTCGATGCCGCAGTTTCCGGCTGGAACTTCGCGAACTTCACCAGATCGCAATCGCGCAGGAACCCGGCCAGCGCATCGCGTACGGTGGCCTTGATGTCGACGCATTCGACCGCTTCGATCACCTCGTGGGTTGCCATCTCAAGCGCATCGATCCCGTAGCGATCTTCGAGATAAGTCCGGATGATCTCGGATACGGCAATGTGGAACGCCTTGACCTTGCCTCGCTCGATAATGCCAGAAGCAGCAAGCTGATCGAGCGCTTCATACGCCACCACGTGCGCAGGTCGCTGCCGTGCAGCCGGCACCGATTCCAATGCCGGCGTGGCCCGTGCACGCCAGCGTCGGTACAGCCAGTACACCACACCAAGCGCGGCCAGGGACCCGAGAATCCACAGGGTGACGAGCAAGGGGCTCAGTGGGATTGAGAGTGGTCCCTTGATGTCGCGGATCTCGCCACTCTCATCGAGGCCCACGCTCTCGATCGTGATGTCGAACGCATCCGTCGCGAGCACGGTTGCGGTCCCATCGTCACCGATGACGGCAATCTCGAAGCTGGGCAGTTCTAGGTCCCCCAGCTCGAAGGTCGTGAGGGTGAAGCGAGCGCTCGACCGCAGGCGACCCCCGGCATCCTGAGGCTCCATCACCCTGGCAGACAGCACCTCGAACGCGCCGAGGTTCAACGTGTCGGGCCAGTCGACCGCCGCACCGGCGTCGTGCTCGACCGTCACCGTGAGGACCATGCGGTCGCCGACGGCTTGAGCCACCGAGTCAATTCGCGTGTCCACCGTGGGCTCGGTACTCTGAGCCATCAAGGGGTCCCATGCCGCCAGTGTCAGCACCGCCGCCACGAATCCCAATAAGCTGGGCCGGCGAATCATCGGAACCGCCTCGCGCGCTGCTGAAAGAACCGCATGAGGGGCTCCACGTACGGCTCGTGTGTTTTGATCCGAATGACGTCCACCTTCGTCTTGCGAAACATCCTCGTGAGAGCGGTATCCGCCACTGTCGTGTGTTGCGCAAACGCTTTCTGAAACTGCGGGCTCGAGGTGTTCACGGTCACCACCGTACCCGTTTCGGCGTCCTCGAACTCCACATACCCAATGGGTGGCAGCTCACGCTCTCGACGATCCAACATGTGCACGGCGACGACATCGTGGCGGCGGCCAGCGACCGCGAGGGCCTTCTGGTAGTCCTGTGCGATGAAGTCGGAGACGAGAAACACCACCGCCCGTCGCGGCAGCACACGAGTCATGTACTCGAGTGCGCCGGCGATGTCGGTCCCGCGACTTTCTGGCTCGAAGTAGAGCAGCTCCCGTAGCACGCGGAGCACGTGCCGCCGCCCCTTCTTGGGCGGAACGAACTTCTCGATCCGGTCACTGAAGATGATGAGGCCCACCTTATCGTTGTTCTTGATTGCGCTGAAGGCCAGGAGCGCACAGATCTCGACTGCCACTTCTCCTTTCATCCGGTCGCGGGTGCCAAACTCGCCAGAGCCGCTCACGTCCACCAACAGCATGACGGTGAGTTCCCGATCCTCCTCGAAAACCTTGACGAACGGTGCACCGGTACGTGCGGTCACGTTCCAGTCGATGGTTCGGATGTCGTCGCCGTACTGGTATTCGCGCACCTCGGCGAAGTTCATCCCGCGTCCCTTGAAGACGGAGTGGTACTCGCCCGAAAAGACGTCGTTCACCAGCCCACGGGTGGCGATCTCGATGCGGCGGACCTTCTTGAGGATTTCGCGGGGAATCATGGGCAGCGACTACGGGACTTCGACGCTGTTGAGCACGCGGGTCACGACATCTTCACTTGTGACCTCTTCGGCCTCCGCTTCGTAGGTGAGGAGCACGCGGTGGCGCAATACATCCATCCCCACCGAGCGAACGTCTTCGGGTGTGACATACCCACGGCGTCTCAGGAACGCGTGCGCACGCGCCGTCTTCGCCAGGTTGATCGATGCTCGCGGTGACGCACCAAAGGCGACGAGGTCGGTGAGATCGTCTAATCCGTTCCCCTTGGGATCGCGCGTGGCAAACACGAGATTCACGATGTACTGCTCCACCTGCGGATCCATGTAGATCATTTCCACAGCCTTGCGGGCGCGGAGGATCTCCTCGGGCGTGACTACGGGCTGGACCTCGGGCTCGGGCCCGGTGGACATGCGCCGCATGATCTCGAGCTCTTCGTCTTTGTTGGGGTAGCCCACCGCCAGCTTGAGCATGAAGCGGTCGACCTGCGCCTCAGGAAGCGGGTACGTGCCTTCTTGCTCGATTGGGTTCTGCGTGGCCAACACGAGGAACGGCTTGTCCAAGGGAAAGGTGTTCTCCCCAATGGTGACCGTGCGCTCCTGCATGGCCTCGAGCAAAGCGGACTGCACCTTTGCGGGTGAGCGGTTGATCTCATCCGCCAGGATGATGTTCGCAAAGATCGGCCCCTTCTTCGTCTTGAACGTGGACTCATGGGGGTCGTAGACCAGCGTCCCGATCAGATCCGCCGGCAGCAGGTCTGGCGTGAACTGGATGCGGCGAAACGTCGTCTTGATCGCCCGGGCAAGCGTGCGAACCGTCATGGTCTTGGCCAGCCCTGGGACACCCTCCATCAGCACGTGGCCATCGGCCAGGAGGCCGATCAGCAGCCGTTCCACCATGTAGCGCTGGCCCACGATCACCTGCGAGACGGTGTCGACCAGGCGACCGACGAACGCGCTCTCTTGTTGAACCTTCTCTTGGATGACCTCTATTTCGCGACTCATGACCGATGGCAGACTGTTGATTGTTGATAGGATGATCGCTGGAGGAAGGCTCCAGCCGTTTCGCGGCATGCGCCCCGGCTTCGGCAGAGACCCTCGGGAGTGCATGATCCGGCCAATAATCTGTAAGAGGATGAACGACGAATGGGAATGGTCGCATTGCGCAGAGGATCCGAGGGCGTAGGAGAGGCACTGGGGATTGGCCGACCGGGCCGATCACCCATCGCGCATCCTCAATCGCGGATTCACGACCTCGGTGCATCTCCTTTAAACAGCCTTCCTCGCCGCCGTCGGGCGGCGTCTTGCATATCGACCGTCGTATCCGTCTCATCGACGATTTCAGCACCCAAGAGCGCCTCCACGACATCCTCCAGGGTAACGACGCCCATCACGTGTCCGAACTCGTCGAGTACGCTGAACAGATGAGCGCGCTCACGAAGGAATGCGGTAAGCAGGGCATACCCGCTGGCCGTCTCGGGTACGAAGTGGAGGGGTTTGGCCAGCGAGGCAAGGGTAGTCGTCTCCTGACCGCTCGCGATGCATCGAAGGACGTCTCGTTGCAGCACGACGCCTTCCCACTGCTCCGGATCGTCCGCCGCGTGAACCGGAATGCGGGCAAATGGGAGGTTCATGATTTGATCTCGCACTCCCATGACGGTCGCGTCGGCCCGCATCCTGAAGACGACGTTTCGCGGAGTCAGAATGTCTCTGGCACGGACGTCGTTCAAGCGCAACACGTTGTGAACGAGGTCGGCTTCCAGCGGGAGAATACTCCCTTCTTCGGCGCTGATCCTGGCCAGTTGCTGGACCTCATCCTCCGGCGCTACGGGCTGTGGTTGTCCACGCAGCGCACGGGTCACCGCGTCGGTGAGCCACACCATCGGGAACAACGCCAACAGCACCCACTGAAGCGGCAGGCTAATTAGCGGAGCGACGATTCGATTGAACGTAACGCCGAGGACCTTCGGGACGATCTCCGAGAAGAACAACACACTGAGCGTGAACAATATCGTGAAGGAAAGGAGGACGCCCTCGCCAAACAGCTCTCGAGCCTGAGCACCGGCAATGGTTGCCCCGGCCGTGTTGGCCGTCGTGTTGAGGATCAGAATGGCAGCGATCGGTTGCTGGATATTCTCCTTGAACCGCAGCAGCCGAGGCCCCGCTTTGCTACCGCGGTCCATGAGCTTGCGGATATACGGGAGACGAACGGCATACAGCCCCGCCTCGGAGAGAGAACAGAATGCGGATACGGTAAGGACCACGGTCACGGAAATCACGAGCAACAGCATGGTAACCCACCATCAATGAGAAGGGGAACTCCTACCACTATGGGGTGCTTCGATAATCGTGGTCAACTGTCGAGGAGAGGGAGAGGGGGCAGGGTTCGAAATCCTCCACCCTGCCTCCTCTGCACTTCTACAGATCTGGGCCCTTGTCCTTGGATCCTATTTGCCCCCGTACCTCACCTGGGGGGTACGCAATCGTATGCACGTTGACGTAGGCTCCGCCGCTACGGAGGCGCTCGGCGAGGGCGGCCATCGTACCGTCAAAGCCCGTCCGCGGGATGAGATCCTCCTCCTTGAGGGTACCGGATGCCAAGAGTCCGTGCGGTGTCACCCCTTCTGGCACGAACCCGAACAGGAACGCAACCACGGGACCGTTCGCGCCGGCCGCGCCAAGGTGGATGTGGGACTGTGTGATGTTCGCTACGCCGAAGGTAGACACGCGGAAGTGCAGCATGGTCTCGTCGGGCGAGAGGAGAAACTGGGCGAACCCATGTCCGTCGGTGTCGACCGGCGGGACCTCCTGGGAACCGGAGAGCCTTGCGAGAAACGTCTGTGCGTGGTGGCCAGGTGCGAGGTGAAACTCGGCCGTGGGCTCAACTGGTGATTGAGTTTCCTCAGCACATCCGACGAAGGCCGTGAGCGCCACGCTCACGCAAACGAACTTCCACTTTGAGTTCATACGTACCTCCAGAAAAAAGAATGAGAATGCAGAATTGAATGTATCAATACTCCTTTGCACTCTGCACTTTGCATTCTACTCCTCCCTATACACCATCCCGCCCACGTAAGCAGCCGCGATGAACATCACTAGTGTGTAGCCGAGTGTGATGACGTAGATGCTGGTGGGTGCGATTCCCATGAGCCAGTTGGCGCCGACGCCGAGGACGTAGAAGATAGCCCAGACAGCCAGCGCGGCCTTCAGGGCGGTGCCGGGTCCGGGGCCAAAGCGCGCGCGTATGGCTGCATAGACCCACACGAGTGCAAAGCCCAAGAGAAATCCGAGGACAATGAAACCTGCGATTGCGGACCCGCCAACGGGCTCCAGGTTACGGGCCGCCAGCATCTCCTCCATCGGTCCCGCGAGGACGCTGAGGTTCACGACGCTCTCGACCACATTGATGACGAGTCCCGCCGCCAGCCCACCGCCGATGAGCCTTCCGGTGTTGATCTGTGCCATGCGGGTCACCTCTCCAGAAGACGAGGATAAAGGAGGAGTAGCTTAACGTCGGGTGCGATGGGTGGTAAGGGAGGAGGGAATTGCGGATTGCGGATTGTTGATTGCTGAGTGTTACTATAGGATCTTGAATTGTTCAATCTGCACTCTGCAATTCACCTCGGCAGCAGTTCCGCTACGTACACGTCGCTCTGACGATCTTCAAGGGTAAAATACAAACGCGTCTTATCGACTGAGAAATCAACCCGTATTGACTCCTGATCGGGGCGCAGCCGGACGAGCAACTGTGCCAAACCTCGTGCCACATCGGCGCTCCAGAACTCCGCTTGGCCAGCACTACTATGCCGCTTGAAATAGAGGGTACGCCCGTCGGGGCTCCACAACACATTCTGCGCCATGGGAGCGGTCGCTGAAACGAAAAGGCGTCGGGGTGGTCCACCTTTGGTCGGCGCGATCATCACGTGACCCGGGAATTCGCCTTCCGACTCGACATACGCGAGAGTCTGACCGTCAGGTGACCACTCCGGCGTGATCCCTGGTCGAGCAATGACCTCCGGCAATGTCCAATGTCCCTGCTCGTTCCGGCGTGTAATCAGGATGCTGAATGGTCGGGTCTGATCGTAAAACAGAATGGCGTTACCGTCCGGCGACCATTCGGGATAGCTCTCTTGGGCCGAGGTTGCCGTGACAACTTCGATCGTGTCGCCATCGATTGCTTTGATTTCGATGTCACGCGTTCCGGACCGCCACGAGTGATATGCCACCCACCGGCCGTTGGGTGATAGGTCCGGTGCAAATTCGTCTGCTGGATCACTCGTGAGCTGTTCGATCTCACCTCCCCCAACTGGCATGCGATACACATCCGAATTGCCACGAAGATCGGAGTCGAACAGCAGCCAGCGACCGTCGCGCGAAATACGCACCGATTCAATAGACTGGCTCCCACTGGTGATGGGAATGGCTTGGTCGGGGCTCGTTGCAGCGATCGGCAAGGACCAGATATTCGCTCGCTGCACGAAACGGGTGTAGCTCATGCGCGTCCCGCTGGCATTCAGGGCGATCGAGCTCGCCCCGAGGCCCGTCGTTACCCGCCGGGGGGCTCCACGCGGCTGGCCGGAGGATTCGATGCGGATGGCATAGACGTCTCTGGGCCCCTCGCGGCTCGAGAGGAAGTAAAGCCAGTGGGCATCGGGAGCCCACACGGGACTCTGGTTAACACTCTCGGCATCGACTACCCGTACGGCGGGTCCCCCCGTAGCCGGGAACAGCAGGATGGCACTGGGCGCCAGATTGCCAAACGTCTGACCGGGTCGAACGAATTCGTGGTTGAATTGCACGCACGCAATCCAACGACCTTCTGGCGACCAGTTGCACGAGTGAAGCGACGGTTCTGTGGCTACGAGCCGCTCGGCGCCTCCGGCCAAGGGCACGACGAGCAAGGAATCGTGGGAAACGAAAACGATTTCGGAGCCATCGGGCGACCACGCCGCCGCTGTGACTCCAGGGACCGTCGAACGCCGCACAACGGCACGCGATGAGCCGCCGAGCGCAGAGGCGACCGAGACCGCTCCCCGCGACAAGAACAAGAGGCTCGCACCGTCAGGTGACCAGCGAGGACCATGCTCCACCGCACTCGTATCGTCCGACAGGGCAATGATCCGTCCGCCGGCCATCGGTCGTACGTAGACGCGCATCCGCACGGCGTTACCGGCCGCGTAAGCGATCAGATTCCCGTCCGGCGAGAGGCTCGGCTGGATCTCCAGTCCATCTTCGGCCGTGACCTGCTGTGAGCGCCCGAGAACCCACGGCGGATCCCTCGGCGCACGCGTACTGGTGAGCAGGACGATGGCGCCCACCAGGACCACTACACCGGCGGAAGCGATGAGCAGCCAGCGTGGTGCGATCCGCGGGACGGTAATCGGCGCGGAAGCGCCATGCAGAGCTGCCGCAAACTCCCCGGCATGGGCGAAGCGATCGGCCGGTGTCTTGGCGAGCGCCCTGGCGACCGCCGCCTCAACAACCTTCGGCACCGCATCGCGGACCACCCGCAGGCGTACGGGCCGTTCTGTGAGCAGCTTCGCGATCACCGCTTGCGCCGTCGGTCCGGTCACCGGGGGCTCCCCCGCCAGCATTTCGTACAACACCGCTCCAAGGGAGTACACGTCGCTGCGCCGATCGGGCATCCGTTCCCCAGTCGCCTGCTCGGGGCTCATGTACTGCGGGGTGCCCAGCGAGAGCCCCGTCTCGGTAAGCCGGTTCCCACCCGCCTCTCGCACCGCGAGCGCTATTCCAAAATCCGCCACCAGCGCTCGGCCCTCCTGCAACAGGATGTTCTCCGGCTTGATATCCCGGTGGATGACGCTTTGACGGTGCGCGTAATCCAAGGCCTGTGCCACGTCGGCGGCAATCGATAGGGCCTCGTCGATACCTAGCTGTGTTTCACGGCTGAGCTTGTCACGAAGGGTCTCGCCCTCGACGTAGGGCATGACGTAATAGAGGAATCCGTCGGCTTCACCCGAATCGAACAGTGGCAGAATGTGCGGGTGCTGTAGGTTGGCCGTGGTCTTGATCTCTTGCAGGAACCGCTCTGCCCCGAGCACGGCCGCGAGCTCGGGCCGCAGAACCTTGATGGCCACCTTACGATCGTGCTTCACGTCGTGCGCGAGGTACACGGCGGCCATACCGCCGTGGCCGAGCTCATGCTCGATCCTGTAGCGGTCGACGAGGGCCGCGCTGAGTGCAGAGAGGCCGTCGGGCATCGCCAGGTAAAATAGGGAGCGTGCCGAGGGGTGGCGAGCGACTGATTGCGGATTGCGGACTGTTGATTGTTGATTGGGGATTGGACATCTTCCCCCTGCGATCAAGGTTCAACCATCAACGATCAGCAATCGCGAGGAACGTTTTTGGGTATCGTAGTTGCCATCGTCCTTGCCGCGATCCTCGGTTGGGTGATCCTCACCTTCAACCGGTTGACACGGCTGCGGCATCAGAGCCATAACGCCTGGTCGGACATCGATGTCCAGCTCAAACGGCGTCACGAGCTCGTTCCATCGGTGGTGGCGGTCGTGAAGGGACACGCCGGCTACGAGCGTGACACTCTCGAAGCCTTGACCGAAGCGCGGAGTCGGGCACTTCAGGCCGAGGGACCCGCCGCGAAGGCTCAGGCAGAGGATCCGCTCGGCACGCAACTCGGGCGGATCTTCGCGGTCGCCGAAGCGTATCCCGACCTAAGAGCCGCCGCGAGCTTCGCAGCGTTGCAGCACACTCTCACGGACGTCGAAGACCACCTGCAAAACGCCAGGCGGTACTACAACGCAGTTGTGAGAGACTACAACATCGCTATCGCCGAATTCCCCACCCTGCTCATGGCTCGCCCGCTGGGTTTCACCCAAGAAGAGTTCTTTGGACTGGACGACGAGTCGGAACGCGCCGTGCCTCGTGTGGAGATGGGCAAGTGATGCGGCTGCTCGCGATGGTAACGCTCGCGGTGACGGTGGTGACCACGCCCGGCGCCGCCCAACGATCGCTCGCGATCAAGAGCTTCGATGCCACCATTCGGGTGAACCGCGATGCGAGCATCGAGGTGACCGAAACCATCGTCGCCGAGTTCACCGGATCGTGGAACGGCATCTACCGCAGCATCCCAGTCAAGTACCGGACGGCGCAGGGATTCAACTGGACACTTGGGCTCGACATCCTGGGTGCGACGGACGGCCAGGGCAGTGATCTGAGAATCGAGTCGGGCCGCGAGCGGCACTACGCCAAGATCAAGATGTGGGTCCCAGGAGCGGAGAACGCCACACGCACGGTCGTGCTGCGTTACCGGGCAACCAATGGACTCCGCTTTTTTGAAGAGCACGACGAGCTCTACTGGAACGTGACCGGCGACGAATGGGACGTCCCCATCGAGGCCGCTGCCGCCACCGTTGAACTGCCCCCGGGCACAGAGGGGGTCCGCGCGATTGCTTTCAACGGCGTCTACGGCTCACGAGACCAGGACGCCTCCGTCGAGATAAGCGGAACCACTATCCGGATCGCCATGCCGGAGGCCCTCGGCTATCGCGAGGGGCTGACGGCGGTGGTTGGGTGGAATAAAGGGGTGGTGGACGAGCCGTCCGCCGCGGAGAAGGCGGCTGGGGCGTTTAGCAGCAACTGGCCGCTCGGCATCCCCATCGCGGTGTTCCTTGGCATGTTCTTCGTCTGGAAACGCAGCGGCAGGGATCCCCGTCCCCGCCCCGTCGTCGTGCAGTACGCACCTCCCAAGGGCATGACACCAGCCGAAGCGGGATCGTTGATGGACAACTCGGTCGACATGCGGGACATCACGGCTACGCTCGTCGACCTCGCAGTCCGCGGATACGTGCGGTTTGAGGAACGGGAGGAGAAGAAGTTCTTCGGTCTCATTGAGGGGCGCGAATACGTGATGCATCGTCTGCAGCCGAAGAAGGCGGCAGATGGCCTCTCGCGGCACGAACGCATCGTGTTGGATGGGGTCTTCTCAGGACGTGGGACATCCGTCGAGCTATCTGAATTGGAGGACGAGTTCTACACCGAATTGCCCAAGATCAAGAACAGCGTCTTTGATCAGCTCAAGGCGAGCGGTTTTTATCGCTCACGCCCGGACAAAGTAAAAACCCACTGGGGCCTCGGCGCCTTGGCACTTGGTGGGCTCATTGCGATCGGAGGCGGGGCCATATCGCAGAGCTTTCTCATGACCCCCGTCCCCTTCATTGTGGCCGGTGTGTTGGTAGCGATCATCATGTTCATCTTCAGCCGCATTATGCCCGCACGCACCGTAGCCGGAGCGCGTGCGCTCGAGCATGTACTCGGCTTCGAAGAGTTTCAGCGAAGAGTCGAGGCGGAGCACCTCAAACGCATCATCGTCGGACACCCAGAGATGTTCGACAAATACCTGCCGTTTGCCATGGCGTTTGGACTCGAGAAGAAGTGGGCCAAGGCCTTCGAGGGGATCTACACCGAGCAACCCAAGTGGTACGTCGGGTCAAACGCCGCCGACTTCAGCGTGGGCCGGCTGTCGAATAGCCTCTCGAGCTTCTCCAGCCGCGCCGGCTCGACACTCGCCTCATCACCCCGCAGCTCGAGCGGATCCGGATTCGGCGGCGGCGGCGGCTCGGGCGGAGGAGGCGGCGGGGGAGGCGGCGGAGGGTTCTGATTGCAACCCCCATCCCCCACTTAAAGGATCCATCCACAACGACTTAGCCAACCTCCAGCATTAGCTCATTTAAGCACTCCCAAAGCCCCCCTTTCCATCTTCGTGGCGTCACAGATCAACCCCTCTGCGCCGAACGGTCGGTCAGCAAGATCTGTGGAACCGCCAGAACGCATGGAGATGGAGATATGCACGAACTACATGAGGTCCTCGGCAGCCAGACTTCGGCCTCGATGCTGGTCAGCTTCGCAGCCATCGCCGTTTTGACATTGACGAGCTGCTCCGACGATGCCACGGCGCCTGTCATAAACCCGCCAGCAGCGGTGGCAGTCGTGGAGGTGATGCCCGCGAGCGTGGCGCTCAACCCGGGTGGTGGCGTCCAGCTTCACGCCACCCTCATGGCGGCAGACAGTACCGTGCTCACTGGCCGGATCGTGACGTGGTCGAGCAACGATCCGCGAATCGCGACCGTCACCTCCACCGGTCTGGTCAACGCATTGGGAAGTGGGGTGGCGAAGGTTCGCGCGCAAGCCGAGGGGCGTTGGGCAGAAGCGACCATCAGCATTGCTGATCCCGAAAGCCCCCGACCAATGCTGAGCAGTCTCTCACCCACGTCCGTCCCGGCCGGCAGCCCCGGTGTGACGATCGTGCTCACAGGTGCGGGCTTCGCGTCCGGAGCGCAGATCCTCTGGAACGGGCAGGCTCGGCCGGCTCAGTGGATCAGCGGATCCGAGCTGCGCTTGACCCTGGCCGCGAGCCAACTGCAAAACGAGGGCACGGTCCAGATCGCGGTGCGCAACCCGGGCGGTGACTCTGACCCATTGCCGTTTCTCATCGGTCCCGTGGCAGTAGACCGTGTTACCGTGTCGCCCACGACCGCCTCGATCTCAGTGGGCGGCCAAGTTCACCTGACGGCGACTGCCTATGCGGCCGACGGCTCGGAACTCTTTGGTCGTTCATTCACCTGGACGAGCACCGCGACCGCCACGGCATCGGTCAGCGCCTCCGGATTGGTGACGGGGCATCGTGCCGGTGACGTGCTCATTACGGTGGAAAGCGAGGGCCGCACGGCCAGCGCAACCGTCAGCGTCCTCACCCCCGTGGCCTTCGTGACCGTGAGTCCCAACCCGGCCGCGGTGTTGGTGAACACATCCCTGCAACTCGCGGCGATCACCAGCTCGGCCACCGGCGGTGTGCTCACAGGCCGCACGATCACCTGGTCGAGCGACAACAGCGACATCGCGACGGTGGACGCACAGGGTGTCGTCAGAGGTGTGGCAAAGGGCACCACACGTATCAGCGCTGAGAGTGAGGGGAAGACCGGCTGGAGCACAGTTGAAGTGCGGCAGTATGCGGACGGCCCCGTGCAATCCTACGTGCTGCGCGGTACGGTGAATGGCTGGTTGCCGGCGGTGGGCACAACCACATGGGTGGACGCGCAGGGCCTGAGCCACGAGGCGACGCTCTATCTCGCTGGCGGTGAGCTCACCATGGACCAGCGCGACTCCCGCTACGAGCAGACATTGCTACTGGACATGATTGTCACCGGTCAGGGAACCGTCGGGCAGACCGTCTGGACGGACGAAGGCACCTATGTGTACTTGGCGCCTGGCGACCGGCTGCAGTTCGTGTCCTCGGCCGGCGGCACGTTCACGGCCCTCCCTGCACCTGCGGGCGAGATCATCATCGAGCAAGGAATTGGTGCGGCCCCATTACTCATGTACCGGTGGGTCCTACAATAGACAGCATCTTAGAAGACAGATTCGCAAAGAAGGCCCGGGTGGAAGCCCGGGCCTTCGCGTTCTTCGCGCAATCAGATGGGTTCCCCAGCGTCCAACCGGGCGACGAGAGCGAGTGTTTCTGGCTCGGGCTCCTCATCCACCTGATTGAGTGCGATCGCCAGCCGCTCATGCACGCGGCTGACGCGTGAGGTCTTTCCGAGCCGTGCGTAGCACACCATGAGCTTACGGTACGCCTCTTCGCGAAGGTCTTCCTTGAGAATCACACGCTCGAACTGCTGCGCCGCGTCCTCGTAACTGTTCGCTCGCATGAGCGCGTCCGCGAGCGCAAGGAGCCCGTCGACGTAGAGCCGTAGCAAGCGATCCCGGTGCTCGAGGTGCCATGCCCCAACGGGCTCGGCTTCCATGAGGTCGCCGCGGTAGAGAGCGAGCGCCTCCTCGAGCCGGCGAACCCCGTCCGCATCTCGCTCGATGTGCTCGATCGCGGGATCGATTTCGCTAGCAAGCGTTCGTGCATCGAATGCGCACGTGTACGAGGGATTGAGGCGATAGCGGGAGCCGTCGACCACAACCCAATCGGAACCGCCTAGCGTCTTGCGAAGGTGGTGCACCGTCACGTGAAAACTGTTCTTGATGCGCTCCGGCGGGGCGTTGGGCCACAGCGCCCGACCGATCTCGTCGCGCGTGCCACCCTTGGGATGGAGCAGCAAGTACAAGAGAAGCTCTCGCGGTTTGCCGTATGTCCATGCCTCCGGGGGTAGCTCCACCCCGTCTCGAGCGACGCGGAACGAGCCAAGCGCGCACACGTGCAGCGCCGGGGTGGGCCCCGTGGCTGGCGCGGGCCAGTCCTTTTCCTGCGAAGCTTCCGTGGCCGATGGCGACTCCGCCTCAGATTGCGCGTAATCGAGCGCCTCTTCGAAGGAAAACCGCCGGCCTTTCTCCCAGGCCTCCTCGAACGGACGCGGAGTCAGCGCCCTGCGCACGGTCTCGATCAGCTGGCTCTGTCTCGCCTTGTCTGGCGGTGGCAGGCGGGCACCGATGCGCTCTCGACTCGCTGCGGCTGCACCGAGAAGAACCGCCGCCCGCGTCGGATCGCCTTCGTTTGCTACCACCCCCGCCAACCACTCGAAGGTCATGGTAGGTCCGAGACGGTCGTTCATGGTACGATGCACAATCAGTGCGGTGGTAAAGCAGGCTCTGGCACGCGTCCAATCGCCCTCGGCGAACGCGATGCGCCCCAGCGCGCTGCTATGGTGCGCAATGGCTGGTTTGAAGTCTGCTTTGTTACCGAGTTCCAGGCCTTCGGAGAACGCCTCACGCGCTTCGCCAAGATCGCCCCGATCTTCTGCTGCGTAACCATGCCAGAAAACGACGTAGCAGAGCACCTCCGGATCCAGCGACCGCGCAATTCGCACTGCCTCCTCCAGCACTGTTCGAGCCGCGTCCGCGTCTCCGGCAACAGAGAGCCCTGTACCGAAAATGCTCAGGGCAACGGCAAGGTCACGCGGACGGTCCACTGCGCGAAGCAACAGGACACTTTCTTGCGCCGGTTGACGAATCGACTCGAAGTCCCCCTGCCAATACGCAATGAACGCAAGAGCGCAGAGCGCGCGACCGCGTGGTAACGGTTGAGCGTTTCCCGCGTGTCGCACCGCGGCTTCGAGCCACTCGCGCCCTTCGACGAAGCGCCCTCGGACGAACCAGAACCACTGTAACGCGGCGGCGAGCCTGAGCCCCTGATTGGCGTTCTCGTCGGTGGCGCACCACTCTGCAGCGGCCCGGAGATTCCCCATGTCGAGCTCGATCCGATCGAACCACACGGCCTCATGTCCGTACAAGAACATGTGCGGCTCTGCCGCTTCAGCGATGCCGATGAAAAACTCTGCATGGCGCGACCGCAACCGGCTCCCGTCGCCGTGCTCTCGCAGCCGCTCGCTCGCATACTGGCGTACGGTCTCGAGCAGGCGGTAGCGGGCCTTTCCGCCATGCGGCTCGACGGTGACGAGTGATTTGTCCGCAAGGCTGCCCAGAAGGTCCAACACCTCCTCAGGTGGCACCGACGGATCAGCGCACACGAATTCGGCCGCTTCGAGATCGAACCCACCCACAAACACCGACAGTCGTTCGAACAGGAGACGTTCCTGGTCTTCGAGGAGACGGTAGCTCCACTCGATCGCTTCCCGCAGCGTGCGGTGCCGAGGGACGCTACCGCGCGATGCGGTGGCCAACACTCGGAACGCGTCGTCGAGGCGCGCGGCGATCTGTGCCGGAGTCAGCACACCCACGCGCGCGGCTGCCAACTCGATCGCCAGCGGTAAGCCATCCAGCCGCTCGACGGTATGTGCAATGGCCGCCGCGTTGGTATCGTCGAGTTGGAAGGCCGCGGATACAGCACGTGCGCGGTCGACAAACAGCTGAACGGACTCCGCCGCTCTCATAGTGGCCGTATCCGTATCGCCCGGAGTCGGGAGTGAGAGTACGGGAATTCGCCAGACCTGCTCCCCGGGGATCCCCAGCGGTTCGCGACTGGTAGCAAGCACACGCAGCGACGTGCAGCCGTGCAGGAGATCAGCGGTGAACGAAGCACAGGCCGCAATGAGGTGCTCACAGTTGTCGAGAAACAAGAAAAGGGCACGACCACGGAGTGCCTGTACCAACGTGGGGAGAACCGCACCCGTCCCGTCCTCCCGGACCCCTAGCGCAGCCGCCACGTGGAGCGGAACGAGCTCCGGCGCCTCGAGAGGAGCCAACTCGATCCATGCAACCGCATCCGGGTCAGCGGCCGCCAGGTCAGCGGCCACCTCTCGGGCAAGCCGAGTTTTCCCGCTTCCTCCAGCCCCGGTCAGGGTGACCAGACGGCTCCCGGAGAGCAGCTGCTTGAGCTCCTCCCGCTCGCGCTCACGGCCGATGAAGCGAGTGAGCGGCGCGGGGATGGCAGAGAGTGACGGAGAGGAGAGATTCGAGGTGGTCAACAGAGTGATTTCAGATTTCAGATTGCAGATTGCAGATCTCAGTTGTTGCCTGACGGTCGATAGCTTGACTTAACAGCGGGAGCGCGAAACGGCAACTGGACGTGCGCTATCAATCAGCAATCCACAATCCGCAATCGCCCCCTCCCTTCCCACCCTCCCATACTCGCGTAATTTCAAGCAACCCTTCCGTCTGGCGATGATGCCCGACTTCTTCGATCGACTCAAGGTGGCCCTTGCCGACCGCTATGAGCTGATACGGGAGCTCGGCGCGGGCGGCATGGCCGTGGTCTATCTCGCACACGATAGCCGGCACGATCGCGAGCTTGCCGTGAAGGTGTTGCGTCCGGAGCTCGCCGCGGTCATTGGACCGGTGCGATTTCTCCAAGAAATCAAGGTCACCGCCAAGCTACAACATCCCAACATCCTTCCGCTCCACGATTCGGGCGAAGCGGATTCATTCCTCTATTACGTCATGCCGTACGTCGAAGGGGAACCGTTGCGAGCGCGGCTTTCCCGCGAGGGTGCCCTGCCCCTGACAGATGCCGTGCGGATCATGCGTGAAGTAGTTGACGCCCTCGCGTACGCGCACGAGCACGGCGTGGTGCATCGCGACATCAAGCCGGACAACGTGCTGCTGTCGTCGCGACACGCGATGGTGACGGACTTTGGCGTCGCGAAAGCCGTGAGCGAAGCGACGGGCCAGGAGAAGCTCACCACGGCAGGCATCGTGATCGGCACGCCGGCCTACATGGCCCCCGAGCAGGCGGCCGGCGACGTGCACGTCGATCAGCGCGCGGACATCTACGCGGTGGGGACGCTGGCTTACGAACTCGTGACCGGCCAGCCGCCATTCACGGGGTCCACCGCGCAACAGCTTCTGGCAGCGCATATCAGCAACACGCCGGAGCCTTTGCACACCCATCGCGCCGAGGTTCCACCGGCACTCGAGCACGCGATCATGAAGTGTCTCGAGAAGCGACCAGAGGACCGCTGGCAGACCGCAGATGAGATATTGCCGCTGCTCGAGGAGCTGGGCACACCGAGTGGTGCTGTTGCCGCAGGTATCGGGATGCCCGAATCCCAACCCGCTCGTCGCAAGGTTATCGCTACGGGGCTTGCCGTCGCCGTTCCGCTCGTGCTGCTGGGAGGGTGGTTCGTGGCGACACTGGGCGGATCCGGCTCCGCACCGCCGAGGGTCACGTCTACGCGGCCGCTCACGAGCTTACCAGGCCTCGAGACGAGTCCGTCGTGGGCGCCAAACGGCACTCGGCTGGCATACGTGTCGGACGAGGCGGGGAACCTGGATGTCTGGGTGCAACAGCTCGCCGCACGCGAGCAGGTCAACATCACACCGGACCACCTGGGTGACGACTGGCATCCGGTGTGGTCTCCCGACGGTGAATGGATCGCTTTCTTTTCTGATCGAGACGGTGGCGGGCTCCACATTGTCCCGGCAATCGGTGCCGCACCTCGTCGGATCTGGGACGCGGCAGGCGGGCTCGATCTCGAGTCCGGGCTCGCGTGGTCACCGGATGGAACACGGCTTGCCTTCTCGATCGGCCCATCCCTTTACATCATACCCGCCCGTGGTGGCGCGGCCGAGCAGGTGAGCCTGCCCAGGGAAATCGTGCGCTGGAAGATCATCGACATTTCCTGGGCGCCAACTAGCGAGCGCATCACGTTCGTCGCACGGGCTGCGGCCGGTCTCTCGACGTCCACTATCTGGTCGGTCACCGCCGAAGGTGATGACGCTGTGCGCGTCACGAGCGGTGAAAGCTTCGACCGTAACCCGATATGGACTCGCGATGGGAGTGGTATCTACTTCGTGTCGGACCGTGCGGGGACGCCCGATCTGTGGTACGTCGCGGTCGATGCGCGTGGCCGGCCGCGCGGTGAGCCAGCCACACTCACCGTCGGTGCGAGCGTCGGGGCGTTCGCGCTGTCCGAGGATGGGCGGCAGATCGCGTACGCGCGCCAGACCATGCGATCGAACATCTGGTCACTGCCAATTCTCGACCGTGTCGTCACGATGGATGATGCGCAGCGCATCACCGATGAAAACCACTTCATCGAGTTGCTGGCACTTTCACCGGACGGACAGCGGCTCGCGTTCGACTCGGATCGCAGTGGCAACGCCGACATCTGGACCATAGGGATAGACGGCACCGGGCTCCGGCAGATCACGAGCGACCGGGCACACGACTGGGCGCCGCGTTGGTCACCGGACGGCGAAGCCATTGGATACCACTCCTTGCGAACGGGCAACCGCGACTTGTGGATGCAGCCCGTGCGCGGCGGCATTCCGGTACAGCTAACCGACCACGAAGCGCAAGACTGGACCATCTCGTGGTCGCCCGATGGCGCGACCATCGTGTTCGGGTCGGGTCGTAGCGGTGCCGTGGAGCTGTGGCGCATGCCCGCCACGGGTGGCGAGGCGACACAGCTCACCACCATTGGTGCGGTGTGGTGGTATCCCGTGTGGTCGCCTGACGGACAGTGGATCGCTTTCTCGTCCGACGTCACCGGGTACGCGGAAGTGTACGTAGTCCCGGCAGGAGGTGGTGAGGAACGCCAGCTGACCAACAATCGGTGGCAGAAGGGATTCCCCATCGCGTTCTCAGCAGACGGTACCACGATCTACGCGTGCGGTAATACGACCGCGGGGCTCGAGCGGCTCGATGTGTGGGCGATTGCCGTAGCGGACGGCTCGGCGCGCCAACTCACCGATTTGAGCGGCACGCGTCGTGAGCTGTTCAACGCGACGACCGACGGCCGGCGCATCTACGCGACGTTTCTCGAGAGGGTGGGAGACTTGTGGATGGTGGAGGTGGCCAGATGAGTGCAGAGTGCGGAGTGCAGATCTATTTCAGATTGCAGATCCCAGATCGTAGATTGGTGATTGCATTCCGGAGATCGGTGGCGAAGCCTTTACCATGCTGTTCGATCTGAAATCGAAATCAGCATTCTGCACTCTGCACTCATCAATCTCTTCCCACCCTTTCCTCGATCACATCGAAGAAGTTGAAGATGAGATCGAGTCGAGTCGGATAAGAATCCGGCATCGGGTCGACAATCAGAAACCGGCCGTCGGGCAGGACGTCGAAC
>JBFGJG010000009.1:0-108051 GCA_041577295.1 Gemmatimonadales bacterium
ACGGGACTCGAACCCGCGACCCTCAGCTTGGAAGGCTGATGCTCTACCAACTGAGCTACACCCGCGAACCCGACCTTTCCGGGCAACGCCGGCATGAGCACCCGTCCTGGCATGGTGGGGGAAGGATTCGAACCTTCGTAGGCGTTCGCCGGCAGATTTACAGTCTGCTCCCTTTGGCCGCTCGGGCACCCCACCGTTGCCCGCAGGCACGAAAACGGCCGGGGACGCCCCAAGCTCGCCCGGAGTCCGCCCGCGCCCGTGATGGAGCTGACGAAGGGACTCGAACCCTTAACCTGCTGATTACAAATCAGCTGCTCTGCCAGTTGAGCTACGTCAGCGTAAGGCTAATTTTCGCCAGACAACTAGCATAACTAGGCCGCAGAGGGGAGTCAACTGCTTGCCACGGCGTAGAATGGCAGCCCGCCAGCCTCACCCCCCCTTTGGCTTCCACCGCGTGCCCGCGGGCGTGTCCTCCAGCTCGATCCCCCTGGCCGCCACCTCCTCCCGGATGGCGTCCGCCCTTGCGAAATCGCGCGCCCGGCGGGCGGCCTCGCGGGCCGCCACCCGCTCCTTGACCCATTGCTCCAATTGAGGATCAGCATCGGTCCGCTGGGGAAGGAGATCGAGGACCGCCATCGTCCGATCGAGTGCCTCACGCGCGGCCCGCGCTTCATGCACTCGCCAGTGACCGGCATCGAGCTGACGGTTCGCGGCCCTCGCGAACGTGAAGACCGCTGCCACCGCCCGGGGGGAGTTGAGATCGTCATCCAGCGCCGACTCGAAGTCGCGCATGAGCTCGCGGACCTCCTCCGGCGACGAGTCGCGCCCGGCCTCGGGCTCACCAGCCCCAACGTTATCCAAGCGCTCTTTCAGGTCTCCCAAGCGGCGCACGCCCTCGACCGCACCGTCGAGCGCCTCATCGGTGAAGTTGAGCTGCTGCCGGTAGTGCGTCGAAAACATCAGCAACCGGACGGCGGCCGCATCGACTCCGTGCTCCTTGATATCGCGCGCGGTGAGAATGTTCCCGTAGCGCTTCGACATCTTAGTTCCCTCAATGGTCAGGAACTCACCGTGCATCCAGCAGCGGGCAAACGGCTGATCCGTGGCTCCCTCGGACTGCGCGATCTCGTTCTCATGGTGCGGGAAGATGAGATCGACGCCGCCGGCGTGAACATCCAGCGTCTCGACTTCAAACTGCCGAATCTGATCGAGGGCCATCGCCGAGCACTCCAAGTGCCACCCCGGCCGCCCCCGCCCAAAGGGCGCATCCCACGCAGCACCTACCGCCTCGTCCACTTCGGTGGCCCGCTTCCAGAGAGCAAAATCGCGCAGATCCTCCTTGCCGTACTCATCAGTGGCCACCCGCGCTCCCGTGCGGAGATCCCGCTTGTCGAGCTGGGCCAAGCGGCCGTAGGCCTGAAAACGATTGACCGCGAAATAGACCGAACCGTCCTCCCCTACATACGCCAACCCGCGATCGAGCAACCGCGCCACGAGCGCGACCATCGGCGCGATATACGCCGTGGCGCGGGGGTAGGCATCCGCCGGGCGGATGCGTAGGTAATCTCGATCCTCGAAAAACGCCTGGACAAACGGCGCAACGTGCTCGCGCAGCGTCACGCCGGCAGCCGCGGCCGCCTTGATGGTCCGGTCGTCGACGTCGGTGAGATTCATGATCTGGAAGACGTTGTACCCGCGATACTCGAGATAGCGTCGCAACAAGTCCTCGAACAAAAACGTTCGGAAGTTGCCGATGTGCGCATAACCCCAGACCGTGGGACCGCACGTGTACATCGTCACGCGGGGCGGGCGAAGTGGCTCAAACGGCTCGACCCGCCGGGTGAGCGTATTGTAGAGGGCCAGGCTCACGACGTCGGCTCCCGCGCACGCTCAGCCGCCAGCGCGTCGAGCAGCGTCTCCGTACTCCTGACGTGCAGCGTACGTTGCGGAAACGGGATCTCAATTCCCTCGGTATCGAACTGGTTCTTGATGCGGCGCCGTAACTCGCGGCGCACCTCGAAGTGACGGCCGGGCTTCGTTGTCGCAACGATGCGAACATTTACCGAACTCTCCCCAAGGGACTCGACCCCCCACACCGACGGTTCCTCGACCAATCGATCACGCCATTCCGTGTCTTGCCACAGTGTGCTACCGACCTGTCGGAGAACGCGAATGACCTCATCGACGTTCTCTCGATACGCAACTCCGACGTCCAACACCGCACGCGACCAGTCCCTCGAGCGATTGCTCACCACGCTGATCGAGCCGTTGGGAATGACGTGGAGGACGCCCTCGACATCCCGGAGCATGACGACGCGGAGCGTCATGCGTTCGACGACGCCCGCCTTGCCATTGATCTCCACGATGTCGTCCACGGTGAACTGGTTCTCGAGTACGATGAAGAAACCGCTGATCACGTCCTTCACGAGACTCTGAGCACCAAACGAAATGGCGAGCCCCGCGACCCCAACCCCAGCCAACAGCGGCCCAATGGCGATAAAGAAGTTGAGAATCGTGAGCAGCGCGGCGATGGCGATGATGACAAACCCCACACTGTTGAGCAGCTGGACGATTGTCTCCGCTCGCTGATGCCGCTCGTCATCACCCTGTTGCTCGAAGTGCCGCTGTAACCGTCCCGTGAGCACCCGGAGGAAGCGATAGGCGATCCACGCGAAGACCACGACGGCGACGGACCTGACACCCTTCTGCAGCGCCGTGTGCCAGTCGATTCCCAGCGCGCCGGCCAAGTCCTCGATTGGCTCCGTCACCTGTTGAACCGTGTCAGCAGCTTGTGCGAGAAGTTTCGCCTGCCAGGATATGGCCACGTCGGGTTCCACCCTCCTAACCTAATAGGGCACAATGACTTTGAATGTAAGATCGAAACCTAGAAGATGCCCCGCTCGTGCGTCAACGGGACGACGTGGTGTCAGGGGCCAGTCAACACGAGCGCAACGACTGGTTGCGTCAACGCCCAAGTGATGAGCCCGCCACCGGTCAATGCCGCGACCGGCAGGCCCAGGTGCCACCGTGCGAAGTCACGTCCATCGAGAATCCAGAGACCGACCGTCCAGAGCCCGACGCACCAAAGGGAGATGAGATTGAGATGCGGTTCCAAAAGCTGGGCCCACCCCGGCGCGCCCTGGGCGGGCCAGAACAGCATCGGGCCCGTCGCGAATCGATCGGGAAGCTGCAGAATGTGCCCCGGAACGGCTGGCGGCCGCGAGAGATAGGTCAGCACCAGCTCGCCCAACCGCTCTATCACCAACGGTGCCAGGCCGAGGAGTGCCACACCGCGTAGCGCGGGCCGAGTCGCTGGAGCCAGACACAGCACGGGTTCCGCGAGCAGCACGAGCAGGACCGCGGCCAGGAGCATCGTCGGGGATGGCACGGCGCGATCGACAACCAGGAGCCGCGTGAGACCGTCCAGCATCACCGAGACCTGCATGTCGGCCGCTGTATTCCCAGTGGGGCCAAACGCATGGGAAAGCGCGCGCATCTGACGCGGGAGCGTTCCAAGGCCCAGGAAGGTCACGGCGACTCCCAACGCGATCGCCGTCGAGAGTACCCGTGGTTTGTCCACCACCTGGCGCATCGTACGGCGGGGATCCACGAATACTCCACCGATCCGGCGGGTGCCGCGAGCGAGGCCGATCACGGATCGGCCCGCTCCGCGGCGAGCAACAGGTCTTCCAAAGCGCGGTACCGAACACACGAAGCCGCAACCACCAGGCGGTCTCCGCGAGAGGCCGCGAGCAGCTGTTCGACCGTAAGCCCGCGGGTAAGCGGGACTGCGACGCCGGTCGGCGTGCGACGAGCGCCTGGATATCGGCGCAGGAAACGCTCGAGAGCGGGTGCGGCAGGGTTGGCGAATGACAACTCTGCCACTCGCGCCGACAGAAAAACCGATGTGGCAACGTCCGCGAGTAGGCGCCCACGAAAGAGGACAAGGACGCGAGTGGCGAGCCGCTCCACGGTGGCGAGATCGTGCGACGCGATCAGCACGAGCCGGCCGTGTCCCGCCAGATCAGCGATCCGATCTCGCAACCGCCCGAGCACGAGCGGATCAGTGCCGCTCAACACTTCGTCCAGCACCAAAACGGTCGGTCCGTTGATCACCGCCGCCGCCAGAGCGAGCCGTTGCGTCATCCCTCGCGAATAGCTGCCGATCCGACGGGTGACGAATGTACTGAGCTCTGCCATCTCAATGACTTCGGCCACGAGGCGTTCGCTCGCAGTGAGCGATGGCGCCCGGTGACATGCGAAGTATCGCAGCAACTCGAGACCGGTGAGTTCACCGGGGGCGAGGGTTGGATCCGGGGCCTGCCCCACCGCGCGCCGGGCGCCTAGCGTACCAGCGCGCCGCGAGGCCACATGGAGCACACCACTCGTCAGGGCGAGATCTCCGGTGATGAGCCGGAGCAGTGTGGTTTTGCCGGCGCCATTGGGGCCGATGATGCCGAGGATCTCCCCGGCGTTCGCACGAAACGAGATACCGGACACCGCGACGCGGCGTCGCGGACCGAAGCCGAACACCCGGCGGACTGTTGAACAGACGAGGGTGCTCACGCGACGTTCCGTACTCGCGGGTGGCCAGGCGGGACGCGAACGATTGCCGCGGACGTGACGGCTACGCCTAGCAGAACCCAGGCGAAGAGGAAACCCAGATCTTCACCCGCCCTCCACGCCATGGGCAAGAGGTTCCATGCCCACAGAACCGGACGGAGCAACGCGGGCCAGTCCGAGAGCGCGTTCATGACAACGGACGGTGGGGTAGTCCCCATCCACACGGTCACCAACCCGCTCGCGGCTGCACCGCTGGAGCCGATGAATGGCGCCAGGGACATCACGAACGACCCGAGCGCCGATACGTACACCACAATGGTGACGGCGAGTGGCAGGCTCGCGACCAGGTTCCCATGCGCGAGGGTGAGCACCGCGGCGATCAACAACGTGACGGCACCGATCACCAACCATGCACCCATCAGCCTGCCGACCGGCACAATCCACCACGGGGCGCAAGCCCATCGTGCTGCTGTGAGGGCGGCCCCCGGACACAGCAGCCGAGAACAGGCTACGGCGGCGATCGATCCCGCGCAAAGCAAAATCAGGCCAGAGGCGGCGACGGCATCGCTGCTTCTCCCAACGGACGCAACCAGGAGGATGGCGGCGACCAGCACCGCGGCGAGGTAGATGGCCCGGTCGCGAGTCACGAGTCGGAACCCCAACACACATTCAGCGTAAAGGCGTTGAGCATCACGGGGTGGATGGCGGGGCTGGGCGGGGGGCTCCGGGCCCCCCGCCACCGCCTGACCGGTCTGGTGTGGCGATGAACGGTCGTTGGATCCGTCGCCTTGGAACACGTCAGCGCGCGGATCGGTTGGACATCCTCAGAAGCCGGCCGCACAGAGGGCGGCCCGAATCATATAGCAGTAGCCGCGAATCGCGATGATTTCCGGAGTCTCACCCGGAAAGTCTGCATCACACGAATCGATGGCCTCTCTCAGACACGGCTTCGGCGCCGCATCAGCCGGCACCGGATTTGGCAAAATTGTCACCACCGCGGCGAGCGCGGCGGCACTCAAGAGTCGCATCATGGTCTCCTCCTCCACATGAGTGTGGTGTGGGACCGACCAGGCGGTGGTCCACGAGGGACGGCCGCACGATACGCTCGTCCTGTCCGACAGGCACATCGTTTTGTTGCTTGGTGGATCGATTTCTTGCAGGAAGAACCGCTCGGGATCAGCCGGCCACGCGGCGGCTACCCAGGGACGGTGATGATTGGCCGTTCACCAGTTTTCGTGTCGATGAGGACGGCGGCGGTGGCTTTCGTGATGTCGAGCTCGTGGTAGATCTCGCTGAATAGCACGTTGCGCACGACGACCATGGCCACGGCGAGGGTCGGCACGGCCACGATGAGGCCGAGGGGGCCGAGCAAGGTCGCCATGACGAGTACGCTCGCGATCGTGAGGACCGGTGGCAGGTTCACCCGGTGCTCGAAGATGACTGGTGCCACGACGTTCGCCTCGACGAGGTGTACGATGACCCCGAGGCTCGCAACGAGCACCGCGTGGACCCACCCGGTCAGCCCGAGCACCAAGAGCGCGGGAAGCAAGGTCGAGACTATCGTCCCAAAGAACGGGACGATGGCCACAACGCCGGTGAACACCCCGAACGCCAGCGCATACGGCACCCGTAGCGCCATGAGGCCGAGCCAGGTCAGCAGACCCAAGACGAACATCGCGAACAGCTGGGCCCAGATCCATGTGCGAATGGTGATCCCCAGGTCGGCGAGCGTGGTGCGGGCGATATGGCGTACCCGCGGTGGGAAGAGCGCGATGAGACCCTCACGGTACCGCGAGGGGTTCCGTGACAGATAGATCGCCATGGCAAACACACTGACGAGCTCGACCGCGAGCTTTCCACCAGAAGTCAGGTAGCTGAAGAGCGACCCTCGCATCGCGTCAAGGAGCGAGCCGACGATGCCACCCCCCTGCCCTCCCGCGGTCACGCGCTCGAACACCGGATACTGTTCGGCCAGTTCGACGAGGAGGGTGTCGAGGCCCTGCACGTAACCCGGCATGGCGGCTAACAGGTCTTGAACCTGACGCACAAACAATGGAATGATCAGCGCGCAGATTCCCGCGGTGCCGATCAGGCTGAGCACGATAGCCACAGTAAGTGACCACGCTCGCGAGAGGCGAACGTGCTCCACCAGCACATCGGTCACTGCTGAGAAATAGATAGCCACGATCGTCGCGATGAATACGAGGAGCAGGACCTCGCGAACGTGGCTGAGAAATATCAGCAACAAGACGGCGACGAAGACGACCGCCACCGTCGCGGCCAGCCGTCCCCACCCACCGTCGGTCAATTACGCCTCCCGACTTCTGTCGTTTTCCTCTTCGTCTTCGTCAACGACGTCGGCGTCGGTGACATCGCCATCTCCATCGCCGCCGGGAAGCTGACGCCGTTCTTCACCGGCCGGAAGCATCCCCATCTTGCGCTTTAGTTCGAGGAGCTGCTGGTCCGCGCTCCCCTTGTACTCGAGCTGTTCGAACTGTTTGGCGAGCGTGTCACCGGTGAGTTCCCCAGCGAGCTCCGCAGCCGCTAGCGCCTGTTGTTCCATCTCCTCGATGCGCTCCTCCATCCGGTGGAACGTGTCGAACGCGCTCTTGTCCGACATCGAAGACATCGTCTCGCGAATACGGGTTTGCGCTTCGGCACGCTTCTGCCGCGCGATGAGGAGGTTCTTCTTGCGCTTGGCCTCTTCGATGCGGTCGTTGAGCTCGCGAAGGGAATCCTTGAGCGATTCAGTGTCTGCCTTGTGACGGAGCCACGTCTCGTGGAGTTGCTGGGCATGCTGGAGATGCTCATTATGACGCAGGAGCGCTTGCTTGGCGAGATCATCTCTACTCTCCTGCACCGCCAACACGGCGCGGCGCTCCCACTCGTCCGCAGCCTTTTTTTCCTTCTCCACCTGCGCCTGGAGCTTCTTCTCGTCGGCGATCGCCGCCGCGACGTCGTGCTTGGTCTTGGCAAGCTGTGATCGCATGTCCAACAACAGCTGGTCCAAAACCTTCTCCGGGTTTTCGGCCCGGCCGATGAGCGCGTTGATGTTCGCCTTGATCACTGTTACGAGACGCTGAAAAATGCCCATTCCGAGTCCGCTCCCGTTTGAGCGCGTGGCGGTCACCCGGCCGCCGTTGCGCGCTGCTGAGAAACGTGGTTGGTGACCCGCGGCCCCCGCGGGTCAGGATATAAGATCTCCTCTGGACCGCCAGGCCGCCACTTACCGGGAGGATGTGGGACGGCCAGGTCTTCAGGCCCTACGCATGAGCGCCGCGGAGGGTGTCAGCCGTCATGACTGCGGGTCACTACGCGAAGGGGATATGGACCCCGTGTCGGGACGCCGCTCGAGCAAGCGCTCCGCAAAATCTATCCGCTCCCGTAATTCTCTGAGTTCACCCCGCAGCTGATCCAGCTCCTCATGCAGACCGAGGTAGGAGGCCCTGAGTTCATCGATCGTCTTCTTGGAGATCTCGTGACCGGAGCGAATCCGGTCGGCGATGGCAGCACCGACCGGGGAAATCGAGATCATGAAGGCCGCCAGACCACCAAAGACCAGCACGACCGCGAGAACATCACCCACGCCGCTCAGGGGCCCCCACCCCCAAGGTGCTGCTGTTCCTTGGCCTGGGTCAGAACCCGCTCCGTGAAGTCCACCCGCTCCTCCAAATCCAAGAGGCGTTCGCGAATATCCTCTGCCGTCTCCACCCGGGCCCGCAGCTCCTCGACCTCCCGCTCAAGCTTCGTGACGTCCCCACCCTGCGTCTTCCGCTCCAGCAACTGCACGAAGGCTCTGATCAGAGGAAGCCCCAGGATGATCCCGGTAGCCATGCCGGCGATGGGGATGAGGATATCCTCCAACATCAATCTCCCGGGAGTCCTTCACGATGGCGCTGCTGCGCCAGGAGTCGCTCCGTGAAATCGAGGCGCTCCTCCATTTCGGTCAGGCGGATTTGAACGTCCTCCATGAGCGCCCGCACATCACTACGCAGGGCATCGAGCTCCTGCGGTGACGCGCCGCCGCCACCTCTGCTAGCGATGCGCTCACCCAGGGCTTTGCCGAACGGACCCCGGAGGATAAGCACCAGCCCGATCATGACGAAGAGCACGATGGGAATGAATTCTTCCATGACGACTATCCTGGCGGGAGCTGGTTGGGATCGCGTTGGCGCGCGAGCATTCGTTCGGCAAAATCCAACCGCTCCTCGAGTTCGGTCAACCGAAACCGGAGATCGTCCACTTCACCCCGAAGCGCTTCGACCTCAGCCGCGGAACCTCCGCCGCCGCCCGGCTGGGCCAAGCGCTGGGCGAGCGCTTTCCCCAACGGTCCGCGGAGGATGGCTACCGCGGCAATGGAGACAAACAGCGATATCGGTACGAGAAATGGGAACAATGATTCCATGCGGTCGTCCGTTTGGCGGTACGCGCCCCTCAGCTCTCCCCTTCGAAAATTACGGCCCTCGTTTCAAGAAGTGTCAAATGCGGATGCCTCAGTCATCCAGTAGACTCCGCAAATACGTCCCCGTATGCGAACTATCGCTGGCCGCGAGGGCCTCGGGTGGCCCCTCCATCACGACGGTGCCACCTTCGTCGCCCCCACCGGGTCCGAGATCCACCACCCAGTCGGCGGTTTTGACAACCTCCAGATTGTGCTCGATGACGATGACCGTATTCCCCTTGTCCACCAGACGATGGAGCACGGTGAGGAGGAGTCGCACATCCTCGAAGTGGAGTCCCGTGGTTGGCTCGTCGAGGATGTACAATGTCCGGCCCGTATCGCGCTTGCTCAGCTCGGTGGCGAGCTTGACCCGCTGCGCCTCGCCCCCAGACAAGGTCGTCGCGCTCTGGCCAAGATGGATGTATCCCAGACCGACGTCGTTCAGGAGTTCGAGCCGGTTGCGGATACGCGGTTGCGCCTCGAAAAACTCCAGCGCCTCGGCCACGGTCATTTCGAGCACATCGGCAATCGAACGCCCCTTGTACCGCACCTCCAGGGTTTCACGATTGTACCGACGGCCCTTGCACACCTCGCACGAGACATACACATCCGGTAGGAAGTGCATCTCGATTTTCACCAACCCGTCTCCCTGACACGACTCGCAGCGCCCGCCCTTCACGTTGAACGAGAATCGGCCTGGCCCGTAGCCCCGAATCTTGGACTCGGCGAGCTGCGCGTACAGTTCCCGAATGGGAGTAAAGAGCCCTGTGTACGTCGCCGGGTTCGACCGCGGTGTTCGGCCGATCGGGCTCTGGTCGATGTCGAGCACTTTGTCGATGCGGTCTAGGCCCTCGAGCCGCTGGTGAGCTCCCGGGAGCGTTTTGGACCGGTAAAAATGACGCGCCAACGCACGATATAATACGTCCGTGACCAGGGTCGACTTCCCGGAACCGGACACGCCTGTTACGGCAATGAACACGCTCAGCGGGAAGTCCACGGTAAGGCACTTGAGGTTGTGTTGGGTGGCGCCCACGACCCGAAGCGCACGTTGTGGATCGATGCGCCGCCGAGCGGACGGTACGGGGATTCGGAGCTCGCGCCGCAGATACCGACCGGTGAGCGATGCCTCGTGCGCGCGCACGGCTTCCACCGAGCCCTGCACGACCACGCGCCCGCCATCTCGCCCCGCCCGCGGACCAAGATCGATGACGTAGTCGGCGGCGTTGATGGTTTCTTCGTCGTGTTCGACCACGATGACCGTGTTGCCGAGATCGCGTAATCCCTTCAGCGTGTCGAGAAGACGGCCGTTGTCGCGGGGGTGGAGGCCCACCGACGGCTCGTCGAGGACGTACAGCACGCCCACGAGCCGGCTCCCGATCTGCGTCGCGAGGCGGATGCGCTGCGCCTCCCCCCCTGAGAGCGAGGAGGCGGAGCGGCCAAGCGTCAGGTACTCCAAGCCCACGTTGCAGAGGAAGCGCAGCCGATCGACCACCTCCTTGAGGATGGGACCGGCAATCTCCGCCTCGAGGCGCTGCCCGTCGCCCTCCCCAACGGGCAATCGCTCGAAGAATTGAAGCGCGCCGCGCACTGGCTGCGACACGACCTCACCGATGCTCTTTCCATTGAGGAGAACGCTCAGGCTCGCCGGTTTGAGCCGGTGCCCACTACACGTCTCACAGGGCACCTCGGTCATGTACTCCTCGAGCTGTACGCGCACCGAGTCGGAGGTGGTCTCCTGATAGCGACGCTCCACGTTGCGCAGGATCCCTTCCCAGCCGGCCTCATAGGATCGCTTGGCGGCCGTCCTGAACTTGAACGTCTTGCCCGTCACCCCGTAGAGCAGTACCTGCTTCACACGTGCCGGTAGACTGCCCCATGGTTTGGAGGGGTCGAAGCCCAACTCCGATGCCAAGGTGGGGATCACAGTGCTCTTCAGGTACCCATGCGGCTCACCCCAAGGAAGCACCACGCCCTCGAGCAGTGAGATTCTCGGATCACCCAGAACCAGCTCGCCGCTCACTTCGCGGCGCGTTCCGAGACCACCGCAGTCCGGACATGCGCCGTAGGGCGAATTGAAGGAGAACTGACGCGGCTCGAGCTCGGCCAGGGAGTGGCCACACACCGGACACGCAAAGTGCTCCGAATAGAGGGTGCGAGCGTCGCTCGTCGCATCGTGCCACACTTCCACCAGGCCGTCCGCCGCCTTGAGCGCCGTTTCGATCGAGTCGTGCATTCGCCGCCGGTCGCTTTCCTTGACCACCACGCGATCCACCACCAACCCGATATCGTGGTTCGCCCGCCGATTGAGCTTGGGCGGCTTGGCCAAATCGTAGACCTCACCGTCCACGCGGACCCGCACAAAACCTTGCCGTCGGGCGCTCTCGAACAGCTCCCGGAACTCGCCTTTGCGCCCACGTACTAGCGGCGCGATGATCTCGATCTTGGTTCCTTCGGGCAACGACAGCACGGCCTGTGTGATCTGCGACGCGCTCTGTCGTTGAATGGGAGAGCCGTCGGTGGGGCAGTGCGGCGTTCCCGCCCGGGCCCAGAGGAGCCTGAGATAGTCATAGATCTCCGTCACGGTCCCAACGGTCGAGCGGGGATTGTGACCAGCCGTCTTCTGCTCAATGGATATCGCCGGGGACAGCCCTTCGATCGCGTCGACGTCGGGCTTCTCCATGAGGCCGAGGAACTGCCGGGCGTACGCCGATAACGACTCGACGTAACGGCGCTGTCCTTCCGCGTAGATCGTATCGAACGCCAAGGAGGACTTACCGGAACCGGAAAGCCCAGTGATCACCGTCAAGCGATTGCGGGGGATCTCGACGTCCACGTTCTGCAGATTGTGGACACGTGCTCCGCGGACGGTGAGGTGGTCGCGCACCATAGCCTTGGAACGTAGAAAAGTGAGCGGGTCCAGGTCAATTCCCAAGATGTGTCGAGTCTTCTTGCGATCGCCTGGGGTAGCCCGTAGTTTCACAGCCCCTTCCGATCGAGGCTTGGCGGACACATGAATGTGGGGAGCGGGTCGTCGCACGTCGTTGTTCTAACGACGCTCGAGAATCCGGACCAAGCCGTTCAGTTGGTCCGCCACCTGGTCGATCGGCGCGTCGTCGCCTGCGGTACCATTTTCGAGCGCGTGACATCGGTGTATCGGTGGAAAGGCACCGTCGAGAAGGCCACGGAAACCCAGGTAATGCTCAAGACGCAACGTGCACTGTGGGGTGATCTGCAAGCGGCGGTGCGGGAATTGCACCCCTATGAAGTTCCAGAGCTGCTAGCGCTGCCCGTTACTGACGGGTTATCGTCGTATCTCGACTGGGTGACTGCGGAGACCACCGTGGAAGGCAAGCGAGAGGCATGACGCGATCTCGAAGAAACCGACGCCGTCGTCTGCGCCGGCGTCTCGGCGCGCAGTTGGCCACTCGCTCCCGTTGGGGGGCGGACGAGGGCGGAGAGGACTCGGCACACGAGGACACGCACGCCGTAACAGACGACGAGACCGCGGTGCGACGCGCACCGACCTTCGAGTTGGTGGACGGCGAAATCGCGGACGACGCGACCGCAGAAGACGGCACCACCCACGACGATTCCGCTGCCGCGACCGCTCTGGCATCCCGCGAGACATCCGTGCAAGTCGCCACCCCACCGAACCGTGACGCCGGGAGAGACGACCAGAGTGTCGATCTCCTTTATCGAGCGGCCCGGGAAGCAGACGCACGGGGCGAGGCGAGCCGCGCCATCGGGATCTACCGCGAGCTGCTGGAGCGGGCCCCACGGCATGTCCGGGCACGTAACAATTTGGCACTCCTTCTGGACGAGTTGGGCGATCACGCCGGTGCCCTGTCCGAGCTCGAGCAGTGCCTCGGCTTCGAGCCCGAGAACCCGCAGGTCCTCGTGAACCGCGGGGCCGTCCTCGGCGCCACCGGGCACTACACCGAGGCCGAGTCCGATCTGCGCCGTGTGGTACAGATGGAACCCGGGAACGCGGAGGCACACTTCAATCTCGGATTGGTGATCTCGCGAAAGGGGCTGTGGCGCGATGCGATTCCCCACCTGCGCCGCGCGATCGAGCTCGACTCGAGCCGTGCGCAGGCCTACTTCTACCTCGGCGAGGCGCTCAACCACGTGGACGACCTCGAAGGCGCGTTACAGTCCTTTCAGCGCGCGGTCGAATTGCGCCCCAGCAACCCGAAAGCACTCTACGGACTCGGGATCGTGCTCGACCGGATGAACCGACCGGACGACGCCGCCCAGATGTACCGCCGCTCGCGCGAACTCGCCGGGCCGTGATCCGGGTGGTGGTTGAGGACCTCGCGTTCGTTGAAGCGGACGCGCTGGTTCGCCCCGCCACCGCCACCCTGCAGTCCACCTCCCCGGCCCTCCGTCGCCTCGAGCAGATCGGTGGCCCTTCCTTCATTCAGGCCCTCACCGTCCATCAGGACCTCGATGTGGGATCGGCGGTCGTGACCGCGGGAGGCGATCTGGCTGCGGAGCTCGTCATCCACGCCGTGATCTGGAGCGCTGAGGAGCCCGTCACCCCGGCAGGGGTGCGGCTGGCTCTCACCGGCGTTCTCCAGCGGGCCGCCGACTGGCAACTCGCCCGCATCGCCATCCCACCCTTGGGGATCGGCCCCGGCCAGCTGTCCCTCGAGGACGCCGTCCACGTCATGGCGGAGGTCTTGACTCGTGATCTACCGCACGCCACTTACCCCAAGGACGTGTGTATAGTCGTGGAGACCGAAGAAGCCCGTGAAATCGTCGAAGCACACCTACGAGGGGTAATGGAGTGAACCGTCGCCTCTTGGCGGCGTCGATCCTCATCATCTGGTTCGTGTCCCTGGGCTGGCTCGTGCGGCGGGAGTACTTCCGTCCGCACGCCGAACTCCTGGCGGAGGCGGCCCTTGGCGTCTCACCGGGAGCCACCTACTACGAGGTGTTCCTCGGAAGCGATCAGATTGGATTCGCGTCGAACAAGATCGATACGCTTCCGGACGCGATCCAGGTCGAGGACGCGATGTTGCTCCGCGTCCCGGCCCTGGGATCGGTGGAGCGCGTGGATGCGCGCACGGAAGTGCAGCTGAGTCGCACTCTGGCCTTGCGGGGGTTCCAAGCAACCCTCCGGAGCGGCGATACGCGCTTTGCGGCGAGGGGCACCGTCTCCGGTGACACGCTGCTGACAGTTGAGATGCAGACCGGTGAGGGCAGCCGGTCGGTGCGCGTACCACTCGAGGAGCCAATCGTGCTTCCCGGGTTACTCCCCCTGCAACTGGCGTTTGGCGGCGGCCTCGAACCGGGCAAGACCTTTAGACTGCGCATGTTCGATCCGATTCTCCTAACGGAGCGAGATCTCGACATCACAGTCCACGCGGAGTCCACCTTCGTGGTGCCCGACTCCGCGAGCCTCGAGGACGCCGTATGGGTGGCAGCGCGCTGGGATACGGTCAGGGCGTGGCGGGTCGCGCAGCGCGTGGGTGGAGTCGAGCTCGAGGCATGGATCGATGAGCTCGGGCAGATCGTGGAGGCGACCTCGCCCATGGGGTTCGGGTTGCGCCGTACGGCATTCGAGATCGCCTACGAAAACTTCCGCCGCCGCGATTCTCGGACCTTCGCGCTGGGTACCTCGGACATCGTGCGTGGCACGGCGATCGCGGCGAACGTTCGACTCGAGGACGCCTCATTGGAGGAGTTACGCGTGCGCATTGGTGGGGTTGTCCTTGAGGGCTTCGATCTGGCGGGGGGACGGCAGACCCTCGTGGCCGATACGCTGATCGTGCGACGGGAACAACCCGATTCCGTCGTCGCCCGCTACCGGTTGCCTGACCCCCCGGCGGAGGTTGCCCGGTATCTCGCCTCGGAGCCCCTCATTCAGGCAGACGATCCGCGCATCCAAGCCCAGGCCCGCCAGATCGTGGGCCGCGAGCGGCGCCCGGAACGCGCCGCGGCGCTCCTCAGCGATTGGGTCTATGAACAGCTGGACAAGCGGATCACCATTAGCGTCCCGAGTGCCGTGGAAGTGTTGGAGACCCGGCGTGGTGACTGTAACGAGCATACAGTGCTCTACGTCGCCATGGCGCGGGCGGTGGGCCTCCCGGCCCGTACGGCGGCGGGATTGGTCTATGTGGATGGGTCCTTCTATTACCACGCGTGGCCGGAGGTCTTTCTCGGATCGTGGGTAGCCGTCGATCCGACCTTTGGCCAGTTCCCAGCAGATCCTGCGCATCTGCGCTTTACCATCGGCGGGCTCGCCAGGCAAGTCGAGCTGGTCCGGCTCATTGGCCAGGTGTCGCTCGAGATTATCCCGACAACACCGGTGGGCACGTGATTCGTCTCGAAGCACTGACAAAGACCTACGGCAAGTTCGTCGCCGTCGATCGCCTCGACCTCCACGTCCCGCGTGGAGAGCTGTTCGGTTTCTTGGGGCCGAACGGGGCTGGCAAGACCACGACCCTTCGGATGATCGCCGGCATTTTGCGACCCACAACGGGACGGATCTGGCTCGGTGGCGATGACCTCTTCGCTCACCCGTTGATCGCCAAGGCTCGCCTCGGCTTCATCCCCGACCGGCCCTTCGTCTACGAGAAGCTGACCGGCGCGGAGTTCCTCCGTTTCGTCGCGGGGTTGTACGGTCAGGACGGCATGCTCGTGGAGCGGCGGATCGACGAGCTCCTCGATCTGTTCGAGCTCACCACCTGGAAGGACGAGCTCATCGAGGCGTACAGTCATGGGATGCGCCAAAAGCTCATCATCTCGAGCGCCGTGATCCACCGGCCGGAGTGCATTGTCGTGGATGAGCCCATGGTGGGACTCGATCCGAAAGCCGCGCGCCTGCTCAAGACGATCTTCCGCGAGTTTGTGGATCGCGGTGGTACCGTGCTGATGAGCACGCACACACTGGAAGTCGCCGAAGCAATGTGCGACCAGATTGCCATCATCCAGGCTGGCAAGATCGTCGCCCACGGCACGATGGATGATCTGCGAACACACGCCGCCGCGGGCGATGCCTCACTCGAGGATCTGTTCCTGAAGCTCACCGGAGGCGAGACCGCCAAGCAGCTCGCTGCGGTCCTGGACGGATAGCCGTGTCGTCGCTCGTCCTCGTGCTGGCGCCGAAATGGCGCACGTTCCGGGCGCGGATGCGGGAGGAGCGAGAGGGAAGCGGATCCAAACTCCTGGTGGTCTCGTTCATCGCCCTCATCTTCTGGATCGCGGTCTTCGGTGTGCTGTACCGCATCTTGCGGTACTTCCGCGGCGTCGAGGAAATCGGCCCCTTGCTCGCCGGCAAACTGCTGGGCCTGGTCCTGCTCTCATTCCTCGCCATCCTGCTGTTGTCGAACGTCATCACAGCACTGTCCACGTTCTTCTTGGCCAAAGATCTCGATCTGTTGGTCACCGCACCCGTTGACTGGCTCCACATCTATCTCGCCAAGCTCGGCGAGACGCTCGTGCACAGTTCGTGGATGGTTGCGTTGATGGCCGTTCCGATCTTCACGGCGTATGGCGTGATCTACGATGGTGGACTGCTGTTTCCCTTATTCGCGCTCGTGGTGTTGCTGCCGCTGATATTGATTCCGACCGTCGTTGGCAGCGCCATGACGTTGATTCTGGTCAACGTTTTTCCCGCGCGTCGGACGCGGGACTTACTCTCGGTCATCGCCATTGGTGCCGCGGCAGTCCTCGTGCTGTTGTTTCGGATCGTTCGCCCCGAGCAGTTGGCCCGTCCCGAGGGCTTTCGCAATCTCCTCGATTTCATCACGGTGCTACGGACGCCTACATCGCCTTTTCTTCCCAGCGAGTGGGCGACGGACAGCATCATGAGCTTCCTGGTGGGCCCCATCGATGCATTACCGATGCTGCTGTTGTGGAGCACGGCGCTGGGGTTGGTCGTGCTCGGAGCTGTTCTCCACATGCGGCTGTACCCGACCGGATTTACCAAAGCACAGGAGGGAGCCGAGCGGTTCGTGAAGGGATGGCTGTGGCAGCGAATGTTCGAGCCGCTCTTCAAACCGCTCTCGGTAGCGAAGCGGGAATTCGTCTTGAAGGACCTCAAGCTCTTCTTTCGTGACACCACACAGTGGAGCCAACTCATCCTGCTCGCCGTACTCGTGGTGATCTACCTGTTCAACATCCGGGCACTGCCCTTGTTCACGGGGGAGCGGGTTCCGTTCTTTCTCGTGACGGTCGTGTCGTTCTTGAATCTGGGCCTCGCGGGCTTCGTGCTCGCCTCAATCGCCGCCCGATTCATCTTTCCCTCCATCTCGCTCGAGGGACGTCAGATGTGGCTGCTCCGTTCCAGCCCCCTGGACCTCCGGACCCTCCTCTGGTCGAAGTACTGGATCGGGACGATTCCGCTTTTGGTCCTTGCCCTCGTCATCATCGTGTTCACCAACATCCTGTTGCGGGCGACGCCGTTCATGATGATCGTGAGCATCGGCACGATTGTCCTGCTCACGTTCGCGATCGGCGCGATGGCGCTCGGGTTTGGGGCGCTCTACCCGCAGTTCGAGACCGAGAACGCAGCACAAATCCCCACGTCCTTCGGTGGCCTGGTGTTCATGATGGCCACGGTTGCGCTACTCACCGTGGTCATCGTGATCGAGGCCGTGCCGGTCTACAGCTACCTTCGCGCCAATTACTTGCAGCAACCGGTGAGCATCAACGTCGTGATGCTTGCGTCTTTCGCTGGAGTCGTAATCCTCTGCGGCCTGGCGACGGTGATTCCGCTGCGCATCGGGCTCCGACGGATCGAGCAGTTCGAGTTTTAAAGGCGGGATAGGCGGGAGAAGCGGCATGGGCGGGATGGAGAGTCCTGCCTGTATGCCGCCTATCCCGCCTATCCCGCCATTCTGCCTATCCTGCCTATCCTGCCGGCGTATCTAAGACGGCGTACGGAATCCCCCACGTATTTGCGCGATAGTCATCTTCGGATTGCGTGGTAAACGTTTCCGCATCGATCGCATCGACGGCGATACGTTCACGTCCCGTCTGCCGCACGGTCCACGAGCGCTGGTAGACTCCGGGCTCGCCCTCAACCTCGTCCATGGGTAACCGCAGCCAAAGGCGTGCATTGGGACTCGCGTGGAAGAGATGCAGGAACACGAAGGTCGGGGGAGTGTTCTCCACGTTCTCGTTGCTCACATGAGCCGTGACCGTCACCTCGTCACCTCGGCGCAGCTTGGGCAGGCCTCGCTCCACATCGATTGGCGCACCGGGGTCGGTGATGTCTGCGAGGATCTCGCCATTCACCTCCACCGTCACCTGCAAGATGGCGACTGTCTGCTTCGCCGCATCCGTCATGCTGAACTCGGCGGGTGAGACTTTCACCAATCGCCAGCGACGCCGTCGCCCATTCTCGTCTACCTCCTCCCGGTCGAGACGCTCAAACTCCGCATGCTGTCGCAGCGTCTCCTGAAGAGGCTTTTCCGTCGGATTGATCTGCCCGTCGTCGGTGATATCGAGCAGGAACCGCCCGTCGAAGTCGATCTCTTTCGACGCCACGGCGGTTCCGGCCTCCTCGTCCACCTCAATGGTCACCTGACGGCGAACCGGAAATCCCCGACGACGTCCCCACAGGCGCGGTGCGGTCACCTCGGACGCCGCGGCGCCCGCGGTGGCATCGCTCGACGCCATCGACGCGCCCTCGGTGGCACCGGCCTGGCCGTAATCATCTGCGAAGAAACCCGACTCATCGAGGAGCGACACAAGCTCCTGACGCACGTCTTCGGGGATCTCCGAGCCACCGGGCGCAATCGAGTCACCGCACGCGGTGAGTCCGAGACAAAGGAGCCCGGCGACTGCTGAGAATTGGTACTTGCTACGCATCCGTTCCTCCCTGCGAAGGTCAGTTTGGCAAACTCACCCCTGTAGACGCAGCAGGACGGCTGGGGTTAAACGCGTGATCTGGGTCACGTCGTAACCGTAAGGGGGCAACGCAAGAAAAACCCCCGGTGGCGTATGCCACCGGGGGTTTTACGACATGAGATCGACCCGTTTAGGTGGGCGGACCCGGATCGTCGGGCTCGCAGACCTTCTTCGTTGGAATACCCCACACGTTACCCCGGTAGTCGTCTTCCGACTCCGTCAGGAACGTTTGGGAATCCAGCCCATCCACCATGATCTTGCCGTGGTGCGGCTGCTCGACCGTGAAGGTGTGCGTGAACACACCTTCCTCTTCCGTCATCAAGACGCGGTGCCACGTTCCCTTCGCGTGCGTTCCTGCAAAGAAATACAGATACACGAAGGTCGGCGGTGTATTGGCATCGTTATCGTTCTCGACCGTGGCGGAAACCTTGACCTCATCTCCTTCCGCCACACAGGGAAAGTCGTCGATCGCCAGGAGAGGGATCGGATCATCCAACGTGAACGAGAGCGGATCACCCTCGGCCGGGGTGATATCGAGGGTCACGCCGGTGATGCGCACCGTACGCTCCTCTTCGGCCGTCTTGACGAACTGCGCGGGGGAGATCTGAGCGAGCTTCCAGTGCCGAGTGCGGCCCTTTTCATCGACCACTTCTTCCTCGAGGCGCTCCAACGCGGCCTGTTGAATGAGAGATTCGTTGAGCGGCTTGGACGTCGGGTTGAAAGCGCCGTCCTTGGTGATGTCCAGCCGGAACTCGCCCTCATCGAACACCAATGACTTGGTGACGATGACCAAGCCGGTCTCTTCATCCTGCTCGATCGTGACGCCACCATCCTCGGCGTTGCTTGGACGGCCGCGGAACCGCGCCCACACGGGCGTCGGTTCGACTTCCTCCGCGGGCGCGGCGACCACGGATGTCTGAGCGCCGTCGGTACCGCTGAGTTCGTTGGAGCCAAAGTCGTCCTGGAATAGGCCCGACTCATCGAGGATCTCTAGGATCTCCTCACGGTCAGCCTGTGTGAGGGCCGCGGTCGGATTGGGATTGGTGGGATCGTCGTTCTGATCTGGGGCGCCGTTTGGACCTGCCGTATCACTGCACGCGGAGAGTGTCAGCGCGCCCAGAGCGAGAACGGTTGCGAAAGACTTTCGTCGCATCGTTGCATCGCCTCCTTGGATTCTAGCCGTTGATCAGACGCGGAATGCCAACTTACACAATCACGAGGGGAGGTATCCCTCGTGACAAACGTTTTGCGCTGGCTCGCTTACGAAAAGTTTAACAAGAACTTAGGTAAAACCGCGGTGATCCCACTTCCCGGCCGAACGTGAGCGGGATCACGCTGCCAGGCCCGCCCCGCAGGTTGGACAGTAGCGAGAGCCTTCGGGAATCGAACCGCCGCAGATCCAGCACCGCGGAAGCGCGTCCGGATTTGAGAGGATGCGACCGCATCGCGAACAAAAACGTGCAGCGGGCTCGGGTCGTGGCCCACAAGTAGGACACAAGCCACGTGTTTGGTGTCGCGCGCGCGCAACAGCAGCCTCTGCCAGGTCCTCGAGTGACCCGGGTGTGGTTGCAACGACCTCGCCGGGGGTTTCCTCCGACTCGGTCTTGATGGCGGCCACGGCGGCCGCAGCGTACTTCGCCTTGAGGTTGGCGTAGTCTTCGTCGGAAAGTTTGCCGGTGGCACGATCGAACTCGATCTCACGCAGCGCGAGCAGTGCGCGAATCTTGGGTGAATCCGATTCTTCGAGGGGTTCGGCGTCGAGTTCGTCGAGCGCCGGCGTATCGCTCGCCGCGGCGCGGGTCGACCCCACGAGCGGCTCCAGCACGAGCGCCAAGGCGGCACAGGCGACGACGATGCCAGCGATGACCTCCAACACCGGGCGCTATCCGTCCAACTTCTCGAGTTCGGCCGTCAACCGCGACGCATCGTCAGCGGACAACCCGTAGGAGGAGCTCTCCCCGGTGGCGGTGCCCGCACCCTCTGGCTCCCTCCGATGGGTGCGACGCGTCAGAACCCACAGCATCGCCGCGCCAACCAACGTGATGCCGAAACCCGGTACGAGGTAGGCGGCGAGGTTGAAGCCCTCCTTGCGCGGCGCCATGAGGACGGTCTCACCGTACAAGGTGACGAACTCGTCGAGAATCTCCTCCGCTGTCCTCCCCTGCTCGACGAAGCCGATCACATGCCGGTGCATGGCCGGTGACGTTTGACAGGTGAAGTCCGTAGTACGGCACGTGTACACACTCAGGTTGCACCCGCAGGTACAACGCAGCTGCGATTCGACTCCCACGATGAATGGATCGTTCTCGTAGTCGGTGACACGCGTGCGAGGCAGACCTGCCATGTCCGGCCTGGGGAGTTTTGCCGACGGGGTGTCATCTTGGGATGACGGGGCCGTCTCCTGTGACCGGACTGCGTATCCTGGGATGACGGCCGCGATTCCCACACCGATCAACGCGCGACGGGAGATCAAATTAGTCCTTTGCATCAGCTCGACTGCTCCAGCGTCGTAACCCGATCGCCGCTTCCGGCTCCCGCATCGTCTGGTCGTCCGGTAAGCGTGGCCGCGTAGCCCGGCATGGCGCGTCGCAAGGACGCTCGTGTCGGACCACCGCCCGGCCACATCACGATAATCCCACCACCCACGAGCACGAACCCACCAAACCACACCCACCACACCAATGGGTTCAACGTAAACCGATAGACGCTCTCCTCAGTTCCCTCAACGGAGCCGGCGTATACCACGTAGATGTCCTCACGGAGCCCGCTGTGGATTCCAGCTTCTGTCGAAGGCTCGAAGCTCGGCCGCCCAAACGAATCGACGTGCTGGCGCTTCTCGCTCTTGATCACGCCAATCTCTCCGCCGCGATCGCTCGTGACCTGGACGGTGGCCGCTGAGACGACTCGGTTGAGATCGCGATACTGAGAGACCCCGAGGTGCGTGAAGGTGTAGATGTGGCCGAACGGTGACTTGAGGCGCGTCGATTCGCCGGGTTTGAGCGATGCCTCGATCTCGGTCTTAAAGGCCATGCCGGCAAATGCGATGAAGTACACCACGATCCCGACATGAACGATGTAACCGCCGTACCGCCGCCGATTGCGCCCAACCAGCCGGCCGAACGCCACTAGATAGTTCTCGTTGTGGAGCCGGTGACGGGCTCCAATACCTCGCGCAAACTCCTGAGTGACCGTCGCCATGACGAACGCCCCGAGCGTGATCGCCACGCCCGCGTAGAAATCCCCAAACCGAAGCGCGACGAGTAAGGCCGCGGTGACGAGACCGGTCGTCGCTGGCACGGCAAACTGACGACGCAGGTTCCTTGGGCTTGCCTTTCGCCACGCAATCAGGGGGCCGATGCCCGTCAAAGCGAGCAAGGCCAATCCGATAGGGATGTTGACCTGATTAAAGAACGGTGGTCCCACCGTAACCTGTGTCCCACGGACCAGCTCCGAGGTGATGGGGAAGAGCGTGCCCCACAAAATCGAGAACGCGATCCCGACAAGCAGAAGATTGTTGAAGAGAAACGTCGCTTCGCGCGAGAGCATGCTTTCCAGCTGCGCCTCGGCTTCGAGCAGCGGAAGGCGTCTCCACAGCAGCCACCCCATCGAAAGGATGATCATGACGAGGAACACTAGGAAATAGTACCCCACAGATGACTGCGTGAACGAATGAACACTCGAGATGATTCCACTTCGCGTGAGAAACGTCCCGAATATCGAGAGAACGAATGTCACGACAATCAGGATAATGTTCCACTTCTTCAGCATCCCTCGCTTTTCCTGAATCATGACCGAGTGGAGGAACGCCGTCATCGTGAGCCACGGCAGGAAGCTCGCGTTCTCCACGGGATCCCACGCCCAGTATCCTCCCCATCCCAACTCGACGTACGCCCACCACATCCCCAGGGTGATACCGATCGAAAGGAAGATCCAGGAAACGATGGTCCACTTGCGGATGGCGTGGAGCCAGCCGGTATCGAGTCGTTTAGTGATCAGCGCAGCGACGGCAAAGGCGAAAGGAATCGATATGCTGATGTAGCCCAGGTAGAGCATCGGTGGGTGCACCACCATGCCCGGGTTCTGTAGTTGTGGGTTGAGCCCACGTCCATCCATCGGCGTGAACGGCAGACGAGTGAACGGGTTGGCGGCAAACAGCACGACGATCACGAAGAACAGCGTGATGGCGGCGGTGGTCGCGCCCACATACGGCATGAGGTATCGGTACCGCCGTGGTGTGATCCACTGGGCGACCGCGGCAAAGACGCTGAGCACCAGGGCCCAGAAGAGCAGACTCCCCGCTTGGCCGCCGTAGAGCGCCGCGATGGTGTAGACCGTCGGGAGGTTCCGACTGGTGTAGCTCGCGACGTACTCGACGTTGAAATCGTGCCGGAGAAGTGCGGTGAGCAGGGAGATGCCCGCCACGATCAGGACCGCGCACAGCGCATAGCTGCTCCGGCGAGCGCTGCGGATCAGTTCGGGCCGACCCGTTCGACCCGCCAGTATCCCAATCCCTACGCCCCAGGCCGCGAGGAGAAGAGCAAGCCAGAGGGCCAACTGTCCCAGAATTGTCATGAAGGTATGTCGCTACGCGGTGGGAACGGCTTCGTAACGCGACCCGCACTTGGCCAGGAGCGTCGTTGCACGAAACGTCCCATCCGGCAACAGCCGGCCCTCGACGACGACATCGACGTCGTCGGTGAACGTGTCGGGGGCGAGGCCGCGATACACCACCGGATAGGTGGTTTCGCCGTCCGTCACCTGAAACGTGATCGTCTGTGACGCGACGTCGCGCTCGATGCTCCCGTGCACCACGCGGGCTCCCATTTTGACCCCGACGTTTCGGATGGACGGATCGACGGAAACCTTTGCAGCAAGTTCGGATGGGGTGACGAAGTACACGCCGGTGTCCTTGATGCCGGACGCCATCAGGTAGCCGACCGTTCCGACGACGAGTGATGCTCCAAGCAGAAACTTTGTCCGTGCGCGCATATCGAATCCGATGTTGAACATTCCGGAGGATCGCCGTTACTGCAGCCTGCAATATAGCCTACGCCGCACCGTCTCAAAAGTTCGTAAGGCAGTATGAACTGACCCTTAAGTTGCACCGCTCCTGGCCCAGTGGAGTGCGGTGGCGACTGCCCGCGACCACTCTTGGTACGACGCATCGGCGCTGGTCTGCGGCCGGAACCAGGCATACTGACGACGCTCGAGGAACTCCGAGCCCGTGCGCCACACGCCTGTCGCCAAGCCGGCGAGCCCAGCCGCCCCGAGCGCGGTGGTTTCGACCACGTCCGGCCGCGCGACCGGCACGGTGAGCGTATCCGCCTGAAACTGCATGAGCCAGTCGTTCGCCGCCGCCCCCCCGTCTACCTTGAGCGTCGACAGCGAGACGCCGGAGGTCTTCGCCATCGCGCGCACGACGTCCCGCGTGCTGTACGCCATAGCCTCGAGGGCCGCCCGGATCAGGTGGGCACGGCGGGTCCCCCGTGTGAGACCGACAATGGTGCCTCGCGCATCGGCCTCCCAAAACGGAGCACCGAGCCCGACGAAGGCGGGAACGAAGTAGACACCTCCGGTGTCTGGCACGCTCTGGGCCAGGGCCTGGGTCTCGGCCGCATCACTGATGAGCCCCAGTCCATCGCGTAGCCACTGCACGGCCGCGCCGGCAATGAAGATGGATCCCTCGAGCGCATAGCTCGGGGCCCCTTTGGCGTCACACGCGATGGTCGTCAGCACACCACTGCCGTCCCGAATCGACGGGCGCTTGCCCACGTGCATTAAAAGGAATGCGCCCGTTCCATACGTGCATTTCGCGTGCCCCGGCTCCCAACACCCCTGGCCGAACAGGGCCGCCTGCTGGTCTCCCGCCACACCGGCGATGGGAATCTCGCTGCCCAAGACACGCGCGTCCGTGTTGGCGAGGACCTCACTCGAATGACGAATCGCCGGGAGACTACAACGCGGGACACCAAACAGCGATAACAGCTCCGCATCCCATGCCTTATTGGCAATGTTGTAGAGCAGGGTGCGTGATGCGTTGGTGTGATCGGTAACGAAGGCTTGCCCCCCCGTCAGCTTGTAAATCAACCACGAGTCGATCGTACCAAACACCGCGTCTCCCGCCGCGGTCCGTTCTCTGACGCCAGGCACGTTCTCCAGCAGCCACTCGATCTTTGTGGCGGAGAAATACGGATCCCATACCAGCCCAGTCCGGGCAGCGATGTGGCGATCGCCGAGTTCGGCCCGCAGCGCGCGACAGCGTGCAGCCGTGCGGCGATCCTGCCAGACCAGGGCACGATGGAGTGGGCGGCCCGTCGTCCGGTCCCACACCACAACCGTCTCACGCTGGTTTGTTATTCCAATCGCTTTCGGGGACGCGCCCGCCTGCTGAATGGCCCGGCGCGCGCTCTCGACCGTCACTTCCCAGATCTCCTCGGCGTCGTGTTCGACTTGTCCGGGCGACGGAAAGTGTTGGGTGAACTCCTGGTACGCTCGACCGATGACATCGCCCGTCTGCGAAATGACGAGCGCGGTCGTGCCGGTCGTCCCCTGGTCGATCGCCAGAACCGAAGTTGTCATGGGAGGAAGATAATCAGCGACGGCAGGCTGGAGTCAGCTCACACCTCTCGTTGGCGGGTTGCTGATCGTCGCTTGACCAACCGCCGCAATCGTCCCTGCTCTTCGCGCTCCCGTTCGTCGAGCACCCGCTGTACACCTGCAATCTGCTCGCTGAGCGCCGGACTCACACGCCGCTCGAGCGTGTTGACCTGTCGCGAAGTTTGGGCCAAGGCCTCGCCGAGCCGCCTGATGAGTGACTCGCGCGTCGCCGCGTCGAGCACCGCGTCAATGAGTTCTTCAAAATGCCGGGCCGTTTCGACAGCCGCAGGCCCTGTCGCGCCAGGCGTCGTCCCGCGCGCCGCTAGGGTCCTCGCAACTGGCGATCGCCCCAGAATATCGGCGACGGCAATTCCCCATACCCGGTGCGCGTGGACCTCGACGTGGATGTCCCGCGTCGGCCACCCGAGGGGGGTGAGACCTGCCCGACCGTGCTGTGCGAGCGCCTCGAGGAGCGCGGGGTAGGCCTCCGCGGCGCGTTGTGTAATGCGTTGCCTTCCGTGAACCGCGCGCTGCGCCAGTCGGAATAGTTCTGTAACGAGCGCCTCGCGTTTGCGTCGTAACAACGCTGCTCCACGCGTGACTCGATCGAGCCGACGCCGCGCGCGGAGCAGGTTGAGCCGTGTCGCTGGCGTGCTCATCCGTCGCCCGCCAGCGGCGCCTCGTCTGATGCAGACCGTCGGCGACGATCGACGGTGGCGGCCTGTAACCGTATCAGATCTTCCGGGGGCAGCGCGTCGAGCAGTCGCCATCCTCGCTCGAGGGTCTCCTGCACCGACCGGTGCGTTGCCCCTTGGCCGATAAACGTACGCTCGAAGTCCGCGGCAAAGGCAAGCGCTCGGGCGTCCGCGGGGCCCAATCCGGCCTCTCCGACTATCGTGGCCATCGATCGGGCCTCTCGCCCGTGTGCATATAACGCGTAGAGCTGGTCAGCCCACTCCCGATGCTCGGGAACGGTCCGTCCGGGACCGATGCCAGCGTTCATCAAGCGGGACAGCGAGGGCAGTACATCAATGGGCGGAAACACACCCCGACGATGTAGCTCGCGACTCAGGACGATCTGCCCCTCAGTGATGTAGCCGGTGAGATCTGGGATGGGGTGCGTGATGTCGTCATCTGGCATCGTGACGATTGGCAACTGGGTAAGCGATCCACTCCCGTCGATCAGAACCCCCGCTCGCTCGTAGAGGGTAGCAAGATCCGTGTACATGTAACCCGGGTAGGCGCGGCGGCCCGGAATCTCTTCCCGCGCCGTGGCGATCTCTCGCAGCGCCTCACAGTAGTGAGTCATGTCGGCTAACACGACGAGCACGTGAAAGCCTGCTTCAAAAGCGAGGTACTCGGCTTGGGTGAGCGCGATCCGTGGGGCAAGAAGCCGCTCGATGGTTGGGTCCCGCGCTTCATTCAGGTACAGCGTGCTGCGAGCCGCGGCACCACTCGAGGTGAACCCGTCCAGAAAACTCGTAGCCTCCCGTGCCGTGATGCCGATTGCGACGAAGATCAAGGCAAAGGCCTCGCCCCCCGGGGCGCGAGCTCCCTGCACGATCTGCGCGGCGAGGTCGAGTGCCGGTAAACCCGGTCCAGAGAACACCGGCAGCTTCTGCCCACGCACCAACGTGTTCAGACCATCGATGGCCGAAATGCCGGTCTCAATGAATTCCGCTGGTGGTGCACGGCGTGCGGGATTGAGTGGCGCACCCCAAACGGGCCGAATGGCCTCGCCAACGGGCGGGGGAAGTCCGTCGAGCGGCTCTCCGAAACCACTAAACACCCGACCGATCAACTCGCGCCCGACGGCCGTCCGTGCCACCTCCCCCGTGAAGGTGATCTCAGCCTGTGCCGGGGGCAGCCCGACGGTCTCCTCCAACACCTGAATCACGGTGACGTCCTCGCCCGCGTCGATGACCTGCCCGCGGCGGTCGGCTTGCCCGTTGACGCGCAGCACCACCCACTCTCCCATGGCAGCGCGGTAGGTGTTGGGCACGAATAGAAGGGGTCCGGCCGCCGCCCGCACTCCTCGGTAGGTCCGCATCACAGGCGTGTTCATGGGACCACCGTGCCCGCCGACGAAACGACGTTTTGCGCCTCCGACGGCCGGAGGAGCGGTCCGTCGAGCTTGGCGATGCTCCGCTCCGCCTCCTTCGCTCGACCCGCGAAGCCATCCGGCGTCTCGTGACGCAATGACACGAGACGTTGGCGAATGGGTGCGATCTCTACGCCGTCCAGGGAAACGCCACCGCGGAGCACGCGCAGCGTCGTCAGATAAAACGCGCGGACCAGTTTCACGAGCGAGTAGGTCTTCTCCGTGGGGGAAAACGCGTCATTTGGATGGTACGCATTCTGTCCCAGCACCACTTCGCGTAGCATGCGGGCCGTTTCCATGATGAGACGGTCTTCGTCTTGGAGCGCATCGTGGCCCACCAGCGCTGCGATCTCACGCAGCTCCCGGTCCTTTTGCAGCCACTCGAGCACCTCGCGACGTAGCGCTGGCCAGTCGCTGGACACGTGCTCTGAAAACCAGCAATCGGTGCCGGATTCGTAGAGACTGTAGCTCGTCTCCCAGTCGACCGCGGGGAACTGTCGCGCGTTGGCCAGTGCCGCATCTAAGGCCCAGAGCGCCCCCGTGACTCGCATGGAAGCTTGCGTCACCGGTTCGGAGAAATCGCCACCGGGCGGAGATACCGCACTGATAATCGTCAGGGCGCCCGTGCGCTCCGGTTCACCCAGGGCAATCACAGTTCCGGCTCGCTCGTACCACTTGGCGAGCCGGTTGCCCAGGTACGTCGGATACCCCTCCTCGCCTGGCATCTCCTGGAGCCGGGCACTCATTTCTCGTAGCGCCTCCGCCCATCGTGAGAGCGAGTCCGCCATCACCGCCACACGATACCCCAGATCACGATAGTACTCCGCCACGGTCACTCCCACGTATACCGAGGCTTCCCGAGCAGCGACCGGCATATTCGAGGTGTTCACCACGAGCACGGTACGCTCGAGGACACTGTGAACAGTGTCGCTCGCAACCAGTGTAGGGAATTCCGTCAACACCTCGGCGATTTCATTCCCTCGCTCACCACACCCAACATAGACCACGACATCCGCTGCGGCGTACTTGGCGAGCGACTGCTCGATGACGGTCTTTCCGGTTCCAAATCCGCCGGGCACGGAAACAGTGCCGCCCTCGGCGACGGGGAAGAGAAAGTCGAGTAAGCGTTGTCCCGTGATCAGGGGAGTGTCGGTGCGCAGTCGACGCTTCACAGGACGCGTCTGACGAACCGGCCAGTGATGCGCCAACGTCAGTGGCGTGCCGCGCTCGGTGTGTCCTAACGGCTCATCGACGGTGAACTCGCCTCCCGATATCTGCGACAGTGTTCCGCCGCTTCCGATGGGCACGAGGATCGGGTGCGAGAGGCTCGCCGTCTCCTGCACGTGTCCCAGCACATCACCTGGTTCGATTCGCTCGCCCGCCGCGACAACAGGGACAAACCGCCAACGGCGTTCGGGTTCGAGGGTTGGAGCCCCGATGCCGGGGAGCAGGACGTGTCCGGTTTGGTCTGCGAGGCGGGCAAGCGGTCGACCCAAGCCGTCGAGGACTGACCCGAGCAGCCCCGGCCCGAGTTGAATGGTCAGGGCATTGCCGGTTGCCTCGACAGGTCCACCCAGCTCGAGGCCCGTCGTGTCTTCATAGACCTGCACCACCGCCGTATCATGCTCGACACGAATCACCTCGCCGAGCAACCCGAGCTTGCCCACGCGGACGAGCTCGTTGAGCGAAACCGCACCCATCGGCTGCGCTTCGACCAGCGCCCCCGCAATGCGCACGATACGGCCTCGCCGACTCATTGCAGCCTCACCCGATAGCCAATCGCCCGGCGGAGCAGTTCGACAACATATGCTTCCGCACGCTCACCACGTGCGATCCATGCCGGACCGGGAAACGGAACTGCCATTGGTAGCGGCCTGCGAGCGAGCTGACGGCGCACGGGATCTGGAAGGAGATCATAAAGACGTTGCTCGATGAGGATGACCGCCACGTCAGGAGTCTCGAGAAGCACACGAACCTGGCGCGCCGCTTCGGCGGCATCCCCAACGACTAGCGGCGACAGGCCCGCGAGCACGAGCCCCGATGCCACGTCGGCGCCGCACACAATACGCACGTTGGTTTTCATCGGTCTGTCACCAGGCCGGCGTGGATGGATTCGGCAGGAACCGCCAGCGACACGCCCCAAATGATTCGGCGGAGATCGATGACCTCAGCACGCAAACAGAGGACGTACTTCAAGAGCGGTGCGGCACTCAGTGGATCCAGCCTCGCGTGCTTCCGGAGAGACTGGATCTGCGCAGCTAGTACGGCGGCTTCGAGACGCTCGATACTAGACGCGTGGGCTTGAATGACTTCAGAAAACGGAGATGCAAGCGCCCTGCTGAGCACGCGGGCGCATTCCCGCCGGCCCGCCGCGCGCGCAGCCTGGTGAAATGCGGAAGCCTCGAGTTCCGCACCGCCCTCGAGGAGGCACTGTTTCGGATCGACGTCGTGCTGTCCCCCAGCGAGCAGGAGTGCCGAGAAAGCGTTCTCGAGGTCGATGACACGACTCACATGGGCCTGGAGTATTCGCCCGCCCCGGCGGGCTGCTCGACGTGCACGGGCGGCGAACGTCCGATCGATCGCCAGCTCCAAGAGAAAGGCATCGGGCCTTCGTTCCTCCGTCTCACCTCGAATGGCATCACCATACGGGTTTCGCCAGGCAATCAACAGCGTGGCGATCTCACGAGTCGTCTCGAGGCGCGCGAGCGCTTGAAGCGCCCGTTCTGACAGGCCGGGAGTGGGTATGAGACCGGCGAGACGTGACTCTGCCGTGGTGCCCTGGAGGGCACCACGGAGGATGGCGCGGAGGCTACGACGGTCCTCGTCCTCGAAGATGACCACCAGCGCCCGGGATCGCGCGCCGGCCCAACGCGCCAGCAGCTCCAATCGCTGCCCGGCGCCACGGCGGACAGCCAACTCGATTTGCCCCGGCGAGATGCGTGGAACGACGTCACGGACCGGATACCCAACCGCCCCGATGCCGCCCGCCACGGCCTCCAGATCAGCGGCATTCGCCAAGGCAACGAGGCGCGTCCGACCCACCAACCGCGTCGCGAGTCCTCGGGCTCGTACGTCGACATCGCTCCACGTGATCATGGGCCGATTTGCAGATCAGAGAGAGATTGCAGCGCAAGGATAGATTGTAACCGTTCGAGCCGCCCCTCGAGTGTTTGATCCACCACTACTCGGTCCTCTGGCGACCGAACGGTGAAACCTGGTGGCGCGTTCGGATCTTCCACGACCGTGACAGCTTCACGACCTGCTGTGATCGAGCGGAGCGTGTCGCCGATCGGAGGTGGGCACCGGACGATGCACGGTTGATCCCCCACATACGTCAACGCGTCTGCCAGTTGATCGGCGAGCGCGCCGTGGTATCTCGAGTCGCGCAACATCGCTGGCAATCGCGATCGCACCATCGCAAAGATTCTATCGAGCAATCCGGCGCGGGCCGCTAGGATCTCCGTGCGGCCTTGCTGTCGCGCCTCCTCCACCGCCAGCGCGGCGGCTTGGCGCCATGCACGTTCGCGGGGTGCCAGCAATTGTGCGCGCCGTTCGGTGGCGCGTTCAGCGGCTTCTCGCCTAATGCGATCGGCTTCGGAACGTGCCTCCGCTAGGATCGTCTGTCGCTCGGCCTCCGCATCCTGCTCGAGGACAGCGAGCAACTGCTCGATAGCCATGCGCGTCCCTCATCCTCCGCCTTGCAGGAGAATGAGGACGGAGACGACGAAGCCAAGGATCACCATGGTCTCCGGGATGGCAATCATCAGCACAGCGATGGTGCTGAGTTCGGGCTTTTCCGCCATGCTGGCAGCCACCGCGGGTCCAATCTTCGACTGAGCCCACGCCGTGGCCAACGCCGGTAAGGCGATTGCGATCGCAGCTGATACTCCGATCCAGAGTGGTTCCATGAAAGCTCCTCTCTCGTCCGATGACTTGGTCTACGCGCGCCTATCCTGCATCGGGGACGTCCAGTGTCGGAACGGCTCGTATCGCACTCCTCCTGGGCTGTAGAACTTCCCAAAAAACTCCACGTAATGCAGTCGTAACGCGTGAATCGTCGGGCTGAACAACCCGATCGCGAAGTTGACGAGGTGGAAAAGCAAAGCGAACAAAACGCCCACGGCGACGCTGCCCATGGCACCGACCATCCGGTTGGCAACGACGGCCAACATGACCGACGCAATGCCCAGCGCCATGATGCGGGCATACGAGAGAATATTCCCGACGGTAGACAGCAGCTCGATCGGTGCGATTAACCCTTCCACAACCACGAGTACCGGGAATGCCACGAGGATGCCGATCACGGTGGGATGGAAGAAGCCACGTGGCAGGACCCCGATTACCGCGAGGAGCGCGGCCAGGATCAACAGGACCATCATGGCAGAAATCCCGCGACCGATGGCTTTCCGTGGATGCCCGCGCGCCGCGACCACGCCGAGAATCAGACCCAACACCACGTGAACGCTACCAAGCGCGATTGCCAGCATGAGAAACGGGACCAGCGCCTCTTCGCGATCGAACGCCAGCGGTTCGAGACCGAACCGCCGCCCGAGGTCCCCAAAGTACTCGCCGTACAGCAGTCCGGCAGCCACCGTGAACAATGCACACGCCCCGGCGATCTCCGCGATCGACCGCAGGGTAGATTCCGGCTTCGCTCGTGACCGGAGGATCAGCGCCATCACCCCGAGCACCAACCCGTATCCTACGTCGCCCAGGATCACGCCGAAGAACGCCGGAAAGAACACGGCGACAAACGGCGTGGGATCGATGCTACCGTACTGTGGCAACGGGAAGAGTCGAATCAGGGCTTCGAACGGACGGAGCAGGCGGGGGTTCCGCAAGACAACCGGTGCTTCCTCGGCCGACCACTCCTCACGCGCCGCTTCGGACACGGCGATCTCGCCGCCGAATCGCGCGTCCAGCGTCTTGGCAAACGACTCGCGGGCGGTCGTCGGTAACCAGCCTTCGAGCGCAAAAGCACGGGGGGAGACACCCGCGAGCACCACGGCATCGAGCTCGGCCAGGCGATCGCGGATCGCATCGCGTGCACGCAGAAGCTCCGGCACGACCGACCGCACGAGCGCGGACTGGTGCTGCCCCACGGTCGCGAGATCGCGGGGGATTTCCTCGAGACGCTCCAGCATCCGCGGGATGGCGCTGGTCAACGAGGTGCCGTACAACCGGGGTACCGGGATCTCCTCGACCCCGGCATCGGCCATGAGGTGCTCGACTTTGGGCGCGATCTTCGCAGGCACTAAGATCAGGACCGCGGTCTCGCTGGGTGAGAGCGGCTGCGTGTAAAGCTCGAATTCTTCTCCCACCACGCCGGTTAAGCTGGAACGCAACGTGGTGAGGGCTTCTCCCTCACGGGTCTTGAGGAGGATGTGATAGGCGGTGGTGTTGGGCCACCGGGCGGCGGCATCGAGCATCGAGCGAAACGCGGTGAAGAAGTGCTGATACTTGCGCAGCAACGCGCGTTCTTCCACCAGCTCGGTTTGCCGCAGATCCAACTGCTCGGCCGTGCGGCGCGTCCGCTGGGCCATGCGCGCCCAGCGGGCAAAGTCACCAATGGAGGGTCGGGCGCTTGGGGTCGCGAGGAGCCGCGGGCCCGGACGCAAGAGCTCCAGCGTCGACTCGATATCACGGAGCACGCGGCTCAGCTGATGTCGTTGTCGTTCGAGCCGCGGCGTGAGCACCGCGGGCTCCAAGGGCGCCCTGGCGAACGGTTCCGCGAGATGCAGCACGCCGAGATCCTGCACCGCCCGCAAAACTTCCGTGAGCCGGTCTCGGGGGCCGAGAATGCGCAAGCGAGACATCTTGGTGATCATCGTCGCCCCTCGGCGACCCCAATCACCGGCTCGAGCAACCGTGCGATCAGCGTCTCGATCCGTACGTCCGACACTGCTTCGAACGTCGACACCTGCTTGCGGACATCGCTCGCAATTTCCTCGAGCGCCCGATCGCGTTCGAGCTCGATCGCCGCACGCGCCCGCTCGGCTCGGCCGTCCACCTCGCGCTCCAACGCCGTGTCTGTTGCCTCGGCATGACGCGTGGCGTTCTCGATGATCGCGCGAGCCTCTCCCCGCACCTCATGCAACAGTTCATCGAGCCGCGTTTCCGTGGCAACGAGCGCAGCGAAGTCACCCGCCGTTGGACGAGCGGCACCCGTGGATCGCGCGCTTCTCGATCGTCTGGACACGGATGGGGTACACCTCGATGGAGAAACCCCCGGGTTGCGTGCCACACTTCCCCTCCCTCCCGAGGCGAATCTCGCCGTTTGCTGTTAACTGAGGGTGTAACACCGAATTAATGCTTTCTTAAGCAGTCGGCTTCTACGATGACCTAAAACCTGCCTCTATCCGGGCCGTCGACGAACAGGCCCACTCCGCCGACGACCCACGGGTCACGGACCGGAGCGACACGATGTTCTTTCCGACTTCGCATCCTTGGGCCTACGGCGAGACCTTGGGCGAGCACCTCGCTCAGCGCGGTATCAACCGAAGAGATTTTCTGGCGTTTTGCGCAGAATTCACGGCCATTCTGGGATTGAGCAGTGCGTTGACGCCCAAAGTGGCCAGAGCGCTGCAGCAGGTGAAGCGCCCCAGCGTCATCTGGATTCAATTGCAGGAGTGTACCGGCTGCGTTGAGAGCGTCCTGCGGACAGCCGAGCCGACGATCGGCGATCTGGTGCTCGACCTCGTTTCGCTCGATTACAGCCACACGATCATGGCGGCTGCGGGCCAAGCAGCAGAGAGTGCGCTGCACCAAGCCATGGAGGACAACCACGGTCAGTATCTCCTGATCGTGACCGGGTCAGTCCCGCTCGCGGACGACGGCATCTATACGACGATCGCGGGTCGGACGGCCAAGGACGTGCTGGAAGAAGCCGCCGCCGGTGCCGCTGCAGTCATTGCGGTGGGTGCATGCGCGCACTGGGGGAGTGTACAGGCGGCGCGACCCAACCCGACGGGCGCTGTAGGCGTGTCCGACATTGTGCGCAACAAACCGGTTGTCAACGTGGCGGGCTGCCCGCCCATCGGCGATGTAGTCACCGCGACGGTCGTGCACTTCCTCACGTTCGGTCGGGTTCCCGCACTCGACTATGACGGCCGGCCGCTGTTTGCCTATGGGGCGCGCATTCACGATCAGTGTCCGCGGCGGGCACATTTCGACGCCGGGCAGTACGTCCAAGAGTTCGATGATGAAGCGGCGCGTAAGGGATGGTGCCTGTACCGGGTTGGTTGCAAGGGGCCCGCGACGTTCTCTCCGTGTCCCATCTTTCAGTGGAACACCCGCACCAATTGGCCCATTGGCGCCGGGCACCCGTGTATCGGATGTACCGAGCGTCAATTCTGGGACACCATGAGCCCCTTCTACGAGCGGCTGCCGGATGTCGCCGGCTTTGGGATCGAGCGTCGCGTTGACACGATTGGCGCGGCACTAGCCGTTGGCGCTGCCGCGGGCGTGGGAGCCCATGCCATCGCAACCGGCGTCCACCGGATGCGACAACGCCGCGCGCTCCCCGTGGTGGAGCGGCCACCAGAAGAGCCGCAGGGAAAGGAGGGCTCCGGTGGCTAGGACAAAGGTCGTCGTCGATCCGATCACGCGGATCGAAGGGCACTTGCGCATCGAGGTACAAGCTGAGGATGGACGCATCGCGGATGCATGGTCCTCTTCCACGCAGTTTCGCGGTATCGAGATCATCATGCAGGGACGTGATCCGCGCGACGCGTGGGCGTTTACACAGCGCATTTGTGGCGTGTGCACGGTGGTCCATGCCGTCGCCTCGTGCCGGGCCGTGGAAGACGCCTTGGACATCCGAATCCCGCCGAACGCCAACCTCATCCGGAATCTCGTACACGGCATGCAGTTCGTTCAGGATCACGTGATCCACTTTTATCACCTACACGCCTTGGACTGGGTTGACGTGGTGAGCGCACTCGACGCCGATCCGGACGCAACGGCGCGGATTGCCCGACAGGTCTCCCCCTGGCCCAACAACTCCGGAACGTACTTTGGCGAGATACAAGATCGTCTGCGGACCTTCGTCTCATCCGGCCAGCTCGGGATCTTCACCAATGGGTATTGGGGCCATCCGGCGTACAAGCTCCCGCCCGAGGTCAACCTCTTGGCAGTCGCTCATTACCTGGAAGCGCTCGATTGGCAACGAGACGTCATCCGCCTGCACACGGTCTTTGGCGGAAAGAACCCCCACCCGAATTTTCTGGTGGGCGGCATGGCGTCGGCAATCAATCTCGACGACACGGCCACCATCAATGCGGAGCGCCTGACCGACATTCACGACATGATCAAGCGGGCGCGCCGTTTCGTGGAACAAGTCTATTGGCCGGACCTGCTGGCTATCGCCGGCTTTTATAAGGATTGGGCGGCGATAGGCGGTGGAACGGGAAATTATCTCGCCTGTGGTGAATTCCCAGACACCGACGTGCGTGAGGTCGACTCCCTGTACTTCCCGCCTGGGATCATCATCGGGAAGAATCTCGATCAGGTGTGGTCATACGACCACCAGAAGGTCAAAGAGTACGTCACCCACTCATGGTACGAGTACGCCGGAGGGAACGAAATTGGCCTCCATCCATGGGACGGCGAGACCAAGGCGAAGTACACGGGGCCACCCCCGCCGTGGCAGTACGTCCAGGACTTCGATGAATACACCTGGATGAAGGCGCCGCGCTACGACGAGCGTCCGATGGAGGTGGGTCCGTTGGCGCGCATGCTCGTGGCGTTCGCCGCCGGACACGAGGACGTGCGAGAGCTCGTGGCAGAGGTGCTCAACCGGCTGAACGTCGGCCCGGCAGCCCTGTTCTCGACCCTCGGCCGCACCGCTGCCCGCGGGATCGAAACCGTGCTCTTGGCGCGTCGCTTGGAGCGATGGTATGCAGATCTCGTCGCCCGCATCAAGGGCGGCGATACCACAACGTTCACGCGAGAACGCTGGGATCCCGACACGTGGCCCAGCGAGGCACAGGGCTACGGCTATCTCGACGCACCACGGGGCGCGTTGGGACACTGGGTGCAAATTGCCAACGGCAAGATCTCGCGGTACCAGTGCGTCGTGCCGAGCACGTGGAACTGCTCGCCGCGCGATGCCAAGGGAGTGATGGGCCCCTACGAAGCGGCGCTCGTGGACAACCACCCCTTGGTGGATCCGGCACGTCCCATCGAGATCCTCAGGACGATCCATTCGTTCGACCCCTGCATGGCGTGCGGTGTGCACGTGCTCGACGCCGAGGGCAGCACCGTGACCGAGGTGAAGGTCCAGTGAGCAGCCCAACCACGGCGCGTCCGAGAGAGCCGTCGCACGTCACCGATGCGGCGCGAGGCCGTTACCGCTGGGTCTACCTCTGGCATTGGCCGATTCGCGCCATGCACTGGGCTGCCGCTCTGAGCATTGTCGTGCTCGTTGTGACCGGCTTGTACATCGCGAATCCATTTTTCATGACGGGTGGTGAGGGAACACCCCGTTTTGCCATGGGCTGGATGCGGTTTCTCCACTTCGCCGCGGCCGCGGTCCTTGTCGCCACCGGCATCGTCCGGGTGTACTCGCTCATTGCAGGCAACAAGTTCGAACGCTTTCCGGCGCTCTTTCCGGTCCGCACCCGCGACTGGGTGAACTTGTGGAGAATGATCAAGAAGTATCTGATGATTCGCCCGGAGTCCGAGCCGCATTACCTCGGCCATCATCCACTCCAGCAGCTGGGCTACACAACGATCTACCTCGTCACCGCCGCCCAAGTGGTGACGGGATTCGCCATGTACGGTCAAGCCAACCCCGGTGGGTTCTTCTACGTGACCTTCGGTTGGATCGTCCCGCTGCTCGGCGGTATTCAGGTCGTTCACTTCGTGCACCACGTGCTGTTATGGGTGTTCCTCATCTTCATCCCCATCCACGTCTATCTGGGTATTCGATCAGATGTCATGGAGCGGGAGGGCATGATCTCCTCGATCTTCAGTGGCGGGCGCTTCGTCCGATCGGACATCGAGTATGTCGATGACTGATCCGGACAGCGGCACGGGCACACTGGTCCTCGGGCTCGGGAACCCGCTCATGGGTGATGACGGAGTCGGTCTGGTTGCACTCAACGCACTCTGTGACCGCGTCTTCGAGCCGCGGGTGACGTTAATAGACGGTGGAACCTGGGGTATGAACCTGCTGCCGCTGATCGAGGCCGCGCAGCGGGTGTTGTTCCTCGACGCGATCAACGTCGGCGCCGAGCCGGGCGAGTTGATCGTGCTGGAGCGTTCGCAAATCCCGCGTGGCCTCGGGACCAAGCTCTCACCCCATCAGATCGACTTACGAGAGGTGCTGGCGGTGTGCGAGCTCCGAGGTTCCTTCCCGGAACACGTTGCCGCCCTCGGATTGCAACCCGACCTGGTGGACATGTCGTTGCAATTGAGCCCCGCTGTGCGAGCCGGCCTCCCCCGCCTCGTCGAGGCGGCAACGGTTCGGCTTGCCGCTTGGGGACATCTGCAGGTGCCGGCCACCGCCGCGACGACGCATGCATGAGATGAGCATTGCGCTGGAAGTCGGGCGTATGGCGGAACGGCAGCTGGGGAGAGCGCAGATCCCCTTGGTCGTGGCCGTCGGCCTCGACGTCGGCGACGACGCGGGCGTTGAGTTCGCTGCGCTCGAATTCTGCATGGAGGCCGTGCTGACTACGCCGCCGTTCACTGGCGCGAGACCGGTCATCACCAGATGTACGGGAGATACACTGCGGCTGACATATCTGGAGGTCGATGATGGCCGTCCGAACGATTGAAGTCCGCGAGCGCATCATGGCCACCAACGACGCGCTCGCAGCGAACGTGCGCTCCCGACTGGGGGACCACGGCGTCCCGGCGTTCAACCTCGTGTCGTCGCCCGGGTCTGGGAAGACCTCCTTGCTGGAGCGGACGCTGGAGCGGTTGGGACCCGAACTGCGGGTGGCGATCATTACCGGAGACGTCCGGACGCAGAACGATGCCGACCGATTGGCGCGGGTGACGGACGACCTCGTTCAGGCTGTCGTCACAGGCGGGGCCTGTCACCTCGACGCACGACAGGTTCTCACGGCGCTCGACGCGATCGACCTTCCACGAACGGATCTCGTCTTCATCGAGAACGTTGGCAACCTCGTTTGCCCGGCAAGTTGGGATTTGGGCGAGACCGCGAAGGTCGTGATCTTCTCCGTTACCGAAGGTGAGGATAAACCTCTCAAGTATCCCAAGATGTTCCGAGTGGCGAAGTACGCCGTTCTCAACAAGATCGATCTCCTGCCGCATGTCCCGTTTGACTTGGAACTGGCCGTGCGGTACGCGTGCCAAACCAATCCCGAGTTGCGGTTCTTCCGAACGTCGGCGCTCACTGGAGCAGGGGTCGACGAGTGGTGCACCTTCCTTCGCCACCAGGTCTACACACCCGTCGTTCAATGACCGCGAGCACGGTGCGCTTCGCTCCCGACGTTGCACTCGAGTCGTCCGGCGAGATTTCCGCCGTGGAGCTCACGGTGGTGGGGGTCGTCCAAGGTGTCGGATTTCGACCATTCGTTCACCGCCTAGCCGTCCGGCACGCGCTGCGGGGGTGGATTCGCAACCAATCGGGTGACGTGCGAATCGCCGTCCAGGGATCGTCGGAAGCGCTCCTTGAGTTTCTGCAAGCGCTCCAGCACGAAGCCCCGTCGCTCGCTCGTATCGAGTCGGTCACGGTCACGCGAATCGACCCATTCACCGCAAGCGGCTTTCGGATCCTCAGCAGCGCCGAGCAACCGGACCAGCGTCAACCGGTCTCGCCGGACGTGGCGATCTGCGCGGCGTGCGAACGAGAGCTCTGGGATCGTGCGAATCGTCGATACCGCTATCCGTTCATCACCTGCACCGACTGCGGACCCCGTTTTACGGTGATCGAGTCGATGCCGTACGACCGTGAGCGGACCAGCATGCGAGCGTTCGAGCAATGTCCCGCTTGCGAACGCGAGTACCGCACGCCCACGAATCGGCGTTTCCACTCAGAGACGAATTCGTGCGACGACTGTGGACCCGAAGTGTCACTGGTGCAGGCCGGCGAAGGTCGTCCGCTGGCCACCAACACCGCCGCCATCGCGACAGCAGGCGACCTCTTGCGTCTCGGGCTCATCATCGGCGTTCGCGGCCTCGGCGGGTTTCACTTGGCGACTGACGCTACCAGTGAACGGGCCGTCGTGCGACTGCGTGAGCGAAAGCATCGCAACGCAAAGCCGATGGCCATCATGGTGCGCACCCTGGAAGAGGCAAGGTGTTTCGCTGACCTGACACCGATGGAGGAGCGAACGCTCATGTGCCCGGAGCGTCCCATCATGGTTGCGCGGAGGCGGAAGGAGGCAGCGCTAGCCCCTTCCATCGCGCCTGGTCTAAGGGACATCGGCATCATGGTGGCCTATACACCGCTGCACCATTTACTGCTCGATGAGGTGCGACGTCCACTCGTTATGACGAGCGGAAATGTCAGCGAGGAACCGATCGCGACGAGCAACGAGGATGCATTGCGCCGCCTGGGAACCATCGCGGATGCCTTTCTCTTGCACAATCGGGATATTGTGTCGCGTTACGACGATTCCGTGGTGCGAGTGGTGAGCAGTGCGCCACTATTTCTCCGTCGAGCACGCGGCTACGCGCCACTCCCGCTCTCCTTGCCAATACCCGCGCCAAAACCGATCGTCGCAGTTGGACCTCACCTCAAGAACACGATCACGCTGGCGCACGGGAACAAAGCGTACGTGAGTCAGCATATCGGAGACCTCGAGAACCTCGAGACACTCGAGCACTTCCAACAGACCTATCGCCGTCAACGTGAGCTCTTTCAAGTGTTCCCCGAAATCGGGGCACGAGATCTCCACCCCGGATACCTGTCTACGAGTTTGGCGTCCGACTTAGGCCTCGCTCGTGTCATCGAGGTGCAGCATCATCATGCGCACCTCGCAGCAGTCGCCGCCGAACATGGAGTCACGGACACGATCATCGGCGTGCTGTTTGATGGTACGGGCTACGGGACGGATGGGTGTGTGTGGGGCGCCGAGGTGTTTGCCGGAAACCTCACGGGGTATCGTCGTCTCGGTCACCTGCGCTACGTGCCTCTGGCAGGTGGGGATCTCGCGGCACGGCGCCCGTGGCGGGTAGCGCTCGGGTACTCCTCGCTGACCTCGGATGCGCAATACGCGTTCGCCCGAGCCTTCGATGGGGTCGATCCTTCTGAGCACAGACTCGCCCAACAGCAGATCGACGTTGGACTCAACGCGCCGCTGGCGTCGTCTATGGGTCGGCTGTTTGATGCCGCCGCCGCGGTGCTCGGCATCCGCCACGTCTCGCTGTACGAAGGACAGGCGGCTATGGAATTGGAGGCCCTTGCGGGATGTCTTCCGGCGACGCCACTGCCCTTCCCCATCGTCGAGGACGAAGGGGGCGTCTATCTCCTGGATCCGCTCCCACTCCTAATCGCGTTGGGATCACTGCGAGCGCATGGTCACGATATCGCCGTGCTCGCGGCCCGTTTCCATGAGAGTGTTGCACACGCCACGCTGGCGCTCGTCTCCCGCGTCGCGCAGGCCACGAGCCTCACCACGGTCGCGCTGGGTGGCGGAGTGTTCCAGAATGCGCGGTTGCTGACGAGGACGCACGAGCTACTCGAGGAGGCGGGCCTGCAAGTCCTCCTCCCGCGACAGTTGAGTCCCAACGATGGAGCAATCAGCTACGGACAGGCGGCAGTGGCCGCCGCGGTTCTGACCGAGGAAACATGAAAGTCCCGAACTCACTGCAGCACGAGCACGACGAGCTTCACGTCGAACTGGACGCGGCGGCGAGCCTCCCCGGCCGCACCGGCGAGACCGCGAAAATGGTCGCCCGAATCCTACAACCCCACTTCGTGCGTGAGCAGGATTACGCAACACCACCGCTCGGATTGCTCGCGCGAATCGCCCATGGCCGGTTCTCCCCGACGATGGCAGAGGCACTTCCGCTCACCGACAGGCTGCGATCAGAGCTACCTCTCATGATGGAGGAACATCGCGCGCTCGTCGCCGCACTGGAGGAGCTCGCCGAAGCCGCACGCGCGGAGGCCCATGGAGAAGTCGTGAAGTTCGCCGAGCGACTCATTCTGCACGCGAGGCTGGAGGAGGAGGTGCTCTATCCGGCGGCCATCGTCGTTGGCGAGTACATCAAGCTACGGCTCGCTTCCGCGGCGCATTCCGAGACCCGCTAGCGAATCGGAGGACCCATGTGTCTCGGCATACCAGGCAAGATCGTGGCGATGCACAGCACCAAGGGGCTCCCGATGGGCGTCGTGGATTTTGGAGGTGTTCGGCGAGAGGTCTGTCTCGCGTATGTGGCCGTGGACGCGAAGGTCGGAGACTATGCCATTGTGCACGTCGGCTTCGCGATCTCGCTGGTGGATGAGGCGGAAGCAAAGCGTACCTTCGAAATCCTCAAAGAGATGAGCCAGCTCGACGAGTTGCAGTGGATGCGCGAGGTGGCGGACCAGAGTTTGGCCTCGGCGGGAGAATCGAGCTCATGAAGTACCTGAGCGAATACCGCGATCCCCACCTCGCCCGGTCGCTGGTGCGCCGAATCCAGAAGCTGGCCACACGTCGTTGGCACCTGATGGAGGTGTGTGGGGGCCAGACGCACACGATCGTAAAACAGGGGATCAATCAGTTGCTGGCAGAGCAAGTCGACATGGTGCACGGTCCGGGCTGTCCGGTCTGCGTCACCCCGCTCGAGCAGATTGATCGTGCCTTGCATCTGGCCAGCCGACCTGACGTCACCTTCACGTCATTCGGCGATATGCTCCGCGTCCCCGGCTCTGATTGCGACCTGTTGCAGATTCGGGCTCGGGGCGGTGACGTCCGCATCGTGTACTCTCCGCTCGACGCGCTCGACATGGCCATCCGTGTGCCAGACCGAGAGATCGTGTTCTTTGCTGTGGGATTCGAGACGACGGCCCCGGCGAACGCGATGGCCGTTTGGCGAGCCAGAGAGCTCGCAATCGAGAACTTCAGCATACTCGCCTCCCATGTCACAGTCCCTCCCGCCATGCAGGCGATCCTCGATTCGCCGGACAACAGGGTACAAGGGTTTCTCGCCGCCGGTCACGTCTGCACCGTGATGGGGTGGACCGAATACGAACCGCTGGCCGAACGGTATCACGTTCCTATTGTCGTCACGGGCTTCGAGCCGCTGGACATCCTCGAAGGCATCTGGATGGCAATTCGCCAACTCGAGGAAGAACGCCATGACGTCGAAAACCAGTACGTGCGTTCCGTGAGACGTGAGGGCAACCGCCCGGCACAGGAGCTCGTCCGCCAGGTGTTTCAGCTCGTCGACCGCCCCTGGCGCGGGATCGGGACCATCCCAGCTAGTGGGCTGGGGCTGCGCCCAGCGTTCCAGGCCTACGATGCGGAGAAGAAGTTCGGGCTCGAGGGAATTCACGCCGAAGAGCCGACGGTCTGTCGCGCCGGTGACGTTCTGCGAGGTCGACTCAAGCCATGTGATTGCCCAGCCTTCGGCACCAACTGCTCGCCGGAGCACCCCCTCGGCGCTCCAATGGTATCTGCCGAGGGGGCCTGCGCCGCCTACTACAATTTCGGCCGCTACCACCTGGCCCACCAGCAAGAAGTAGGAACATGACAAGCACTCTGGCTCAGGGACCACTCTGCCCCGCACCGCATACGACCGGTGACCGTATTCAGCTCGGCCACGGCTCCGGAGGAAAGCTCAGCAGCGCGCTCTTGCGGGACTGTTTCTTACCGCATTTTCACAATCCAGCGCTCGACCAGCTCACCGACGGAGCCCTCGTCCAGTTGGGCGAGCAGGAAATCGTGCTCTCAACTGACACGTTTGTCGTCCATCCGCTCGAATTCTCGGGCGGCAACATCGGCTCGCTCGCCGTGCACGGAACGGTGAATGACGTCGCGATGATGGGTGCCGATCCCGTGTATATCTCCGCGGGCTTCGTGCTCGAGGAAGGATTGCAAATTCAGGTGCTGGATCGCGTCCTCCGCTCCATGGCAGGATCGGCTCGGGAGGCAGGCGTCACGCTCGTGACTGGCGACACCAAGGTGGTGGAGCGCGGTAAGGCCGATGGGCTGTTCATCAACACCACTGGCGTCGGAATCGCGCATGCGACATTTCGACCCAGCCCAGAGCGTGTGAAGCCGGGGGATGTCGTGCTGGTCAGTGGACCAATCGGAAGACACGGCATCGCCGTGATGGCCGCGCGCAACGGCATTGCCTTCGACACGGAAATCGAGAGCGATACGGCGGCACTCACACCGCTCGTTGGCGCACTGCGTCAATGCGTCGGCACTTCCGTCCACACGCTGCGCGATCCCACGCGTGGGGGCATTGCTTCGGCGTGTAACGAGATCGCGGCGAGCGCTCGGGTTGGTGTCGAACTCGAAGAAGAGAAACTCCCCGTCCCGCCAGCTGTGATGGCCGCATGCGAGATGTTGGGATTCGATCCGTTGTACGTTGCGAACGAGGGCATTCTCCTCGCATTTGTTGAACCGTCGGCCGCGGACGACGCGCTCGCAGCGCTTCGCTCCCACCCTCTCGGCATGGGGGCCGCTCAGATTGGAACCGTCGTGCATGAACACCCCGGGATGGTAGTGCTCAAATCTCTCATCGGCGGAAAGAGGGTCGTCGACATGCTCCCGGGAGATCAACTCCCTCGCATCTGTTGAGCACTCTCCAGCAACGCCGGTCGTTCCGGAGCGGTCTCTGGCGGCTGGCCGATCCCAAGATCTCGCTGGCCTCATTGGCATCGATGCTCCTGGGAGCATGCGCCGCCCTCGCCCTCGGACCGCTCGCCGTCGGTTGGCTCGCGCTTACGGTGTTGGGAATCTTTGCCATCGAGGTCGCGAAAAATGCATCGGGCGAGATTTTCGACTTCGACTCCGGGACCGACCTGGCCGTGCGTCCTGAGGACCGAAGCCCATTTTCTGGAGGAAAGCGCGTGCTGGTCGACGGCCTACTGACACGTCAGCAGACGTGGGGTATCGCGACCATTGGATACGCCGCAGGAGCCGCCGTGGGCGTGGCGATTGCCACCTTGCGCGAGCCTGCCGTCCTGTGGCTCGGAGCTGTGGGCGTAGCGCTCGCATTCTTTTATCACGCCCCACCGCTGAAACTCTCATATCGCGGCTTAGGCGAGATCACCGTCGCCCTGTGCTACGGACCGCTCATTTGCTGGGGGACGTATCTCGTGCAGCGTACTGCGGCCTCCAGCGCTGCACTGTGGGCTTCGATCCCACTGGGGATCCTCATCGGCGCTTTTCTCTGGATCAACGAATTTCCCGACTACGAGGCCGATCGTCGGGCTGGAAAGCAGAACATGGTGGTGCGGATGGGACGGGAGGCGGCAAGCCAGTGGTTATTGGTCTTGTTTGGCGTGGCGTTTACCGGCCTCGCACTGCTGCCAGCCATTGGGGTTGGCCGCGGCGTGTGGCTCGGGTTCATCGCTGCACCCCCAGCGGCGGCTGCCGCCGCGATCCTCCGGAGGAACCCACGCGTGACCTTGGAGATCGTTCCAGCACAGGCCCTCACGCTTTCGTCCTTCTTGCTGTACGCGGTGGGCGCCGGGGTGGGTCTTCTTCTGTAACGCTCCCAGCGAAACCCTAGTCGAACAACCGTCGAATGTTCTCGCGATACGGCGGCCGGACCACGCCCCTGTCCGTCACGATCGCCGCGATCAGATCGGCGGGTGTCACATCGAACGCCGGGTTGAATACCCGAGCTCCTGGCGCGGCATCGACTTCCCCTGCTGCACGCTCCTCAATGGGGATATCGGCGCCGGACTCGAGGGACAGGTCAAACGTGCTGCGAGGCGCCGCGACGTAGAATGGGACCCCGTGCGCATTTGCCAACACGGCGAGCGCGTACGTGCCGATCTTGTTGGCCACGTCTCCGTTGGCCGCAATACGGTCAGCACCGGTGACGACGACGTCGATTTCACCCTTCGCCATCATCGACGCGGCCGCGCTGTCGACGATCGACGTGACAGGGACACCGGCCTTGCTGAGCTCCCACGCCGTGAGTCGGGCACCCTGTCGCAGGGGGCGCGTCTCTGTCGACACGACGCGGATGTTCTTCCCCTGCTGGTGGGCGGCATAGAGCGCGGCGACCGCGGTGCCGATGCCGCCCGTGGCCAGAGCACCCGCATTGCAATGGGTCATGACCGTGGCCCCGGGCTCAATGAGTGCCGCCCCCGCCTCGCCCATTGCGCGACACATCTCCGCGTCTTCATCCCAGATGCGCTGCGCCTCGACCCGGAGTGCCTCGGCGATCGCCTGCGGCGTCCTCTTCATCGCGAACGCGGCTTCGGCCACTTGCCGCATGCGGTTCACCGCCCACATCAAGTTCACCGCGGTCGGGCGGGCAGCGGCCATGCGCTTGGCCGCGTCCTCGAACCAGGCCGCAGTAAGACCGCCATGGGCTGCCTGGCGGGTGGCCGCGGCAGCGAGACCCATTGCTGCGGAGATCCCAATGAGCGGTGCTCCACGAACACGTAACAGCTTGATCGCCTCGATCATCCCGTCGATCGAGTCGACCTCTTTGTACACCTCTTCACGGGGCAGTCGCGTCTGGTCGAGGAACCGCACCCCGCCCCCCGGAGTCCAGTCGATGATATCCAGTTTCATGCGGCGCAAGTTACTGCGGAACCGACGCCGAAACAAAGATCCGGAGGAATGACCTTGCACACATGCCTGGGGTATAAAACATTCCACGACGGCACCCTGGTTGAGGAGGCATCGATGGCGGCTGCTCGTGTGTTTTGCTCCCTTGTGGTACTCTCCGCAGTGGCTGGGTGCAGCGCTAAGGGTGCTGGAACGGTCGATGATGACATTCAGATCATCACTCCACCGTCTCGGGTGTTCGTGACAAACAACAACCAGCTCGATATTCGAGTCTTCGCATTGGATCGGTCCTTGTCGATCCCTCTTGGGTCCGTCGGGAGTTTTACCTCAGAAGTCTTCGAGCTTCCCAACGCGGTGCTTTCGCGTGGACAGGTTCGCATCATGGCCGATCCGATTGGGTCGGTTACCGCTTATCTGACGGACCTGATCACCTTCAGTGCGGGTCAGGACATCGAGCTGATCGTGCAGAACAACCTGCAGCTCTCGAGCTACGCACTGCGGTGAACAGCATAATCACCCTCGAGGAGTTAGGCGTTGAGGATCTCGAGAACGCGGGCGTGGAGATCTGCCGACGCGGCGACGCACGAGGTGGCGGTGGTCGGATCTTCTCCGGCCCATCCAGTGATGGTGCCGCCGGCGCCCCTTATAATAGGAATGAGCGGGAGCAGGTCCCAGGCGTGCATGATAGGATCCGCCATCACGTCCGCGCCGCCCGCGGTCAGCAGTAGGTATCCGTAGCAGTCTCCCCACGTTCGAAACAGCTTGCCCATTGAGATGAGCCGCTCGAACTTTTGCCAGTCCTGATACCGTTTCACGTTTGCGAGATCAGTCGTCAAGACAACGGCTTCCTGGAGCGCCGTTGTCGGGCGGAGTCGCGCTGGTGTTCCGTTGAGACGCGTTCCTCCTTCCGTTCCAATGCAGAGCTGACCGATCAACGGCTGATGGATCGCACCCAGCACGGGCTTCCCCGCGTGCAGCAAACCGATCAGCGTACCGAAGAGCGGACAGTGGTTGGCGAAGGAGACCGTTCCATCGATCGGATCGAGCACCCAAACGTACTCTGCATCCTCCCGTTCCTGCCCAAACTCCTCCCCGAGAATTCCATGGCTCGGATACCGCTGACGGATGAGGCGGCGCATGGCCTCTTCCGCCTTGCGATCGGCCTCGGTCACTGGCGATTTGTCACTCTTACTTTCCACCCGAAGGTCGCGTCGACCGTAGTACGGTTTGATCACCTTGGCGCTGCATGAAGCAAGCTCCCGCGCGAAGTCCAGAAACTGTGCGTCCACCGGCGGTCGGTTCATCGTGGTTTCACCAAAGCGCTCGTGAAGGAATCGATGGATCCGTCAAGTTACCACCAGTCTGACGACGGCGCGGAGAACGAGGACTGTCAGCGCGACGGCGGAGCCTACGAGCAATATCAGACCGATTGCCAAGCCGATGAGCCAGCGTCGATTCGCTCGAGTCGTTGTAGCCGGCGCTTCGAGGTGCCGCCCCAACAGCTCGACATTACGGACGTTTGCTTTCCAGCTCACGTCAAACAGATCGCCCAACACCGGTATGGCGCCAACGAACAACTCCACACCGATGTTGTACAGCATGCGGAGCAGAACAGCCCTTGGCGCACCCCGTCGCGCCGCCGCCAATACAATGTACGCCGAGGCTATCCCTCCCCACACGTCACCAAGGCCGGGGATCAATCCGATGAGGGCGTCGACACCGAATCGGATTCGTGTAAACGGAATACGAAATGCCGAGTCGAGGACGCGAGCGAGCGATTCGAGATCGGAAGCGGGGATCTCGTGCTGCGCCGGCCGGAGGGCGTTCTCGTCGCTCATCGTCCGAGATCGACTTCACGGCCGGCGAACCGACTTGAGACGTTTGCGCCTCGAAGCCCGGCGGGTACAGGAAGGTAATGAGCCCCTGCGTCCAACCAGTCAGGCAAACTGTGAGCTAAAAGCTGAATGCCTTTACTTCCTCGTCCTGGAGCAAGGCTTGGGTGATCCGGTCGTGATCCTTGAGCGAGCCCCACGCCCTCCAGATACACGTCATCTCGTTCCCCGATTTGGTCTGACGATGGCTCGCGATCTTGAGGCCCAGTTCACGAAACAGACGCTCGAGCTGCTCGAACTTCGCCGGCTCGAGCGCGCAAGTGACTTCATATGTGCGGGTCTCGCTGGCCCGGTCGATGAACCGTTCAAACCATGGAAAGATCCACAGAACGACCAGGGCGGCGCCGGTTGCGGCCGCCACGAAGAGAAACTGTCCACCCCCAATCCCCATGCCGAGCGCGGCAACGAACCATATGGTGGAGGCGGTCGTCAGCCCGACGATCCGGTTGCCGTGGCGCAGAATGGCTCCGGCACCCAAGAAGCCGATTCCGGTGACGATGTTGGCAGCGATTCGGGTCGGGTCGCCCCGAAACGCGAGTTTGGTCGAAAAGATCGTGAATAGGGTTGCCCCGACACAAATGAAGATGATCGTACGAAAGCCCGCTGCCTTGTCGCGATACTCCCGCTCGGCGCCGACGATGCCGCCGACCACCACCGCGATCGCCAGCTTGAGAACGTCTTCGGATTCGAGGAGGAACATGTCGCCCGCCAACCGCGTAGTAGTTTTGATCAGACCGGCGCAACTTAGAACGTCCACGTCCTTCCGTCCAGAAGAGATCACTGAAGCCATTGATCCGTCGGGAGGATCGGTGACCAGGGGTCCAGACAGCGTGACGAGTCAATCAACTGGACCGGTGGCAAACCAAACTCCACGAATGGGAAAGACGTCATGCGCTATACCCTGCCAGCCGTAACCACCGTCGTGTTACTGTTCAGCGGCGCATTCACGCATTCCGTCGCATCACAAGAAGTCGACTCTCTTTCGATCGCGGCCGCGATGGGGCACTTGCAGCGACAGCAGTACGACGAGGCAGCCCGCATCCTGGAAGTCGTAACCCAGCGCGAGCCGGACAACGCTCGGGCGTGGGCGCTCCTCGGGTTCGCGTACCACTCCGCAGGCGATCTCGACCGGGCGCTCGCAGTCCATCGCAAGGCCATGGAGTTCGAATCGACGCGGCCGAACGCCATGTACAATGTCGGACTGCTCTATGCGCAACGAGGTGAGAAGGATCGCGCATTCGAGTGGCTCGAGAAGGCGAAGGCCACCGGCCGGGTGGACATTACCCAGATCGGGATCGATTCGAGTGCCGCGGTTCTGCAGGACGATCCCCGCTTTGCGGCGCTGTTCCCCTCTGCGGCCGAGTTCGCCGATCCATTCGTCGAGCGAGTCGAGATCATCCGTGAGTGGCGGGGGGAGCAGCCGGGTGACGCGTTTGGCTGGATAGCGCGCAACGTAGGCGATGTGGACGGCGACGGTATCAATGACGTCACGACGTCAGCTCCAAACGCCGCATTCAACGGCGGCCCGCGGGCCGGCAAGGTCTACGTCTACTCCAGCCGCAGCGGCGCGAGGCGATGGATGCGAGTCGGGGAACCGGGCCATCAACTCGGCGTCGGTGTCGAAGCAGCCGGTGATGTCAACGCCGATGGCATCCCCGACGTCGTCGCGGGCGCACCGGGGGCCGGCAAGGCGTACGTCTTCTCGGGAGAGAATGGCAAAGTTCTGCTGACGTTCGACGCGGAGGATCCTCAGGACAACTTCGGCCGAAAGGTTTCAGACCTCGGTGACGTCAATGGTGACGGACATGATGACGTGATCGTTGGTGCTCCAGGCAACGACGCCAAGGGGACCGACGCGGGTCGCGCGTACGTCTATTCGGGCAAGGACGGCACCGTACTCGTCACGCTCGACGGTGAAAAGGCGGGTGATGCCTTTGGGAGTTCCGCCGGCGGCTATGCCGGCGGCGGTCGCATTTTCATCGTCATCGGCGCGCCAAACGCCGGGCCGGAAAACAAGGGTCGGACATACGTCTACAGCGACCGTTCCACGACCCCCGCCTTCATCATTGACTCTGACGAAACCGGTGCTGCGCTGGGTGGCATGTTCGTCTCGGTCGTTGGCGACGTCAATGCCGATGGCATTCGCGATGTGTACGCGTCGGACTGGTCGAACAGCGCATATGGGCCGGCAACCGGACGGATCTATCTCCACTCCGGAGCCGACGGCACCCGACTGCTGACGCTGACTGGAGAAGCCGGTGGCGACGGGTTCGGCATCGGTCCCGCGGACGCCGGCGACGTCAACGGCGACGGCTACGATGACCTCGTGATCGGAGCGTGGCGTCATGCGGGTGCCGCGCCGATGGGAGGGAAGGTCTATCTGTTTTCCGGTCGGGACGGCTCGCTGCTCAAGACCTACACCGGCAAGGTGACCGGGGAAACCCTCGGGTTCGACGCGACGGGGATGGGAGACGTGAACGGCGACGGGGTTCTTGATTTGCTTCTCACCTCCGCGTGGAGCGCCATCAATGGAACCCGGTCGGGGAGAATGTACATAGTCTCCGGAAGATAGATTGGGGATAATGCGGGTCAGGGCGTTTTCGATTTGGCGGAAACGCGATACAATGTGTAGGCGCCGATGCCGATCCACACCACATTGACAAACGTCGATGGGTAGGCGCGGTAGTAGGCGGTATTGACGATCAAGCCAAGGCTGCCGAAGACGTTGAGTATTTGGTAGCGGACGGAGTGCCCCAGGAAGTGGCCGCGCGAGATCAATGCATAGGCCACGAGCAAAGCGACGGCGCCGGCCCAACCGAGGATATCGACAAAGAGATTCAGTGTCATAATAGTGGTTCCCCAAAAGTGCTTGTGCTCTCACGTTTCGGGAGCAAAATGTACACGGATTATGCCTGGACCAATGCGCCCAATCTACCGTTTCGCTACCCTCATCTTGCCCCTGCTGGCCAGCTCGCTCATCGTGGGCTGCGATCCCGATCCCCTACGGGGATACTTCGTCGGTCAGACCCCCCGCGATCACTATGAAGCGGCGCTAAAAACGGCTGGTCTGGCGCACACCGCGCTCGCACGAGATTGGTTGGCGGCGGGTGAGCGCGCTCTCGTACTCGCAACCACGGTGGAATCGCCGTATCAGGAAGTGGGATATCTCGACCCAGCAGATCCGCGGGCGGACGCCTACCGTTTGGACCTGCGCCGGGGGGAGCGGCTCGTGGCGCGCGTTGACGCGGAAAGCGCCGAGCCGGCGCAATTCTTCGTCGACTTGTTTGTGCTTTCTGAGACCAGAGAGACACGAGATCCGGTGTTGCTCGCCACGGCTGACACGGCCTCCCGTACGCTCGACTATGTGACCCGGCGGGACGGTATCTATCTCCTTCGCATTCAGCCGGAGCTGCTGCGGGGCGGCCGCTACTCGCTCTCCATCGATGTCAGTGCGTCGCTCGACTTTCCGGTTGTGGGGGGGGACACTCGCGCCATTCGGAGTGGATTTGGCGCACCGAGAGATGCGGGCCGTCGTGAGCACCACGGGGTCGACATCTTCGCTCCGCGGGGCACACCGGTGCTGGCAACATCGCGTGGGCGTGTGAGTTGGGTCGGGACCACCGGTCTGGGTGGGAACGTGGTGTGGGTTCGGGATGGTGAGATGGGATACGCCCTGTATTATGCCCATCTCGACCGCCAGGCGGTGAGCCGCGGTGACGTCGTGCAACCCGGTGACACCATTGGCTTCGTCGGCAACTCCGGGAACGCTCGCACGACCCCCCCACATTTGCATTTTGGGATCTACGTGAGAGGAACGGGCCCCGTCGATCCGTACCCGTTTCTGTTTCGTCCGGACGAAATGGCTCCGCCATTGTTTGCTAACGATCGCGCGCTGGGTGATTTCGTCCGGGTATCGAGAGATGCTGTCCCGTTACACGCCGCACCGTCGCCGCGGGCCGCCGCGATGACCGAGCTGTCACGACACACCGTTCTGAAAGTCCTTGGTGCGGCAGGAACGTGGTATCGGGTGTCTCTCCCCGATGGCGCTGCCGGGTTCGTCGCTGCCCGGCTGACCGAGCTCGCCGCACGCCCCATCCGGTTTGCGCTAGTCGAAGACGGCTCAGTGGTGCGGGAGCTGCCGCTGCCTGACGCTACCCCCGTCGACAGCGTCGATGGGGAGGTACCGGTCCACGGCGAGTTTGGCCGCTTCGTCTACGTCACGACCCCCCGCGGTCGGTCCGGTTGGGTTCGCGTCGAGTAGCGCCGTGTGATTCAGCCGGAGGTTATCACGGCAATAATCTCGTCGTCGTCTCCGAGCCGCCAGGTCGCGTGAGGGTCCGGGTTGAGCTGAGGCCGGCTCTGCGCACTCTCCGCCTTCTCGAAGACCCCGATCGCGATCTCACCCCGTTGGATCGACTCTTCCGCAATTCGCCAAAAGTCCACCTCTTGACCTGCCAGTCCGTAGTCTCCTGGGTGCCGGAAGGTGATTTCGGCACCACCCGCCGTGAACAGCTCGTCGAATACCGCACGCAGTTCCCGACGAAGCGCCACTTGCGCGAGCATATGGCTGATGATCTGGGGGCTGATGATGACTTCCCCAGGGCGGTGACCCAGCAACGGCATGTTCTCGGGATCGAGTAGCTCCACCAGCACGTTGGGCCGTTGTGGCGCACCCTCTAGTAGCTCCTGGAGCACGAGATACCCAACGATGGTTCGCGCGTCGGATTCGGTACCGGTGCGCAACCAATCACTCCCGATCAAAACGATGTTGGCGTACGTCATAGGCTCGACCCGAGCCAGCTCGACATGCACGGTGTAGTCCGCCTCGATGTGACGCACGTGTACGCTGGTCTGGTCGAACTCATACCGACCCACCTGCGTCTCCCGCCGCTCGATGGGGACAGTCGAGACGACGTCGAGCGCGAACTGCTCGTCCCGGTAACTCGCAAACTCCTTGATGAGCGCCGGCACCTTGTGACTCCAGCCCAGAACCAGCACGCGGTGAAGTCCGTCTGAAACCGTTTGCGGTACGCGATGTCCGGCGGTGGAAACTCCATGCCCTGCGGGGGGTGTCGCGATCGTCTCAGGTGGCGAAGTGTCCTCATAGCTGTTGGCTACGAATACGAGCCGGTCGCCTTCCTGCACCCGCACGTCCAGACCCGGATTCAGCAGCGCGCGAAACGAACGACCCCTCGGACGAGCAATCCCGAGCAACACCGTTCGTGGGAAGAGCGGCCCCAACGCGCGAACGGGCCGACCCATGAAGCGGTCGGCTTCCCGCACGTAGATCTCACATCCTTGTTTATGAGTCAGCAGCTCGGTGTAGACATACGACAACCCACGATGTCGCACATTCTGCGCGATGAGCCGGCTCACGAGCGCATCGCTGGCGATAACCTCGATGGGTCCGCTGTACGCACGTTCCGCGACGACCACCTTGCGCGCGTCGAGGATCTCCGCGACCACGGGTGGACGTTCTGCATTACCAGCCAACGCGGGATGATTGCTGACCGATAGTAACGTCTTGATCGTGCGCGTGTCCGTGGTCCCGGGACCTCCGTCGGAGAATTCCGCCGCGGGGATGATGATGGTCAAGGCATGCGAGAAGTCGGCTCGTTCGAGGTGCTCTGGTCTGAGCGGGTTCCCCGACCGCATGGTGATTTGACGAGGATTCCAGCGGCCGTCCAGTCGGTCACGCAGCTCTTGAAGGAGACGTGCCGTCACCTCTTCGGCGAGGATCACCAGGTGAAGGGAGTGCGCACCGTGGAGACGCAGGAATCGCTTGACCCTTCCCTCCGAAAGCAGGAGCTCATGTGCGATGGTTGGCGTTCGGCCCGTCCAGCCGAGAATCAGCACGTGATCGTTCCGCGCGACCGGGGTGACACCGCTCTCGAGCCGTCGCATCGTAGCCTGGAGCCACTGCGTCAGGATGGCCACCAGGGCACCGAGGAACACGACGTATCCGAGCACGGTGAGGATCGTCGAAACGGTGCGTCGTACCATACCACTGTCGTCCCCTAGATACCCCGGGTCGGATAGCCGGAGAAACGCCCACCACACCGCCCCTCCCACCCCGCCGAACGCCTGTCCCTCCTCGACCAAAACCAGCGCGCCACCGACCACGGAAATGAGACCGATGAGCGCCGCCACCACCAGAAGCTGGTAGTGGGCGCCACGAACAAAGAGCTGTTCGAGACGAAACTGCATACGATGAATTACACGTCGGAAGGTCATGGGCTCTCGATCGAATCGTCGTGGCCAATGAGCGACGCCGTCTTGCACGCATCAGACGGCCCTCACAAGGTACGAGATCAGCCGGTTGTTGCGCGATGGTAGGGGGTGGGGGTGGGAATGGGCTGCTACACGAAATCACTCACCCGGGACGGTTCGGCCCGGGTGAGTTTTAAGCAGGTTGGCCATGCACTACGTCAAGAAACGGTCTGCTCGATCGCTCAACCAGTCTCCCACCACGCGACCACGCCGTGGTGGCCGCAGTGGTAACAATGAATGAATTCAGGTTGGCCGAGCAACCGGACTCGATTGGCACAGGACGGACAGACGGCGTACTTCCTCCCGAGATCCGATCCGGTGCCCTGGGCCGGGTTGCGCTCACCCGAACCACGGTAGACCACGGTGAACTTCTCTGGTCGCGCGTCCCGGAGCTCCACGAGATGCTTCGGCACCATCACATACCGCTCCCGCACGTCCAGCATGACGAATGTCGACCCGTGATTCACGACCGGATACCATGCGCCTTGTCGCAGCATTGGATCGGTCTTGGGTCGGGCGATGGCCCAGGCACGGGCCCAGTCGTGAGGCTGTGGCATGTCGTCGTATCGAGTTGGAGAAGCCAGTTGATGTCGGTGCTACAAGATGACGTGCCGGATCGCCGAGTGCTGTGATGGACACCACAGGGGAATAGTGCCTGGCTGCCGCCGAAGGTTACCCCGTGTTCCGCAGGCCCTGAGCGATCCCGTTCACAGTGGATAGGAGGGCCTGTAACAGGGCGTCATCGGTCCGGTTCGAACCCCTCCATCGCTCGAGCAGATCGACCTGGAGCAGGCTCATTGGGTCGACATACGGGTTTCGCAAGCGGATGGAACGCTGAAGGACGGGATCCTGGTCGAGCAACGCGCTCGTCCCCTTGAGGCGCAGCACGAGCTCGACGGTGCGTTCATACTCGGCACGGATCAGACCGAAGACTCGCTTCCCTGCCGGCCCAGCTAAAGCGGCATAATGAGCCGCAATGAGCATGTCGGCCTTAGCCAGCACCATTTCGGCATCGTCAATGAGCCCGCCGAGGAATGGCCAGCTCTGGACGGCGGCGGCCACCGGGTCGCGTCCGTGAACCGCCACCGCCGCGGCGAGGCCCGCGCCCAGACCATACCATCCCGGGAGCAGATGACGACTCTGCGTCCAGGCAAAGACCCAGGGGATAGCGCGTAAGTCATCGATTCCATGGCCTGATCGGCGGGAGGGGGGTCGGGACCCGATGGTCATCCGCTCGATCACATCGATGGGGGTTGCCGAGCGGAAGTACTCGAGGAACTCTCCATCCTGATACACCAACTCCCGGTAGGAGGCGCGGCTGTGCTCGGCAATGGCGTTCATGATGGCAACAGACCGACCTTCCGGAGTTCCGGTTCCGTGGCTCGAGCCAGCTATCGCCGTGGCTCCCAGCGCGCGCTCGAGCGTGCGAAACGCGATCCACTGCATCCCGTAGTTTGCGTGTATGACCTCGCCTTGCTCGGTGAACCGCAATCCACCACATACGGCCTTGGGTGGCCCGGCGAGCACAGCGCGATAGAGCTTCCCACCACCCCGACTGATCGTCCCTCCGCGGCCATGGAAGATCGTCAACCGACACTGATGATCGTCCGTCACGTTGGCCAACGCGCCCTGAGCCCGCTGGACCGCCCAACGGGAGGCAGCAAGACCACCGTCCTTGTTGCTATCGGAGTATCCGATCATGACGATCTGCCGGTTATCACGCGCAGCGAGGTGTCGGCGGTAGACGTCCGATCGATAGAGCTCGGTCATGATGCGTGGCGCCGCATCGAGATCAATCACGGTCTCGAACAGGGGTGCGACATCTAACGGGATCTTCCCCTCCCCTGACGCGAGCCCAGCCCATCGCGCCAACAAGAGCACCGAGAGGACGTCGTCCGCTCCCTCAGTCATGCTGATGATGAACGGTCCAATGGCCCCTCGTCCGTAGCGAAGCCGAGCTCGGCCGATGGCAGAAAAGACTGCGAGGGTCGAGTCGATCTCGGGGTCTTTCGTGGCCGGCATTCTGGTTCCGCTCGCAAGTGCCGTCTCCAGCGCCTCGAACCGCTCGCGTGAGGAGCGCTTGGCCCACTGCTCGTCTCCGAGGAGCCGACCGAGCACCGAGCGGTGTACTTCTGCGTTCTGACGAACATCCAATACGGCCAGGTGGAAGCCAAACGTTTCCACCCTTCGTATGAGCCGTCGCACGGCAAATAGTCCGGCGTGCTGGCCTCGATGATTCTCCAGACTGCTGGCGATCAACCGGAGATCTTGCAGGAAACGGTCGGGCCCGGGATACGCGCCGAGGCCATCCTTGCCGGTCGCCACGATGCACTCTGCCATGAGAGTGATGAGCAAGCGATACGGCATGTCGCGGTGCCGGGGCGGCACGGCAGCCATGACCTCTGGGTGGAACTCGCCATACTTGGTGATCCGCTCGGTAATGGCCGGATCGATATCGACTCGACTCGTGGACTGGCTGAGATGGCGTGCCAGGCGTCGGAGATCCGCGCGGTATCGCTCTAGGACAACGGCGCGATGGCGGACCAACGCCTGCTGGATGGTTTGGGCGCTGACGTTGGGATTGCCATCCATGTCCCCTCCGACCCACGAGGCAAACCGCAGCAAGGTGGGCAGGCGCTCGACGGGCGCGTCCCGACCGTACACGGCTCGCAATGCATCGCTCAACACCTCGTACAGCAACGGAATCACGTGGTACACGATCTCAGCCACGTAGTAGGTCACGTGCTCGAGCTCGTCCATCACGGTGGGCCGCTCTCGCGGGTGCTCCTCGGTCTGCCAACCAGACGTCACCTCGTCGCGAATTCGCCCCAGTAAGCGGTGCTCCTCCGCCGGCGTTCGCGCTGGATTGAGGCGTTCGATCAAGCACGTGGCGATGTGCTGTTCCTTGTCCAGGAGGGTCCGACGGGTGGCTTCGCTCGGGTGGGCCGTGAAGACCGGCTCTACACGGAGACCGGTCAGAAGCGTGAGGGTTTCTTCGAATGTCATGCCCTGATTCGCCAGCTGGCGGATGGTGTGCTCGAGGCTCGCCGGCTGTGGACCAGTACCTTCCCGAAGGTAATCTCGTCGTCGTCTAATCCGATGTACTTGCTCGGCCAAGTTGACGACGGTGAAGTACGTCGAGAATGCGCGGACCAACTCCTCGGCCTCCTCGCCGCGGAGCGAACTGACGATCTTGACCAAGGTGGCTTGGCCCTCGGGAGCTTGTTCACGCCGCTGGATAGCCGCAAGGCGAGCGGTCTCGACGCGTTCGAACAACGCCTCCCCACCCTGCTCCCGAATGACGTCGCCCACCAAGGCACCCAACACCCGCACGTCATCACGCAAAGGAGTGTCCTTGGCGCTGAATTGGACGTCGCGTTGGCTCATCGCGCTCAGACCGGATCCCGGGATGATCCCGGCGTACGAAGGGCCCGAAACATCAGGACACCCAGTGTCAGCATCGTGAGCGGGATGACAAACAGCATCATCACACGGCTGAATGCGGGAAGGAGATCGTGGCCAGTGGCATCCAGCGCCAGGTATAGAACGTAAATCACATAGTAGCCGAGAAAGAGGGCGCCTTCCCATCGTGAGATGCGGTGGCCTGTGAAAAAGATGGGCAAGCATGCCACGGCGACCACGGTCATGACCGGGATGTCGAACCGGCTCGCCGCACTGGAGACGGCGATCCCCCGAGGGCTGAGCGCGGCCGCGAGCCCCAATACGCCGAAGATGTTGAAGATGTTGCTGCCCACGACATTGCCCACCGCGATATCGCGCTCGCCCCGAATCGCGGCGATGATCGACGTCGCCACCTCCGGCAGAGACGTTCCCGCTGCGACGATGGTCAGCCCGATGATCAGCTCGCTCACGCCGAGGGCGCGCGCCATGGTTCCCGCACCATCGACCAACCACCCCGCACCGAGCACGAGCATTGCGAGCCCGGCAATCACGAACCCTACCTGCACTGCGAGGGCGCTTGCGGTGGTTCGATGCCTAGCGTCCGGGTTCCCGTGGCCGAATTCGCCCTGCACTTGTTGGGATGCAAGGCGAGACTGGTTGATGGACCACACCGTGTAGGCGATCAGGACTGCGGTCAACAAGAGTCCTTCCACACGTCCCACCTCACCGTTACTGCCCAAAATCCACAGCGCGACGGACGCACCGATCATTAACGGGACATCCAGGCGGACGAGCTGTGCGTGGACGACAAGGGGCGCGATGACCGCCGCGATGCCGAGAATGAACAGCACGTTGAAGATGTTGCTGCCTACGACATTCCCCACGGCGAGGTCGGGCTGCCCAGCCAGAACTGCGCGAACGCTCACCGCCAGCTCGGGCGAGCTGGTGCCAAACGCAACCACGGTGAGGCCAATGACGAGCGGAGAGATCCCGAGCGTGGCTGCGAGACGGGACGCGCCGCGCACCAGTAGCTCGGCCCCCACAACCAGGATCAGCAGACCGAGCAGAAAGATCAAAACGGCAAGTGCATTCATGACCCTCCTACGCCAACAGCCTCCGCAGGCCGATGAACTGCGGAGGCTGTTGGTGGGTGCAGTGCTGTACCGATCTTAGCGCTTCGCGTAAACGGTCCGGTTGCCCTCACGGTCAAATGCGATGACCTCGTACGAGTCTTTCCGCGACCCTTCCATACCAGGCGATCCCATTGGCATACCCGGTACGGCCAGTCCCGCGGCTGCTGGCCGTTCAGCGAGGAACTGTTTGATCACGTCCGCTGGTACGTGCCCCTCGATGACGTATCCATCGACGATCCCGGTGTGGCAGGAAAAAAGATCCCGCGGCACGCCAGAAGTTTGCTTGACCTCGGTGACATCCTGTACGTCCTTCGAGGTCACCACGAAGCCGTTTTGCTCGAGGTGCTCCACCCAGAGTGTGCAGCAGCCGCAGGTGGGTGATTTGTACACCAGCATCTCAGGCGCGGACTCAGCGGCGTCTCCGGAAGCCGCGATGTTCGGCCCTTGCTCGACGCTTCGAGCATCCGCACCGGTGCAGGCGTGAAGTGGTAGGAGCATCACCGCTGCCCCCGCCAACGCCAATAGCTTAGAAGTCATCTCTCACCTTACTGTTTCAGGTAACTATCCCCTCTGTCCCCTCTATCAATTTGGTATCCCCCGCCCGTGACACGCCGAGCACATCTCCGGATTGCGGCGGCGCAGGCGGCTCGCGTCGAAGTCAGCACCGTGCGGATTGAAGCGGCGGCCCCCCTGGGCCGAGTGGCAAGTTAAACAATCTCGCTCCGTGTGGCACGAGACGCAGGACTCGAGGTTTTGGCGAGCAGCCGGGCCGTGACCCAGGATGAAGTTGCCCTTTGCATCGTGATACCCCGCACCCAACCGGCGTTCCGCAACGAGGCCAGCGCTCGCATGGCATGCGGCGCAGAACTGGGTTTGGTTGTGACAGTCACTGCACGAGGTTTCCCGCGCATAGGCAGCCGCCGGATGTCGGCTCGAAAAGCCTACTGGATGATAGCCTGCAGAGCCCGCCGCTGCACTTGGCCGATGGCAGTCGAGGCAATCCGAGCGTACATGGCAGGCGGCACACGTCTGGGGTGCCGCGGCGGCCTGGGCGCCGTGACGATCGCTAAACGCGGCCGCCAGATGGCTGGCCGGCGCCATTCGAACAACGAGCGCACCACTGCCACGATCAGGCCCCGATTGATACATCGTGCTGACACTTGGCGGTGGAGACAAGTGACACTCGATGCAGCTCTCTTGCGTATGACACGTGCGACACTCGGCCGGATTTTCCTCGATGACTCGCCCATGTGTTTTGAGAAAGGTGTTGTCCGCGTGATCGGCTGGTGCCTCGAGGAGCGCGGTATGCACCAGCGATCGTGGATCCTGCTCGAGCGCTTGAATGGCCTTTTGCTCAGGGGCGTCAACATGACATTGGACGCAGAAGTCTCTGGCGTGGCAGGTAGCACACGCCACGGCCACGCCGCCAGGAACCGCGGGAGCATCGATGGGATCGTATCCAAGCAGACCGTGACCACTCCTGCCGCCAAACTCCGGCTCGTCATGCGATGGCGGCGCGGGGAAGTCAGCGATATCGGCCTCGGTGAGCTTCACTGCGCGCGCCAGTGGAACATGGCACAGCGCACAGTCGGTTTCGGCCGCGGCGTAGTGGGTCTCTCGTATCTCATGGCAGTCGAGGCACTGCTCTGCGACAGCGAGCTGGACGTAGAGCCACGCGCTGTCGGGGAAGGAATGGCAGTCGATGCAGCGCGCGGGTTCGTCACCGGCGGCCCGGAGCGTGTCCGCGTGTTCGAAATGGTCGAACCGCAGGTTGGTGCGCGGCGAGTCGAGCGGCTTGGCCCAGTCGACGATCTCCTCGACCTGACCGTCGTGACACTCCACGCACGAGACGGAATCCGGGTACATGGCAGCCCCGGGTTGCTCCGCACCGACGTGACACGTTACGCAAGTCGGGAAGAGTCCTCGATGCTCCACGTGATCGAAGGAGTCCTGTGCGGGACGACTGGCGAGGAGGAGGCCGACGCCCAAGACAGCGAAACCGGTGACGCCGCTGGTGACAAGACGCCAGCGCCTCACCGCGGCCTCGGAGCGTTGGGGATGCGCAGAATGGCTGGATGCAGGCCGGATTGGTCCCCTCCGGTACCGAAGGAGACGCTGACCCCAGCGTTTACCCTCAGCTGGTTCCAGTCGAACCGAGCCGCATCCGGCCGGCGCCGAGTTTCCTGGTACCGTGCGCCTTCGAGCATGAGCACAAGAACCTCGGTAGGGCGGTAATCGACTCGGAGGCCAAAGGACCACAGTTTGGCATCATCGAAGCGGAACTCGAGCGGACGTTGCAGGGTGCCGAAGATGGCCGTCGCCGTGAGCTCATCGAGCGGTTCGAACGACACACCACCATCAAAGCCGATCGAGGACGCACCTGGTCCGTACTCCGCATGGTAATCGCCGAAAAACGTCCAGGGCTCGAACCTTGACACGCTTCCGCCCCAACTCCATCTCCAGCCATCGCCTTCAAACGCGGCGAGTGCGGTTTCAGCATTCGTATCGTCGAAGCGATACGCCTCGCCGCGGGCTCGTATTTCGATCCCGTCAATCGGCCGCAGCGTTCCCGCGCCATACAGCGCGCTGTACGGAGTGGGACTGAACGCCCCCCAAATGGTCCAGAGATCGAAGTGCGGCCGGTATCGTCTCGCGCCCGCGGTGATGGTCACGAGCGCACGGGTGTCGGTGAAGCCAATCCGGCCCTCGGCGCTCCCCCACTGGCTGAACGAAAGATCGTAATCCGCGCCGCCGGAGACCGTCACACCGGCCACTGGCCGCACGCTCCCGTCGAAGGCCACGCGCTCCGTGACAAAGAGGTTTGAAGCCGGGTCGACCTCTCGCTGGTAGAGGAATGTCCCATCGATGAACGGAAGCGACCACCCCAGACGCGCGCCCGCGACCAGCTGGCGATCCCGTGGCTGGAAGTCGTCGAGCGGGTTGAGCGCTTCGCTCGTCACCGGGAGCGCGATGCCACGAGCCAGTCCCCAACCGGCGTAGGCGAGGAGTCGGAGCTGCCGGACGGGGCGGATCTCTACCTGGCCGCCATCGAAGCCCGTGAAGCCGAGCCGCGAAATCACGTTGGTGCGGCCCGCCCGCGCGGTGACGACCGCGGAGGTGTACTCCGCGAAACCCTCGAGCAGGTGAACAGCGGGGTCGGTGCCAGGCCATGTGTCCGCGTCACCGAGCTCGGCACCAACGCGCACTTTGGCGTGGACGGTGAGTCCACGCACCCCCAGCCCCCACACTGACACGTCGGCCGTGGTCACGACTGGGGCACCGGTGCGCCGCGGGCCCGGACGAAAGTAGGTGCAGAACGCCAGCCCGGACCGGCATTGTACGGCAAACCCGTCCGGCGAGAAGAATCCGCCGTTGGGTTGCTCCACAGCATCCGTGGCGCGAATGCTATCCAGTTGCACACCGCGGAACGCCACCGACTGGACGCGGGTGTCCAACCGGACGCGATACCCCTGCGCCGATGCGATGCCAGGTAGCAGCAGTAGCGCAAAGGCAACCGCAGCGCATCTGATTTTCATGGCGCGACCGGTTGACGGACCAGACGGTGGCGGAAATCCTCGGGAGTGGAGTTCAGGTGACAGCCAGAGCAGGTCCTGTCTGGATAGTGGTCTCCAGCCTCAGCGTGACACGTGAGACAGAACGGGCTGTCGGGGAGCAGTCTGGCAACCGTATCCACGGTATGGCACGCGTCGCAGGCCTCGTGCGCCTCGGCAGGCGGAGCGTGCAGCGTGTCGGCGGGCAGCGGTGTGTGGCAGGAAATGCAATCTCGCGAGGCGGTGTGGTGGTCGTCGTGACAGTCGGTACATGTCGCAACGGCGCTCGTAGTCACGAGGCTGACGGGCTCCGTATGGCATTCGACGCAGCGCAGCTCGGTGTGCTGGTCGTGAACGAACCCCACCTGCCGCTCGCGGGCCGGATAGTCTTCTACCGTCACACTCACGGTTGTGGCGAGCGGGGCGCGAAGCTCCTCCTCTGTGTGACACGACGAGCAGTCAGCAGTGATTGGCGCCTGATGGTGGCAGATCTGGCAGCCCCGCGGTTGTTCGAAGGTCAACGCACCATGTCCCGTTCGGGTTTCGTGACAGGTCAAACAGGCGAGATCGGCGTGCTGATCGTGCGAGAAGGAGTCGGGTGGGGTCGCTTGCAGGGTAATACTTGCCTGGGCTTCACGAGGTCCTGTCGGTGGTAACACGTCACCCTTCCCCCGCGGGCGTTCCGGGTCTACCGGCGCGGAGGCTGGGAATGGACGGTGTGGCGGCGGCAAGCTCGTCTGACGCAGCGCTTGCGCGGTATCGAACGGGGCGATACGACGCAGCCGTTGCCGCACGGCCCTCGGTGCGCGCTGGTCGTCGGCTATCCTGAGGTGGCATGCCTGGCAGTCGCTCGCGTCCACACGCGCCCGATGCGGCTCGTGGCAGAGTGTGCAGGCTCGGCCCACGTCCACATGTTGCGTCCCGACGTGGAACGGCTCGTCCCGCCAATCGACGTGACACTGCGCCGTCGCGCATGTGGCGTCCGCATCGGCGGCCACCTCCTGCTGGTGCGGGTTGTGGCACATGCCGCACGTCCCACTATGCGGATCGAACACAGGGTCGAAGTCGGCGAGGATCGCCTCCATTTCGTGGCATGAGAAACACGCCGATTCACCGGGCACCAAGGTGCCCGCGGCAGAATCTCGGGTTGCGAGGGCCGGGACCTCAACTGTGTACTGATGGCACGTGACGCAGTGCAGGGTCGTTTGGTTCTGCATCTTGCCAATGGTGATGTCGACGTCCACGTGGCAGTCCGCTTGCGAGCAGGTGCTGTCCACCGGGACAAACCGATGGAGCTCGAGCCCGTGACACGACACGCACAAGATGTCGCGCAGGGCGACGGAGTCCGATTCGAGATGGGTTCGATGACCAGCGGTTGAGGCGACACGCTGCCACACCTCAGGCTCACCGGTAACATGGCAGTTCTCGCATACGGCATTTGGTACCGGTGAATGGTCGCGAATCTCTTCGGGTCGTTCCGCCACCCACAGATAGAGCTGCCGCATGCTGGCGTAGATCGACTGCTGGTGGCAATCGTGACAGCTCAGCGTATCGTGTTCGCTCTCGCTGAACCGTGTGAACGCGGGCTCCATGACATGGCAGCCGGTGCAGAAGCTGTTGTCGTGCTGCATGTAGTCCCAGCTGACCTTGCCGGCCCATGCCGCCGTACCAACGAGCACTACGGCGACCAAGAGCAAGCCGACCTGTAACGCCCACGATCGAGTGCGGACCCACTGCCCGATTTCTCTGTATTTCGTCAACACATAGACCAGGAGCGCCAGCGCAATCAACACCCCGATGAGGAAGCCCACGACTTGGAACCACTGCGGCACGGCCTGGAAGAGGAAGCGGATGACCGTCGCCACGCCGCCGGGGAGTGGGGACTCCACGACCACAGAGTCCACCGCTTGTCCACCAGGAACGTCGACGCGTTGAAACGCAGCAAGCAAGGAAATGGTCATATGCAGGGCGGTGTAATAGTGGGTTCACCAGTTCTCGACTCGATCACGGCGGCTGTCTCTCGTACACGCTGACGGACCGGGGGGCGGATCCCCGGTCCGTCGGTGGTTACCTGTCCGTCACGTTATTGGTCGAGTCGAACGCGCTGCAGCAGCGTACGAATCGCCGCATCGTAGTCCTTCGGCGTCGACGGAGCCACACCATACTCGTTTTGTACCGCCTGCTGGCTTGCGAGCAAGAGGGCTCGGATGAGGAACGGATTATGAGCCGAGCCGGCCAAAGGGGAATCGCCGTGGAGCGCGAGGTTGTAGTTGAAGTACGCCCCCTCCGCGACCGTGAAGACCGAGCTCGTGGCATCGATCGGCTCGTCCGCATCGTTCAGCCCGGGATCTACCTGCTCGAGTTGCGCCAGCAACTCGTCAGCAAACGACTGCACCTCCCCGGATGCGACCGTCAGGGCGCTCGCGGCGGCCTGCGGTGTGAGATGGCACCCTGCCACCGTGCACCCCTGGAACGAGCGGGCGGCCGGTGTGATTTCGCAGTCGGCCGGCTGGGGCGACAAGGGCTGCCCGTTCGCGTCGACGCACGGGATGGCCTTGAACAGATGCCCCACCACGTTGATCACGAACTCACCCGTTTCCTGATCGGTCACCTCGAACATGCTCACGTGACACGTGGCGCAGAGTTTTTCATTCCCCTCGCTCCCGTGGCTCGCAATGATGCGGCCTTGCTGGATGGTCGAGTTGGGCGGGAACCACCCCGACTCGCCAAAGAGCAGATCGGTCTCCGGAGAATGTGGCGAGAGCCCGTGCGAGGAATTGGGGTCGGGCACCGTTCGCCGGTCATGACACTGGGCGCACAGGTGCTGTGTCGCGTCGTTTGTGTCGACCGGTCGGCGCAGCTGTCCAGCGAAGTTCGCGGCGTGCGGGTCGTGGCAGACGACACAAGTAGTGGACAGATGCTCGGCGGCATCCTTCTCCACGTACTTGGCATCCGGATCGAAGCGAGCGATCGCAGCCTGTCCGCGGTGGCAGCCTGCACACTCCGCCCGACCGGCGGCAAAGCCTACCACGTTCGCATGCCCCGATTGTGCCCACTCTTCCGCGAAGGGGTGGTGGTTCCCGGAATGACACTCGGCGCAGTTTTGGTCGTTGTTTGCACCGAGGCTCACACCGGCAATGGGCTGGGATGCACCCGGGTCCACCGACACATGCTCAAACCCCGGGCCGTGGCAGCTCTCGCACTGGACGTCACCGTACACGGCCGAGTCGGGTACGGCATTGAACCCCGCAGGGCCCGCCAAGGAGTTACCCTGATCGTTCACCGAGTGGCAGCTCACGCAAAAATCCCGTCCGTGGCCGGAGCTAACCAACGTCTGCAGCGCCCCAGCGTGGGCGGTGTTGACCCATGCTAGCTGCGCACCCACGTGGCAGTTTCCACAGGTAGTGAGCTTGACGTCCGGATCGAAGTAGCCGAGAAAGCCGCTGGCCGCATCAGGTGGGTCATTGAACGGCTCGCGATCGCGGAAGATGACGGTCTCTTCAGTACAAGCGAGACCTGTGAGCAGTGCCCCGAGTACGCTGAGACGCACGATGAGTTGAAGTGGACGGCGGGTCTTCATTGTTAGTCTCGTGTGCTAACTTGGAGTGAAAAGTTGGGTCGCTAGTCAATCTAATCATCCAGGCTTTTATACTACGACGAGCGTTCGTGGTCGCGCTGAATGCCGCGTGAAGCTGTCTTTAATCCCAGGCCTCGGAGAGACAGATTGCATGTAGTGCGTTTCACATCGAAATGTCCTGGGATGAGGATCAAAATGTCTGAAGAAACCGCAACGTCAAGTTCGCCGCATCTAACGCGAAACAGGGTTTTCGTAAGGCACCAAGTCGCTAACCGCCATGTCATCACCCCAGCCGACAAGTGATCTCCGAGGCGCAGCCACTGCCGCCGACATCCGTCGCTGAGCCAACGCGGCTGTCGCAGCTGACGGTTCGGAACTTTCGCAATTTCGGGTCGCTCGACTGCGCCTTGCCGCCAGAGGGCATGGTGGTCCTGGGCGCGAATGGCCAGGGAAAGACCAACCTGCTCGAAGCGATCTACTATCTCGTCCTCTTCAAATCGTTTCGTGGGGCGCGAGACCGGGACCTCGTGCGCTTTGGTGAGTCAGGGTTCTTCGTGGCGGGAGCCGCGCACGAGCGTATTACGGCCGGCTACGAGGTCACGGGTCGGCGCAAGAAAGTCACCGTAGCCGGGCAAGAAGTCTTCCGGCTCGCCGATGCCGTGGGCACGATCGCGGCGGTTGTGTTCTCCCCGGCAGATCGCATGATCGTCGATGGTGGACCGGCCGCCCGGCGGCGATACCTCGACGTGTTACTCTCGCTGAGTGCCCCTGCTTATCTCACCGCGCTCTCGCGTTTTCGGAACGCGCTGAGGCAACGAAATGCTGCGCTCAGGCGCGGACGACCGGCCGATGCGAGTGCGTTTGACGAGCCGTTGGCGGCGGCCGCCGCAGTGGTTGCGGAGCACCGCCGGCAGTGGGCCAAGCGTTGGGGCAAGCGTTACGCCGAGTACAGCGAGGCGCTGGGGGAAACGGGCGAGGCACGGATGAGCTACGTGCCGCACCACGGATCGGAGGGTGGTGTTGCGGAGCTCCGCGCGGCGCTCGCCGCCAACGTCGACCGCGATTGTCGTCGGGGGATGACGACGGTAGGACCCCACCGTGACGATCTAGTCCTCCGGTTGGAAGACAAGAATCTCCGGACCTACGGTTCGGCGGGCCAGCAGCGATGTGCAGCGATCGCTCTTCGACTGTTGGAGGCCGAAACGCTCACCGACGAGCGCAACACGACACCCATCGCGCTGTACGACGACGTTTTCGCCGAACTCGACGCGCAGCGCCAAGAGCGTCTGTTGCGACTGATCCGCGATACCCTTCCGGGTCAGGCCATTCTCACCGCACCCAGGGAAGCGGAGATCCCAGCCGCTCTGCTCGAGCTACCACGGTGGACGATGCGTGGAGGACGTCTTGGCCGATAAACGACCGGTCAAAAAGCTATCGGAAGCGCTCGAATCCTACCTCAAGAAATCGGGGCTTACCAAGCGGATGCAGCAGGCGAGCGTGATTTCCGATTGGCCACAGATCGTGGGGGCACAGATTGCCGAGGTGACGCGCCCGGTGGCGGTAACCGCCGACGGGACACTCTTCGTCGCCGTCCGATCGGCCGCGTGGGCCCAAGAGCTTCAGCTCATGTCGCCGGCGATCCTCAAGGAGTTGGGCAAACGGGGAAAACGGATCAAGCGGATCGTCTGGCGGGCGGAATAGCATCCGTCGGAGAAGCACCGCGTGCAAGAGGAAGGTAGGCCTGCTCTGTGTAGTCTCGCACCATGCGTGCACCGGAGAACGCTGGACCAACCGTAACGATCGCCCGCTTCATCCGACCGATCCATTTGCGCGGAAGACCCTCGGCATCGCGCTCGTAGAATAGCGGCACCAGTTTTTCCTCGAACACCTGATAGAGCGCCTCCGCATCCTCTCGGTCTTCCTGGCCTTCATCGTCGTAGGGTTGGGCGCGGCCGATCGCCCATCCGTTCTCGTCGTCAAATGCCTCCGGCCACCACCCATCGAGGACACTGACGTTCAGCGCGCCATTCAGCGCCGCTTTCTGCCCGCTCGTCCCGCTCGCTTCCAGTAGCCGCCGGGGGTTGTTGAGCCACACGTCGACGCCTTGAACCAGCATCGCCCCGACACGCATATCATAGTCCTCGATGAAGGTGACACGGCCACGCAGCGGGGGCTCCTGGCTCAGACGGAAGAGGTGCTGCACCAACTCTTGGCCACCGCGATCCGCAGGATGGGCTTTGCCCGCGAGAAAGACGTGAATGGGACGCTGCGCGTCGCTCAAGAGGGCGCGCACCCGATGGAGGTCGCTAAACAGCAATCCCGCCCGCTTGTATCCGGCAAACCGGCGAGCGAATCCGATAATCAGGGCTTTGGGATCGATCCACGACCCAACCTGGCGAAGCTCCTCCGGCGAGCGACCGTGACGCGCCAGCTGCTCGCGTGTCCGGCTGCGGACAAACTGCGCCAGCCGGTCTTTCTGCATTTGATGGGCCGTCCACAGCTCCTCATCCGGGATGGCCATGATGCCACTGCTCGCCATCCCAGCGGTGAGACGCTCGGCCCAGTGTGGCCCGAGGTGCCGCTCAAACAGCTCCCGCATCGCGATACCGCACCAGGTTGCCGTATGGACGCCGTTGGTGATGGGATGGATGGCGAACGAACCCCGCGTGGTCTCAGGGTGTAAATGCCGCCACATCCGATCGCACACCTGCGCGTTCAATTGGCTCACGGCATTCCTGAACCCACTCACTCGCACGCCCAACGCGGTCAGGTTGAACGCCTGTTCGTGCTCCCCGTGGTGCGCATGACCCAGCGCGAGGAGCTCTTCGGCCGAGACGCCCATCTCACCGGCGATCGGCTCGACGAACTTGCGTGCAAGGGCGCGGTCAAACTGCTCATTGCCCGCAGGAACCGGCGTGTGGGTGGTGAACACAGTGTCGTTGCGAACCGGCTGAAGACACTCGCCTAAAGAGGGACAGCCCTCGCCCCGGTGCTCCCGCAGACGTTCCAATTGCACGAAGGCACTGTGCCCTTCGTTCACATGCCACACTGCGGGACGCAGATCGAGTGCCCGCAACGCCCGCACGCCGCCGACCCCTAACACCACCTCCTGCGCCAGTCGCATCTCGCGTCCGCGCACATAGAGGATGCTGGTGATCGCGCGATCACCCGGATCGTTGTCGGGCACATCTGTGTCGAGTAAGAGCAACGGCACGCGGCCGACTTGCACCAGCCATACCTTGGCCATCACGTCGCCCCCGGGAAGTGGGACGCTCACCAGGAGCCCGCTCCGGGCGGAGCCAAGCGCCGGCCGAATCGGGAGGCGCGCAAAGTCGTGTTCCACGTATGTATGCTGTTGAAACCCGTCGGCATCCACCGTCTGCCGGAAGTACCCCTGGCGATACAGCAAGCCCACGCCGATGAGTGGCAACCCGAGATCGCTGGCGCTCTTGAGGTGATCCCCCGCCAGTACCCCCAACCCGCCGGCATAGAACGGAAGGGTTTGGTGAACGCCGTACTCCATCGAGAAGTATGCGATGGGACCGGCGAACTCCCCACTGTGGTGGCGGGCAAACCAAGACTCACTGGCGCCGCGCATGTACCGATCGAATGTTGTCGTGACCGAAGCGTAGGCGCTCATGAACGTCTCGTCATCGCGCAGCGCGTCCCACCTCGCATGTTCCGCGCTGATCAGGATCTGGACGGGGTTGCGGTAGATCCCCCACGCAACGGGATCGACTGACGCGAACAGCATCTGCGCTCGAGGGTTCCACGTCCACCAGAGATTGTAGGCAAGGTCGTAGAGCTTTCGCAGTTCAGCTGGCAACTGTATGTCGCCGACGGGTAGCGACGGAATGTTTGGAATCCCTTTGGAATCGGTCATGCGGGCTTGGTTTCGATAGTGGCGCTGACACGGAATTGATGGACCATCTCGGTCATGCGAGTTTCGATCCGTCGCATCTCGTTTTCGGCGGAGTCACGGCTGCGGAAGCCTCGCTCCAAATCCACCGCAATGCGATTGAGCAAACGGACGTCGGCGACGAAGCGGTCGAGTGAGCTTCGAAGTCGCAGAAACCGTCGCGTGGGCGAATACCGCTCGGGCAGGTGCGAGGTCTCGCTGCCGGTTGGCGTTTCGCGCCGCGCTAAGCGAATCGTGACCAACATGATACCGATCAACAAGAAGCTACCAATTACCGCTCGAAGCGTATTGTCGGAAATGCTGAGGATCGCCACAGCCTGCAGGGCGATCGCCCCAATGAACACCAAGGTCTCGATCACATGGCCGGCTCGCGTCATTGCAACCGTCTCATGGCCGCCGGCGATAGGCGCGCCTGAAACGCTGGCGGTCTGCGGGAAGCGTCGTCGCTGCCGGCAGCTGCCCGAATCTCTTGCACGAGTAGCGTCAAGCGCTGCTCGATGACGTCGAGCTCACTGCGCGCGGCCGCCCTGTCGCGGACTCCACGTTCGGCATCGACCGCCACACGATGGAGCCGCCGCACCATGTCAATGAACTGGTCGACGTTCGCCCGCAGCCGGATGAAACGACGATCGTAAAAGCGGCTCGTCGTGGATCCGCCACGTTGCGGCGAGCGCGACGCCAAGACGGCCGTTGCCCCGACCACGACGGCCGCGATCAGCATGCCGAACAGAAAGCGCGTTTCGCGCGCCTGCACGGTGTAGAGCACGACCGCCTCGCCAATCAGGGCAACGACCAACACGACACCGAGCGCCAACCGGACGGCTGACCCGAGTGGCACTTCCGCATCCATCGGCTTCGGTGCGACCATAGAGGCGCTGAGGATCTTGGAAACAAAGCGAACGCGGGCTGGCCGTTAACCTAGGCCGGTCGGCCGGAACGCGCTAGCACCCCCGGCAATTTGGATCTGGCAGGGCCCGAGGCACTCGCCTATTCTTAGCCCAGACTCCAACCACATGCCGCCAATGGCTCGCGCCCGCTCGATTGCCACGCTCGTCGTCATCTCCCAGCTCTTCATGAGCACCTCCCCTGTCGCACAGAGCGTCGAGCGCGCTCCCCAAGGGCTGGCCGCGTGGTCCGTCGATGACATTTTGCTGGCCGAGACGGCGAGTGACTTCCAGATCTCGCCCGATGGACAGTGGGTGGTATGGGTTCGGTCCGCCATGGATCTTCAGAAGGGCCGATCCGCCTCTAACCTGTGGCTCACGCGGCTGTCGAATGGCGAATCGTGGGCGCTCACCCGCGGTGATCAGGCGAACCGTACGCCGCGGTGGTCACCGGACGCGCGGTACATCGCGTTCGAATCGAACCGTGAGTCGGGAGACACCACCGACGAGGCGGACCGCACACAGCTGTGGATCCTCCGCGTCGCTGGCGGTGAACCGTGGCCGCTCACCACGGATGCGCGAGGCTTGCAGGCATTCGCGTGGAAAGGTCAGAGCCCCGATACGATCCTCTTCGCTGCCCAGGAGAGGGTGAGTCAGGCGGAGCGAACTCGGCGAGACCGCAAGGACACCGGCTTTGCGGTTGAGGATCCCGCCGAGCGCCCGCCGGTGCGTTTGTGGAGCCTCGCCGTCTCGACCAAGCGCGTGGCTCGGATCACGCTCAACAACGACTGGATCCAAACCGTCGCGGTTTCGCCGGATGGCCGCTTTGCCGTCACGCGGCATCAGGTCGACCTGAGCGATCAGTTCGATCAACGGCGTCGGCCCGAGACCTACCTGATCACCCTTGCGTCGGGGGAGCGCCGACGCGTTCTCGCTAATAGCGGGATCGCTCCGCGAAGCGTGGAGTGGGCTCCAGACGGCTCGGGGTTCTTCTTTTCGTATGAATTCACCAATCACCCACGCTATTTGATGGCGTCGGTCACCCGCATAGCGTGGTTCGATCTCGCGGCGGACAGTGTGCACCCGATCGACCTTGAGTGGGAACGAGGGCTCGGTACGTCGAGCTTCGAGGTGCAGCGAGACGGCTTCGTGGTGCTGCTCGCTGACGGCGTGCAAGAGCGAGCAGCTCGCTACACTCGACGCCGGGATGGGTGGCGGCGTACAATGTTGGAGGGCCGGCACGCGGGATACCTCGCCTCTCTCGAGATCTCTGGTAACGGTCAGCACATCGCCTACTTCACGTCCACGGCCAATACGCCACCCCAACCGTTCGTTGGCCGTCTCGACGGGATGCGCATCCGTGACGAGCGTCAGATCACGGACCTCAACCCCTCGTTCGCCACGAAACCCAAGCCACGAGTCGAGATCATCCGTTGGCCTGGGGCCCGGGACGAAGAGGTCGAAGGCGTGCTGTACTACCCACTCGAGTACCAGGAAGGCCGACCGTACCCCTTGATCGTGAGCATACACGGAGGACCCACCAGCGCCGACCTCGATGCGTGGACTCAGCGCTGGTCGTACCCGACCATCCTTTTCAACCAGCGTGGCGCGTTCGTGCTCAAGCCCAACTACCACGGGAGCAGCAACTACGGGTTGGCCTGGGCCGAGTCCATCGGCGAGGGGCGGTATTACGAGCTCGAGATTCCGGACATCGAAAAGGGTGTGGATCAGCTCATCGCCGGGGGTCTGGTTCACCCGGATTCGGTCGCGACCCAGGGATGGAGCAATGGCGCCATCCTGTCCACGGAACTCACCACGACCAACCCCGCTCGATACCGCGCATCGTCTGCCGGCGCCGGGGACGTCGAGTGGATCTCGGATTGGGGGAACGTCGATTTCGGTGCCGCGTTCGACGAGTACTACTTCGGTACCAGCCCGTTGAAGGATCCGCAGCGCTACATCGACAAGAGCCCCTTTTTCCGGATGGATCGCGTGCGGACGCCAACGCTGATCTTCTTTGGCACCGAGGATCGCAACGTCCCCCCCAGCCAGGGGTGGAGTCACTTCCGTGCGCTCCAGCAGCTCGGAAATACGGACGTGCGCTTCGTTCTCTTCCCCGGTGAGCCCCACGGCTTGCGGAAGCTGGCACACCAACGCCGCAAGGTCGAAGAAGAGCTGGCATGGTTCGATCGCCACCTCTGGGGGAGGCCGGACACCGTCAACCCCGCTCTTACCGCCGACGCTCCTTTGGCACGAGCCCTGTCGCGGAGCACCGCGAGTCGCGTCGGTGGGTTGTACGGTGGGGACGCCAATGGGGTGCTGGTGCCGGAAACCGTACGTCGGGGAAACATCGACATCGGTCGGTTCGAGGTGACACGAGGACAGTGGCGCGAATTCGATGCGGAGTACACCGTTGGTGATGGTCGAGAGAACCACCCCGCCTCGGGGATCTCGTTTGATCGCGCGGGCGCGTACGTTCGCTGGCTCTCCGACCGGACCGGCGACACCTATCGGCTTCCCACTGTCGCGGAGTTACGCGGCCTCGACTCAGGGATTGTGGGTGGAGGCGTGACGCTGGACTATTGGGCGGGATACGCACCCAACCCGGCGGACGTGGCCCGCTTGCTCGAGGCGGCGATGAGGTTACCGGGCGACGCGCCGCTGCTCCTCGAGGTTGGGAGTCACGCGACGGACATGACCCCAACTCCGCCCTACGTGTTCGACGTGCGAGGGAGCGTGGCTGAGTGGGCGGTAGCAGCGGATGGAACGGGCATCCTCGTGGGAGGGAGTGCGGACCGGCCGCGCTCCGGAGGAGACGGGGTGAGCGAGGCGCTGTTGGCGTACCGCGGTGTGCGGGTGGTGAAAGAACCCAAGGGAGCAGAGCCGTGACCTCCAACCTTACCCGCCGCGAGTTCACCCGTCTTGCCGCGGCACTCCCAGCTGCAGTGGCCCCACGCTTGGTGTCGTCGTGGTCATCACCTGTGCGCCGCCGTGCGTGGGAAGGCTACGAGGATGCCATGGTCATTGACGCGCTGGCGAGCCCCGGCCCTTTCAACGTGCCCGACCGTGAGGGTAACCCGCTGTCCGTCGTGATGGTGGAGAATGCCAAGCAGTCCGGCATCACGGCGGTAAACCTGACGCTCGATACGAGCGGACGTGGTCACGAGAGCTTCGATAACGCCGTTGCAAGCATCGCGTACTGGGAACGTGAGCTGGACGCCCATCGAGACGTTCTGCTGAAGATCGAGTCGAGCGAGGACCTCCTCGCAGCGAAAGAGAGCGAGCGGTTGGGTCTCATCTTCGGTTTTCAGGACTCCGCCATGCTCGACGGCGATCTCGAACGGCTCGCGACGTTTGCCAGTCTCGGGATTCGGATCATTCAGCTCACGTACAACGGTCGGAATCTCGCTGGCGATGGGTGCTTGGAACCGGCCAATGCAGGGCTCAGCCGGTTCGGCTTCGCTCTCGTCGAGCGGATGAACGCCATGGGGATCATCATCGACCTGAGCCACTGTGGGCAACGCACGACGGCGGACGCCATTGCCGCGTCGCGCCACCCGGTAGCCATCACGCACTCCGGGTGCAGTGCCGTGTTCGAACACCCACGGAGCAAGCGGGACGAGGAGCTGCGTCTCATGGCGGACAAAGGGGGGGTGCTCGGTATCTTTCTGATGCCGTTTCTCAATCCGTCCGGCCCCGCCACGGCAGATCACGTCATCCAACATCTGACGCATGCCATCAACGTTTGTGGCGAAGACCACGTGGGGATTGGGAGTGATCAATCGATCACTCCTATCGACGCCTCGCCGGCCTACGTGGAAGCCGTGCGCCATTTCGCAACCGAGCGCAAGCGCTTGGGCGTCGGTGCACCCCGCGAGGATGAACTCTTGTTTGTTCCCGATCTCAATTCCCCACGACGCATGGAGATGATTGCGGATCGGCTCCTTGCCGCCGGTCACAGCGAGCGGCGCGTCGAAAAGATCATTGGGGGAAACTTTGCTCGCCTCTTTCGGGAGGTTTGGCCATGAAGCGCACCACCACGTTCGCCCTCATCAGCAGCGTCTTGCTCGGCTCCGCGGCTCTTGCGCAGACGCCGGCTGCGGACTCGGCGGCCCTAGAGCCGCCAGGACCCTTGTTCGACTCACACGACATCGTCGAGGTGACCATCGCCGCTCCCCTGAGCACGATCATCAAAGATCGTGATGACGAGAGCGAGGAGCACTCCGGGGCGGTGGTCATTGGCGGCGACACGCTGCCAGTGGAGATTCGGACGCGAGGACGGTTTCGATTGCAGAAACGGACCTGCAACTTCCCACCACTGCGACTGGACTTTCCCAAAGACAGCGTGGTTGGGTCGTTATTCGAAAACCAAAACAAGCTCAAGCTGGTGACGCACTGCAATGACGATAGGTCGGACTACGAGCAGTACGTCCTCAAAGAGTATCTCGTCTATCGCGCGTATAACACGCTCGTTGATGAGAGTTTTCGTGTACGGCTCTTCCGGATCCGGTACGAGGATACGGACGGTAAGCGGGAGCCGCTGACCCGTTACGGCTTTGTCATTGAGGACGAGGACCGCCTGGCGCAGCGGCTTGGCGGGAGAATGGTCGAAACGCCCGTCGTCTTACCCGACCAGATGGATGGCTATCAGCTCGCACTTCTCGAGGTCTTTCAGTTCATGATTGGGAATACCGACTGGTCTGCGTTCGACGCGCCCGGAGCCGAGCGCTGTTGCCATAACGTTCGGCCGGTCGCGCCCCCCATCGGGGTTGCGATTCCCATACCATACGATTTCGATTTCTCAGGTGCGGTGGACGCGCGATACGCGAAGCCTGCTGCCGGTATGGATATCCGTAACGTGCGGGAACGTAAGTACCGCGGCATCTGCTGGTCGCAGCAGCATCTCCCTCAAGTCTTCCAACACTTTAACGAGCGACGCGACGCGATCTACGCGTTGTACAACAGTCAGGAGGGTCTCGAGCCCGACGTGCTCAAGAAGAGTGTTGAGTACCTCGATGACTTCTACAAGATCATCAACGACGCGCGGAAGAGCGAATATGAAATCGTGCGGAGCTGCCGCCGGCTGCAGTGACCGCTCAACAAACGACTCAGAGTGATGGGATGAAGTTGTCCGGCGAAATCAGGTCGGAGTGTTCTCGTCAGCAGACTCCCGGAGGATGACCGATCGGTTGCACTCCGGACACCGTACCTGCCAGATCACCTTGTCGCGCTGTGTGATGGGTGTGCCAAACATCAGCTGCTGGTGACAGCGCGGACACATGACCTTCTGACGACGTTCGGCGACCTGCCGCTTGATCTCTCGCGCCTCGTCACGAGAGTAGGTCGCGGGGGTGTCAAACCAGCGATCGGATCTGCTCATACGATGTGAATGGTCGTCCCAGGGAATCGATACCGATGAATTTACACAAACTGTCTTCGTGACGCCTCGGGCTCACGTCGGACGGCCATGCCGTCGGAGCTTGCGCTCGCCAGCAGCTCGCCGCCCGCCAATCTCCACTGAGAGCAGCCCGATCCATACCAGCAGAAGCAGCCCCAGTCCACTGATCACGCCCCACAGCACCACCGCAAGCGCGTAGCGCAGCAACCCGGACGCGGGCGCCCCCCCATGCGCCACGACCATGACGAACAATCCAGCACTAGGTATGTTGAGCAACAGCCAGAGGACCGCCAGCCAGGGCGCAACCCGGTGCGCCCGCCGACGGATGCGGAGGCGACGCCAGCCGCGCAGCCGTCGGCGGGCCTCTAGATGTTTCAGAAGGACTTCGCCCGCCTCGTCCATGACTCCGAACAGTAAGAGAGGCACATTGATGAATCCACGTTCGCGATGCCACTACGCGCTCACCACACTGCTCCTTGCGTCGATCTGGGCGTCGCCCACCCACGCGCAGGACGTGGGATTTTCGCTTCACGTGGGGTCTCTCGGAATCGGCGCAGACCTCGCCGTAGCGGTCAACGACAATCTGAGCTTGCGGGCTGGAGGGAACGTCTTCCCGTTTGACATCAACATCACGGAATCGGATATCCGCTACACGCTCGACCTCCGTTCACCCTCGTTTCTCACGGTCATCGACCTCTCGCCAGGCGGCGCATTCCGCGTGAGCGGTGGATTGCTGATCGCGACTCGCGACTTCACCATCGATGCCGAGCTCGCCGAACCCGTGGACATCGGTGGTACGCTCTACCAACCGAGCGACATTGGCAGTCTGACCGGCGTGCTGGACACCCGCGATGTCGCTCCGTACGTGGGGATTGGATTCGGCTCGCCGCGTGGCGGCGGCGTGCGCCTGTTTCTCGACCTCGGCGTGGCGTTGCACGGTTCACCCGAGGTCAGTGCCGTGGCGTCCGGTCCTATCGCCTCGGACCCCCAATTTCAACAGGATCTCCAGCAGGAGGTCGACGACCTACAGGACTCCCTCAGCTCGTTCAGGGTCTATCCGGTGCTCTCGATTGGACTGATGATCGGGGTGGGACCGGTGTACGGAAGTTGAGCAGGGAGGAGAACGTGGGGAGCGGGGAGTAGTATCAATCCTTTTTGCTCGCTCCTTGCACATCAATCGGGGAAGGGCAGAGAGGGGTGGTTAGGGTTCTCCGTCCGCCAAGAGCCACGCTTCCGCTGTGGTCAGCTCCCGGAAGACGGCGAGTTTTGTTGGGACATCGTCACACATCTGCTCGAACATGCGGATGAGCCCATAGTCCACCACCTTCGCCACGACCACTGCGGTTTTCCCTCCTCCCCGAAGATCCTTGCGGACGAGCACGAAGACGTGGAGACGGCGAAGATCGCCGGAGGACAGCCCGGCCACGGTTGCCTCGCGCAGATCCCAGAGCACATTCATCCCGATGCAGAACTGCGGGTGCTTGAGCATCGTGGATACCGCGGTCTCGAGGTCTTCCACCCGCAAGTCCCCAATCATGATGACCCGGAGAATGCCCGTCTCGCGGTCGAACTCGGCCACGATCGGCTCGGCGTGACGCCGAGGGAGGGGCCGGGGCGCGAGGCTGTCGCGGTGCTCGGGAAGGCTGGCGGTCACGTCGATGGCGCCTCGGTTGGGGCGCCCAAAGCAACGGACTGCATGAACGCGTCGACTACATCGTCCCGCCACCAGTGTTGTGAGCGACGGATCTCCGCCACGGCGACTTCCAGCGAGAGCGCTTCCCGATACGGCCGATCCGTGGTCAACGCATCGAACACGTCAACGATTCCAATGATTTGCGCATGCAGCGGGATCTCATCTTCCTTGAGTCGATCCGGGTAGCCCGTACCGTCCATGCGCTCGTGATGCCACCGGATGATGGGCTTGATATTCCACGGGAACGCGACGTCTTCGAGCAGCTCGACGCCCCAGACGGTGTGCATTTTCATGATCTCGAACTCGTCCTGCGTGAGCGGGCCCGGCTTGTTGAGGATCTCGTGTGGGACGCGCACCTTGCCCACGTCGTGCAACCATGCCCCAATCCGTACCGTTTTGATGTCGTCCTCGCTCAGCCCCATTCTTCGAGCAACGCTTTCGGCGTAGGCACCCACGCGCTCGCAGTGCCCATGGGTATAGCTGTCCCGCGATTCGATCGACTGACCCCAATCCTTGACGACTGACAGATAGGTCCGCTCGAGAGACGCTCGCTTGCGTCCGACATTGACGAGATCCGCACGCGCATCCAGGAGGTCGAACAGCCGATACGCTGAATTGAGGAGCGACAGGGCCTCTTGATTCCTCCCCATCGTCTGACAGAGCACGGCCAGCTCACGCGTGGTCTCCGCCTGAACCAACACGGCCCTCCCGCTCTCCGCCATCTCCATGGCAGCACGCAGCCTCGACTCAGCCAGCGCCATGCGACCGGTCTCGCGATAGACCATACCGATCACGCGATAGACCGATGCTTTGAGACCGAGGACGCCCAGCTGGTCAAAGATCACCAAGGCCGCTTCGGCGTTCGCGCGCGCCTGGTCATAGCGCTGCCGCTGCACGTCCATGTCCGCCAGGTTCACGAGACAAAGCCCCTGGAGGCGAAGATCGCCACTCGACTCGGCGATGCTTCGGCTGCGGCCGAAGTAATCCTCCGCCTCATCCCACATCTCCGCATCGGCACTCACCATCCCCAGATTGTGATAGGCGAGCGCGCGTCCGTGTGCGTTATCGGCCGCCGCGTACGCGGCGAGCGCGCGCTGATAGTGCTCACGCGCCCGATCGAGATCGCCGTGGATGTTTGCGACGATTCCCAGATTTTGCTCAACCCTGGCGCGGAGCTCACGGTCGTGGCCCCCCAGCACCAGGGCACGCTCGTAGTTCTCCTGCGCATGGTCGAGCGCGCCCAACTGGAGATCGAGACCGCCCAGCGTGTTCAAGGCTTCGGCGGCGACCAGCTCGTTGCCCATCTCAAAGGCGACATCGACACTGCGGTAACACAGGGCCCGAGCCGTCTCCGGGTCGTTCTGGTGGTACCGCAACACGGCCAGCCGGCGCAACGACTCCGCCAGCACGCGATCCCCACCACTTCGCTCCGCCTCCCCAATGGCGGCCTCGTACCGCGCCGCCGCCTCGTCATTGAGCCCGAGCCGCTCGAGCTCGCGCCCATCGTGCAAGAGCTCCGCAGCCCCGGAGAGATCCGTCGACTTCTGTTGCCGGTTACCCGGCCTCGCCGAGCTCAACATGAGCCCCTCACAGCGCTAGCATGTGGTTGACGCAAACTGCCAGCGTCCCGCACGTGCCGGACGTTGGGTTCACAATCGATGAGAAACGCCTCGCAAGCCTCAGTGGTGTCTCACTTTCACGACGTCTTCGCGTCAAAAACCTACAACTCAAGGGCGCGGACGACGTACCGTAAGTGCAAGCGCTATACCATCTTAAAAGGCCTCAGCTTGTGATGTTGATCACACTCCACAGGTGCGCCCGTTGGCGCAGCAAACAGCGCGCGAAAACAGCCATGCCGGCCTCGCAAGACAGTGTTGTGTGAATGCCACAACAGTCCGGCACCTCTAGCCATCCCACGCATCGAAACCGACCTTACCGCCCAGAGAACGACATCCGGGTGGAAAGGCTCCCATGCAAAAAACCGCTTCCCTACTGGTGTTGATTGGCCTTGCGCTTCCGGGCGAGACTGCTGGACAGAGCCAGGATTGGCCCGTGTACGGTGGAGATCCTGGTGGGATGAAGTACTCGTCGCTCGACCAGATCAACCGCCGGACCGTGCGTCACCTCGAGACGGCCTGGACCTGGACGCCAGGCGAGCAGCCGCTACCCTCACCCGCGCGTCCCATCGACGGCCAGGACGTTCGCCCGGGCGTCTTCGAGGCCACCCCGCTGGTGATTCGTGACACGATGTACGTGGTGACTCCCTACAACCGCGTCGTGGCGCTCGATGCCAACACGGGACGGGAGATCTGGAGCTTTGACCCGCGTTCGTACGAATGGGGGCTGCTCCCAAGGGGCTGTCGCTTCTGCCACCGTGGGCTCGCCACGTGGTCCGACGGGACCCAGCGGCGGATCTTCCTCACCACCCGGTGGCGGCTGATTGCGCTCGACGCTGCCACCGGACGCCCGATCGCCACGTTTGGCACCGACGGGGAAGTCGATGTGAGTCGCGACCTGGTGTGGGAAGTAAACCGTATGCACTACGTGAACACCTCACCCCCCGTGGTCTATCGGGACCTCGTAATCGTCGGCAGCGGCATGCCGGACAACCGGATCTACCGGAACAACCCACCCGGCGACATTCAGGCCTTCGATGCACGCACCGGCAAGCGGGTGTGGCGCTTCAACACCGTGCCGCAAGCTGGGGAGTTCGGCAACGATACGTGGGAGGACGGGTCGTGGTCCTATACGGGCTCGACCAACGTATGGGCTCCCTTCACGCTCGACGTCGGGCGCGGGCTCGTCTATCTCCCGGTGGGAACCCCCAACAACGACTTCTACGGCGGTCACCGAAAGGGCAACAACCTGTTCGCCGAATCGATCCTCTGCCTCGATGCGAACACCGGACAAAGGGTGTGGCACTTCCAGACCGTGCATCACGGGTTGTGGGATTACGATCTCCCGGCCCCGCCAAACCTGGTGACGATCGAGGTAGACGGACGGCGCATCGATGCCGTCGCGGTGGTGGCCAAGACCGGATTCGTGTACGTCTTCGACCGGGTCACCGGGGAGCCGGTGTGGCCGATCGAGGAGCGCCCGGTCCCGGCGAGCGACGTGCCCGGCGAGCGCGCCGCCCGGACGCAACCCTTCCCCACCCGACCCCCTCCGTTTGCAAAACAGGGATTCACGGAGGACGACCTCTTAGACTATACCCCCGAGCTCGAAGCGAAGGCCCGGGCCGCGGTGGCACGCTACCGGTTGGGGACGCTCTTCACGCCACCTTCGCTCGACGGCTTGGTCATGATGCCCGGGTTAGTGGGTGGTTCCGGTTGGGGAGGTGGAGCGTTCGACCCGCAGTCCGGCTTGCTGTACGTCAAGTCGAGCAATTGGCCGCATCTCATTCGGTTGGCGCCTCCCGAACCCGGTACGGCGGATGCCGACTACGTGTGGGATGGCAAGGCGGCACTCGAGATTGCCGACGGCGTCCCCATTCACAAGCCACCGTACGGGCTGCTGAATGCCATCGATCTCAATCAGGGAGCGCTGGCCTGGCAAGTGGTGTTTGGCGATACCCCGGAGATTCGCGGGCACCCGCTGCTCGAGCACCTCAACCTCCCGCCGGTCGGGGTCGCACCGCTCTCCCACGGAGCAACCTCGGGCCCCCTCGTCACCGCGGGGGGCCTGGTGTTCCTCGCCGGTGGTGCGAGGGCACTGCACGCGATCGACGCCGGCACGGGACAGACGTTGTGGCAAGGGGATCTCGCGGGGGGCCTCGGAACGGGCAACCCGATGACCTATCGCACGTCGAGCGGCACACAATATGTGGTGGTGGCGACCTCGCAGCGCGACGGCACCAATGCACAACTGATGGCGTTTGCGTTGCCCCGCAGGTGAACGGCCGCGCGTCAACCCCGTTCCACAATCAACTTCGCCAACCGTTCGGGCGCCCGCTGACGTGCCATCAACGCGAGAAACTCCTGATCCTGCGCCAGGTGCGCCACGGCGGCGAGGCTGTCCAGGTGCTCGCGTGCACCGCCGACTGGTGAGAGCACGAGGAAGACGAGCTGCACTCGGCGGGCATCGGGTGTGTCCATCGCAACGCCGTAGGTGACGTTCGCCACGAAACACCGACTGTGCTGGAGCTGTTCGGTGTAGGCATGTGGAATGGCCACCGTGCTTCCGACAGCCGCCGACATCGTGCGATGTCGCTCCAGGATACCGGCCACCAGTTGCTCGATCGGCAGCTCGGGAAGCAGCCGTTTGGCACTCTTCATCAGCTCGTCGACGACGAACTCGAAGCTGGGTTCGGGCTCGCCGATCACATCCACGTGTGCGACGAGGTCAGCGAGACCGGGAATGCGTCGTCGTAAGACCACAGCAAACTCGCCCTGTGGTTCGCCCGGTTGGAGTGGGTCGGTGACGATGGTGCCGCTCCCGTCGCGGACCCAGAAGAGTGGCTGAAAGTCAGGTCCAAAGTGCCCTCGTTCATCGGTGTCACCAATCTCGACCAGGTCGATCGCGAACGCGTCGGTGGCGAGACCGTGCGCCACCTGCGCCGGTGTCATAGAAGTCGACCACACCTCCACGCCCGCGGTGTGTTTCTCCTCCTCGTGGCCGTCGTCGTCCACCGGCCCCCAAGAGAAGCACCGATCTTCCGGGATCCCGCTCCAGCGCCTGAGCTCCCCAATGTCCCGGGGTACGGCCGTCGCCACGTTGAGAATCGCGTGCGCGTTTGCAAAGCGCGGGTCGTCGAACTCGTCACCCTCATGCGGATGCTCAGAGGTGGGCAATTCGAGTACGGGGACGCCTGCCCGGCGGAGTCCCCGCGCCAACTCCGGCACGACTACCGCATCACCCGTCAGAAGCCACGCGCGACGATCGGCTCGCTCGAGGCCGAGTAACCGAGCAACTGCGGGGGCAGAGAGGCCCTGCAGCGTGACCGTGGTCGCAATCACCGCATACGTAATGGTCTCGAGGTGCACGGCCTCGGCGTTGCCGAGATCCTGGAGCCGGAGCGCAAACAGGGAAGCCATGGCCGCCGCAACGATTCCCCGCGGGCCGATCCACGCGAGAAACATCTTCTCTCGCAGATTGAATCCGCCGTGCCACGTGGACAACCACACCGTCGTTGGCCGCAAGATCAACATCACCACGATCAGAACCCCGAGCAGCGGCCAGCCGGTGAACCGGGCGAGATCGAGTTGGGCTGACAGCAGCACGAACGCGAGCCCAATACCAAACTCGGTCAATTCGAGCTTGAACCGCTTGACGTGCCGCAGTTGAGGCGGGTGCACCAGACCAATGACGAGCCCAGCGACGACGACGGCGAGGATACCGGATTCCGTCACGACGCCGTGCGCGACGGCAAACGTGAGCAACGCGCCACCCAGGACGAAGATGTTCACGTGTTCGGTGGGGATCCACGATCGCTTGAGCGCTGCCGCCATGATCAGCCCGAGCGTCGCCCCCACACCCATTCCCACGAAGAGGCGAAGCCCAAAGCGACCGATGGGCCCTAAGACACCGTGCACTTCTGCGGGGGTGAGCCATTCGTAGCAGAGGACAGCCACAAACACCCCGAGGGGGTCAATGAGCACGCTCTCCCAGTAGAGAATATCGTGCAGCCGCTCTGTGACGTGGACCCGACGCAGGATCGGGGCGATGACGGTCGGACCCGTCACAATCACCAGGCTCCCGGCCACCAGTGCCATACCGGGTTCGAGGTCGAACAGCACGAGCACCGCGGTCCCGGTTCCCAGCCACGTGATGAGCGGCCCGATGGTGACCATCCGTTTGATGACGCCCGACGTGCGCCGATAGCCGGCGACGTCGAGCGTCAATCCGCCCTCGAATAAGATCACGGCCACCGCCAACGAGATCACAACTTCGAGGTCCTCCCCGAGCGCCGCGGGGTCCACCCAGCCCAGCGCACTCGGCCCGAGCACCACTCCACCCAACAGGAGCAGCACGATCGACGGGATCTTGAGCCGGTGGCTCGCGATCACGAGGATCACACCCGTCGCGGCCGCCAAACAGAGCGTCAGCAAGGCGTCATGTGATGCGGGCATCGCGCGTGTGTGGCTCCTGGTTCGTTGGGGGAATGAACCGTTCTAAGGTGGCGAGCGGGTGCGGGTGTGGATAGAGCGGCCGCACTGTGCTGTGCGACCACTCTCCTACCCAACCATAGTGACAAAGGGGTATCGGTCGCTACATCGCCTGACCGCGGCCCGCGAGCATGAGGCCGCTCGCCGCGGCGAGCAGCAACACGGGTACATAGAGCGGAAGGTCGGTTCGTCCCAGCACACCCAAGACGAGCAGCACACCGGCTACGAGGGCAGCGGCGGCACCGACGCCGCGCAGGAGGCGTGCTTGCGATGAAGAGATCTTGGCCATGTCACACCCTAGGCGTTTGCCAGCACACGTCAAGCCCGGACCGCGGGGAAGATTTGCTTGTGAAACATTCTTCTTGTATTCTTTCAATTGATGTCAACCGCACGTCCTGCCCCAGCGCCCGACCCGACGGTCGTCCTCACCAAGGCCGTTCTCTCCGCCGCGGATCGTCTCGGCCTGCGCAACCGCGAGCTCGCGGAGGTGTTGGGTTCCAGCGAGGCATCGATCTCCCGCTTGAGCAGGCAACGACGGCTCGAGCCCACTGGGAAGGAGGGCGAGCTCGCGCTGCTGTTCCTCCGTCTGTTTCGCAGTCTCGACGCACTCGTGGGTGGTGATGACCGAAAAGCTCGGGCGTGGCTCGAAGCCCACAACGATCACCTCGGCGGCGTACCCAAAGACCAGATCCTCCGGATCGAGGGATTAGTCCGTGTCGTCCAGTATTTGGACGCGATGCGCGGGCGAATCTAGGGTCCGTGCGCTTGCCCTCGACCCGTATCGCGTGGTCGAGGATCAACATCAGGTGGCGACGCGCAAGCTCGTCGACACCGGTGCCGAGCAGGCGGTACTCGAGGAACTCATCGAGTCGGCCAAGCCAGCCGATCCGACGGGCGGGCGGAAACATTATCTGCTTGCGACGCCGTTCCGATACCCACCCTTGCCGTACGGCTCCCGCTTTGGTTCGCGTGTCGAACGGGGAATCTGGTACGGGTCGGAAACACTGCGGGCCGGCTTTGCCGAGACCGCCTACTATCGATTGCTGTTTCTCGCCGGCACACGCGCCCACCTCGGAACCGTGCACACCCCGCTCACTGTGTTCCAGGTGCGGGTGCGGACGTCACTTGGCATCGATCTCTCGGCACCACCATTTGACGTGCATCGCAAGACCATCTCATCCAAGACGAGCTACCGTGTCTCGCAGGCGCTCGGCCGCGCGATGCGCGGCACCGGCATCGCGACGTTTCGCTATTGGTCCGCGCGCGACAGGGAAGGCGGAGTGAACGTGGGGGTATTTCGGCCCGACGCCTTTGGCCGCAGCCGGCCACGAAACTTCCTGAGTTGGCACTGTGTCGCAACCACGGCACGCGTCGAGATGCACAAACGTGACTATTTGCGACCCGAGATGTTCACGTTCCCACGAGCGCAGTTTCTGGTGCGCGGCAGGTTGCCACTACCAGCTCCGTGAGAGTGCAGAGTGCAGGATGCAGAGTGAGGGGAACCAGCACCGTGGTTTCAGCGTAGGTAATCCCATGCTTCGCGTAATTCCGATCTTCTTGTTGCTGTTGCCGAGCGGCGCGGTGTCCCAGGAACCGCCGGTCATCGGACGACCCGTGGCGCTTGGCGACGGTTGGCCCACTGCCGCCGCGGAGAGCGCCGGGTTCGATCGCGACGTCCTGGCGAAAATGGCCGCCGACGTGCGCGCCGGCGTGTTCCGGCGGATCACGAGCATCTTGATCGCCCACCGGGGCGTCTTGATCTACGAGGAATACTTTGACGATCGGGGCGCCGCGGCCTTCCGCGATACCAGATCGGCAACCAAGACCATGACCGGGATGCTCATCGGCCAGGCGATTGCACGCGGCTCGTTGCCAGGGGTGGAGGCCCGTGTGACGCCCTTCTTTCGCGACCATGCTCCACCGCAACACCCAGATGCGCGAAAGGACGAGATCACGGTCGAGGACTTCCTCACGATGAGCTCACTCCTCGAGTGTGACGACTGGAACAGTTTCTCCCGCGGCAACGAAGAACGGATGTACCTGATTGAAGACTGGATTCAGTTTACCCTGGACCTCCCCATCAAGGGGTTTCCACCGTGGGCCAGCAAGCCGGCGGACGCACCGTACGGACGGAGCTTCAGCTATTGCACCGCGGGCGTGTTCACGCTGGGAGCGGTCTTGAGCCGTGCCGTGGGCCAGCCGGTCGCGCAATTCGCCGATCGACAGCTTTTTATACCGATGGGCATCGACTCCGTCGAGTGGCAATACTCTCCGCTCGGCGAGGCGCAAACCGGTGGCGGCCTGCGAATGCGGTCGCGTGACCTCTTGAAGCTCGCACAGCTGTATTTGAACGGAGGGACTTGGGGCGGGGAGCGGCTGATTCAGGAGGAGTGGGTGGCCCGCTCCATCCGGCCATCTGTTCGTGTCAACGATGACACCGAGTACGGATATCTGTGGTGGCTCCGTACATTCGAAGCGGCAGGCTCGAAACACCCATCCTACTACATGTCCGGCAATGGTGGTAACAAGGTCGCGGCGTTCCCAACCGACCAACTGGTGGTCGTGATCACGAGTACCAACTACAACACATCGGGCATGCACCAGCAGACGGACCGGCTGTTGACCGAGTACGTGCTCCCGAGCTTGCCGTCGCCTTAGAAAAGCAACGCCCCCGCCCGCTGCACTGACGGCGGGCGGGGGCGTGATCTCCCAGAGCAGTCGAGCTACTCGCCAACTACGGCAGCAGCTCCAGCGGACGGTATTTCAGGAAGAACACACCTTCCTTTCCGCTCGAGACCACGATCGTGCCGCTCGCGAAGTACGGATAGTTGCTCCACGAGCCATCAAACTCGATCTCTTCGCTCCATGGTACCGTGTCGAGGAATCCCACTTCCCGCGGATTCAAGCGATCGGCGATGTTGAGGATTCGCAGACCGCTGACGTAGTTCGACTGGTACATCAGGTCGCCCTTGATGTACAGGTTGTGGTCGATGGTGAAGGTAGTCCCGAAGTGCTCCTTGACCATGATGGGATCGTCGAGATCCTCGATGTCCCACACCAGGGTCCGGGTACCCGGGAGCGGCTGACCGGCCTGAATCGAGGCCGATTCGTCTCCTTCATCGTTCATGTAGAAGTACCGGTGATCCTCCGTGATCCACCCTTGATGGGCGTAGTCCACGTTCGGATAGGTGGCGGACGAGATCCGCAGCGGGTTCTGTTTGTCCGTCACGTCCGAGATCGCCAGCGCATTCTCGTTGGAGCCGAAGCAAACCTCTTTGCCAACGTGCTCCGTGTCGGGTCCGTTGTACACGATACACATCGCGTCGTGTGAATAGCCCGTGCCGGCCTGACCCGTCAACGTGTCGGCGAAACATCCGGCGAAGACCGGCCGCTTGGGCGTGCGAATGTCGATCATGTGCAACCCGCCACCGCACGTCTCTCCGCCGGCGTTGGAGCCAACGGCGTAGGCAAACCCAGTCGTTTCATTGATCACGATGTTGTGCGCCGACGCGATCCCGTCATAGATCGTGTCCGCCGCAAATGTCGCTGGCGCATTGGAGACGCGGCGCAGCCTGGTCAGGTCGAAGACCTGCATGCCGTGCTGTCCTGCGCCGTCCGCCACGACGAACGCATGGTTTGCGTAGACCTTGATATCGCGCCACGCGTTCCCGCGCGATCCCGGCGTCTTTGGCAGATTGCCGAGGTACACCGGGCGCGCTGGGTTGGTGACGTCGATGAACGCGGTCCCATCCGTTCGCCCGACGAGCGCGTATTCCTTCCCCGATTCGGGATCGGTCCACCCCCATACATCGTTCGTCTCGGCACCGCGGCCGCCCCCGATACCCCGCACCGGAAGGAACGAGAGAATGTCTACCTGGCTGCAGGAAAACTGGTTTGCGGTGCCGTCGTTGCAGCGTATTGCACCTCCGACCAACGGTTCGAGGCTCATCGGCTCGGGACCGAGCAGCTTGTCGGTGGCCCGCCAGGAGTTACCGGTCTTGGTCAATACCACGGCCGATCCCAGCCCGAAGTCGTCGCCGGTCGCTCCCACGATCGCGATGTCGTTGCCCACGGTGATCGTGCTGCCGAATCCATCGCCAATGTCTTCATCGAGCGCCGCGATCTTGTTGACATCCCCGAACCGGCCGGTGTTGGGGTCGTACGCGAAACGATACACGCGCCCGGAACCGTCCGCGCCGGGCGCCCCCACCCACAACTCGGAGTCACTGGCCACCAGGGTCGAACCGAAGCCGGCGTTGGGAATACGCTCGTACGGCGCTAGCACTGGACCCTGCACCCATGATTCACCCCGCCGGGTGTAGCGTCTGACCTCCCCGATGTCGTTGTCGCGGCCGGGCACGCCGATGAGCGCGTGTCCGTCGAGCCAGGCGACGGCCGACCCAAAACCATCCCCCGGTTGAGACTGCGCTTCGTCGACAGAGAGCCTCGCTTCCAGCGCCCAATCCCCGGGTGCGTTGCGACGGAATACGTACGCAGCACCGCGATTCTGCAGCTGCTGGCTGGCTTGTAGCGCCCCGGTCAGCAACCGCTGGCCGTCGAAGGCAAGGGACCATCCGAGGAATTCCTGAGTGCTGGCGCTGTCGCCCGGTGTGAGCTTAGCCTCCTGCGTCCACTTCCCGTCCCGTCCCCGCGCATACACCCACACGGCGCCACGGCCTTGGTTGTGGCCAAGGGCGGAAACGAACAGGAGATTCTGGTGCAGGAGCCCAAACCGGCCGAAGGCATCGCCCGGAACGACATCGTCGGGGCGTAAGGTCTCCATGAGCTCAAACTCATTGCCACGCCGACGAAAGACCCACACCGCTCCCGTGCTGCGGTCCAGCAACGTGCCGCCGACGATCAGCCGGTCGCCGTCCACCGCAATGAACCGTCCAAAGAAGTCTCCGCCCTCGTGGGTGGGTGCGGTCAGGGTGCCGCTTCGCTCCCACCGGTCACCCGTGCGCCTGTACAGATAGATCGTGGCCGGCTCGTTCTCCTTCACCGGCTCGCTAATCAGTATCTCGCTGCCAAACGTGGCCGCGTAGGCACCAAACTGCTGCGCCTCGAGCGGCGCCGCCGCCACGAGGAGCGTCATCCCGATCACCAACCGGGGATGGATCATACGAACCTCTCTTGGGATGTGTGGAAACTGTCCAAATCGTTGTCTGGCGGTTTGTTGCGGTAACGAATCACGAATCGGGATCCCAGCGCATCGGCGCGAGAACCCCGACTGAGAACAACTTAGTCACGCCGGATTCTGGTTCCATTACGTCGTTAGACGCCCAAAGGTTCCACTTGGTTGCTGGCGTTCAGAAGCGGATCACTTGGCAGTTGCTCGAATGAGACACGGCAGGAATGGATGAAGGATGCGCCCTCCCCCCTCACTGGAAGGTCCGCCACACCCTCGTGTTGTCATCAAAGCTTTCGTTACCCGAGGCCGCTCTCATGACGTGCGAACTCCACCACGAACTTCGTGGTGAGCGCAACCGCTGCTTGCTGACCAGCGAGCTGTTCACGGACGTAACGATCCCATCGATCGACTGGGATTCGGCGCCCCAGCGTCTCCTCGAGTCGAAACACGAGATCAAGAAAGTCAATCGACTCGGCGCCGAGATCTTGGATCAAGGCACTGTCCAGCAGGACATCGTGGATCGGCACTACGAGGACCTCCGCGATCGTTTGGCGAACGAGTTCGGTGAGATCGTGCTCCTCTAGCAGCGGCGAATTAGCAGACATGCGTTCTGCCCTCCGAAGCCAAACGAATTACTGAGCGCCACATCGAACCGCACACCCCGCACCGCATTCGGGACATAGTCGAGGTCACACTCGGGATCCGGCGTCTCGTAGTTGAGCGTCGGTGGAGCAAATCCACTGGTCAGCGCCAGCACGCAGGCGCAGAACTCCACCCCGCCGGCGCCTGCCAGTAGATGACCGATCATTGACTTGATCGAGCTCACGGGAATCGCATCGGCGTTGCCGCGGAAGACTTCCCTGATCGCTCGGGTTTCCGTGCGATCGTTCATTGATGTGCCAGTACCGTGTGCATTGATGTAGCCGACATCCTGGGGGTCCGCCTCCGCGTCCGCGAGGCATCGCCGCATTGCTGTGGCAGCACCCGATGCGTCTGGCCGTTCATCGGTGATTCGGTACGCGTCGCAGGTGGCACTGTAGCCGGCTAGCTCGGCGAGGATCGGGGCCCCGCGGGCCCGGGCAAACCGCTCTCGTTCCAACAACACAACCCCCGCACCTTCGCCAATCACGAACCCATCACGGTCTCGATCGAACGGGCGTGCCGCGCGGGAGGGCTCGTCATTGCGACGGGAGAGCGTCCCGAGCATGCTGAATCCCAACACGCCAACCGGGTTCACCATGGCGTCCGTTCCGCCGGCCAAAACGGCGTCAGCGTCACCTTGGCGAATCATCCGCATTGCATCGCCGATGGCCTGGGAGCCCGCTGTGCAAGCCGTCGCAACGCTGCTGTTGGGACCACGGGCATCGTGCTGAATGGCGACGTGGGCCGCTGCGAGATTGGGCAGACCGCGCAGCGCCAGGATCGGGTTGGTGCGGGCACGATAGTGACGGGCAAATGACGGGACGTCAAACGTTGGGGTTCCAGCTTCGTGTCCAGCTGCGAGAACGGCGGTAGCCTCACTCGCAAGCATATCGACATCAACCGGCCCCATTCCACCCACTCCGAGTGACACGCCCAAGCGCCCGGGATCGACTGCCTCGTGATCCAACTTGGCGTTCCCTCGTGCCATTTCGGCCGCCGCGACCGCGAATCGCGTGGCCCGGCTCATGAGTTTCAGCTGCTTTGGCTGGGTAACGAAGTCCGCCGCATCGAAGTCGCTGTCGTGAACCTCGGCCGCGATTTGAGTCTCGAAGCCATCGCAATCAAATGCGGTAATTCGGCCTACGCCCGACCGACCCGCACAGAGTGCTTGCGCAAAGTGATCCGCGCCTACGGCAATTGGGGTTACTACACCCACGCCCGTTACGAGCACACGTTCAGCTATCACCTGCTTCGGCATGGTCTCCACTCCAGACCCGCAGCATGTCCCGCCAAAATGCGCGATAAATCGGTGGTATGAGCTCTTGCTCGTTGAGCATGCGAAAGGTTAGGCGGGCGGTCGCAACTTCTCGCCCATTCACCGTGGCAACGCCGATCACGCGGATGGTACTCTCGTGCACGGCCTCGATCTCGACGGCCAGTTCAACGGCATCCCCCGGCCGTGCGAACGAAGGAAAGCGTGCTCGGTCGATGGTAGCCATCAAGGCAATCTGCTGTTCGTACGTGCGTGCCAGGAGCACACCCGCCGTTTGCGCCAACCCCTCGAGCAAGTATACCCCGGGGAAGATCGGATTGCCGGGAAAGTGCTCGTTGAAGACGTCTTCGCTGAGGGCCACCGCCTTGAGTCCAACAGCCCGCTGCCCGGGCAGTAGAGTGACGATTCGGTCTACCCAATAGTGGCGCATGTCAATAGAGATCGAACCCGCCGTCCGCGACGATCACCTGACCACGTATCCAACGCGCATCCGGCCCCAATAGGAACCCGATGACTGGTGCCAGATCTGCCGGACGCCCCATGCGACCTGGCGGACGCCGTCGGCTCTCCGATTCGAGTTCCGCATACTGGGGAAAGCTTCGCAACGAATCCGTGTCGAGGGGACCACCACAAACCGCATTGACGTTGATGTCGGTAGGCGCGAGCTCAGCGGCGAGATATCGGACGATCGTCTCCAAGCTACCCTTGGCCGCGCCGATCGAAGCGTAACCGGGTAAGACCCGTCGCGCACCGAGGCTCGTGACCGCAACCACCGCAGCGGGCACACGGAAGAGATGCCGCCCGCGCGTAACGAGCTCGACCAGCGCTCCCACGTGCGTGTCCCACGCGATGCGCCAGCGCGGGCCGCGCGTCGCCGTCGCTGGTGAGAGTGCTCCGAGACCCGCGCAGTGTACGAGACCATCGAGCCGTCCAACCTCTCCCTCGATGCGTCCCACCAAGGCTTGGCACTCCTGCGCACTTGCCAGGTTTCCCTTGTGAAGCAGGACTCGCTGACCGCTGGCTCGCACGCGCTCCGCTACTTCCTCGGCGGCAGCATCGTTGCGAAGGTAGGCAATGATGAGATTCCAATGGCGGGCTGCCAACTCGCCCGATACTGCGCCTCCCACACCGCGGCTCCCCCCTGTTACCAGCACCCACCGGTTTGCCGCGGACGGCTCGTTGTGTACAGCAGGGGCGCCGTCCATCTACGCCGACGTTACCGCTGCTGCTGAGGACGGGCAATCTCACGGTTGGCGTACCGCTCGGCGGCAAGTTGAGCAGCGGCCCCCGCTACCTCAGTGATGCGGTCCAGCATCTCCGTCTGCGGCGTACCTTGCGCCGCCAGATGCAGCTGGTAGTACCCGCGACTGTGGAGCAAAACGGTCCGGTCCATGTCGGGTCGGGCTCGTGGAGCCGGAAACTCCAAGTCTGCCCAATCACCGGTCCGCGGCATTGCATAGTACCGATCATCCGCGCCGGCAATTGCGCCGCGGATGTCTTCACCCCTGTGGTCCACGGCCCGAACAGCCGTCACGGTGTCCACATCCACGACGACGTCCGGACCATAGTCCACCGTAAACGAGTTGAGCGCCCAAAAACCCCGTGGCGGCTGAATCCGCAGACGCAGCTCGTTCCCTTGTACGTTGTGAACGTCCAACGGGACGACTCGATCTTCGGCAATGAACGGACCGCCGCCCGGAAGCAGTCCACGAACCGCCCAACCATCCGGCTCCTCGACGGAGATCTTGAGCGTGTACAGTTCCTCGCGGAGGTTCCAGGCGAACAACGAGTCGCGGGCTTGGACATCGCCGTCGATCATCGCATACCATGCCTCCACCTCATTGCCTCGCAGCTCGAGCATTTCACGGATCATGTGCGACCCCCAGAGCCCCGTTGCGACGTTCGCGACCAGCCTCGCGCTGGTGGCTCCGTCGGGCTTCGGGAATGTCAAAACGATCTCCTGTCGGGCGTCCGCGTCAGGCTCAGCAGGAGGCGGCTCCCAGATACGCCGATCCGTCGCCTGCAACCAGTGGGTGAGATCCCGTCCCTCGCCGTCCGTGGCCGAGGTCAATCGCCGCTGCGCATTCACGGTGTAGAGGTTGCCAAACTCATCCACGGCCACGCGGGTCCCCTTCGGGTGATGTACCACCCAGAGCTCGAACAAGTTGGTGTACTGGGTCTCGCGGACTTCGTTCGTGACTCGCAATCGATAGATGCCACTGTCTTCGCGCAGGTTTTCAAGCTCGGAGTAATCGTCGCGCTCCAATCCCCTTGTGACTGCGCCGCCGTACGGTTCGGCGTCGAAGACGTAGCGGCTACCATCCCAGGAGTAGACGAAGGGACACGATTCCTTAGTCGCGATCGCAACGAGCGCAACAGCTGTAAAGATGAGGAGCGGTACGCCGATAACGGCGGCAATCGTCGCTGGCACGTTGACGGATTTTCGCTCGATCCACACGCGCTCGACGTCCGTGAGCGCGACGTGGTAGGCCCTCCCTTGAACTCTCGCGAAAATCGTGTCCCTAGCGATCGAAGCTGGACCATCGAAGTGGACGGCCTGGCCACTCACGGTAGTCACAGCGATGATACGCTCTTCGGTCGGGACTCTCGCCTCTTCGGGGGTGGCTACGGTTGTGCTTGTTGAGTAGCAGCTGGTGAACTGGATCAGGAAGGAACACCACACAAGGATCGCGACGCAGCGTCTCAACATGGTCGCCCACCTCGGAATGTTTCCGCTAATCTACGCCTCATCTGGAGCTCGCGATAGAAGCGGATCCCCTCCCGTTCCGTCCGGCGGTCCGCACGACAAGCGTATCGCCCGCCCAAACACAGCATGGGCCAGCCAGCGAACCGGAGCGCTCGACTGGCGGAATCGCTCCCCAAGACCCATTCTTGATCGGGACAATCCCGCCAGCTCTGAAGCACCGGCTACCCCGCCAGCCGGGGGCAAAGCCGCCAATCAGTCAACTCCTGTCGACGCCACTTAGAGAAGGGGGAAAACGCGTGCACAAGCGAACCACCTGCGCGACGTTGTTGCTGCTGCTGGTTGCGCCCACCATGCTGCTGGCGCAGCAGGGGATGGCCAAGGGGCAATTCGGGAGCCGGATCACCGCGTCGCAAACGACCGACCTACCGGACGGCCGAAGCATCGTCGTGAACCACTATTATCAGGCGACGTTTGCAGACAATGCGCGTCATCCGCTCAACAACCTGGCCGCCGACTGTGTGGGGCAACTTCTCATGTCACAAGACGGCAACCCGCTCTCCGCCAGCGGCTTCTGCTTTGGGAAAGACACCGCGGGAGACGGCCTCAGCTTTTCGTGGCGGATGGAGGAGGCGGGCACGAGCGCCTGCCCCGCCCTGTGCGGGACGTTCCGCTTCGTGAACGGCTTTGGGAAGTTCACAGGCGTTACGGGCAATGGCTCGTGGCGCGTGACCGCGCCATTTGCCGACGGCAACATGGGGGTGTGGGAGAGTTCGTTCTCCGTTCCGTAGCAGACGATGCGCGGGCGGCGTGGGGAGGTGGAACTGGGATCAGCGCGTTGCGATCTCTCCGTTTCTCGCGCGAAAGGAGTCCGCCATGCCGAGCCCAGAGAGCGTGGTTACAGTGACGGCGACGGTATCGGTCCTACTGGCCGCTTGTGCGGCAACCACGGATCTAACCACTCGGCCGCTCGACGCCGGTGAGGCCTTCCAGTACCACGCGACGCAATCAGCAATAGTCGAGGCCGCGCGACAAGCCATCACGGACGCAAAGTTTGCGCTGGAATCAGAGCAAACTCCCGATGACTCGACGACGGTGCTCATCGGGACGAGGGCCACCACAACTCCTCGTGGGTTCGAGAAGGTCTCAGTGCGGATCGTCGCGCGACAAGTCTCGGATTCGGTGACGACGGTCCACTTGGTTGGACAAAAACAGACCATTCAGTCCGGACATCGGACACGAGTCACGCAGGTGCACGTCCATCAGTTGATCCCTTCGTTTGCAGCGCACCGCCGGTGGCGCGCCGTCAACAAACGGCCCTGAGCATCGAGGAGCATCGGCCAAAACGAAAGCCGCGACTTTGTCGCGGCTTTCTCGCGCATCGGTGTGGCGAGGGCGCACGTCTTCGCAGTTGCTAGCGCCCGCCCGCGGGCTCCAACCGGAGAATGGGCGTCGGCTCGCCACGCCGGCTATCGATGGCCAGATAGATGTATCCGTCTGGGCCCTGACGGACGTCGCGGATGCGGCCCATGCCCTGCACGAGCGTCTCTTCGTGCACCACCCGCTGCCCCTCGAGCGTGAGACGGGCCAACTGCTCACCCACCATCCCCCCGACAAAGACGTTCCCCCGCCAGGCTGGGAAGCGGTCACCGGTATAGATCATCATGCCGGAGATCCCAATGGAGGGTACCCAGATGTGCACGGGCTGCTCCATCCCCTCCTGATGGGTGGCGTGGTGAATCGCGGCGCCTGTGCGGTAGTTGACACCGTAGCCGATGACCGGCCACCCGTAGTTTTTGCCGGGCATCACGAGGTTGAGCTCGTCACCACCCTGGGGCCCGTGTTCGTTCAGCCAGACGTCTCCCGTGTGGGGATGGATGGCGAGGCCCTGTCCGTTGCGGTGCCCATAACTCCAGATCTCGGGGCGGGCACCAGAGCGACCGACGAACGGGTTGTCGTTCGGGACTCGGCCATCCTCATGGAGCCGAATGGTGGTACCATGATGGTTCGAGAGATCTTGGGCCGGGTGCGCGGGCAGATCTCCTTCCGGCGGAGCCTGCCGGTCTCCGATCGTGAGATACAGATACCCCTTGCCATCAAAGGCCAGCCGACAGCCGTAGTGGCCACGACCACGGGATGCCGCCTCGAAGATCTCTTGGACGTTCGATAGACGATCGTTCTCGAACCGCGCGCGAATCACCGCGGTCGTGGAGTTGTCACCCACGGGCTTCGAGTAGCTGAGGTACAGCAGCCGATTGTTGGCGAAATCCGGATGGGGAACCACGTCAAGGAGCCCTCCCTGCCCCTCGGCATGCACGGTCGGGACCCCGGCCACCGGGTCGGGCAATAGCACGCCGTTTCGCACGATACGGAGCCTTCCGGGACGCTCGGTTACCAACATGTCTCCATTTGGCAGGAAGGCGATGGACCAGGGACGCTCGAGTCCATCGACCACCGGGACGACGCGATAGTCGTGGTAGGCAGACCGTAAGACGGGCGACTGCCCCATGACGGGCGTCGTCATCGCAACCAGCAACGCTGCGCTTGGGAGCGCAAACGACAGACGAATCATCTGGGTTTCCTCTTTTCGATCGTTCTCTAACCAATGGTGCGACGGTTCGCGCAGAAAGTTGAGCGGGAGAAACTCGGATCGCAACACCGCGTGCAAACGGCGATCGACATGAGCTGCGCAAAGTGACACCTGATTTTGAACCGGTACGCTGCGTCGCCCAGTGCCTCGCGACGCGTGCCAAGAATGGATCCAGGCGGGACTAGCGCTCAGCCGACGTCATGCGGTCCCGTGATACCACCGGACGCAATGGACATGTAGATGCGTGCCAGCTGTTGCAAGCCCTCCGGCTCACCGATGACGGTGAGATGATCGCCCGCGCGGAGTACCGTACTGCCACGTGGCACGATGCTATCCCCATAGCGTCGGATCAACGCGATGAGGACTCCCGGGGGGAGCCTCAACTCGCGCAGGGCTCGACCCTCGAGCTCCGCCGTCGCGGCCTCGCGCTCAATGGTGAACGAGAGAACGCGGTCTCTGTGGAGGAGCGTAGCGCGCACTGCTTCGTCGCTCTCCGCCTCCAGCCAGTTGGCCATGAAATCGTCTTCTTCAACCCGCCCGGCCAGAGCGCCGAGGATGCGGAGGTGCCAGCCGGGATTCTCCTGGCCGCTCACGAGAAAGAACACGGCGCGCACCGGCGTGCCGTCAGTAGGAACTTCGATCGCATCCCACTTGATCCCCCGCACCGTTCGGCCCAACACCAGCTCGGACGTTGGCAAGCCCGGCACGCGTGTGTGCAACAGGGCAGCGCCGTGCGCCACCGGTGTGAGCCCGCCTTCCAGCCCTTCGAGGAACTGCTTGATCAACTGCTCGCCGGTTACAGGGAGCCTGGCATGTAGCCGGACCGAGGCGTCCCGGACCAGCTTGGTCAGAGGTTCGGGGCGGGGAACATTGAGCACATACGCTCTCGCCACGACCTCATCGAACGGATCGTCGTCTCGCAACCCTTTCTCGCGGATAATCTCCCGTAGCTCGCGATCGAGCCCCATGAAGCGTTGCCGGCCGAGCCGCTCGAACACGTGATAGATGGCACCCGAACGCACCACGGATGAACGCGCGAAGATGGCGTACCACGCCAGCCCCACCACCACGACGCCGGCACTGAACACGATTGGCCACAGCCCCAACATCACGATGAGTACGAGGTACACCAGAACGCCGACAATCTGCAGCCACGGGTAGCCGAACGCGCGATACCCAGGGTCGTAGGACTCGATGTGACTCTCGCGCATCACGACGACCGCGACATTGAGCAGCGCGAACATGAGCAACTGAAACGCGCTGGCTAGCTTCGCAACGCCCTCGGGATCCATCGCGATCACGATCGCCGCCATCACGGTGCCGGTGACGATCACTGCCAAGGTCGGCGTGTGGAATCGGCCCAAGCGGGCAAAGGCGCCCCACAGCAACCGGTCGCGTGACATGGCGAGCAAATACCGCGACGCTGCCAGCACGCCGGCATTGGCCGTAGACGCGAACGCGGCGATTGCGGCAATAACGATGAGCACCACACCGGTCCTCCCGGGGAGCCACCCGAAGAACGCCTGGGCCGCGGTTGCGACTGGGGCGAGATCGGCATGTAAGGCCTCTGGCTCGAGAACGGCCACGATGATCGTCACACCAACGACATAGATGACGGTAGTGACGGCCAACGAGAGCAGCATGCCGTTCGGGATGTTTCGGTCCGGCTTGCTGACCTCCTCGGCGACACTCGCCACCTTCGTCAACCCGGCGTAGGACACGAATACGAAACCCACCGTCGACAGCAAACCCGTGAGGCCGAACGGCGCAAACGGGGCGAACTGGGTACGCGCCAACCGAGAAGGACCTAGCGAAACGACCGCCGCCAATCCTTGGACGAGGAAGAACGCGAGGACGGCGATCAGCACGAACACCAGTACTTTTTGGAAGCCCGTCGTCTCCTTCGCTCCAACTATGTTGAGCACGACGAATACCAGCGTCAGTCCGACCGCGAGTGGCTCGATCTGCAGATGGACAAACAGCGCCAGGTAGGCGCCCATGCCGATGAGCGCGAACGCGCTCTTGAACACCAACGCCAGCCACGTCCCAAGCCCCGCCACCGCACCTGCCTGCGGCCCCAGGCTGCGATCGACGAAATAGTACGCCCCTCCGGCCCGCGGCATGGCAGAGGACAGCTCCGCCGCACTGAGCATGGCCGGAATGATCAAAATTCCCGCGAGGAGGTACGCGAGGACGACGGCGGGTCCAGCCTGGGCTGCGGCGAGACCCGGCAGGAGAAAGAAGCCGGAGCTGAACATCGCGCCCGTGCTGATCGCGAAGACGTCCACCAGCCCGAGCTGCTTCTTGAGCCGCTGGGGTTTCTTCAGACGCACATTGTCCTCCCGCGCTCAGTGGGCGCGGTGTGTGTCGGTACGCCGTTCGTCGTCCTGGTGATCGTATAAGACCTATTTGAATAGTGAGGGCTCTCGCTGGTCGGACGCAAGTTGGAACGCCCCTGCGCGAGCGCTTCGAAGATCTGCAGCAGTCGAGCCCCGGCGAGTTTCAGAAGCCGCACGCGACGCACCACAGCCAACCGTTGTGAAGCCACGTTCACAATCCGTTTCACATCCGCTCATTGCCCGGAACGATTCATTGTTATTCGGACCGCTCAGCATGCGGCGGCCTTTTTCCCGAGGGGAGGCTATGACAACCTGGAAACCCATCATCGCTGGCGTCGATGCTTCTGCGGAGAGCGCCTGGGCGGCGTCCTTTGCGTGGCAGCTCGCGCGGCGCGCGAGAACCGAATGCCGGTTGGTCCACGGCACAACCCAGGTCAGCGACATCCCAAAGTTCCTGCATCACGAAGAACTCGATCTCGACGAACTGATCGACCACCTGACTATGCGCGCCCGGAAGGCGCTCGAGGACCAGCTCCGCGGGAACGTTCCGCCCGGCGCATTGGGCTCGCTCGAAGTCCGGTTGGACAAGCCCATCTGGGCACTCAAGCACGCCATCGAAGCGCATCACGCCGGGCTCCTGGTGCTCGGAGGCAAGCATCACTTGGGATTGGCCCGTTGGGTGGGGGGGAGCACAGCACATCATGCGGCCCGGACCCTCGACGTCCCGGTCATGGTCACCGGCGCGGCCAGGCGATCTGTCGCGCGAGTGCTCGCGGCCGTCGATCTCTCGCACGCGGCGAACGAGGTCCTAGACCAGGCCCGGCGCATTGCGAAGGTGTTTGAAGCCGAGTTACGGGTTCTCCATGCAATCGAGCCGATCACGATGATCACCGAGCTCCCGCTTGGCGTCGATCACCGGGAATACGAACGCAAAGCCACTGAGGCGTTCGATTCTCTCCTGACCGCCGCGTGCATTGGCGAGGTTCCCCGGCGGGTCACGCGAATGGCTGATCCGGTGCACGCCATCACCGACGTCACGAAAGAGTGGATGGCCGACATTGTGGTCATCGGGTCCCATGGCAAGAACTGGGTTGATCGTGTTCTCATTGGCAGCACGACCGAGCGCCTGTTGAACAAGCTGCCGACGTCTCTGCTCGTCGTGCCGGTTGGTGCCACGACCGCCAGGGCTCGAGCAGCACACTCGGCCGGACGCGCCTCCGCAACAACCGTTTAGCGAAAGGCAACCATGAAACGCATACGATCCTTCTTGGCGGCCGCTGTCTTCCTAGGACTCGCGGGAAGTGTGAACCCGCTCGCGGCCCAGCACGAGCAACACCACGGACAGCGGGCACGCCAAGGCGACGGCATGATGCCAGGGATGCAAATGCTCGAGGCTTTTGCACCGGCGAAGCTCCTCGAGCAACGAGCAATGCTGGCGCTTACCGAGACCCAGATCAGGCAACTCCAGCAGATCGAGGTGGAGGTGACGGCCACCGGAGAGCACGCCCTCGCCACACACGAGACCCATCGCGAGCAGTTGCATAGCGCTTTGATGGCGGCAAAGCCCGACCCACATGTGGTGCGGACCCACTTCGATACGGCGCACGCTGCCATGGGTCACGCCCATTGGCAGCGGATCGATGCAGCCCTGCGCGGCATGGCGGTGCTGACAGAGACGCAGCAACAGTCCGTGCGTGACAACTCGAATCGACTGAGACACCGAGAGCGGCGGCCATAGCTCGAGGATTGGTCGACGGCAAGTACCTCACTGCGAGGGTGTATTCGCTACAGGACGTCGCCGAACATGCCCCTGTAGTGACGGTACCAGTCGCTTTGAAATGTCTCGTCAGGATCGTAACGACGCTTGAGGCGGAGAAACTCCGGGAACTGCGGATAGCACACCTCCACCTGCTCGCGCGTCGCGAATCGGTGGTAAGTCAGGAAGTAGCTCCCACCATAGCCAATCGCCGTCTGGATCAGCTCTCGGAACGCACCCGCTGAGCGCTCGATACCCTCCGGTGTGTGCACCACGTGCAGATTGAAGATCACGCAAGCATAGGGCGCCTTCGCCCACGCGAGGAAGCTCTCGTCGTCACGCTCGATCAGACGGATCGTTCCGTAGATGAGGTTGGTTCGTTGCGCTCGAAACCGATCGCGCAAATCCCCGAGGAACGCGGCCAACGCGTTCCGCGGCACATAGATCTCCGTGATCATCTCCGTGGCCTGCTCTGGTCCGAGTCGAGGGGCAAGGACTCGGTGGTAGTCGTCGAGGTACGTGCTCAGCTGGTGGGTGTCCGACCAATACACCTGTCCTGACGTCGAGAGGTAGTAGCTGGCGTAGGCCTGGAAGGCGCGCGTGCGATCGGCATGCGCAAGGTAGATGAGCTCCTTCCAGTCGTCCTCGGACAACGATCGCTGATCTTCCCGCATCGGAGCGTCGGCCGCCACGGGCCGATAGCACGAGAAGACCCCCTTGCGCAGGAAATCGCCTGAGTCCGGGTCTGTGGCGTACTGAAAGTCACCGTACGTGAAACCAGCGGCGATGCGCTCCTCGAATGCCGGCGCGAGCTCTTCGATGTCCAGAATCGCCACCTCGCGCTGCACTTTGACCCTAGGCACTAGGCGCAGCCTGACCGACGTGATCACGCCAAACAGCCCATACCCGCCGATGGCCAGGCGGAACAGCTCGCGGTTCTCGTCGCGGCTGCAGGTGCGTGCGTTGCCGTTGGCATCAACTAGCACGAAGGATTCGACGTCTTCGATGAACGGCTTGAACCGAAGTCCTCGGCCGTGGACGTTGGCCGCCAGCGCCCCCCCGATGCTCAACCGGTCGGCACCGGTTTGTTTCTGCCGAATCCCCCACGCGCGATCCACGCCTTGCTGCGCATCGAGCATGTGTCCGATCAGCTCGGGCCACTCGATTCCCGCTTCGACGTCGATGACGCCTCGCTCCCGATCAAACGCGAGCACCCGGTTGAGCGATCGCATGTCGAGCAGGATCGTGTCGGTGCCAAACTGTTGGCCTCCCATCGCATGCCGCCCACCGGCAATCGACAAGGAACGACCCTGGCGATTGGCGTTGTGAATCAGCTCCGCGACGGCGTCCGACGATGTTGGTCGTACGACGCTGTGAACGCGTGTGGAATTCAGCTGGGAGTGGATATCGTTCACCACGTCTCCCGCGGGGAGCTGTTCCCGGGAGCAGCCCAACGACGAAACAGCCATCGCCGCTCCGGCCGAGGCACCGAGCTCGAGAAACTCCCGGCGTGTCAGCACGGTAGCTCTGGGCGAATGGCTGGCATGATCAGACGTGTCACGTGCGGGGCTTCGCGTGATAGTGGCCCACCACGAGGACATAGGTGGCGAGCACGAAGTGAAAGAAGATGGGAATGGTGCCGCCAAGCCAGCGGCGTTCCGGGTGGACGGCCATGGTGACAATGTATCGAATCACCATCCCGCCGAAGTAGATCCAACCAAACCACAGCAGTGCCCTCCCCGCGGCCGGGCGTTGGAGCACGAAGAACCCACGTCCTCTCGTGAAGTCTAGGCACACCTTGGTCAGCAGGATGATGATGAGAATCTGAATCGGGAGCAGGATGGGGTACGCGATGAGGCCCGAGTACCACTCGCTCATCGGGGGAAGGAATGAAACCGCGAACGCCGCGACGAGGACCTGGCCCAGCACGCGAAGGAAGAAGAGAAGGAGCAGTGCCCACAGAATCGTCGCGTATGCCCCAAGTTGTCTCTTTCCCGTAAGGCCTCGGTCAACCATCTTTCATTTCCGATTGTCAAACCGTTGTCGCACGCTGAGCCGAGGACGCACACCATGCCCCGCCACTGCCCCCTGAGTATATGGAGTCGCGCGTTGCTCTTCGCAACGCTCGTTTTGTTTGTTCTCGCACCCCTCGCAGCTGCACAATCCCATTCATCGTCGCCACCGGTTGCCGCAACCAAGCCGCATCGCCTCGAGATGCACGGGGACGTGCGCATCGATCCCTACTTCTGGTTGCGCGAACGCGAGAATCCCGCCGTCATTGCCTATCTCGAGGCCGAGAACGGTTGGACCGAACAGGTGATGGCGCACACGGCGGATTTGCAGGATCGCCTCTTCGAGGAGATCAAAGGTCGGATCAAGCAAGACGATGCAACCGTACCGTACTTGCTCAACGGGCACTGGTATTACACGCGCTATGAGGACGGAAAGGAGTATCCACTCTACTGCCGCAAGAAGGGGTCGCTCACAGCACGCGAGCAGGTCATGCTCGACGTGAACGAGCTCGCCAAAGGGCACAGCTTCATGGCCGTCTGGGGACGCGAGGTGAGCCCCGACGGGAACATCCTGGCCTACGCGGCGGACAGCGTGGGCCGCCGCTTTTTCACCGTCCGGTTCAAGGACCTGCGCACGGGAAGGCTGCTCCCCGATGTGATCGAATCCGTGACCAACAACGTCGCGTGGGCGAACGACAACCGCACCATTTTCTACGTAAAGCAAGACCCGGAGACGCTGCGGTGGGATCGCGTCTATCGTCACGTGTTGGGGACGCCCACCTCGCAGGATCAGCTCGTCTATACCGAGACGGACGATACCTATAGCAGCTTCGTCTACCGCACCGCGTCCGACCGATACATCATCGTGGGCTCGTGGCACACGCTGGCGAACGAGTACCGCTACGTGGATGCGGACCGGCCAACCGATGCGCTGAAATTGATTCTTCCGCGTGAGCGCGGGCACGAGCACAGCGTCGATCACCTCGGCGAGTACTTCTACATCCGGACCAATGACGAGGCGGACAACTTTCGGCTCGTGCGGGCTCCGGTATCAAATCCGGTCAAGTCGCAGTGGGAAGAAGTGATCCCTCACCGCACCGACGTACTGCTCGAGAACTTCGAGATCTTCCGCGATCATCTCGTGGTGGAAGAGCGCAAGAACGGCCTGGTCCAGATCAGGGTGCGTCGCTGGAACGGACAGGACGATCATTACATTCCGTTCGACGAGTCGGCGTACGTTGCCTATCTCATGAACAACCCCGAGATCGATACCAAGGTGATTCGCTTTGGCTACGAATCGCCCAAGACCCCCGAGTCGGTCTACGATTACGACTCCGCGACGCGTACGCGGATGCTCAAGAAGCGGGAAGAGGTTCTCGGGGGATTCGATCCTTCGAGATATGCGGTGGAACGATTGTTCGCCAAGACACACGACGGCGTCAACGTTCCCATCTCGCTCGTGTATCGAAGGGATCTCAGACGCCCGGGACCGAACCCGCTCTTGCTGTACGCATATGGCTCCTACGGTGCATCACTGGACGCTGGCTTCAGCTCGCCGCGCCTCTCGCTGATCGATCGCGGGTTCATCTACGCCATTGCGCATATCCGCGGCGGACAGGAGCTGGGTCGTTGGTGGTACGAGCAGGGCAAGCTGTTTCACAAGCGGAACACCTTCACGGACTTCATCGCGGTCGCCGACCATCTGATTCGGGAAGGTTACACGAGCCCGGACAAAGTGTACGCACAGGGCGGTAGCGCTGGTGGACTCCTGATGGGCGCCATCGCGAACATGCGGCCCGACCTCTTTCACGGGATTGTCGCGGAGGTCCCGTGGGTGGATGTCGTGACCACCATGTTGGACGAGAGCATTCCGCTCACCACCAGCGAGTATGACGAGTGGGGTGACCCGAACGAGAAACACTACTACGAGTACATGCTGTCGTACTCGCCGTACGACAACGTCACGGCAAGGGATTACCCCAACATGCTGGTGACTACGGGACTCCACGACTCGCAGGTGCAGTACTGGGAGCCGGCCAAGTGGGTGGCGAAGCTGCGCGCAACGAAGACGGACGACAACCGCTTGCTGCTCAAGACGAACATGGAAGCGGGTCATGGCGGGGCATCGGGGCGGTATCAGCGGTACAAGGAAACGGCGTTCGTCTACGCGTTCTTGCTCGATCTAGCGGGGTTGGTGCCGATCCCATGAGGGACCAGAAGGGACGCGATATCAGTTCGGAAGATGTGCAGCCGCGTGCTCGATAGCATCGGAGGAGGCGGCGTGACAGCCAGCGGACGTAAATCGGTGACACACGCAGCCACGTATCTCATGGCGGTCGCAACCGGTGGGGCGGCGCCCCTGGCTGCCCTGCTCTTCACCGCTGCATGCGGCCAGACCACGTACGACTCTCTCGTCATCGATGCACCGACGCTCGAGATCGACGGAGCGTACCGATCGATGGAAGGCCCCAGCCATGTGCAACAGTTCCGCGTGCTGGAGACCGAGCGCCCGCAGCTACTCTGGATCACGGGATATTCATCAGAAGTCGTCGATGAAGCGGGGAACCCCACGAATCCCGAGTTCCTGTGCCACACCAACCTGTCCTTAGTCGATGCGCGGGATCACGCCGCGCGCATGCGCGTGCGTCATGTGCGCAGTCGCCGGCTCTTCACGACCTCTCAAGGAATGAACGAAATCCGCTTTCCCGATGGGTTCGGCATCCCCATTTGGTCGGACGAATCGTTGGAACTCACGACACAGGTCCTCAACCAAAACGATAGTCCCACGAAGCGGGTGAAGGGCCGTGTCACCATTACGTTCGCGCGGGATGCGTCGCTGCGACGTCCGATACGGGCGCTTTACATGACCGCTGCTAACGGCCTCGTCCTCCTCGACGGCCACGACGGCTACTACGGCATTGCGGAGTCACCCACTGCGCTCCACGGCATGGGCTCACAACCAGGAGAAAACGCGGGGCACACCACGCGCCACGACGGTCACGGCCGCACGTTCAGCGGACATTGGGTAGTGCCCCCTGGTGAGTGGACCTGGACCACCTTGGTGACGCGATGGATGAACCTACGACACGACACGAAGGCACACTTCATTGCCGTACACGTGCATCCCTTCGCCGAGTCGGTCGCGCTCAACGATCTGACAACGGGTCGCTCGGTCTTCGAAAGCAGCATCGTGAATACGCCGCACCGTGTTGGGATCGAGACGATCGAGACGTACGCGGATAGTGTAGGAGTTCCGTTGTTCCGGTCACACGAGTACGAGTTGGTCAGCCGGTATCGCAACCCGAGCGGTGCGGACGTCACCGCGATGGCCGTCATGTACCTGTACGTCGACGATTTGGAGTACCACGCGACGTGGCGTGATCGGGGGGAGACGGGTAGCTAAAGATTCCCGGCGCTGCGACCTAAAACTCGACTCTGAGTCCAAGGATCACTTGCGCCGATGGCCATCCTTCGAACGCGTCACTTTCCAGCCCACACAACGGATCATCGAGCGGGGGTACAGGACGAGGCCAAGGGTTCACTCCCAGAGGGCTCTCGGATCCTCAGTACAGCCGGTTCGCAAATCGGCCGCGTTGACCGGATCCGATGTTGCACGCATGCGACTCTTGCCATCCCTAGGCCGAACCTCAAATTGACACTCCCACATCACGGGCACGCGGCCGAGCACGTTCGACCGCCTTGGACTACGCGCTCCACCGCACCGCGAGGCCCGATGAGTCAAGGTCATCGGCGCACTGATACAGGAGGTGTCTCGATGGCAGTCGAGGGGATCCGAACAATCGCACTTACCACTCTCACGCTCTCGATGACGCTTCTTGCGTGCTCAGGCGACGCAGCCAATGCACCTGAGGCGATGATCGACGAACCCCGCTTCACGTTGCACGGTGGATTTACGGCCCCGGGGGTGACCGACTACACAGACCCCGTCGCCTATACGGGAGCACTGACAGAGCTTGCGACACCCGTGCTCGTTGACTTCGATGATCTCGACGCGAGTCCGGTCAACAACAGCACAGAGGGACGGCCGATTTTCAATGGTGCAACCTATTCGAACCGTGGAATCACGTTCGCAAATCCATTCGGCCTATCCCTGTTCATCGCGCCTGGTGGGTTGTTTTGGAATGAGAGCAATTCCTTATCGGTAGATAAGTTTCCGTTTGAAGGCCCAAATCCAACCGACGACGACTTGGTGGTGACGCTGAAGCCTCCGGCGCAAGCGGTGGGCTTTACGCTCGTGGAAAACGGCCCAAGCCGAACAGACGAAGTGATCCAGTTTTCAGACGCGAGTGGGGTGCTGCTGGCGGAACTGGATTTCCCCGCGGACTTCACGACGTTTCGTGCCTTCATCGGAATCATATCGACGGCAGCACCAATTGCCTCGGTGAGCGTGGTCGAGGCCCCGGACGATGCCGACGACGTAAACTTCGACGACTTCGTATTTAGCGTTACGTCGCAACAACGGATCATGGCGCTCACTGCTCAGATCGACGAACTCGTGAGTCGTGGCTCCTTGACCGCGGATCAAGCGGCGGGACTGCGCGACAAGCTCGCGGCCATCGAAGCCAAGATTGTGGCTGGGAATTCGCGGGCCGCAGCCAACCAGATTCGGGCGTTCACCAACCAGGTGTCCGCTATGATCGCATCGCGTCGACTATCCGCAGAGGAGGGTCAGGCGCTCGTGGAGGCCGCAGAGCTCTTGCTCGCGCAAATTTGAAGCACTGGTCGTGAGTGAGACGTGCGGGTCGCGGTGGTGCAAAAACCGGTTTCATCTACGCGCTCTTGCTCGACCGGTCGGACGTACCCGCGCATCGTCCATCAATGCTGGCCTGCCACTCCTTTTCGCCTCATGTTTCACGTGCCCCCGTCGGAGTGTCACGCCGTGCCTGATCACACTGGGCCGATCGACCGCCTGAACGCGGCCCTCGTAGACCGCTACCGTATCGAGCACGAGCTCGGAGCCGGGGGCATGGCGACCGTCTATTTGGCACAGGATCTCAAGCACCCGCGCAAGGTTGCCGTCAAGGTGCTCCGCCCGGAGATCGCGGCATCGCTTGGTGCCGAGCGCTTCATTCGCGAGATCGAGATCGCAGCGAAGCTTACCCATCCTCACATCCTGATGCTGATCGACTCGGGTGAAGCGGACGGGTTCCTGTATTACGTCATGCCGTACATCGAAGGCGAATCGTTGCGCGAGCGGCTGACTCGTGACGGGAAGTTGTCGCTCGCTGACGGTCTCCGTCTCACCGACCAAGTCGCTTCCGCCCTGAGTTACGCGCACGCCCAGGGTGTGGTGCACCGTGATATCAAACCGGAGAACATTCTGCTTGCGGGCGATCAAGCCATTGTCGCCGACTTCGGGATTGCTCGGGCCGTTCAAGCGGCCGGGGGCGAGCGTTTGACGGCGACCGGGCTCGCCGTCGGCACACCGGCCTACATGAGTCCGGAACAAGCGATGGGGCTGACCGACGTGGATGCCCGAAGCGACGTGTACGCACTGGGCTGCGTGGTCTACGAGATGGTGGGTGGCCGACCGCC
>JBFGJG010000010.1:0-107680 GCA_041577295.1 Gemmatimonadales bacterium
CACCGGTCGTCCAACTGGCACGGATGTGCTAAAGTCGGTTACCTCGCCGCATGTCGACCAGACTGTTGTCTCAGTCGGACCGTACAGGTTCCACAACTGCCCAACCCGTTCCTTTAGCTCAGCGGCCAATTCGGGTGGCAACGCCTCACCGCCTGAGAAGGCCTTGAGATGTCGGCACCCGCTCCAGCCAGCATCGATGAGTAGACGCCAGGTTGAAGGAGTGGCTTGCACGACGGTGGCGCTGCAGGCGGTGATAGCTGCAGCGAGGCGTCGGCCGTCGGATACGGTTTCCGCTTCTGCGATCGCTACCCGTGCTCCGGTGATCAACGGCAGGAAGATTTCGAGCACGGAAATGTCGAAGGACAGGCTGGTCACCGCGAGAACGACATCGGTGGCGCAGAGACCGGGGCGCTCACGCATGCTCATCAGGAAATTCACGACGCACCGGTGCGGCACACGCACACCTTTCGGCCTTCCCGTGGAGCCCGACGTATACATCACGTATGCCAACGAGGAACCGATCGCATCGCCCCTATCATCGGCTGCGCGATCGTGTGTGGAACCGGTTGTCGTGGTGTCGAGCGTATCTACCGGAATGAAGGTGTCAACAAGGTGGTGCCAAGAGTGAGCGAGTGCTGACTCAGAAATTACGACGCTCACACCAGCATCACGGACCATGAAGGCGAGCCGCTCGTCGGGGTATGCTGGATCGAGTGGGAGGTAGGCAGCACCGGCCTTCCAGATGCCCAGCACCGCCACGATCATCTCGAGCGATCGGTCGAGGGAGACCCCGACGAGATCGCCATGTGCCACGCCACATACGCGGAGATGATTGGCCAACTCGGCGGCCCTCCTGTCCAGTTCTTCGTAACACAGCGATCGCTCCTTGCAAGTGACCGCCACGGCGGTTGGGGTCTGCGCCACCTGCTGCTCAAAGAGCTGATGGACTGGCGTATCGACAGGATAGTCAGCGGCGGTGTCGTTCCAGTCGACGAGTACCCGATCACGCTCGCTGGCGGAGAGCAATGGGATAGTCGAGATGGGTCGATCGGGGTCGGCGACCATCCCGCGAAGCAACCGTTCGAAACGGTCCACAAGACCTTGGACCCGCTGTGGAGAAAACTTCTCACTGCTGTAGACGACCGTGCCCCGCAAGGCATCCCCGTCCGAGCGGAGATGCATCTCCAAGTCAAATCGCGCACGAAGGACCGACTTGGGGACCCAAGACACGTCGATGTTCTCGAGACCCATGTCGCGTTCCCATCCATCGTGGAGTTGGAACACCACCTGCACCAGCGGATTCCGTCCGCGTTGTCGCTCCGGTCGCAGCTCGGCCACGAGCCGTTCAAATGGGAGCTCGCGGTGGTCGTACGCGTCTAAGGAGACCTGCCGGACTCGATGGAGGAGCGTCCTGAAGGACGGTGACCCGGACAAGTCGGTGCGAATGACCAAGGTGTTGACGAAGAATCCAATGTGGTGGGCGAGCTCGGGACGGTCGCGTCCGGCCACCGGCATCCCGACTACGATGTCAGTTTGGTCGGTTTCCCGTTGGAGCAGGCCTTGGAATCCGGCCAACAACGTCATGTTGAGCGTCGCCGCTTCCGAGCGACTCAGCTGCCCGAGTTGCCCGACGAGTTCGGCGTCCAACACGAAATCTGCTCGAGCCCCTCGATAAGTTGGGTTCGAGAGCGTGGGTTGGTCGGTCGGGAGCTCGAGGGGCGAGAGTTGGTCCAACTGAACCCGCCAGTAGTCCAGCAGCTGGGCCACGCGGTCACTTCGCAACTCTTGGCGCTGGCGAGCGGCATAGTCGACGTAGCGGACCTCGAGTTTGGGCAACGTGGCCGCTTGTCCCCGTCGATAAGCGCGATACAACTCCTTCAACTCGCGCCAAAAGACTGCAAATGACCAACCGTCGAACGCGATGTGATGAATTGTGAGAAGAAGTACGTGCTCCTCAGCACCGAGCACGATCACGGTGGCCCTGAGCATCAAATCACTCGTAAGATCGAACGGCCGATCGATTTCAGCCGTCTGCTGGCCCACGATCTCGGCTTCTCGTTCGTCGAACGGCAGATCGGTGAGATCGATGGATGGTAGCTCGAATGGTGCGATCGGCTGGATGACCTGCGTGGGGACGCCACCACGGGACTGATACGTCGTACGGAGCGGTTCGTGACGGTCGACGATCGTCTCCAGTGCCCGCCGAAGGCAGCCAACATCCAATGAGCCGCGCAGTCGCCAACCGAACGCCATGTTGTACACGGCGCGCTCGGACTCGAGTTGCTCGATGAACCACAGCCGTTCCTGGCCAAAAGATAAGGGCGCCCGGACGACCGTAAGGTCATCGTCGCGACGCTCGACACGATCCCGCGACTCGGCTGCAGCCGCCGCCGGTGCGACGGATTGTCCGCCGATGTGCGCTGCGAGTCCCGCAATTGTGGGGGCCTCGAATAGCGTCCTGATCTTGATGTCCACTCCGAACGCCGCGGACGCTTGCGTTGCGATCAGGGCGGCCAGAAGTGAGTGCCCGCCCAAACCAAAGAAGTCGTCTGTTACCCCGACCCTCGGGACGTCGAGCACCTTCTGCCAGATCGCCACCAGTCCTTCTTCGATCGGGTTGCGTGGAGGTGTGTAGCGCGCTCCGTCCCCCTGGTCGGCATCATGAGCCGGGAGCGCCGACCGATCCACTTTTCCGTTTGGAGTCAGTGGCATTCGGTCGAGTGTCACGACGTGCCGCGGGATCATAGCAGCGGGAAGGCGCTGCGCCAGAAATCGTCGCAATTCCGGCGGTGTCACACTCGCCGACTTAGTGAGGAGGACGTAGGCAACCAGAAACGGCTGACCGTCTTCCTTACGTGCCACGACGTGACATGCGTCCACCTCCGGATGGCTGCCAAGGGCCGCACTGACCTCCGCCGGCTCGATCCGCAGGCCGAGAATCTTGATCTGATCGTCGGCGCGGCCGAGGATTTCGAGCTCGCCGTTGGGACGGTAGCGACCGATATCGCCCGTGAGGTAGATGAGATCCTGCGGGTCGGGGCGGTGGGGATTCGCTATGAAGCGCCGGGACTCTGTCGCTTCGGGGTTGATGTATCCCAGCGAACGAAACGGCGTGCGGATGGCCACCTCGCCTACCTCGCAGAGGCCCGCCAACCGTCCCGCCGCGTTGAGAACCAGTGCTTGGGCTTGCGGAAGCGGCCGCCCGGCGGAGAGCACGCCGTCAATGTTCGTCGCATCTGGCGGCACGCAGTAGGCCGTCTTCACCAGCGTTGTTTCTGTTGGGCCGTAGAGGTTGATGATGAGACCCTTACCACCAGTGCGATGATGCCAGGCGTGCGTGAGATCCCCTGTGAGGGGCTCACCCGCGAAGAACGTCAACCGTAGCTGATCGAGCGCGCGACCGGCCGGGGCGGTGCGAAGCCAGTTTTGGGCCCTGGACGGCACGACGTGCAACACGCTCACTCCGCTATCGTGTAGCCATTCCCAAACACGGCCACGGTCCTCCACATCTTCCGGCGGCAAGCAAATCGTCCCGCCGCACGTGAGTGGAAGAAAGACATCTCGCAGAATGACGTCGAACGACAGGCCAGTCAGCTGTGCAACCCGGTCTCGAGTGCCGATTGCGAACGCTTCACGCTGCCACTGGAGGAAGTGACTGAGACCTTTGTGCGAACCCAGGATTCCTTTGGGGACTCCCGTGGTTCCGGACGTGAAGAAGATGTATGCTGGCCATTCGGGCGAGATCGTTGGTCGCATGGCCTCGTGCGGATCGCGCGTGGGCGATTCCACAATCGCTCCGGTCCGTTGATCGATCTGGAGCAAAGGGATACCCGAGAAATCCAGATCGGGGGTGCCGTCGGGCCTCTCAACGAGGATCGCCGCCGCGGGCTCAACCTCGGCGGCCATGGTCCGCCGGCGTTGCACGGGAAGCCGCTCGTCGAGCAGCACGAGCACGCCACCACATTCCAAAACCGCAACCATGCTGGCGATGACACCAAAGCTGGAACGACCGGCAACGGCAACGCGATCGCCAGGTTTGATCCCCAAGCCCAGGAGATGGTCTGCAATGAGAGAAGATGTGTTACGGAGATCGGCATAGCTCCATTGCATCCCGGCTTGCATGACGGCGAGACGGTGTGGCTCGCGGTCGGCGCATCGGAGGTAAGTGGCGATGACTGGTTCCAGATCTGGCGCGGGTAGCTCTGCACTCGGATCGGGAAGGAGGGGTCGCGACGCCGGTGTCACCAAGGTGTACGTATCGATGTGCTCATCGGGTGCCGCGGCGATCTGGGCGAGGAGATGGACATACTGCTCGAGCAAGCACTGCATGCGCTCCGCCGCGAACAAATCGGCGTCGTACACGAGCTTCAGCTCCGTCTCGTCCTCTTGCTCCCGCACATAAACCGTGACGTCAAACTTGGAGCGTGCATAGGAAGAGCGAATCGCTCCCGTGATCCCGGAACCGGTCCACACCGTATCGTCTACAGTCACGCCATTGAACGCGATCTGAAAGAGGGGCGACCGCGTGAGGCTCCGCTCAGGTTGCAGCGCATCCACGAGCATTTCGAACGGAATCTCCTGATGCGAGTAGGCGGCCAATGCAGTGTCGCGCACTCGGCACAGGAGCTCTCGGAAAACGGGATTGCCCGCTAAACGGGCACGCAGGGGGAGCGGATTGAGAAAGAGCCCAATGAGATCGTCGAGTTCGGGGTCAGGTCGCCCGGAGACCGGAGCGCCGATCACGAAGTCGTCTTGGCCCGACCAGCGCTGCAAGAGAATCTGAAACGCGCTCAACAGCACCATGAACAGTGTTGCGCGTTGCCCGAGTCCAACCGCGCGCAGCGTTCTCGTTAACTCAGGCGGGAGGGACGCAACCAGGTGTTCTCCTCGATACATTCGCTGCGTCTCTCGCGGATGATCGGTGGGCAACTCGAGGGTGGCGGGGGCTGTGTCCAGGGTATCACGCCAGTAATCGAGCAGCCGCTCGGCGCGCGCGCCGCGTAACCGGTCGCGTTGCCACGCGGCGAAGTCGGCATAGCGTACGGCCAGCGCGGGGAGGGAAGGCCGCTCTCCGAGTTTGTACGCATCGTAGAGCGCCCCTAGCTCGGACCAGAGAATAGCCACTGACCATCCGTCACACGCAATGTGGTGCAAGGTGAGCAGCAGCACGTGTTCGTCCGCACGAACGCGGAGCAACGACGCGCGCAGCATGAGGTCGCTCGAGAGGTCGAACGGTCGGACCGCTTCCTCGGCACTGAGCATTTCCACGTCGGCGTCGGGATCGGCAGACCCTGACGCGACGAGGTCCAGTACCGGCAAGTGGAATCGGCGCGCGGGACCTATGACCTGCTCAGGTGTCCCATCGGCACGCAGCCGGAATGTCGTACGGAGCGGCTCGTGTCGCTCGACCACTGTTTCCAACCCTCGCCGCAGTGCCTCGACATTCAGTGGACCCCGTAGCCGAACGACATACGGGATGTTGTACGCGGCCGCCTCACCCATCACTTGCTCGGTAAACCAGAGACGTTGCTGTGCGAAGGAAAGTGGTAGGTCATCCACGTGCTCCCGATCGATACGCGGGATTCGGGTCGCTGGGGCGAGTGCCGGCGTCGTGGAGGGCGCGAGGAGAGTCGCAAACTCGGCGACGGTGGGCGCATCGAATAGAATGCTCAGGGCGATATCGACGTTCAGCGCTCTCGACACACGGGCAACCGCCTGTGTGGCGAGAAGGGAGTGCCCACCTAGCTCGAAGAAGTTGTCGTGAACGCCGAGGTCGGGAACGCCGAGCACGTCGGACCAGACGCTACAAAGCGTTTCCTCGAGAGTGTTACGCGGTCCCGTATGCTGTGCTCTGTTGTCGCTGCCCCGGTGTTTGGGGGCTGGAAGTGATTGACGGTCGACCTTGCCACTCGGTGTAAGCGGTAGCGTCTCGAGGCGTACGAGGACCGACGGAATCATGTACGTGGGGAGGATACTGCTCAAATGAGATCGGAGCGCTGACGGGTTGAGAGGGCCGTTTCGCTCGAGATAGTAAGCGACGAGCCGCCTGTCGCCCGGTCGGTCTTCGCGTAGTGTTGCGACCGCCTGCGCAACCCCCGTGTGTCGCTGAAGTGCCTGCTCGATTTCGCCAAGCTCGATCCGATAACCTCGAAGCTTGACCTGATCGTCGTGACGCCCCAGAAACTCGAGGTTCCCGTCGGACCGCCAGCAGACCCGGTCGCCTGTTCGATACAAGCGCGCACCGAGTTCGGTGCTGAACGGGTGGGGCACAAAGCGCTCAGCAGTTCGCTCCGGATCTCGCCAGTAGCCACGCGCCAATCCATGGCCGCCGACACACAGCTCGCCCGGAACACCTGGTGGCAGCAAGCGAAGCTGGTCGTCGAGTACGAACACTTCCGTGTTCGCGATGGGGCGTCCGATTGGAATCGATCGCTCGTGCGGATCGAGTTCTCGGGGAATCTCGTAACAGCACGTGAAGGTCGTGCACTCGGTGGGTCCGTAGCCATTGACGAGCTTTGCCCCCTCAGCGAGGTGTTCGAGGGCACGTCGTACGTGGGGAACCGACAACGCCTCCCCACCCGTGAGGATCTGGCGAACGCCCGCGAGTCCCTCAGGGCGCGTCTCGACGAAGCGATTGAAAAGGGCCGCGGTGAGCCAGAGGGTATTGATACCCTGGCGGGCGATCAACGCCGAGAGTTGCTCGAGGTCGGGTGGTCCCGGAGGTGCGAGCACCAACCGTCCACCGTGCAGCAAGGCTCCCCAGATCTCGAACGTCGATGCATCAAACGACACCGGGGCGAGCTGGAGGATGCGCTGCTCCTCGTTCAAAAGAGCATAGTCGACCCCGAAGAGTAGTCTGACGATGGACCGGTGTCGGACTGCCACGCCTTTGGGTCTGCCGGTCGATCCGGATGTGTACAGGACGTACGCAAGGTCGTCGGCCGTAGTGGTGGCCTGCAGATTGTCGTTGGGTTCGTGCAGCTGAACGCCCAGCTCCGCGTCGACCTCCACGACGTCTCCGATACCGAGTGGGAGTCGAGCGGTAAGGTGAGCGCGTGTGACCACCACCTTGATCTCGCCATCCCGCGCCAACAGTTCCAGCCGCTCAACGGGGTAGTCTGGGTCGAGGGGCAAGTACGCTCCGCCCGCCTTGAGTATCGCGAGAAGCCCGACGATCAGCTCTACCGACCGGTCCATGCAGATGCCGACGGCGGTATTCGGTTGCACGCCAAGCGAGCGTAGGTGGTGGGCCAGGTGGTTGGCTCGCGCGTTCAGCTCCTGATAGGTGACCTCACGATCACCAGCAATGAGCGCCACGTGGTCGGGTGCCCGCGCAACCTGCTCCTCGAATAACTGCTGGACACACTTGTCCCTGGGAAACTCCGTGCGCGTGCCGTGTTGTAGCTCGAGAAGCTGCCGACGCTCGGAGGGCGAGAGCAGCGGGACTTCCGACACTCTTTGATTGGGGCGATCCAAGAATGCGCGCAGCACGGCTTGGAGCTGGGCGAGCAAGCTGTCCGCAAGGGCGTCCTCGACCCGCGCGGTGTCGTGCTCGATCTCGAGAATGAGCTGCTCACCGCCGTAGCCACAGATCACCAATGGGTAGTTGCTCTGTCCGTGCAGCGTGAATGTGCGGCGATCCCACGCCGGACCGTTTTCTCTCAGTCGCTCGTTCAGCTCATACCGTTCGAACGCCACGAGACTGTCGAACTCGATCGGTCGGCGGGAAGGTGGCAAGCAGGCATTGATCTCGACGAGCGGCGTTTGCTCGTGACTCCGCATGTCCCGCCAGAACGCACGAAGATCACGCAGCCACGCTACGACAGGTGCGTCGGGTTCGACATCCACGGGAACTGGCACCGTGTTGATCAACAGACCGACGCAGTTCGCGAAGCGGTGGGACGCTGACGACCTTCCTGCGCGAATGGCTCCAAAGATGACGGATCGCTGGCCTGTATAACGGCTCAAGAGGATGGACCACGCTCCCTGAATCAGCGTGTTGAGCGTCAGCCTTTCCGACGCCGCGAATGTTGCTAATCGCTGTGTGAGCTCCTTTGGCAGACGCGCTCGCTTCTTGGCGACGCGTCGCCGACCGAATACACTCGGCCGGTGGGAGAGATCGAGCCGTCTGGGTGGATCGTGCTGGCTGAGCAGGTTGCACCAATACGCTGCGTCGGAATCGTCATCCCGGTCCTGCAACGCCTGGATGAATTCGCGGAACGGAGTTTTCGGTGAGAGGGTTGGCCGGCGTACGTCTCGGAGCGCAGTGTAGATTTCGAAGAGCTCCTCGACGAGGATCAGACGCGAACGCCCATCGAGAATGGCGTGATGTGACGTCCAAACGAACCGATAGCGAGCCTTGTCCAGCCGGAACAGCGTTACCCGAAACAGCGGGGCGGTGCCGAGGTCGAACCCTTGCTGCCGATCCGTTTCGAGGAATTCGTTGAGTTGACGTTCGTGCTCACCGGCTGGTACGTGATGCCAGTCGAGTTCAAACCAGGGGACCGCGACGTCGCGTCCGACGATCTGTCGGGGATGCGATTCTCCATTCCACACGAAGCGCGTTCGCAGCACGTCGTGACGAGCGGCGAGCCACCGCCACGCGCGGTGAAACGTCTCCACGTCGAGCGCCTCGCAGAGGTCGCCGACGAACTGCTGCACGTACGCCCCCGCCTCGTTTGCCTCGAGGCTGTGGAAGAGCATGCCCTGCTGCAGCGCGGTGAGCGGATAGGCCTCACCCGTGCAGTCGACGCCGCTCCGATCGAGCGGCATGTTGCGCGGCATTGGGTTCAGCCCACCCCGACCTGCCGCCATCGAGCGGCGTTGGGGGCCATCGGCTCGGGGAGAAGCGGGGGGGAGGGGACCGGAGTCGTCATGGTCGGCTGACGGTTCACTACACCTGCCCGGTTGTATCTAGTTGGCGTCGCGCCCAGCGCCGGTGGCTACGGCCCACTGGGTCAACGTGTTGGGGGGCAAGGTGCGTGCCTGGGTAAAGGCCTCTCGAAGGTGGTGCGCGGGCACTCTCAGGGCGGCAAAGCGACACCTGGTCGGAGGACCGGTGCCCCGGCGCAACACCCTGTGTGGATGGGGTCCTCAGTCCGCTCCTTTCGTGCCGATGTGTCGAAGGAGACGGTGGTTTCGGGCTATAGCGCCGACACGATCGGTAGGTTCGGAGAGGAGGGAGAGGCAGCGAGTGCCGTTCATCCCGCCAAACCGCCCTCCCCGCCTACGGGATCGCTGACCTCCGGCTGGTCACCGCCAAGGCAATTGCGATCAGCGCGAGGTTGGCGCTCGCACGCGAGAACGCTTCGGGTGTGATCCCCATCATCGTACCAAGAAACAGCGACGCCACGACCGCTAACACAAAGGCGATGACCGAAAGCACGATGAGTCCGGTGATCAGATTGGACACGTCTCCCTCCGGGTGGGAATGGGACTGCGCACCGAGGCTCGGTGTCGGCTCGTAACCGCGTTCCGGTAACCTAGCTCGCGCTGGCCCTTAGGAGCACCGGCGATCCGCAGCCGCTTGTCGTTCGCGTCGTAGATGGTGATGGCGTCGGCGTTGATCTGGTTTCGGTCTCCGGAAGGTGGTTTCTGGCGAGGGAGTGTGAACGCGAGCACTGAGTGCCCGGATGCCGATGCGGATTCCACTACCGCCATCGAGCGAACGGGTGGGCCCAAGTTCTCGCCGGATGTCCCGGTCCCGGTGGGAGCGACCGTAGAGTGGGTGACTAGCTCCCATGAGCGGAGTGAAGGGAACACCGAAGGCGCGGTAGGAGCACCCCGAACGACACGATTACGGTTGTTCGAACACCTTGGTCCAATTCTGAATGTAGATGATCTCGGAACCGGCCTGAATACGCACCATGACGAAGTGCTCACCGTTGGGGTGGACATCGTAGTTCGTGTGGGGGCTGGCGGCCTCGATGTCGTCGGTCGCAAACAGTTCGGTACGGGACACGACCCGCACCGGTGGGCCGGTATCGATTCGAGCGGCGACCAGTACCTCGCTCGTGCCGGTGGGGTGCCGATAGAACAGCTCGCGGCCCGAAGGATGCCAGACGGGCGACGTTCCTCCATCCCGCGACACCACGGCGCGTCCCCCGCTCCCGCTGACCGGCCGCACATACACCTCGGGCCGCCCCGTCTCGTTGGATTGGTAGGCTAACCAGCGCCCGTCTGGAGATAAAGCAGGCCACGCGTGTTCGGGGCGCGTGTTGGGCATGGCCACCGGAGTCCGTTCCGGTCCGGGTTCCAGGGTCTCCAGTTGCCACCCGGTCGGTTTGGCGGCGATGGTGATCGCCGAACGGCCGTCGGGGAACCAGGCCCCCGGGGTGCGGTCACCGTCCGCTCCGACAAACAACGATTCCGGCTCGGTGGCGCCATCGAGGGCGACCCGATACACCCCCCGACGAGAACCGGGGCTGAGAACTGCCGAGCCATAGGTTACCGATCGACCATCAGGCGCCCAGACCGGGTCATTGGTGTTCCCCGAGAATGTCACTTTGAGCTTGCTTCCGTCGGCAGCGTTGATGACCCAAATGTCACGTCCCGAGGGCTCGGAGATGTCCACGGCGATTTGCCGGCCGTCAGGCGAATAGCGCGGACTGTGGTACACCCCGGGTGGATCGAACACCGTCACGGTTCGCCCGGCCCGATCGACGACGACCAGTTGGCGGGGCTGCGCTGGTACGTAGATGAGCGCCCCCCCGTCGGTGACTTCGAACTGGGCGACCCCATCGGCGGTGGCACCGCTGACCTCTTCGGCGAGCGTGATCGTTGGCCCCGTCAGCTCCAACCGTTTGGGATCGAACGCCGAGGCAAGGAGACGCCCGGTAGGTTCCGCCCACACCAGGTGTCCTGTTGCCGCATAACGGGCCCGCGTCCCGGTAACGAGCTTGGTGCGTTCGCCGGTGGAGAGATCGATGACGGCAATCGTTCTCGCACCGAAGTAAACGGCCTCCGAAACGGTCACCAGCAGCTGCTCACCACCGGGTAGGAGCTGCGGAAAGGAGTGGCCGTACTCACCGCCTGAGGGATCCAGCTGGGTCAGTGGTTCCGGATCACCCCCACCGGCGGGTATCCGCCGGACGCCCTGGGTGTTCGATACAATCTGACCCGAGCCGTCACCCACGAGGATGGACCCGTCGTGGTTCCAGGTGATGTCCGGCGCGCCCGACGCCAGCCGCTCCGCAGCGCCTCCCGCCACGGGGATCCGGAAAATGTCGAACGCCCGAGCGAAGGCGAGCCATTGCCCGTCGGGGGAGAAGGTCGGCGCCATAGCATCTTGGAGCCCGGGGATGGCCGTCGTGGAGAGCGCTTCGAGTGGCCGAACGAGGATGGCGGCTTCGCCCCTTCGATTCACGCGATACGCGATCCGAGCTCCATCGCGCGAGATCGCGACCCATGGAGCCCATTGGGCACCCGGGATGGTTCCTTCTGTTGTCCTTATCGAGAAGCGGGCCAGTCCAGCGTCCGTCGGGTCATGGCTGGGGGCGGTCGCGCGACCGATGACGAAGGCGAGAGCGGCCGCGGCGATTCCAAGGATGACGAACCACAGTGGTCGCGGGGCCCCTGGCGCGACGCGAGGGCGGTAGGTGCCCGTCACCGGACCGGTCAATGCCGCCGCAAACGCGTCGGTCGTATGGAATCGATCGGCGGGCAGCTTCTCGAGTGCAATCTCCAGTGCGGCAGCGACCGCCGGAGGCGTGGAACGCCGGGCTTCGGTTATCGGTTTCGGGTTCTCGGTCAGGATCTTGGCCACAACGGCCTGGGAGTTGGGACCGGTGTGGGGGGGCTCGCCGGCGAGCATTTCGTACATGACACATGCCAGGGAGTACTGATCGCTCCGACCATCCAGCTCGCGATCCCCCATTGCCTGTTCAGGACTCATGTAATGCGGCGTGCCCACCGAGAGACCGGTTTCCGTGAGGCGTTCGCCGCCGGCTTGCGTGACCGCCAGGGCGATGCCGAAATCCGCTACCATGGGCTGACCGTCGTGGAGCAGAATGTTGGCCGGCTTGATGTCCCGATGAATAACGTCGTGTCGGTGCGCGTAGTCGAGCGCCGCAGCCACGGACTGCGTGATCCTGATGCTGTCTTCGATGGGGAGTTGGGTCTCCCGGTTCAGCCGGTCCCGGAGGCTCTCTCCCTGTACGAAGGGCATCACGTAATAGAGGAAGGTGTCGGCCTCGCCCGAATCGTACAGCGCAAGAATGTTGGGGTGCTGCAGATTGGCTGTGACCTTGATTTCATTCAAAAACCGATCCGCCCCGATGACGGCGGCGAGCTCCGGCCGCAGGACTTTCAGCGCGACCCGACGGTCGTGCCTGAGGTCCTGAGCGAGATATACGGTGGCCATGCCACCTTGGCCCAGGGGTTGAAGGATCTGGTAGCGATCCGCGAGCGCAGCGTTGAGCCGATCGATAACCGCTGTCATCCGACCCAAGAGAGCACAGGGGGATCAGTCGCTGCCATCGGTCATCGCCCGCTTCGTCTTTTGCTCCTGCACCATTCGTTCAACATCGGCCAGCAACTTTTTGGGGTCGTACACGATGCCATCTTTGATGGTGTAGCGTATCCCGCCGACGCGCTCTACCTGGCCCGTCTCGTCGTTCAGTCTATCCCACCCCGTTCCGTACAGCATCTTGATGTTCTTGACGGGGTTTTCGTCGACGATCACGAGATCCGCCAACAACCCTTCCCGCAACACACCGAATTGTATGTCCTGGCGTTTTGGCTCGAACAGTGCTTGGGCACCGTGCATGGTGGCTCCACGAAACACTTCCAATGGATGAAAGCCAGCTTCTTGTAACAACTCCATCTCCTGAATTACCCCGAAGCCCCATTGGTTGTAGATGTACGCAGCGTCATCGCTCACGGTGACGCGACCGCCCATGTCTTTATAGTCATCTAACAATGCCATCCACTGCCGATAGAATTGGCGCCACGTGTTCTCCTCCCACGGGGTCCAGTCATAGTAATAGGAGCCGTGATCGGTCCGATCGGCCGTGTAGAAGTCCCAGAGGGACGGCAGTGTGTACTTCTCGTGCCAATCGGCATTGCGTGCGCGCATCACATCGCGGCTTGCAAGGTAGGCCACCATGGTCGGATCGAGGATCGTTCTGAGCTCGAGGAGCTCCTGGAGGAGGGCGTTCCACTCCTCGCTCCCCTGCGCGTGGATAAGGTTCCACTGATGGGCCACCTGGCTGAAGCGATGCTGCTCGTCGTTATAGATGAAATCCGGTGGCCACGGTTGCACGTCGTGGTCCTTGTACAGCGACTCGAAGATGCCGTAAAAGTGGGTGACCGTTCCGAGCCCGAGTCGGGCCGCATCGATGGCATTCATCTGGGCGACGCCGGTCTGTGCCAGGTGAGCGGTCGATCCGAAGCCATATTGCTTCGCCTCGTCGAGCAGGGCCGCCATGATTTCAGGGCGGTACGCCCCGAGCTTCATTCCATCGACACCCTTGCCAGCGGCGTAACGCACCCACTCCCGAGCGTCCTCCGGGGTTCGAATACGGCGGTTGTTATCGCGCCACTCCTTGCCCGAGGCCGGTCGGTGGTAGTTGAAAATGCGCGGTGCCACGATCTCATTCCGTGCGCTCCGCTCCTTCTCGCGCAACGCCCAGTCCAGATCACCGAGCGCGACGCCTCGCACCGTCGTAACCCCGTTCGCGAGCCACAGTTTGTACGTGTACTCGGCATCGGGCGCCTTACGTTCGTCTCCCGCGTGCGCATGCAGGTTGACAAACCCTGGCAGCACGAACCCGCCGTCGGCGTCGATCTCGCGGGCCGCATCGCCAGGTCGCTTGTCCTGCTCGATCGGCACCCTGGGTGTACCCACCACTTCGATATCCTCGATCCGATTGCCCACGATCACGATGTCCGCGGGTCCAAACGGCGGCGCACCAGTACCGTCGATCACGTACACGCCGCGGATGATCAGTCGCTCAAACGGTCCTTCGCCCTCATCGGGGCGCCGATCGGGGGCGCCGTTCACCTGAGCGGTCACGCCCGACGCGGACGAGAAGGCGAGAATGAGCAGGTGTGCTAGCAGGGGGGGGTAACGCATGACGGTTCTCCGCTGATTCTGTCGTCGAAAGATGGTGCGAAAACCGAAGGTCTGACAGTTTCCGCAAGACCTCGCTTTCATTTGACGTTTTCCGTCACCGCACCACATACTTAACGCTTCCTTCCTCCCCCTCTCGAACCGGAGGCATTCATGACGCGCATCGGAATCGCCATTGGCGGGGCGATGATGCTGTGCACATCCTCGGTGGTGGCGCAAGACACCAACCCGGTGATTCTCGGCATCTACTTCCGCTGCAATCAGGCACAGGAAACAAACGCCGACCAGGTCGTGCGCACCACGCTCGCTCCCATCGTTCGGAAACACGTGACCGCGGGGCACCTGACCGGTTGGGTGTGGCTCAACCACAATCAGGGTGGTCCGTGGCGCCGAGTCTTTGCAATTCTCGGTACGGACCTGAACCAGATGATGAACGTGCGCCAAGAGATCACCGACGAGTTCACCACAAGGCACGCCGACGCGGCGAATCGTCTATCGACCGCTTGCGCTAGCCACGACGACTACATCTGGACCGGTGTGTCGACGTCGGTTCCCAACCCCAACGCGCTCGGCCCCGCATCGATCTCAGCGTACCATGTGTGCGATCGCTCGAGGGAGGGGCGCGCGGACGAGATCTTTACGCAGGTCCTCGCCCCACTCTACAAGAAGCACGCCGATATGGGGCACATCACCACCTGGGGATACTACGCTCACCGTATGGGCGGCATCTTCCGTCGGCTCGAGACGTTTGCGGGGCCGGATCACGTGACGCTAATGAACATGCAGAACGCGATCTACGAGGAGGCCGGAACCACCCATCCGCTGGCCATGCGGGAGTTCAATGAGATCTGCAGCTGGCACACCGATTACATGTGGATGAATCAGACGCCACAGTAGCGCAAGATCGGCCTGAATAGCGGCGGGATCGGCAACAGCCCCCGCACGGCCGCAGAAGAGAACGGCCGCCCAAGTCGCTTGGCTTGGGCGGCCGTGTAATTGGCCGGGCGGGTGAACTCGTCCACCCTTTACAGGCTCGGTTTGCTTTCACCGTGCCCGGTATGTGCCTTCACGGCACCGTACCTTATGCCCGGCCGCTCAAGCGTCCCAGCGCAGGCGGATATCCCTCCTGATCCCCTGCAGGCGAACATGCCACATCCACTGGCATCCGTCGTCCACGGGCCAGGACGCTGGACACTATAGTACAAGTGGGATCGTGAAGCCCACAGTAAGTCATCATGAAGTGTACGGGCGCGGCATGGGCGGAAAGGTTTGTGGTTCAATCCGTTCGCCTACTCCGCTATTCCCGTTACGCGCCATTCTAGCAATCCCGCCTATCCGCCCAGTCTCCTCAAATACTGAAAGCTCCTCCGCGCCGTCAAGAGTGGATCCTCTGGATTGTCGTGCTCGACGAAGTAATGTCGGATACCGGCCTGGGTGGCGCGGGCGATGACGCGGCCAAAGTCGATGCCTCCTTGGCCGACGTCGACCATCGCACCGTCCGCACGCATGTCCTTGACGTGGACCAGCGGGAATCGCCCGGGGTAGCGGGCGAAGTACTGGAACGGGTCATGTCCCGCCTTGGTGATCCAGAATAGGTCCAACTCGAACAGCACCAGCGTTGGATCGGTCTCGTCCAACAGGATGTCGAATGGCAGCCGCTCGGCGAGCGGCACGAACTCGAAATCGTGATTGTGGTAGCCAAACGTGATCCCACGCGCGCGCGCCGCGGCGCCCGCCTCATTGAACACCTCGGCTGCACGCAGATACCCGTCTTCGGTCCGCTGCCGCTCGGAGAGCCACGGTGTCACGACGTAACGATGGCCGATCTCGCTCGCCATGTCCAAGACGCGGTTCCACCCATCGCCCAGGTCGGGGAATCCAACATGGGCTGCGGGAGCCTGGAGACCGTGCGTTTCGAGGATCGCGCGTACGCGCTTTGGCGTTTGGTCGAAGTACCCGGCGAACTCCACCTCCCGGTAGCCAATCTCCGCAACTGCGGCAAGCGTACGCTCGACATCCTGCTGCATGAGGCGCCGCAGTGTGTACAGTTGAATGCCGACCGGTTCGAGCGCGGCCATAGCCCGGCGCCACGGCGCGGCGCCAACCGCCACGGCAGCGCCTAGCCAGCTGAGGAAGTCACGTCGACTGGGCACAGGTAGAAGTTACGGTGGAGTGTGGCCGAGGGCTATATTCTGTGCCGGCAATCTCCATGGGAATCCTATGCCCCGATCAGGACCGCTCCTTTTATCCATCGTTTTCACCATAACCATTGGGTCAGCGTGCGGCGCGGCTGGCCAAGACGAGCAGGCCGACATGAACGCTCTCACCGCGGAAGAGCGCGCCGAAGGCTGGCGCTTGCTTTTCGACGGCAAGACAACGGCTGGATGGCGCGGATTCCGCAGCGATACCATGCCCGGCGGCTGGCAGGTGGTCGACGGGACGCTGGCCCGGGTGGCACCAGCCGGAGACATTATCACGACGGAGCAGTTCAGCGATTTCGAACTCGCGCTCGAATGGCGCGTCGAGCCCCGCGGGAACAGCGGAATCTTCATCCGGGCCTCGGAAGACGTGCCCGTTATCTACGAGTCCGCTACCGAGATGCAGGTGCTCGATGACGAGCGTCATCCTGATGGCCAGTCGCCGCTCACGTCCGCAGGGGCCAACTACGGACTGTACCCGGCGCCGCGGGGCGTTGTGCGCCCCGCGGGTGAGTGGAATCAGGTTCGCATTGTGGCACGCGGAGCGCACGTCGAGCACTGGCTCAACGGAGTCAAGATCGTGGAGTACGAACTGTGGAGCCCGGATTGGGAAGAACGCGTGCGCAACAGCAAGTTCGCGGAATGGCCGGCGTATGGCCGGGCCGCACGCGGGCACGTCGGTCTCCAGGACCACGACGACCCTGTAGCCTTTCGCAACATCAAGATCCGGGAGTTCTCGTGAGCTTCATCGCACTCGACCGCCCGACCGCGCAGACGCACCGGAGCGACCAATGACCAGTTTGCTCGGCACTCGTCTCAGCATCATGATGTTCCTACAGTTCTTCGTGTGGGGAGCGTGGTACACCTCGATCGCGGTGTACATGACGGCCGAAGGCATGGGTGACTTGACCCACTGGCCGTATACGGTCAACCCCATCGCAGCGATCGCGGCGCCGTTCTTTCTCGGACTGATTGCCGACCGCTACTTTGCAACAGAAAAAGTGTTGGGGGTACTGCATCTGCTGGGAGGCTTCGTGATGCTGTTCGTGCCACAAATGAGTGGCGCCCCAATGATGTTTATCTTGCTCCTGCTGCTGTACAATCTCTGCTACATGCCGACGCTCGGTCTGGCCAACTCGCTCGCCTTCCACAATATCCAGAGTCAAGAAAAGCAGTTCCCGCTCATCCGGGTTTTCGGGACGATCGGTTGGATCGTCGCGGGGCTGTTTGTCAGTTTTGTGTTGCGGGCAGTGGTCCCCGAAGGCCTGCTCCCTGAGCAGACGCCGCTGCCGGTTTACACGGCGGCCGTGGCCAGCATTTTGTTGGGTCTCTATAGCTTCTCGCTGCCGCATACGCCGCCACCAGGGGCCGGTCAACCAGTGTCAGTGCGGAGCATCGTCGGGTTGGATGCGCTCCAGGAGCTCAGTAGCAAACCGTTCTTCGTATTCATTATTAGTTCGCTCCTCATCTCTATCCCGTTGGCGGCGTACTACAACTTCACCCAGCTCTTCCTCGAGGGGACCGGTTTTCAGAACATCGCTGGCACGCAGACGCTCGGTCAGATGTCCGAGGTCATCTTCATGCTGTTGATGCCGGCGTTCTTCATACGGCTCGGCGTGAAGTGGATGCTGGTGGCGGGCATGGGCGCGTGGGTGCTGCGCTACGTACTGTTCGCGCTCGGTGCCCCTGCCGCGGTCGTACCGATGATCATCATCGGAATTCTGCTACACGGTATCTGTTACGACTTCTTCTTCGTTACCGGCCAGATCTATGTGGACAAGAAGTCCACACCAAAGATCCGCGGACAGGCGCAAGGATTATTGGTGTTGGTAACCTACGGTGTTGGAATGCTGATTGGGGCACAGGTGGCCGGCAACGTATTCAACCGGTTTCTCGGCGAAGCAGACGCGTTGACGCTTCCCCAATGGCAGCAGTTCTGGTTTCTCCCGGCCGCGTTCGCTGCTGTGGTCATGGTAGGCTTCGGCTTGCTATTCAAGGACCGAGTGGAGCAGAAGCGGGAGGCCAGTGGGTAAGAGTTCTGTGGTCCAGTGGAAAAAGGACTTGCCACAGAGCACAGATTCACGTTTCACTGACTCTGAGTGTGTTGACTGAGTCCCCTGTGGGTTCTAGCCGCGCCCGAGTGAGCACGAGGAGGTCTGTCGATGGGCGCTGAGATCTCTCGGCGGTCGTTCGTCGAAAACGCCGGCAAGGCCGCTCTTGCGGTTACCATTGTTCCCCGACACGTGCTCGGGGGCCATGGTTTTCGCGCGCCCAGCGATACGCTAAACGTCGCGTGCATCGGTGTCGGGGGTATGGGCCGCAATGACGTGCGTGGGGTCAGTAGCGAAAACATCTATGCGCTGTGCGATGTCGACGACCAACAGGGGGCCGAGTCATTGAGCCGCTTTACCCAGGCGAAGCGCTTTCGCGACTTCCGCGTGATGCTCGAGCGCGAGGCACGCAACATCGATGCGGTCACCGTTTCCACTCCGGACCACACCCATGCCGTGGCAGCGCTGATGGCGCTCGGGTTGGGTAAGCCCGTGTTCTGTCAGAAGCCGCTCGCACGCGCCATCGGAGAGGTGCGGGCACTCCGCGACGCGGCGCGCCGCGCGCGGGTTGCGACGCAGATGGGAAATCAGGGTCACGCCGGCGAGGGAACTCGACAGATTCGCGAGTGGGTGGAGGCAGGGGCAATCGGCACGGTACGTGAGGTCCACTACTGGACCAACCGCCCCATCTGGCCGCAGGCACTCGACCGGCCGACCGAAGCCCACAACGTTCCACCCCATCTCGCTTGGGATCTGTGGCTCGGGCCCGCGCCCGACCGTCCGTACCATCCGGCGTATGTTCCGTTTCGGTGGCGGGGATGGTGGGATTTTGGTACCGGTGCGCTGGGTGACATCGCGTGTCACGCGATGGACGCCGCTTACTGGACGCTCGACCTCGGGTACCCGGAGCGCATCGAGCCGGAATCCACCATGCTGTTCGCCGAGACTGGGCCCGCGGCGTCACGCGTGGTGTACCACTTCGCGGCAAATAGTAGTCGTCCTGCCGTGCGGGCGGTGTGGCGGGATGGGAGCCTTGGACCGTCCAGACCCCCCGAAGTGTCAGACGCAGAGGCCTGGCCCACCTCCGGCATCGGTGGACAGCTCTGGATCGGTGACGACGGAAAGCTGCTGGCAGGGATCTACGGGGAAGAACCGCGCCTCCTAGATGCGACGCGGCATGCGGAGCTGATGAGCGATCCGCCTGCTGTGAAGTATCCACGCTCACCCGGAGTGTATGAGGAGTGGATTGCGGCGTGCAAAGGGGAGGGTACTTCAAACTCGCGGTTTGACGGTCATGCGGGCGGGCTCACGGAAATGGTGCTGCTCGGCGTGCTAGCGGTGCGGATGAACCGGGTGCTCGAGATCAATGCGAGATCGGGGGCCGTGACCAACGCGACCGTACCAGCGGAGTGGGTGACTCCTACCTATCGAGATGGCTGGGCGATGTAGCTGAGGGAAGCGAAGGACGGAAGTTACCTTCGCTTCTCTGCCGGTCGCCCTCGGAGGTCTCTCCAAAGGCTTGATTCGTGGCACTTGGCGGCTATATTACGGAACGATCAGTTGGAAATGGAGCTCGAGCACCTTGGCGCGACCGCGCGAGTTCGATCCTGCAAAGGCCCTGGACGAGGCCATGCATGTCTTTTGGAAGAAGGGCTACACCGCCACCTCCGTCGAGGATTTGGTGGAGGCCACGGGCGTCAATCGGTACGGGCTGTACGATGTATTCGACTCCAAGCGCGGTCTCTTTCTCGCGGCGCTCGAGTACTACCGGCGGACAGTCGTGACGGAGGCGATTCAGGAGCTTGAACGGCCTGGAGCTAGTATCGCAGCGATTCACGCGGTCTTTGAGCGGATCATTCGGCGCGCCCGGACGGGTGAGGCCAAATACGGGTGCCTTCTTTGTAACACGGCAGAGGAGGTTGCCCCGTTCGACCCAGAGGCCGCCCGGGAAGTTACCACCTATCAGCGTCGGCTCATCAAGGCGTTTCGCGCCGCCGTGCGAGAAGCGCAGCACAAGGGAGAATTGACCGAGTCGATAGACCCGGCGGAGATGGGGCGCTACCTCGCCGGATTGATTCAGGGAGCGAGCTATCTCGCGCGCTCGCCTTCAACCAACCAGGAGGTGGAGGACTTCGTTCACGTGGGTCTCCGTGTACTTGGGTAATTTTTTTCGCTAATTACCAAACGTTCGTTCCGGTATCACGATCACCAGGAGGTCGCATGGCTACCATTCATCGCGAATTCGAGATCCACGCCGCACCCGAGGACGCGTGGGCTGCCATCCGAGACGTCGGAAGGATCAACGAATTCATCACATTCCTCGGTCAGGTGACCGTGGAGGGAGACCGCCGCACCTGCGCGCTTGGCGACCAGGGGACGCTGCGCGAGGTCATCCTCTCCGTGGACGACGATCGGCGTCGAGTGGCATACACAATCGTCGAGTCGCCGTTCAACTTCGAACATCACAGCGCCTCGATGCAGATCGCTCCCAACGGCGGATCCGGAGCGCGCTTCATCTGGACGACGGACGTCAAGCCGGATGGCGCGGTGCCGCCCTTGTCCGAGGCAATCGATAAGGCTGTGGAAAGTCTGAAGGACAAGTTGCGGTAGAGTGCGCTCGAGTGGTGGGGGAGGTGACCTCCCCCCCCACGTCCCTCGCCGACCCATGCGGCATGGTTGCTCCGGAACCGTCTAGAAGGCAAACCACTTGGTGAGCTTTACCGTGACAAAGCGCTCCAAAACTGCGCCCGCATCTACGTCCCGCCGCTCTGTGAAGACTAGGAAGAGATCACTCAGCGGTGCGTGGAGTAGGTTCACCCGCGCATTGGTAAGGACTTGATCTGCGTCCGCATGGTACTGGACGAACACTCCGAAGTAGAGCGTGGTGGAAAAGGCATACTTGATCCGTCCCGTATACAGATCGGCGGTAAAATCGGTACCTTGGGCCGAAATCATGTTGCGCTCTGCCGAGGCTTCTAACGTGAGGTGATAGTCGGGTTGCCAGCTGACGCTCGCATCGATGCTGACTCGAGTGCCGTCGAAGTACCCTCCGCCCAAAACACTGATGCTGCCGTAGATGGGACGGCCCTCGCTGGCACCGTAGCTCGCCGAGAGCTCGCGAAAGTGATAGTCACCGACGGGGATCGTTACTCCTTCCCGAACCGGGAAGGGCTCCTCGAGGCGCTCGCGTCGGTCGTTGTATCGCACCGAGAACGAGCCACCATCACGAAACGTCATCCCGAACCCCAATGCTCCGTCCCAAGTGAGACGCCTTCCATCCGGGTCGGTGATGTAGTCGGCCTCGGCATAGGGATTCAGCTCGAGAACACCGGGAATGTCAGGACGTGGGTGGGCGCCAAAAGTGCCGTACCACTGCCGGATTCCTGCCCGCCGAACGAATCCCATTCCGGGCACGAACTGGTCATCGACGTGACGAACCATGGCCGAGACATCCCACACGCGGTCACGCCAACCGACGGCGAGCCGTGCGGTCTCACCGCCGGTGGTGGATGTCCGGCTGAGCGCAAAATACGAACTCACAAACAGGAACTGCGCCAATCGGAGGTTGGCGTCGGCGCCAAACGTACGGTTGTACGCGCCGCTGGCATCGCCGCTGGTGGCTTGGCGGTTCGTGAACAGAAAGCCCACGTCGGAATTCCCGAGGATGTTGCGACGTAACCGGGCCACACTGAAGTTCTCGGCAGAGTTACCCTCGAAGGATTCAGACTGGACGTCGAGTAAACCGAACTCGAACGATTCAGCCCGGCCCGTGAGCCGAATGCCGCCGAATAGCGGGACGGGACGGCCGCCCCGCAGGCCGATTGCGCGCGAGTGAAAGAGCGTGAAGTCTCGGAGCGAGGTACCAGCGCGTGGTGCGCCAGGTGCTGTGACGTCGCCGAGCGTAAAGATTCCGGAATTCTCCAGGAAGAAATCTCGTTGTTCGGGGAAGAACAATGGAAACCGTGTCAAGTTGACCTGCTCTTGGTCGACATCGGCTTGCGAGAAATCCGTACGAAACGTCAGGTCCAAGGTGGTGCGCGGAGTGATCCCCAATTTTATGTCCAATCCGCCGTCCGCTTCGTTCCCACGGTCCGCTCCGATCAGGTTATCACCGGTGGACCGTCGTGCCAGCACAAACGGTTTGACCGCGAGATTGCGACTCGCTGGAATGTGGGGTAACCCGTGCAGGGTTCCCGCCTGCGACATCAAGAAGATGCGCTCACGACGTGCCAAGGGTGCCCAGTACGACACCTCGTTCTTCCGGCGAATACGTCGGAGGAAGTTGACCCCCCAGGACTGTGGGTCACGGGTGGGATCGAATCGCAACGTGTTCCAGGGAAAGGCCATTTCGACGGTCCAGCCAGAATCGTGAACCGTCGTGCGCACATCCACGATGCCATCCCAACCGTAGTCGCGCGTCGTGCCGTCGTTGAAAGTCTGGCCGTCTTTGATCCCGCCACGAGGATTCACGAAGAAGAGAAATGAGTTGCGGCGGTCGAAGAATGTATCAAATGCCACGCCGAACGAATCCATGTCTTCCGAGAGCACACCAGGATAGTCCCGCTCGATGGTCTTGATAACCAGGGCACGTGGATCGGAGTCGTAACATACGGCGCTGATGTAGAGGCGATCGGCATCGTACACCAGGCGCACCTCAGTACGCTCCGTCGCGGCGAACCCGGTGGCCGGTTGAGCTTGGATAAACTCCGTGATGGGCACGGCCTCCATCCAGCTTGGTTCGGTCAGGCGGCCGTCAACCTCGATTGCTGATGTGGCGCGCACCGCACGAAGCTCTGGCCGCGGCATTTTCTCGGGATCCGTTGCGGACGAAGCCGGACTCTGAGCGAGTCCCCTGGCGGTGGACAGAATGATGAGGAAGCCGAGTGTCACCCCGGTCCATGTAGGCTGGACAACCATCTCGGATGGTGTGTTTAGCGCCGCGTAACCTCAACCCCTTCGCCCACCCCCGCTCTCGATTTACTGCTTACTGCTGACTGGTCACTACTCACTGCTCACCACTATCCCTTCCATTCTCCCCGCGCCACTGCGGGCACGAACTTCTGCAAGCCGCTGGGTGGAAACGCGAGGGTCTTGCCCTGTTCGGCACTCATATACGCCGTCATCAGCATCTTCACCACTTCGAGGCCGTCGTCGAACGTGAGAAGCGGGGCTTCGCGTCCGAGGAACACGCGGACGAAGTGCCGATCCTCACCTTCGTAGCCATACGCCACTGGCTCGTCCGGAACCACCGGCATGAGTCCCATCTCCGCGTTCTGCTTCTCAACCAGGTCTTCTCCTACCTCGCCCTTGACCTCGCGTGAGAAGAACAGCTTGAGAGAGCTGTCCAGCGTGTTCCATGACATGGAGTACTCGGGACCGAGCAGCTCACCCGACAGTCTGAGACCGGCGCCAACATAGCTCCAGGACGTGGTGGCTTCCGCGAGCGCGGTCAACCCGTCTGCCGTCTCGTACTCAATCGTGACGCTCGCGAAATCCTCTGACGGCTGCTTCGAGTAGTCGATTTCCTTCCCCATCGTCGCTTTCAGGCGCTTAACGTACTCAGGCCGTGACCACTTGAGGCTCGCAATGCGGCCGGTCACCCGCTTTGGGGTGAGCGACGCGCGGGGTGCGCCTGGCTTTGTCAAGAGAAACCGCACTAGCTCAGCCGAGTGACACATCATGTCGTTGAGCACACCACCACCCTGAAGGTTACCGCGCCAGAACCATGGCGCGTGGGGACCGGAGTGCTCTTCGGCCGCGCGCGCGAGATACGGTGGGCCCGTAAGGGCAGCGCCACGCGCCCAGACTAGCTCCCGTCCGCGGGCAACGCCAGGTGAGAAGAGCTGGTTCTCGAGATACCCGTGTGCGATCCCCGCTTCCTCCACCAGCTCCAGGAGCTTCGTTCCCTCGGCCACGTTACGTGCCAGCGGTTTTTCACACGCGATGCCCTTGAGCGTGCCTTTGCCGCTCACAACGGTCTCCACGACCTCCTCGACGTTCTCGATGCGAGCGTGATTTGGACCGCACACCCAGATCGCGTCGATGGCAGGATCTGCCACCATATCACGGATCGTGCGAAACGCCTTGGCGTCACCCACTCCGAGTCGCCGCGCCAACGCAGCGGCCTCTTCCGCGTTTTTCTTGGTGGGGCTCCAGATCCCCCGGACATCCCCATCACGAACCCCCTGCCACGCCAGAAGATGGAACTTCGTATTGAAGCCGCTACCGATAAACCCAACCCCAAGGCGCTCAGCCATCCTCACGCTCCATGTCGTTCTTCGCTATGAACCTGTACGACGTGCAAAGCTCACACACCAGTCAGCAATCAGTCGTACCGCACACCCAGGCGCTCGAGTTGTTCGGGTGGGCACCCCCTCCACTCGGCGACCGCAATGTTGCCCATGTAACGCAGATCGGCGATTCCCATCTTGCTCGACCAGAACCCGCTGGCCGTCAGGTCGCGAAAGCTGTTGAAGAACTCAATGCCGTGGGAGAGCTCCGGTGGTGCCTTCGCTGGCCACGCGATCAGATCGAGCAACGCTTGCCGTTCGGTGTCGGTGCTGTCCACGAAGTCGTTACCGAAACGCTCTCGACTTTCAACGTCGATCCACGCAAGGCCACCGCGCATGGCCGTGCGGCGCCGCTCGTCGTCACTGTCCCCCATGAGGAAATCCATGAACTCGGGGACTCCCGCGTCGGTGGCGCTCCCCGAGCGTCTGTCGCGCGGGATAATGAGGTCCACTAGCATTCGGACCGTCTCCCATTCGTGCGGTGTGAAGAAGCGCGGTTGATAGCCCTGGTTCCGCTGCGCACGCCCGACGAGACGCCTGGCCTCGTCGAGCTCCACTGCACTCCAATTGAACGCGCCGGCGAGGGGGGCCAAACTGAACAGCGTCACTGCTTCACGGCGATTCATGTTCGTCACGGGTTTTCCGCTCCGGAGCTCGTCATGAGAGGTTTCCCCTTCGCCGCTCGGCCACGATGTAATCGGCCGTACGCCAGGCGAGTGCGAGGATGGTCCACGTTGGGTTCTTGTCCGCTTGCGAGACGAAGGGGCCGCCATCGGCGACAAACAGATTCTTGACGTCGTGTGCCTGGCAGTGGCGATTGAGCACCGATGTCGCAGGGCTGTTCCCCATTCGGATCGTACCCAGCTCGTGGATGATGCGCCCACCGGGGAGAATGCCGTACCCCTCCTCGGCCGTGGGCATCGGCGTGAGCACCTGACCTCCCATTTCCTCGATCAGCGCACGGAAGGTCTCCTGCATGTGCTTCACCTGCTGATACTCGTAGTCACTCCACTGGAAGTGGAACCGCAGCACGGGGATGCCCCATTGATCGACGGTGTCCGGGTCGAGCTCGCAATAGGTATGCTCGTTGGGCACCATCTCTCCGCGACCCGCGAAGCCAACCACGCCCCCGTAGTAGCGGCGGTAGGCCTCCTTGAGCTCAGCACCGTAGCCGCCCCCAACGGGATAGCGATGAATGTCGCCCATGAACCCCGCACCCGGCATCTGTCGCCCGCCCCACATTTCGATGTGGTACCCTCGCGGGAAGTTCAGCGCGCGGTTGTCGAGCCACCAGGGCATGTACAGGTGCGCGCCGCCAGTGCCGTCTTCATTGTGCGGCAGTCCGTTCATCAGCGCCGGGACGATGCCAGCCACGTCGGTTCCGGTGGTGTCGGTGAGATATTTGCCAACGACGCCGCTCGAGTTTGCGAGACCATCGGGGAACAACGTGGAGCGCGAGTTCAGGAGCAGCCGCGTCGACTCGCACGCGCTCGCCGCGAGGACCACGACCCGGGCGCGTACGCGATGCTCGGCACCGGTTTGTTTGTCGATGTACAGCACGCCATTGGCGAGCCCCTGCTGGTTCACGGAGATCTCGCGCGCCATGGCGTGGGTTATGAGGGTCAGTCGCCCGGTCTCCATTGCCGGGGGTAGCAGCACGTTGGTGGACGAAAAGGCCGCGTTGACCGCGCAGCCGCGTCCGCACTGAGCGCAGTAGTGGCACGCCGCGCGGCCATTATGGGGACGTGTGAGAATCGAGAGACGTGATGGGATACACGTCACGCCTAGAGAATCGGCGGCGCGCTTGGCGAGCAGCTCCCAACACCGTGGCCGCGGGGCGGGCAAAAAGATCCCGTCGGGTTCGTTCGGGAGATTCTCGACGCTTCCAAAGACGCCCACCAGGCGGTCCACCTGGTCGTAGTACGGTTTCAGCTCGTCGTAGCTGATGGGCCAGTCGTCGCCGAGTCCGTCGAGGCTCCGCCGGCGGAAGTCGTTCGGGCCAAACCGTAGCGAGATCCGGCCCCAGTGGTTCGTACGACCCCCAAGCATTCGGACGCGGAACCAGTCAAACTGCTGCCCTGGGGCTGTGGTGTACGGCTCACCCGGCAGCGTCCACCCGCCGAGGCCTGCGTCGAACTCCCCGAATTGACGTTCGCGCGTTGCGGCGCCTCGATGCGGTGCGTCGTACGACCAGGCGAACATGGCCGAGTCGGTGGTGTTGTCCCACACCGGACCGGCCTCGAGGAGGGCAACATTCGCGCCGGCCTCCGTCAGGACCTTGGCGGTCATGCCACCGCCTGCTCCGGAGCCGACAATACACACGTCGTAGGTCTGTTGTTGGCGCGGCGTGCGTCCCAGGAAGCGCATAGTGCCGGTAATTGGTTGTCAATGGCGAGCGCGCGCAAGGGTAGCAGGGTGAGCCCAGGGATGCGGCAGGCGGGGGTGAGCGCGCGGGCGACGCTCACGCTATGATATAGGCGAACGCTTCGGGCGTGGCAGGGTGACAGTTCTCGAATACTATCAGGACGCGTATCGGTCCTCCTTCAACGCCGCGGTCGTTGCGGTCACCGACAACAACGGCGTCGTGCTCGACCGAACGGCCTTCTATCCCGGTGGTGGTGGCCAGCCACACGACCTCGGCGAGTTGACGTGGGGTGCCGGTCGGGCGCCGGTCCAGAAGGTGTCATATGCATCCGGCCGTATCATACACGGGTTGGAGGCAGAACCCCCGCCCGTTGGCACCGCGGTTGAGGGAACACTGGACTGGGACCGCCGCTATGCGCTGATGCGCACGCACACGGCGCTTCACATTCTGTGTGGTGTGATTTGGCGAGACTACCACCGGCTGTCGACGGGTTGTGATATGAAACCACTCGCCGCGCACATCGACTTCGAGTTGGACGCGGTGGATGCAGAGATGTTATCACATCTCCAAAACGCTGTCGTGGCCGAGATTGCGGCGGGCCATGCAATCAAAACGTACTCGCTTGTGCGATCGGAGGCCGAGCAGATCCCCGACCTCGTGCGGACCAAGATCAACCTGCTTCCGGAGCACCTGAAGGAAATCCGGATCGTCGAAATCGTGGATCTCGATCTCCAGGCAGACGGCGGGACGCACGTGGCGAACACGTCGGAGGTGGGCGACTTCCGGCTTGCACGGTATAAGAGCAAAGGCCGGCAGAACAAGCGGCTCTATATCGAGCTGTCCTGAACAGCGTGATTTTGCTGTGGACGCGCGTTTTCCGACCTCCTGCCGGGTGTGAGCACAGGATCTCTTCAGCGCTCAATGGGTAATGAGAACGTCCTCTGCGAGTGAGCGACAAATCGTTATGCATCGAAAAGCATTCCCGGTTTTCTCTTTGGTGGTTGCGCTTCTGGTGTTTCCGCCCGGCGGTCGCGTCCAGGGTCCTCGGGATCACGCAGTTGCCCCTGACTCGCCCTCGTCACTGGCAGAGCGGTCGACGGACGCGGACTTCATCGTGCTCGAGGACTTTGAGGAGAGCACGGTGGGGAAGATGCCGGTAAGTTGGCAGTGGAAGTCCAAGGACGACGGCAAGCAGATGCCCTATCAGGTGCAGGAGGAGGGTGGAAACCGATTTCTGGCTGCGCGGGACGAGGGACAGTCGATCATCATCGCGAAAGACGTGAAATGGAACCTCAAGGAGTACCCCTACGTGTCCTTCCGCTGGCGTGTGCATGAGATTCCCGCCGGCGCCGACGAGCGACTCCACGACAAAGTAGATAGCGCCGCCGGCGTCTACTTCGTGTATCGCCGAATCCTTGGCCTGATTCCCGAGTCGGTGAAGTACGTGTGGAGTTCGACGTTGCCGGTGGGCTCGGCGATGCAGCGCAGTGGGCTCGGCAAGCCGTGGATGGTGGTGGTCGACAGTGGTGAGAATGGTTTGGGAGAGTGGCGTACGTACGTGTTCGATATCGCGGCGGCGTACAAGGACACCTTTGGTGGACTTCCGTCCAACGAAGCCATTGGCATCGCGATACTCTCAGATGCCAACAATACGCCGAATGGCCGCGCGTATGCCGACTACGACGATATCCGGGCGCTCCGTAGCGCAGACTCGACTGTGACCTCGGGCGTCAAGGAAAAACTGGACGCACAGTAGCCACCCGAGGATCACGCATGAGCCATCGAGTCGTCATCACCGTCCTGTGTGCAGCGAGCTCGTGGGCCGGCATCTGTCTCGGCCAGGAGGTTCCCACGCTCGTGCTCAGTCTGGAGCAGTGCGAGGAACTCGCGCTGCAGCATAGCGTGCCGGTGCAACAAGCCAGTGGGAATCTCGAGTTAGCGCGGCTGAGACACGCCCAGGCATCGCATGCGCGGTACGTTCCGCAGCTCAACTTGCGAAACATCTGGACTGCCGTTCCGCGAGCACGGCCTGCCTTTACACCAACCGGTGTGTTGACGTCACCGGACACCATCGTGGGGTTCAGCGATCTCCGGCCCCTGACCGAGGTCACGTTGGACGCGGTACAACCATTGTGGACCTTCGGAAGGCTGAGCAGCCTCCGTAACGCGGCGGCCTACGGCGTCGAGGCCGGAGAGGCGGAAGTGGCCAGCCGGCGAGCGACGGTGCTTCTACAGGTGCGGGAGCTGTACTGGGGTCTCGTGCTGGGGAAGGAGCTGCTGCGGGTTGCCGACGATGCCGTGGCCGAGGTGGCGAAAGCGGAGAATCGTCTGCGGGTAGAGCTCGACGCGGGGTCGGAAGATGTCACGCAAAACGACCTGTTCAAGCTACAGGTATTCAAGTACGACATCTCCAAGAAGCACCGCGAGGCTATGGATCGCGTGACCCTGGGCGCTTCCGCGCTGCGAGCCGCGTTGGGATTGGGTGATACGGTTGATGTGGAGGTTGCCGCGGACGAGCTAGTTCCTCTCCGTGTCACGGTCGACAGCCTCGACCATTACCTCGCAGAGGCCTTTACCAGTAGGCCGGAGATCGCACAGATCCAGGCGACGAGGAACGCACGGACATCGCTCATTTCCGCATCAAAGAGCGAGTACCTACCGGAATTCTTCCTCGCCGTGCAGCTCAAGTACAACTACGCGGCCGATCGGTTCGATCCGCGGAATCCCTTCCTGCACAATCCGTTCAATTTCTTTCGCAAGGGCTTTCTTGTAGGGTTGAACTGGAATCTCAACTTTTTCCAAACACGCGACAAAGTCAGGATCGCGCAGGCAGAGCTGGCACAACTCACGCACCATGAGTCGGCGCTTGCATCGCGCATCACACTGGATGTGGAGAAAGCATATCTCGCACTCCGGCAGGCACAGCAAAACCTTCGGGAGAGTGAGGACGCGTTGGCGGCCAGCGATAATTGGCTGCGCGCCGAGTCACAAACCTTCGACCTCGGCATCGGCGAAGTGAGAGATCTCATCGATGCGTTCCGAGCAAACTCCGTGATGCGCGCCGAGCATCTCCAGAACATCTTCGCTCTGAACACCGCCGTGGCCCGGTTGGCAAATGCGGTGAGCGGCAACCCCATACTGAATTGAGCAGGACATGAAACGAACGTATCCCCTTGGCATGACATTGGTGGCGGCTCTGTTGATCGCTACACCCCCGGCGCTGGATCAGTCGCCGGTGGAGGTGATCAAGGCGAGGAATCAGGCGGTGAATCGGATTCTTGAGACCGCAGGAGACGAGCCCAACGATACAGTCCGCGAGCAACTCAAGGACGTTATCAATAGCGTGATCGACTTCTGGGAGCTGTCACGGCGCGCGCTGGGAAAGTACTGGGACGAGCGAACAGAGCAAGAGAAGACCGAGTTCGTCGACGTGTTCGAGCAGTTGATTCGCAACTCATCCGTCAAGAAGCTGTCGATCTATCGGGCGGATAGCGTCACCTATGACCCACCGGATGTCGATGGTACAACGGCCACGGTGCGAACCCAGGCCTTCAAAGGACGGAAGTCCGTCGAGATTCTTTATGAGATGCACACGGTACGGGGTGAATGGAAGGCGTACGATTTGGTTGTTGACGGTGCGAGCACGGTGCGAACATATCGAGACTCGTTTTACAAGCAGCTTACGAAGAGCACCTACCCGGAGATGTACGCAAAGCTCCTGAGTAAACTCACCGACGAGTCGTAACTACGCTGCCGCGGTTCTCCAGCACCTGGAGGACTGCCGGCAAGACGAAGGCGGCCGCGAGGAATGTCGCGGTAAGGCCTATCACGGCTAAGTAGCCGATCGAATTCAACCCGGGATGGGTCGCAACGACGAGGCCGGAGTAGCCAACGATGGTCGTCACCGTTGTCATGGCGATGACTGTCCCAGTCGCTCCCAGTACCAGGGCGAGCGATCCACGTCCCTCTTCACGATACCGATGGTAGATGTGCACGCCGTCGTCTACGCCGATCCCGATTACGCTGGGGAAGACGACGATGTTGAAAAAGTTCAGCTTCAGGTCCAGGAGGTACATCGCGCCTCCCATCCAGATGATTCCTACCACCAGCGGACACATAACCAGCACGGCCGCCTTGAAACTCCGGAGGCCAGCAAGTACCAGCACGAGAACCACAGCAAGCGTGACCAGCACGGCCACCCGCCCCTCGCTGGTCATGATGGTGAGCAGATCCGCCATGATGATGTTGGGACTGGCGGCGTGAAACACGCGTCCTGAGGCGGTTGTGATCTCCGCAATGTCCTCCCGGAAGGCAATGGCGTTACGACCGTCTCGCAGCGCCACGCTCGGATAAATGAATACGAAGTTGCCGATCTCACCTCGCTTATCGACGAACGGCCGCTTATCCGCGACTGGCAAGTCGTCCCAGGTAAACGGTCGACGCACCTGCAGGTACTTGTTCAGCTTGTCGAGTCGCGCCTTGTCGTCCCCAGTGAGGACTCCTTCCGCCTCATCGGCTATCATCACTCGGATCTTCCCAATTCGCTCGAGCCGCTGGGGTTGATCCTGGGGAATCAGCGAGAAGATCGATCGGACGGTCTTGATGGTCGGCGATAAGGTATCTCGCTTGATGGTTGCCTCCACCGCGGCCACGATTTCGTCGACTTCTTCGAGCGAGTCGGCCAGCACGACCGCGGGGGATTCAGACAGCGTAAAAATGCCCGCAGTCTTGGCGCTCACCTCCTGTCGTTGGGCGCTCATCGCTCTGAGGTTCGTGAAGTCGTACTCGAACGGCACCAATGCGAACAGGACGGCGGCCCCCACGGTCATCGTAGCCGCCACTAACACGAGTGGCCGTGCATGGGCTACGGGCCACTGAATGTGTCGCGCCAGGCGGGTCTCGCGGGGTCGATAGCGCAATAGACCCATGCGTTCGGTGAGCAGGATCAGGGCGGGCAGCACGACGAGCATTGCCACGAGAGCGAACAGGATGCCGATGCCCGAAATGAATCCGAGGTCGGAGAAGCCTTTGAAGTCCATCGGGACCAGGGCGAAGAACGCGGCGGCCGTGGTCACGGCTCCGGTTGCCGTTGCTCGTCCGGTCTGCGTGACTGCCTTTTCGAGTGCATCCTCCGTGCTCAACCCTGCGCGCCGTCCTTCCACATGACGTGCAAAGATGTGAACTCCAAAGTCGATCCCGAGTCCAAACAGGATCACGAAGAGGAAGCCGGTGATCGTGTTGAGTTGTCCGATCACCAGATACGTGACGCCAAAGGTCCACGCCAGCGAGCCGAGCAAACTGAGGCTGATCACGACGGCGCCGAGCAGGTGCCGGAAATACAACACTATGAGGAGAAAAACGCCGCCGACCCCGTACACCGCCGTACCGAGAATGTCGCGCCGAACCGTATCCAACTCCTCGAGGCGGTTCTGAAAACTCCCCCCGTAGGAGGCTTCGATTGGCTCGCCGGGGTGTTGTTGAAGCAGGGACGCTACGGTTTGCTTTACGTCGCTCACCATGTTTTGGACGAACGTCAGATTTGCACCACTTTCTGACGGGTAAACCCGCATCACGAGCACGGTGCTGTCCGCATTGGTGTAGTACTCGGTCGGCAGGGCGTCCTCGTAGTCGCGCTCCCAGTCCGCGAGGCTCTTACCGGAGTCCTCCTCAGGCTCATCACCAAAGAGGTCCTCTACCAGCAGGGGGTTGAGCTTTCGTTTTTCCGCCTCGACCGTGCTCTGGATCGCGTCATAGAGCGAGTCTAGCTGAGTGGTGTCGAGGAAGAGCAACGCGTTCCGCTCGTAGAAGTCGATGTCCCGCTTGTAGTCCACGTACTTCACATACGGCTTGGTCAGCAGACGTTGCTCGAGGACGGCAGCAAGTTGGGTCGCGGAGCCGAAGTCACTGCTCTCGAGAACAACCCTCAGGTGCTCGGTACCGCCCACCTGCTCGTTCACCCGTTGGAGTGCTTGGACGCTGGTGAAGTGCTGGGGCAACAGCCCGGCGAAGTCACTATCGAGTGGAAGGCGCAACGTCAGCCGTGCCCCAACCGCGCTGGCGATCACCGCCACGACGAGGATCGGGATGTAGTGCTTCAGAAGGAGCTGGTACACGGTGCGTAGTAGCATCGTTTCGTCCGGTCCGTCCGACCAGCAGGGGAGGCATGAATAAGTAATAGGGGGGCGGGCGGCTCGCACCGCGTTGTTTCTGCTTGCGCTGGCTGGTCCGTCCGGTCAGCTTCCGCTGCGGAAGTTTGTGATGGTTATGAGCGATCCTGCACCAGATCTGTCACGCCTGCGCATCGATCGGGAACAGCCGTCGCGGGGGTCCATGCGTGCCCTAAAGTTCAGCGTGGGGCTGGCTTTGGTGGCCGTGGTCTTCGTGATCGGGGTGCTGTTTCTGTTCCGTGGCGGAAAGGCGGTCGACGTCACCGTGGCTCGGGCGGAAGTGGTTGGCGGGGGCACGGCCGGGGCGGTTGGGATCACGGCCAATGGGTATGTCGTTGCCCGCACCAAGGCCTCGGTTTCTTCGAAGATCACGGGACGGCTCGACTTCCTCGGAGTGTCGGAGGGGTCGTTCGTGCGGCGTGGCGAGGTTATGGCCCGTCTCGAGAATCGGGATTACCAGGCGGCGCTCGCCCAAGCCGAGGCCGAACTGCTCCGTGCGCAAGCCGCTCATCGTGAGGCGGTTGCCTTGCGCGATCAGCAGGAACGGGACGTCAATCGAGGTGAAGAGTTGCTGGAGCAAGACCTGACGTCGCAGGAAAACGTGGAGAACCTACGGGCACAGCTGGTGGCGGCAGAAGCGCGCGTGGGGGTGCAGGAAAGCCAGATCAAAGCCGCAGAAGCTACCATCGGCATGGCGCGGGCCAACCTCGAGAACACCCTGATTCGGGCTCCCTTTTCCGGAACCGTGTTGCGGAAGGATGCCGAGGTCGGTGAGGTCGTCGCACCAGTCGCGACCGGTGGGGGGCTGACCCGCGGTGCCGTCGTGACGATGGCCGATCTCGAGACGCTGGAGGTCGAGGTGGACGTGAATGAGGCGTACATCGCGCAGATTCGCGACATTCAGCCGTCCCGGATCGTCCTCGATGCGTACCCCACCACGGCGTTTGAGGGGGCCGTCCGCCAGATCGTTCCCACCGCGGACCGTCAGCGAGCCACCGTGCAAGTGAAGGTCAGCATTCTCGAGCGGGACCCACGTATCCTCCCGGAGATGGGCGCCCGGGTGGAGTTTCTGGAAACCGCGGAGACGGACGTCGCCGAGGGAACGCAACCAACGCGGGTATTCGTTCCCGCCGGCGCGGTCAAGACCGTCGGCGGCGAAACCATCGTGTGGGTGGTCCGTAACGGTAGTGTGAACCGAACGCGTGTCGAGGCGGGTCCCGTGTCGGGGGGCCGTCGGGAAATCCGCAGCGGCCTGTCGGGTGGGGAGCAGGTGGTGGTGGATCCTCCAGAGAATCTCGAAGATGGAGCTCGTGTGAATGTCGTCACGTCCTGAAAACGTTGCAGCACCAACGTCGGTACAAACCGGCGAAGCACTCGTGCTAATCAGCGATCTCGCCAAATCCTATCAGCGAGAGGCCCAGCGCATAGATGTGTTCGAGAACGTGAACCTCGAAATTCGTGTTGGTGAGTTTCTCGCCCTCATGGGTCCATCTGGTAGTGGTAAGAGCACCCTGTTGAACATCATCGCGGGGTTGGACAAGCCGGATCGGGGCACGGTGATCGTAGGGGGGCGCGACGTCACGCGAATGTCGTCGCGTGAGCTTTCGTCGTGGCGGTCGACGCACATCGGTTTCATCTTCCAGTTTTACAATCTGCTCCCGGTGTTGACCGCCTATCAGAACGTCGAGCTCCCCTTGCTGCTGACTAATCTGTCCAAGAGAAAGCGCCGGGAGCACGTGCAGACCGCACTTGAGGTGGTCGGGCTCACGGATCGTGCCGAGCATTATCCGCGGCAGCTCTCGGGCGGTCAGCAGCAGCGTGTTGGGATTGCCCGGGCGGTTGTGAGCGATCCGGCCATCATTCTCGCCGACGAGCCGACAGGTGACCTCGACGCACAGTCTGCGGATGAGATCCTCACGTTGCTCCAACGCCTCAACGCCGAGTTCAAAAAGACCGTGTTGATGGTAACGCACGACGCGCATGCTGCGGAGCGGGCGCACGAGGTCATGCACCTCGACAAGGGGGTTTTGCACCGATGAAATTTGCACGGCTCGTTTGGGCCAATCTGTTCCGCAACAAGCGGCGCACGGTGCTGACCGCGCTGAGCGTCGCCGTCGCCTTTTTCCTCTTCGGCACGCTCAGATCCGTACTCACCACGCTCGACGCGGCGGCGAGAGTAGGAAGCGAGGCCCGCTTGGTGACGAGCAGTGCCAGCGGTATCACGTTCGTCCTGCCGGAAGCCCACGCGCAGCGGCTGGCGGCGCAGGAAGGGGTGAAAAGCGTGTCGTGGGCCAACTGGTTTGGCGGATACTACCAGGATCCCAATGACTTCTTTGCGCAGTTTGCCATCAAGGCCGACACGTACCTCCGGATGTACCCGGAAATCGTGATTCCGAGCGAAGAGCGCGATGCGTTTCTCCGGGAACGGACTGCTGCCATCGCCGGAGTGGGTTTGATGGAACGGTACGGATGGCAGGTGGGACAGACCGTCACACTTCGCGGCACGATCTTCCAGGGAGACTGGGAGTTCGTCATCCGCAGCACCTACGTTCCAGAAAACCCCAGCTTCGGAGATGAGACGTTCTTTTTCCACTACGAGTACCTCTACGAACGAACCAACGGTGGAATCTCCCCTGGATGGTTCGTCTTGGAGCTCGACGACCCAAGCCAGGCAGCGGCGGTCGCGTCCAGGATAGATGCACAGTTCGAGAACTCCACCGCACCGACAAAGACCGAAACCGAGCGGGCCTGGCAGACGGGGTTCATCACGATGTGGGGCAACGTCGGCTTTTTGGTGCGCGCCATCGGAACCGCGGTGTTCTTCGCCATTCTGCTCGTCGCGGCCAATACGATGATCATGGCCATCCGAGAGCGTGTGCATGAGGTGGCGGTCATGAAGACTCTGGGGTTCCAAAACGGCACGCTGGTCGGCATCGTGCTCGCCGAATCCCTCCTAATCACCCTGTTGGGCGGTGCGGTCGGACTGCTCGGGGCGCGACTCGCCTTCGCCGGCGACAACCCCATGAACAGCTTCTTCCCCGGATTCGGCGTTGAGTGGAGTACCATTGCGCTCGGACTCGGCATCGCCGCCCTGCTCGGCCTGGTGAGTGGAGCGGTTCCCGCGTGGCAGTCGGCACGGCTGTCCGTGGTGCAGGCGCTCAGGCGTGTCGTGTGAGTGCCGCGTGCAGACCCACCGAGGACGTGAGGCCTAAGCCCCGATGAAGATTCCACTGATCTACAACCTCCGGAGCCTCCGCCAGCGACCAGTAGCCACCATCACGACAGCACTGGGCATGGCACTCGTCGTAGCGGTCTTCATCGCCATGATGGCCCTATCAAACGGCTTTCGTGCAGCGTTGGCACGCACCGGCTCCACAGAGAATGTGATCATGCTGCGCAAGGGAGCCAACCAGGAGATGAACAGTGGTCTCTCGCGGGAGGCCGCGCGTATCGCAGCCGGAATGCCGTTCGTTGCCACGGGGAGCGACGGTCAGCCGCTCGTGAGCCCAGAGACGTACGTGGTTGTTCCCCTGCAACGGGCCAACGCCGGCGGGCTTGCTAACGTCGTTGCAAGGGGCGTGAGTCAGCGAGCGTTCGAGGTGCGCAAGGATGTCGAGATCGTCCAGGGCCGCCCGTTCCGCTCAGGGGCGCGCGAAGTTGTCGTGGGGACGAAATTTGTGGAACGGTTCGAGAACTCGGGTGTGGGCGACACAGTGCGGTTTGGCGGTGCGGACTGGACGATCGTCGGTCATTTTTCGGCCGGTGGATCGTCGTTCGAGTCCGAGATCTGGGGGGAGAACGAGCAGTTCATGCCGGTCTTTCGCGGCCAGATCTTTCAGTCGATCACCTTCCGAATGCGGGATCCCACCGCTTACGAGGGGGTGCGCGAGATGCTTGAGGGCGACTCGCGGCTGAACGTGGATGCCTTCCGGGAGCGGGAGTTCTACGTGAACCAGTCGACTCTGTTGAGCCAGGTCCTGAGCTTCATTGCGATCTTCATTGCGGGGATCATGGCGGTGGGGGCCGTGTTCGGCGCGATCAACACGATGTACGCCGCCGTGGCGGCACGCGCACCGGAGATCGGCGTGCTGTTGACGCTGGGTTTCAAGCGCCGAAACGTGCTCGCCTCATTTCTCGTGGAAGCCGTGATGATCGCCGCCATTGGTGGCGTGATTGGCGGTCTCCTTGCGCTCCCCATCAACGGCTTAGTCACGAGTACCACGAACTGGAACACCTTCAGTGAAATCGCGTTCGCGTTTTGGGTGACGCCAGAGTTGCTGGTAGCCGGGCTGATATTCGCTGTGGTCATGGGTGTGCTGGGTGGGTTTTTCCCAGCGTGGAAAGCGGCGCGGCAAAACGTCGTCGACTCGCTGCGCGAAGCGTAGCCACCGTTGGAAATCCGGTCCTGATTATTTCAAGAAATCGTAGGCGGTGGTCGAGAGCTTTGGGTCAGAACTCGAAGTTCAGCCCGATGGTTGGTAGGACGGTGATGCCATCGTTGACGGCAGGTTGTCCGGTCCGAGGATTCCAGTAGCGATCCGTGACGTTCTTCCGGGCGTAGACGTTCTGCACGTCGAGGTACACCTCTAACTGTGAACCTCGAAAGTTCCAGCGGCGGTCGACACGCAGATCGAGAGCGTGAAACGTCGGAAACCGATCGGCGTTGTACTTGGTGAAATCCAGCTGACCAGACTGAGGTCCAGCTCCGACGAACGGAGTAGTCGGACGCCCAGTCGCGAATCGGAACTTACCGCTCACGCCCCAAGCTGAGTGAGGCCGATACCCAGCCAGCGCAGTCCCGATCACGCGAGCATCATACGCGCCCGGTCGCGGGATCTCGTCAATGCCGGCGAACTTTGAGCGGCTCACCGTCAGACTCAGCAGGCCAAAGATGGGGATTCTGCTGAGTTTCTTCTGCAGAAAGAATTCGGCACCGTATGCCGTACCCTCACCTTGTGAAGTGAGCGGCTCCAGGCCGTACGGGATGTCGTTCGTCGCATCTTCGAACCCGGAAGGTGCCAGCACTGCCTGCGGACGCCACACACGGGTCGGGTAATCCCGGTACCGCTTGTAGAAGCCCTCGATCTGCAGTTTGAGATCATCGCGCAGCAGGCGCTCGAATCCCGCGACGATCTGGTCAGAAAACAACGGCTTCAATGCAGTGGAGTTCAATGGATTGCCAATCAGCCAGATGTACGCGGGGGCCTGGTAGAAGCGCCCGGTGCTCGCCGTGATCGTCGTTGCCTCATCCACGCCGAGACGGATGGCAAACCGCGGCGCCGCACGCCAGGCGCCGATGGTGCCGTAGTAATCGCCCCGTACGCCCATTACGAGACGTAGCGCTCCTCCGATTCGCCAGCCCATTTGGACATATGCGGCACCGGCGAACGCTGTAAAACTGGTGTCCAAGGCAAGGGGTGATGGCTGTCCGCTGTCGTCTTGCCGTAACGCGCCATCGATGCTGATGTCGTAGGTGAGCTCGTCCGCGAGTCGAATGATTACTCCCGATTCGAGGTCGACCGACGGACTCACGATCACGTCGAGGTCGGTTCGCAGGGTTGTCTCACCTTCCACGGACCGGTTGGAAAAGATCGGCGGCACCGTTTCGAGCGAGTCTCGCTGTACCGATGCAAAGCGAACGTAGCTTCGTCCAAGAGTGCCACGGACGGATCCCCGAGCAAGAAATCGAGTCCAGGTGAATCCGCCAAAGTACTGTCGCATCTCGGGAGCCAGGATGCGGCGGTTGTCGAACCGGTCATCAGCGGTGGAGTTCTGGAAGCTGACGTCGTCGAGTGCGCCGATCGATAGAAAGGAAAGCCGATCGCGAGCCCCGAGGTCCTGTGTGACTTTCAATGTGAAGTCCCAATAGCGAGGCACAAAGGGCTGGCCCGCCGCTTGAAAGATGAGATCGAGGTAACTGCGTCGCGCGCTCAAGAGAAATGATCCCGCTCCCACGGGACCTTCCACAATGGCTCCGATGCCCGTTGCGGAGAGATTCAATTCCCCAGAGAAGCTCCTTCCGCCCTCCCGCAGGGAGATGTTGGTGACCGAAGCGGTTCGGTCCCCGTAGCGTACCCCAAAACCGCCACTCGAGAAGCTCACATCGCGAACGAAGTCGATGTTGATGAGCGAAACCGGGCCGCCGGTCGAGCCCTGCGAGCCGAAATGATTGATATTGGGTACGCGAATGCCATCGACGAGGAAGAGATTCTCGAAAGGTGCACCCCCGCGGACGACAAGGTCGTTTCTCCCCTCTACGGGTACCCCGATCCCCGGAAGGACGGCGATGGCGCGGACGACGTCCTCGAACCCGCCCGGCGCACGTCGGGTCTCCTCGGTTTCGAGGCGCTGTGTGCTGCTGAGTGATTGGGTCGCCCGGCGAAAGTACGTTGCCTGGACAGTCACGGCGTCGAGGTCGACGGGAAGCGGGTCGAGGGCGATTTCCACCGTGTAGGGTTTGCCGCTACCGATCACCACATCCGAAAGCACGAACGGCGCGTAGCCGATCGCGCGCACCTCGAGCGAGTAGACACCCACGGGTATCCCGATGACGGTGAACCGGCCGTCGCCCGCGGTCGCGGCTGAGCGACCTTCGCCGACCACGCTGACCAGTGCTTGGAATACGGGTTGGTCGGTCGTCGCATTGATGACTCGACCAGTCACAGTTCCCAGTGGTGGCCCTTGCTCCTGCCCATGCGTGGGCCACGGGAACGCGGCCGCGATGAGGCAGAGCCCAGCGGCGACACGCCACGCGCAAGCACCACCTGCCCGGCCGCGGGACTGCACCTACCCCGTCCCTCCGACCCGACCGTGCACGAGACTAAGAAACTCCGGCAGACTGGCGGGCAGCCGCATGGCCGATGGCCGCGCGCTCAATCATCGAAACGGTCATTGCAGTCCTCGCTGACGCGGTTGTGGCCCGGTTGGGAGGGGAGAACCGTTTAGCGACAGAAGTGTCCGGTCGGCGTCTCCGATCGAACGTTGTCCACCCCCGCGGGGGTCGGTCGATCCCAAGAGCTCGCGGATTCGGTCGAAACGGTGGTCGAAAATCGCGCTGACCGCCGTCCGCACGGCAAATGGATGGACGAGCCGGCCGAGCAGGCCAAACGGGAGGCTGTAGAGTACCCGATCAGTCATCAGGGTCCCCCCGTCCGTTTCCTCAAATCGGTGCGTGTGTACCCAGGAGGCGTACGGCCCGCGCTCCTGCTCATCGACGAATCCGAACGGTGGTCTCCAGGCGCGGATGCGCGTGCGCCAGCGCACCGGTATGCCGGCGAGCCGAATGCGGTAGTCGATTCTCGTATCGTCCGCCATGCGAATGGGGGACGGCGTCAGAATGCGGAACCCCATCCAGGGTGGTGTGATGAGCTCTAGATTCTGCGCGCTCGAGAAGAACTCGAACACCTCGTTCCTGGAGCAGGGGACCCACTGCTCGCGCTCCAAACGGTAGATGCGTGTCATTGTTTACGTCCTGTCTAACTAATGTACAATTTAATAGTTGCTTCTTAAATTGACAATAGTCAGATCAGACCCTACGGCGCACCGTCAAATGAGGCGTTTGCCGCGCTTCCGGCAGGTACGTTGGATGCCTTGCTCGTCGACCCGCGTCCCTTTCCGTCACCGTCTTCGCACCGACGGACGCCGCATTCGACGCACTCCCATCGGGGACCTTGGGCGCCCTTCTGGCTGATCCGGCAGCCTTGGGCGATGTACTTCCATATCACGTGGCAGATGGGTTCGTGTTCTCTGGGGAGTTGGACGGCTTACCGATCACGACTCTGCAGGGAAGTACAATCGAAGTTGACCTCACGAGTGGGGTGCTGCTCAACCAGTCGCAGGTGATTGCGGCAGACATACTGACTACAAACGGTGTGATCCACGTCATCGATGCCGTGTTGATTCCACCGACGCAATAGATTCACAGTAATCTGCAGTATCCTGTTCTTTGGCGTGGTGCGTCGTGCCGAGGATCCCTCGCGAGCATTGGATCGGCAAGGCATATTGGGTGCCAAGGACCACTCAAGCTTGGACGAAAACCATGACCAGATTGCGTCAGCCACCGTTCCTGAAGTCGATTGCCGTCGTGATGTTCGTGGGTTGTGGCGGGCCCGGTGACCAAGACGCCGTGAATTGGCCTCGCGTTGCGAATCCGATCCCTGCCGAGCCGACTCTGGAAGAGCACCTCGGATCCCTCCTGTCGCGGATGACGCTGGAACAAAAGGTCGGTCAGATGGTCCAGGCGGAAATTCAGAATGTCACACCGTCGGACGTCCGCACGTATTACCTCGGATCGGTTCTCAACGGCGGCGGTTCCCATCCCAATCGGTCCAGGGCTGCTCGCGCTGCGGAGTGGGTCACCCTGGCCGATGCGTTTTACGACGCTTCCATGGATAGCTCGGCCGGTCGCATTCCGATCCCGATCATCTGGGGAACCGATGCCGTGCACGGTCATAACAATGTGCGAGGTGCGACGCTATTCCCTCATAACATCGGGCTGGGTGCGGCACGTAACCCGGACCTGATCCAGCAAATCGGCGAGGTCACGGCGCTCGAGGTTGCAGCGACCGGCATTGACTGGAACTTCGCTCCCACGCTCGCAGTGGTTAGGGACGACCGTTGGGGCCGCACATATGAGGGGTATTCGGAGGATCCGGAGATCGTGAGAAGCTACGCCGGGCGGATGGTCACGGGCCTTCAGGGACTGGTCACCTCGCCCACATTCTTGAGCGACTCCCACGTCGTCGCGACGGCCAAGCACTTCATTGGGGACGGGGGAACAGATCGAGGAGTCGACCGGGGAGACAACCTGGCCAGTGAGCAGGAGCTGTTGGAGATCCACGCACAGGGTTATGTGCCGGCTCTGGAAGCGGGTGTCCAGACGGTCATGGCCTCATTCAATAGTTGGCGCGGCGCGAAGATTCACGGAAGTCGGTATCTGCTCACCGAGGTTTTAAAAGAACGCATGGGGTTCGACGGCTTTGTAATTGGCGATTGGAACGGTCACGGCGAGGTGCCTGGATGTCGTAATGACTCATGCGCGCAGGCAATCAATGCGGGTATCGACATGATCATGGTGCCGGAGGATTGGAAGGCCTTCATCGCAAATACGCTCGAGCAGGTCCGTGCAGGCGACATTTCGGAAACGCGTGTGGACGATGCCGTGCGCCGCATTCTGCGGGTGAAGGCACGAGCCGGATTGTTCGCCAAGGGTCGGCCCTCGTCGCGCGCTCTCGCCGGTAATCAGTCCCTCATCGGTGCCGCCGAGCACCGACGTCTTGCGCGGCGGGCCGTGCGCGAATCGCTCGTGCTGCTCAAGAACGCTGGGGGGCTGCTGCCGCTGCTGCGTAACGCAAACGTGCTGGTCGCAGGAGATGGAGCGAACAATATCAGCCAACAGTCGGGCGGCTGGTCCGTGACCTGGCAGGGAACCGAGACCGAAAACGCGGACTTTCCTGGCGCCACCTCAATCTTCCGTGGCGTTCGAGAAGTCGTGACCGCCGGCGGTGGCCGCGCGACCCTAAGTGCCGACGGATCGTTCCGCCAGCGGCCGGATGTGGCCATTGTCGTCTTCGGCGAGCCCCCGTATGCCGAGATGATGGGCGATGTCGAGTCATTGAGTTTTTCTGCTCGACAGGGGGGGCCTCTTGACCTGTTGCGCCGATTGCAGGAGCAGGGAATACCGGTGGTCTCGGTGTTCCTGACCGGACGGCCGCTGTGGGTCAATCCGGAGCTCAACGCGTCCACCGCATTCGTGGCCGCGTGGTTCCCTGGATCCGAGGGAGGCGGAATCGCCGATGTGCTGTTCCGCGATAACGACGGTCAAATACAGTACGACTTTACGGGAAAGCTGCCCAGCAGTTGGCCGCGAGATCCGGCGCAGACGAGTCTGAACCGTAATGACCCGACCTATGACCCGCTCTTTCCTTACGGATTCGGCCTGACGTACCGCGACACAGACACGTTATCCGGCGACCTTCCCGAGGTTGCCAGCGCGACCGGCGATTCGTCGTAGCCTCACCGATCGCACCGATTCAGACCTGCGCGGAAGAGAGATCGTGTGTCACGAAGCTCGACACGAGTGGTGGCAGAGTGCCGTCGTCTATCAGATCTACATCAGAAGCTTCTGCGATAGGACCGGCAATGGCGTGGGCGACCTTCAGGGGGTCATTGAACGGTTGGACTACCTGAGCGAGACGCTCGCTGTCGATGCGATCTGGATCACTCCGTTCTATCCCTCTCCCATGGCCGATTTTGGCTATGACGTCTCCGACTACCGCGATGTGCATCCGCTGTTCGGCGATCTCGCGACGTTCGACCGCCTCGTGGAGCACGCCCACCGGACGGGTCTCAAGGTCATCGTCGACTTCGTCATGAATCACACCTCGGATCAGCATCCTTGGTTCGCGGAGTCACGCCGCAGTCGCGATCATCCTCGGCGCGACTGGTACGTGTGGCGCGATCCAAAGCCGGACGGCTCGCCACCCAACAACTGGCTCAGTGTGTTCGGTGGATCGGCATGGGAACTCGACGAAAGGACGGGCCAATACTACTTGCATTCCTTCTTGAAGGAGCAGCCCGATCTCAATTGGCGAAATTCGGCGGTACAGGCGGCAATGCTCGACCATATGCGTTTCTGGCTCGACCGATCTGTCGACGGATTTCGCATCGATGCGGCGCACTTCATCATGAAGGATCCCGAGGAGCGCGACAACCCGCCAAACCCCACCGGTTCACCGTTGGTGCACAAATCGCTGGGCGCGTATGACGCGCAACTGCACCCTCATGACAAGGGGCACCCGGACGTTCACCAGATCTATCGTCGCGTGCGGGCCCTGCTCGAGGAGCGCCAGCCCGCACGAATGGCGCTCGGGGAGATGCACCTCTTCGACTGGAACGAGCTAGCGCTGTATTACGGCGACCTCGACGAGCTGAGCATGCCATCCAACTTCGGACTCATGAAGGCACCCTGGACAGCGCAAGGCGTGCGTGGGGTGGTGGATGGTATCGAGACTGCCATACCTCACGGGGCATGGCCAAACTACGCTATGGGGAATCACGACGAGAAGCGGCTGGCGACCCGACTGGGTGAACGAGAGAGCCGCCAGGCCGCCGTGCTGCTCCTCACGCTCCGCGGCTCACCCACGCTCTACTACGGCGACGAGCTTGGCATGCGTGAGGCCCGGATTCCGTCAGAGAAACAACGAGACCCTTGGGGGTTCGCTGAGCCCGAACTCAGTCGAGACGGTAGCCGCACCCCCATGCCGTGGTCCCCCGGACCTGGGGCGGGCTTCACAGCGGCCGCCGAGCCGTGGCTACCGTTTGGGGACGACTACGCGACTCGCAATGTCGAGTCGCAACTGCGCGAGATAGACTCCCACCTCAACCTGTACCGCAAGTTGCTGAAGATCAGGCGAGCCTCGCCGGCGCTTCGAACAGGTGGTTATCGGCCGCTGGATCCCGTGCCACCCAGTTGTTTCGTCTTCGAGCGCACCAGCGGTACTGAGCGCGCGGTGGTGGCGGTCAACTTCGCGCGTGAGCCCGTCCCGATTGATCAGGTGAACGTCCGCGGCCGCATCGTCGTATCGACGCACCGTGCGAGTGAGGGCACCGCGGTCACTGATAGACTAACGCTGCAACCACTCGAGGCCGTCGTCGTGACGTCGTGAGCCTGGCCCGAGCGACGGCGTCTCGCTGAGCCGCACTACAGGGTCTTGGAATGAACAGAACAGACAGCGCGGTTCAGTCGAGTGCTGAGTCCTCTGTCTGATAGAAGGCGATCAAGCCAGCGAAGTGGTGCCTCTCTCCCGCCGAGGGATCACCAACGTCCTCGCACTCGGCAATCCACTCGACGAGCTTCGCGCGCAGCCGCGCGAGCTGTTCCTTGGTGCCGGTGCCGCCAAAGCGGGCAACGACAGGTAGCAGGGCGGGGTCCGTGTCGTCACTGACCATGGCCGTAGCCCGTCGGGCCTCCGCCTCCGTCGTATCGAAGATCGTTTGGATCATCAGGTCCGGCTCGCTGGTGGCTTCGGTCTCAGCAGCGTCAAACAGCGATCGATCGACTACGAAGCGGGTAGCGACCGCCTGGAGGTAACGCTCCACGGTCCCGCGCTTCTTGCGCTCCTCGACCAATTCGAGGAAACCCGCCTTGCGCAGCGCTTCCACGTGACGGTACAAACGCGGCGCCTTTTCACCCAACCCATCCGCCACCTGCTTCGTCGTGCGGGGCTCCTTCACGAAAGCCTGGAGAATGCGGAAGCGGAACGGATCGGACAGAACCCGGGCCTGCTCCAATGTCTTGACTCGAAATGTCCCCGCGCGAGAGGAACGCTTGTGGCGGGACGCAGGGCGATCTTTGGGCATTGTAGGGCCTCGGCGGCGCGGCGACTTGACAGGTCTGCGTGGTACCATTATTTACTAAAACATAAATAATAATGTTGACATGAACAATGCCTCCGTCTCTCACACTCTTAGACCATCTCGTCACCATGCTCCTCGTGGGCGTCTTCCCAATTTACGGTGCATGGGCCTTCCGGAAGCTGAGACGCGGCCTGGAAGCTGGGCATCGCGGAGCGCTCGTGCGCGAGTACATCGAGACCCTTGCCTGGCAGTGGGGCCTTACAGTCGTCACGATCGTATGGTGGGCCGTTCGCCACAGGCCCTGGCCGGACCTCGGTGTGTCGGCAACTGTCGGGTCCGGCTTCTACCTTGCCACGGCATTCGTTCTCATTGTGATCGCGGGATTCGTCGTGCAGTGGCGCAAGGTCGCTGGCAGCGAGCGGTACCGTGCGGCGGTGCAGGAGGCGCTGGGGTCGCTCGTCTCCCTACTTCCACACAACCGCCAGGAGCTCTTCTGGTTTCGAGCGCTGTCGGTGACGGCGGGAATCTGCGAAGAATTGCTCTACCGGGGCTTTCTCATCTGGTACCTCAGTCAGTTCACCAGCCTGTGGATGGCAGTGGTCATTTCTTCGCTGCTGTTTGGCTACGCGCACTTCTATCAAGGTGTGGCGGGCATGATGAAAACTGGCATTGCGGGTTTGGTCGCCGCGGGACTCTACGTGCTGAGCGGCAGCCTCTGGCTCCCAATGATCCTGCACGCGGCGACAGATTTCATCCAGGGGCAAACCGCATACGCGGCGCTGCGCGACTCCGAGCTGGTTGGGACGCCGGTGGAAGCGTAAGTGTTGTTTTCGCGCTATGTCTGAGTTCCTGAGGCCAATCCCGACGTGCGGTGTGTGGGTGGTTACGACCCGCTCTACGAGTTCTTGCGTGATCTCGCTGTACGTCTCCGTGTGCTCTGTGGCAGCCCGATTCCTGCGAGTTCCTCCGCAGAAAAATCTGGCATTGCCCCCTTCCTGTTCGCGACGAGCGCCGCGTAGCGGTTTGCCACCGTAAGGGCGTCGCTCAATGTGACACCACGAACCAGCTGGTGGGCGATTGCGGCCGTAAAGGCATCCCCCGCGCCAACGGTGTCACCCGAAGCGCCCGTGGCCGCTACCCCGGCGGTCGTAACGACACCATCCGCAGTTGTAATCGCGGCGCCAGCCGCCCCGCGCGTCACACACACCGCATACACGCCGATGTCGTAAAGCAGCCACTGGAGGAGTGACGGTCGTTTTAGCAATACCGACAACTGCTCCACCTCTGCTTGGTTCATCTTGACCACGTCGACCAGGCGCAGGGTCGCTTCGATGACGGTCGCGTCGATGAACGGCGGACGGAGGTTGACGTCGAAGATGACGATGGCGTCGTCGTTCGTCTCAGCCAACAGCTGCTGGATGGTGTTCCTACTGGTGGCACATCGCTGTGCGAGCGAGCCTACGCAGATGGCATCCGCGACGCGCACGAGTGAACGCGCCTCGTCCTCGATCGCGATGTAGTCCCACGCGACGTCTTCGGTGATCTTGTACTCCGGATCTTCATCAGTGACCGTGACCGAGACCGTGCCCGTGGGTTTGACGCTATCCCACTGCACGTACTCGATTCGGACTCCACGGTCGCGAAGAAAGCGAACGAGCTTCGATCCCTGCCGGTCATTTCCAACGCGGGTGACGATGACGCCGCGATCGCCGAGTCGGGCGGCGTGATACGCTACGTTGCACGGGGCACCACCTGGGCGCGCGCCGTCCGGGAACAGATCCCACAATGCCTCACCCATCGCGACCACGGTCGCCACGCTACCACCATGCGATCACGAAGATCGCGATCAGCACCAGCATTCCAACGGATTGGTACCGGTAGTTCTTGTACCAGGGGAGCCGTGCGAGCTCGTCTGCTTCCTCTGCGAGCAGTGCTGGCGACCACGTCAGGGTGCGCACCACCTCTTCATCGGGCTTTGACGTGGCAAGACTGACGATCGCCAGTGCCGCCAACGAGATGACGAGGAGGATTGGCGCGAGGTAGAGGAAGTGAATGACCGGTGTCCCGCCGGCGGCCAGCTGCAACTGCTCCGCCGTGAGCGCGTGCGTCTGGACGATGATCGACTCGGAGAGCGCCAAACCAAAGGTGATCGCGGCGGCGAGGTGACCGACAACTAAGGCAGCCAAGGCTCCATGACCGTTCGCACGTTTCCAAAATACGCCCGCGAAGAAGCACGCGACGATGGGCGGAGCCAGATAGGCCAGCATCTGTTGCAGGTATGTCCAGATGTTGGGGAACTTGATGATCTGCGGTGCCCACAAGATGGCGAGCGTCATGAATGCAAAGGTCACGATTCGGCCGGCAATCACCAAGCTGTGGTTCGGCATCTCGGGCTTGATCTTCTTGAGAAAGTCCATGGTCACGAGCGTCGATGCCGAGTTCAGCGTCGAGTCCACACTCGACATGATGGCCGCCACCAAAGCCGTGATGATGAGGCCCCGGATCCCCACCGGTAGCAAGTCGAACATCAAGGTTGGGAAGATGAGATCCGAGTTCTGTGCCAGCATGGGAAATTCGGCGGGTGGATAGAGTAACCGTCCAAAGATGCCGGGCAATACCATGATGAAAATGATTGGAAGTTTGAGCAATCCAGCGAAGAGTGCACCCCAACGACCGTGATTCAGATCCTTCGCACCCAGGGTTCGCTGCACCATGAACTGGTTGGTGCCCCAGAAATAGAAGCCGAGCAGGAAAACGCCTGTGACGAGTCCGGGCCACGGTAGCACCGGATCGGAGGCGGGTCGTACGATCGACAAGTCATCCGCTGGCACCGCGGCGACGACACTTGCCCACGAGCCTCCGATGGCGTTGAACGAGAGTACCGATACCAGCAGGGCACCGATCAGCAGGAGCACGGCCTGTACTGCGTCCGTGTACACCACGGCCTTCAACCCCCCGGCAATCGTATAGGCACCCGCCACGATCCCGAGCACGACCACTGAAGTCCAGAGTGGGACACCCGGATAAATGATCTGGATGACCAGGGCTCCCGCGTACAAGGCGGCCGCCGTGTCGATGGTGATGTTCATGAAGACTAGGAGCGCCGAGAAGTAGTATCGCGATCGAGGATCGAACCGCCGCTCGAGAAACTCGGGCATCGTGTACACACGCGTTTTTATATAGAACGGCAGGAAGAACACGAGGAATACGATCAGGACGAGCGCAGCCATCCACTCGTAGTTGTAGACCGAGATCCCCGAGCTGAAGGCCGAGGATGACAATCCCACCAGTGTGCTAGACGATACGTTCGAGGCAAAGAGCGAAAACCCGATGAGCCACCAGGTCAGTGAACGCCCTGCGAGAAAGTAGTCGTCGGTGGTTCCGGTGCGCCTCGCGAAATAAAAGCCGAGCGTCACGATGAAGACGACGTAGAGCGCTACCATCACGAGGTCGGGCACCGCGAGCTGGAATTGGGGCATGTGTGCCTCTAGGGATCGATCCGTTCACCGGGTTGCGGCCGGGAAAGTGGCAGCCGGAACCGGTAGAAACAAGAACAGCGGACCGCTTCAGGGGTCGAGGGGATTTGCGGGCACCCTTTCGCTCCGCAACTCAAGGGCCGCGCTGCACTGTGATTCTCCTTGTACCACGAGGCGAGTCGATCGATGTCTCCCGTCGCAAAGCGCTCCACCGGCTGACCCTGATCGTCGGTGGTGCGATATCCGCGCCTGCCATGGCGGCCGTTCTCTCTGGGTGCCGGGCGGCACCACCAACGCCCGGATGGACCCCCGCGGTGCTCACGCCAGATCAGCTCGATTTGCTCGGCCAGATGGTCGATCGAATCATCCCCGCGACCGACACCCCGGAAGCAAACGCGTACATCCGTGCTCAACGCGCGGAATCAGCTACGCGACGTGCCCAACGTGTTTGTGACCGACGGAGCGTGCATGACGTCCACCGCATGCCAAAAAATCCCTCCCTCACGTACATGGCGCTCACAGCGCGGGCGTGCGATTACGCGGTCGAGGCGAGCAAACGGATGGAGTTGTGAGTGGCCGCGCGTCTACCGGCCGCCTACGCTGACAACGCCGACCGCGAAGCGCTGTGGGGGAAGCGGCCGGCCGGACGAATCCTGTCCCTGGACGTGAACGTGGTACAGACCGCCGGGGATGGGGTTACCGGTTGCGCTTCGCAGGTCCCACGTCACACGGGGTGCTTCAGCAGCTCGTAGCGCGCGGACGACCGTGCCATCGGGTTCGAGAATCCGTACCTGTGCGCCCGGCGGGACGTTCGAGATGGCGAGCGCCGGGACAGTTGCTGTAGTGCTCACCGACACCTGCACCGCATTCGGCCCACGATAGCGGACCGGCAATCTGGCGAGCGGCGATCCCGCCTCTCGGATCCCCACAATGGCGGTTCCGCTCGCGCGGATGAGAAAGAGCGGAGCCAGCGCCTCGGCGAGCGAGGGGTTGAGACGTACCGCCGACTCAAAGGCCTCCGACGCCTCGCGATGACGGCCCATTCCCGTCAGGAGCGTCCCGAGATTGAATGCCGCGACATGCAGGCTCGGCTGCTCCCGTAACGCCGCTCGATACGCATCCTCGGCCTCCGTCCGCCGCCCGAGAGCGTGGAGGAAGTGCGCGTAATCCGCGCGGACCCAGGCGAGTGCGGGCTGAAGCTCGAGCGCCTGTTGATAGAGGCTCGCGATTGTGTCCGTGTTGCGATTTGACGCTTCATATGCACGGGCGAGGGCGTGTACACGGTCCGGGTGACCGGGATTCAACCGGACTGCACGTTCGAGCACCCGAATTGCGTCGTCATTCCGCCCCAGCTGACGGTAGGCCAAGCCAAGCAGGAAGTGTGGATCCCTGAGCGTCGTGTCCGCGGCGAGTGCACGGTCGAGCGCCTCTGCCGCCTCGTCCAGCAACAGGGAGTTGTCCGCCAACGTTGCGTAGACCACCTCACCCATCGCCTGATAGATGGCCCCGAGCGCCCCACGGCGGTCGCGTTCGAAGTACGGTTCGACGGGACGATCCGTGGTCCGACGGGTGATCTCAGGTTCCGGCGTATCGGCGACGATGCGGATCCAGTGGTCTGTGAACGATCCGTGGGGAATGGTCCGTTCTTTGACCTGGGGCATGTGGCAGGTTACGCAATCCGCGGAGCGATGGTGGTCAGCGCGGGCAGCGGGTCCGTCCATGCGACCGGCCAGTGCGTCGACGGGGTGACAGCTCTGGCAGGTGACGTTCTGCGTTGCTTGATCGGTAAGTGGGCCGTGCGGGTCATGGCACGTTGCACAATCCAACGGACGGTTGCTGCTCCGGCTTCCGACAAAGCAGGCACTCTGTCGCAAGCGGTCGGCGTGTGAGACGACATCGATGCTGCCCGCCGGCTTGAAGAAAGCTATGTGATCCGCCAACCGCTGTGACGGCATATAGCCGAAGGCGTCCTCTCCTTCGCGCAGCACCGACACGGGGGTGTGTACGTGGCACTGCTCGCACACGTCGAGACGACGCTCGAAGGGTAGGTGCTTCGGATTGACAATGCTGCTGTCGTACGTGCTGTCGACGGTGGTGTCTGCCGATCGCTCGGTTACATGAAGGGCGCCGGGGCCGTGACAGCGCTCGCAGCCAATGCCTGGTGGAAGCATGGCATACTTCCCCTCCAAAAAAGGCAATGGCTGCGGATAGCTTCCATGACACGCGATACAGCGATCCGGCATGAGTCGATCGAACCGGGGATTGTTCAGCTCGTATCCCGGGCTGAAATCCCAGCCTTTCTGGCGGTACCATGTGAGTGGGAGCTGGAACAGACGACCGTTTTCCGCGGTGAAGTAGGTCCGTGCGATAGTACCGCTGCCCATTACGTAGTCGATACGCCGCCGCAGCTCGTGCAAGCGGGATCCACCCGGTCCGATGATGAACTCCTCCTGAAAGAGCTCACCACCCACCTCGACGACCGAATAGACAAACCCGCTAGGTGGGTGTGCGATCGGTTCATCGAGCGGCGCTTCGATGCGGCTCTCAGGCGTCCATTCATGGAAGGACTTCGCCATGGCGTGAGCTTGGTACGCGGACGCCGCCGATTCATGGCAGTTGGTACAGGCATCATCACCCACGTACGCGGTTGGCATTTCGACGTTGCGAAAGAGCAGCGAAGGCTCCTCAGGAAGCGCCGCGGGCGCTCTGGTCGTCGACGTGCGCTCGCACGCGACAAGGAACATCGCCGTCCAAATGACCAGGAGTGACCGGGCGTACGTAACCCTCATGGCACCGTCCGCATTAGCCAGTGTAGCGAATTCTGTAGATCCGTCCCTGGAAGATGTCGCTCAGGTAAATGCTGCCGTCGGGTCCCTCGGTAATGTCGAGTGGGTTGCCGAAGCCGGCGAAGTCGTAGACGGCAAAATCTTGAAATACTGGGGGCGCCGAGCTGAGATCGACCATCTGGACACGTTTGGCCCGATCGCTCGGTCCCTGAGTAAAGGTGAAGCCAAAGAGCACCAGCAATAACTTGCCGCGATACGCTGCCGGAAACTGGGTTCCCCGGTAGACGATCATCCCGCCTGGCGCGACGATCTGTGTCCACACGTGGAGCGGCGTTACGAACTCCGGCATCGACGTGTAACCGAGCCGCATCGGCCATCCGTAATTGCCACCCTCTTGGATCTGGTTCAGCTCGTCGCTATGATCGGGTCCGTTGTCGGTGGAGTACAGGTTTCCAGCTTCGTCAAATACCAGGTCGAAGCCGTTGCGCATGCCATACGCATACGTGTACGAGTTGGCGAATGGATTGTCGGCCGGTATGCTGCCGTCCGGATTCATTCGGAGAATCTTTCCAAGAAACGTGTCGGTGTCCTGGACCTGGTCCTCCATGAACGCATCACCCGTCGATACATAGAGCTTGTCATCCGGCCCAAAGGCCAAACTCTCGATCTGATGGCCGGGGGCGCTTGGAATTCCTTCTAGCAAAACGGTGAGATCCTCTCCGCGATTGTTAACGTCTGTCAGTCGCGCGACGCTGCCAAAGGTGCCCGAGTCGGTTCGCGTCGCATACGTGAAGTAGACGTACCGATTGGTGGCGTACTCCGGATCGAACGCGATCCCCAACAGACCGTTCTCACCGTCCACGGGAAATCCGCCCGTGGTATTGGTCAGAACCTGAACGAAGGGCTCGGCGAGCCGAGCGCCGTCGACCACGATCCAGACGGTACCCGATTGTAATTCGTTCACGAATAGACGGTCCGATCCATCGGGTGGGAAGGCGATCGAGGTTGGAAGGTCGAATCCACTTGTGTAGATCTCCGCCAAGAAGCCTTGCGGCACAGTGATGCGTAACGGCCGAGGGGGAAGGGTGGGCACTTCATCCATTCCGTTACAGGCCATTCCGGCGAACGCAAAGGCTGCGAGGAAGGCGCTCTTCAAATAAGTCATCATTCCGTGGAATCTCTCAAGTTCCATGAAATTACCGGTCGTGCGCCGAGAGGCCAACGGAGGGGTGGCTGCACGTGTCCGTTGCTGTGACCGATACTGAGTTGCGAGGCAACGGCGGGGGAGCGCTACAGGTCTCCCGCAAGGGTGAGGTGTCTGAGCTTTGGTGTCTTTTTCTCCTGGTGTTCTTGCATCCGCCGGAGGATGTGGTGGAGGAGGCGCACTGCCCGTGTGACATACGGTCCCTTATTGAGCATCACACATTCCGCTCGCTCGGCCATGGCGGCGTCGGTAATCTCCGCACGGGACGGCACTCCCCTTCGGGCGAGCGTCTCGAGAACCTGGGTTGCCCAGATGACCGGAACGTGAGCCGCTTCGCAAAACCAGAGGATCTCTTCCTGGGCCTCGGCCAGCCGCTCCCATCCACACTCGATGGCCAGATCGCCCCGTGCGATCATCACGCCAATTGGGTGTGTCCGCATGGCCGCCAGCAAGAGCCTGGGAAGACGCTGTAAGCCGCTCCGCGTTTCGATCTTCAGGATGATCGCCATGTCTTCACGGCCTCGCTTCCGAACCTCGTCTTGGAGCCGTATCACGTCGGCGGGCTCGTTTACGAACGAAACGCCGAGACCATCGGCATGCTCTACCACGACGTCGAGATCCGCCAGGTCCTTATGGGTGAGGTGCCCACGTAGCACGGCATCGGGAAAGTTGATCCCCTTATCGCCGCGAAGCCTGCTCCCACCGGGCCTGGCCAAGGTGATTTCCACGTGCACCTCGTGATCGTTGGCCGACCGCACGATGCCATGGATCTTGCCATCATCGAACGCCGCCGGATGCTCGGGGGCCAGTTGCTGGAAGATGTCGGGATAGGTGCACGAGATGTGAGCGGGAGCCAGCACGGTGCCGTCCGCTGCGCGGACGGCTGGCGCTCCGGGCGCAGGGTCGGCGTGCAGCACGAGTGTGTCTCCCTCGAACAACACGATCGGGACCTCGGCCGGCGGAAGCTCTCCAATTCTGGTCGTGTGTCCGGGGCCGTTACGCTCCATCAACCGGAGTTCGATTCCCGTCTCGACATAGGCTGTTTTCCGCGATTCACCCCAAAACCCATCGTTGACCGTTGCCACGACCTTGACTTTGCGGTGCGAGCCACGGGCGTCGAGAAACTCAATGGCGTCGCCCGTGTGAACATGTGAGACCCAGTCGGACGTAACGGGAACGACCGCATCGGCGGGCACATCGCCAGGTGGGGCGACACCGGGAGGCGCGAACCAGATCCGGGCCGGTGATTGGACCTGTCCACGGACATCTCGCTTGGGACGCCACCTCATAACTCGCGGTCCGGGCTCCACCGGACCGGTCCTCACCTTCGCACCGGCGAGGTCCATGAAGATCTTGCAGCTATAGCCTGTTTCCGCTGTGGCTCGCTCGATGTGCTCGACCATACGAGTCCACGCCGCCTGGTCATCGTGCGCGCAGTTGATGCGGGCGCAGTTCATACCGGCCGTGACCAGGTCTCGCACCAATCGATAGTCGCGCGCGGCTTCCGTCGGCAACGTCACCATGATTCGGACGCTTCGGCCCTTTGGTGCCTCGCCCAGCAGTGCGAGCGTGTTCGCCTTCAGCAGCGCAGCACCCTCATAATAGGTGACGGCCGGATCGGGCTGCAGATCGTCGGTCGGGCGCTGTCCCGCCGCCCGTTCCAGCGCGCGGCGCACCGCGTAGACGGTTGCCAGGGCGTGTGCTTCGGAACGACCCAACGATGAGAGGCCAAGCGCACCGAGTCGGCGCTGGATGCCGCGGAGGTCGAAATGACGGAGTGCGAGGTACTGCAGGAGGTTCCGCGCCGACTTTTGGAACGCCGGCGAGACTTCAGCGAGCGTGTCAGCGAACTCGTCTTCGAGCGTCGCCGCTTGGTCTCTGACGCCGTCGAGGTGCTCGATGAGCTCCTTCAGCGTCTCTTGATCGACGTCGTGATGGGGAGGACTCCGCACGGAAAGCTCCCGGAGGGCTTTGAGCGGTTGAGATAAGAAACCCCACGATTCGCCTGTCTTTGGCATGATTCAACCTGTACACAAACCATGGGCCATCGAGCGTGAAGGATAGGATGAAGTTTATTTGAACGTTCCTTACCGGCACTCGAATACCAGCTGGTCTCATTCGGGTAAGTTCTGAGACAGTGTCTCTGTCGCCTCCGTGTTTCCCCAGCAGGGATCCACAGGTATGGTTGCAGTTGAGGGTGCCGAGGGGAACGGAGAGGTCACGCGGGCAGAAAATGGTTGCACGGCGAGGCCGATCGATAGCGAAAATGAGCTGCTTGGGGGAGTTATCACGGTGGAGGCGGCGCCGGCAGCTGGTCCAGCACAAAGCGCACGGCTAGATCGGTCACGTTCCACAGCTGGATGTCCGAGCTGGTCCCGTAGCGCACGGGCCGCAAAACGCCGTTGTCGATCCGGTAACTCCACAGCTCGTTATGGCGCAGTCCAGAAGCCTCGACGGCCTCCAGGGTGGCCTCGAGAAGATCCCACAGCGTTCTCACATACGTTCGCGGGGCTTCACTGTCGTCTCGCAGCCGTCCCGATGCGTCGTACGCCGCGGCAATCTGACGCCCAAGGCCGAGAAACAGGAGATTGACCTCGCGGCCCCACACCACGCGCGGTGAATGATACAGGTCGTCGCGAAACTGCTGCTGGACCGTTGCGCTGGCGTACACGTCGTTCACGACGAGGGGTCCGAGGCCGTCAACCAAGAGGCCCACCGGATACGGCCGGCCAATGACGTCGACCATCCGGAGCACCGTAGCCGTCTCGACCGTTCCATTCAGAATCAGGTCGGTGTAATCCTCCAGAAAGAGATCGGTCGCCGGGTCGGTGTTAGTCGCTGGGATCGGTCGACCTTCGTTATCGAGTGCGACTGCGAGGACCCACAACGGCGTTTGCGCGGCACCGTCTTGCTCGAATCGGGTTCGCCAATAGCTGCGTCCGCGTTCACCCATGGCTTCCAACGCCTTCGCCACGTGCTCGCGGATGACGTCCGGTGTGAAGCGCACCTCGAAGTGACGGCGTGCGCCGCGCCACGTGGTGATCGCCGACTGCAGGGTGGCTGGATCGTCGAGGTATCGAACGAGTGCCGCAGGGTTCGCTGGCACCCGTGATACCGCGCTGCGGGTTGGCAGGTCGAGCTCCTCGAGTTTCTGAAGGATGCGCTGTGTCGCCTCCAACGCCTTGGGAACCCAGACGGCGTTGACGTCCATGGCAAACCGGCCGTTCCCGTACCCAACGCGACTGTCACGCCAGCTCCCGGGGAGCCAGCCTTTGTCGTCGCGGTGGAGGAAGCCAACCAGGTTGGTCGCTGTTGGCTCTTCGACATAGGGGCGGGAAAGCGCAGCTACGAGTGCGAGGTTCCGCATGAGCGCGTCGACCCGCGGCAAGCCATTCGCCCCGGTCTCGCTGAGGAAGCGCCGCTTCCTGGAAGCCGGTGCATCGACACGCGCGAGGTATCGGTCGACGAGCACCGCGAGCTGAAAGTCATCGTCGATCATGTGATAGTTCTCTCGCACCGCTTGCAGGTTTGCCAGTAGGTCACGCGCAGCGGCGAGGTGCTCTCTGGCGGCGGCCTCGTCGCTCTCGCGGGCCTCCTCCCACGCGCGTATGTGCGCACTGTACTCAGCGGCGTTCTCGCGAATTGCCTGGCCGCCCAGCGCCTCCTCATGGCTCACGTCACCTGACGGCGCCACCTTCCCGAGCACGCTGGCGATCACATGCTCCTGCAGGTCCACCGACGAAATCGGTTCGAGCATGAGCGCCGCCATCATCATGTCGCGACCAAAGTAGGTCGCGTAGTTGGGCATCGATGCCATGAGCTTCTCCTCGAAGCTCAACAGCTCGAGACCGCGGATCTCCCGTTCGAGACGCCGAAAGGAGGCCACGCGCGAGTCCAGCGTAGGCGGGGACGAAGACAACGTGCGCACGCTATCTGCAATCCGCTTCTGACGTTGGTAGAACGCGTCGAACGCCGAGTTGAATATCTCGGCACGGTCGAGCGGTGTCAGCACTGGAGCGTCCGTCGTTACGGTGATGTCGAACTGGATTCCACCACCGGAGCGAGCGCGGATCGAGAGGACCCCATTCGTGACGCTGGCCGTCGTCTCCCGCGTATCGCCCCGCAGTTCGAGCGTCATCTCGTTCCGGCCGTCCAGAGTCCTCTGCTGGACCGAGGCGATCCAGCCAAGCGCCTCACGGGTCATGGACACGTGGGGATGCACCCGCGAGCGCAGCTCGGCCACGTCGGTGGCGTTCAACAGAGCCAGATGACGTTGCCGCTCCGCCGGACGGACTCGTTCCAAGTCATCGATGAGATCCGTCAGCTCCTTCAGGGAGAACGCCTCGTCGCCGTAAGGACGCTTGTGCCATTGCCAATACTGGAAATCGCGTTCCTGACGCATCGTGCCCAGCACGAACCAACCGATCTCGAGTGCATCCAAGGGGGACTCGAGCCGGTGGCGCATGGCGCGGCGGCGGCCATCGAAATGGGGTGCCGCACCGGGTCCACCCCACGCCAACGGTGCTGGCTCGCCCGACGGCCCGCGTACGGTAAACGCCGCGCTGGCGTTCGAGGCGTCTGCCCACACATGCACCACGCGCCCACTCCGAGTGTCCAGATAGACTTGAAAGGGGTTGCGATGCGAGTCTCGAAAGAAGCGAGTCGAGTACCCCTCATACGCCGCGGGATCGTCCAATTCCGGCTCGGGGAACTCGAGAATCGGTGTCTGTACGACTTGAAAAAGAGCCTGTGTTACAATGAGCGATGCGAGCACATGCATTCGCCGAAACCGTCCTGAGTTGTGCAAAAGGTAAGATGAGTGCCAATAATGTACCTGGCAGTTCAGACCTCCGCGACACATTGCCTCCCGAAGCGTTGGGGTCCACCAGCCTTCTCCAATGTTCCGGTTCAAGATTCTTGTCGGCGAAGGGCACCGAGACTACGTTGTTCGCCTCACACTCCATGATCGAGCTGAGGTTTCCTAGATGCGGATGCACCACATTGTTGTCAGCGCGTTGGGCACGACGATCCTCTGGCCAGCCACCCGGAGTGCCGCACAAGAGTCTTCCAGCACTACGGCTGCCGACTGGACGCGCGGGGCCGTGTGTTACGAGATCTTTGTCCGCTCTTTTGCAGACAGTGACGGCGATGGCGTAGGCGACCTGCGAGGGCTGATACAGAGGCTCAACTACATCAATGACGGCGATCCGGACACGCAACGCGATCTGGGCGCACGCTGCATCTGGCTGATGCCCGTGGCACAGTCGCCGAGCTATCACGGTTACGATGTCATCGACTACTACCGCATTGAGCGTGACTACGGCACCAACGACGACTTCAAGCTTCTGGTTTTCGAAGCGCACAAACGAGGCATTCGAGTGCTCGTGGACCTCGTGCTCAATCACGCATCGAGCGAACATCCGTACTTCAAGGACGCGTTGCTCAACCCCAACTCTCCGTACCGCGAGTGGTTCTTGTGGTCACCGACCGATCCGGGGACTCAGGGCCCGTGGGGTCAGCAGGTTTGGCACCGATCCCATGTCCGCGATGAGTACTACTACGGGATTTTTTGGGGTGGTATGCCGGACTTGAACTACGACTCGCCAGCCGTTCGGGAGGAAGCGAAGAGAATCGCCACCTTCTGGCTTGACGAGCTCGGTGCCGACGGGTTCCGGCTCGATGCCGTCAAGCATCTGGCAGAGGAAGATTACGGTCGCATTGCCGAACACGTTCCCGCGACCCACAACTTCCTCCGCGAGTTCGCCACGCATGTGCAACGTACCGAACCGGACGCGTTCACGATTGGCGAGGTGTGGGATAGCATCGGTGCCATGTTGCGGTACTATCCGGATCAGTTAGACGGCTACTTTGCCTTCGAAGCCTCCGAAGCGATCATGGAGTCCGTACGCGCTGGCTCGGCGACGAGGCTACTGGACCCATTCCTACGGCTGCAACGCGAGCTGCCGGCTCACCGCTGGTCACCGTTTCTCCGCAATCACGATCAGACCCGAACAGTCACCGCGCTCGGCGGCGACATCGCAGGTGCGAGGGTCGCGGCCACGCTGTTGCTCACGTTACCGGGTCTGCCCTTCGTGTACTACGGTGAGGAGATCGGGATGAGCGGAGACAAACCGGATCCGCGGCTTCGTACGCCGATGCATTGGCGCCGGCAGCCGGGCGTGGGTTTCACCGAGGGGCTGGCGTGGGAGCCCCTCCAACCGGACTCGTTCACCGCAAACGTCGCAGCCCAGGACGATGATCCCGCGTCGCTGCTCAACCTCCATCGCCGGTTGATCCATCTCCGCAGTGCCCACCCCGCTCTTGGCACGGGCGAGCTGATTCCGCTCAGAGCCACTCATGATGCGGTAGCGGCGTATCTCCGGCGAGACAACGACCGAACAGTCCTGGTGGTCGCCAACCTGGGTACGGCAGCGCTAACGAACGTCGCGGTGTCTTCGGAGCCGCGCGCCGTGACTGCTGGGGAGTACAACGTGCGAGGCCTCCTCGATAATTCGCGCGGTCCATCGCTGCGAGTAACGAGGAACGGGCGTATCGAAAACTACGTTCCAGCGCCCTCGCTCCCCCCCCTCGAGGTCCTGCTGTTGGATCTAGTACCCGGGAGATAGCGCCACGGAGCACACAGAGGGGACGGAAGGGCGAGCGGGGTTACGGGGGTAGAGCCCCTTAGACGGTGCAGAGCTCGATTGCCGCGCGGAGGCCCACGATGGGATCTCGTGTCGGAATAAACTCGTGCGCAAACCAGCCATCGAATGGGAGATCGGCAATCGCGCGCGCGATGCCGATGTAGTTGAGCTCCTGCATATTGTCCAGCTCGTGTCGGCCCGGCACTCCTGCGGTGTGAAAGTGGGCGATGTGCTCGCGATGCGTTCGAATCGTGCGGATTACATCGCCCTCCATGATCTGCATGTGGTAGATGTCGTACAGCAGTTTTACTCGCGGTGAGCCCACAGCCTCCATGACCCGTACCCCGAACCATGTGCGATCGCCGTGGTAATCCGGGTGGTCCACTCTGCTATTGAGCAGCTCAATACAAACGGTCACGCCCTCCTGCTCGGCCAGCGGTGCGATCGTGGAGAGCGCCCTCACACACGCATCGATACCCTCAGCATCGCTACGGCCGTTACGGTTGCCAAACATGCCGATCACGTTTGGCACGCCATGCCGCGCGGCGAGGGGGAGGGCTCGCTCGAGCTCACCCAGGAGCAGGCGGTGATTGGCGGGATCGTTGAGTCCGCGGGTAATGAAATCGCTGCGCACCGCCGGATATCCCATGGAACAGATTAGGCCGTGATCGGCGGCGACCGTCCACTCCTCCGGTGCGAGAAGGTCGATCGCGCTCAACCCGGCATCGCGCACGGCGCGGCAAAACTGAGGGAGCGGAATGTCGGCAAACGGCCAGCGGCACACCGACTGGCGCAGGCGTCCAGGGCCCGCGGCGCGAGAGATGGTCGATCCCATCAGTGACCGGCCAGCTGCGGCGGTTGCGACACCAGCCACGGCGCTCGCGCCCACGGCCTTCAAGAAGTCGCGTCGGCCGTTCATAACGCCTCCGTCCCACGACACATGGTCAGGTGCCGCACGTTGAGGGGAGCCCGCGCGCGGCGGGCGGCGCCGCACGCTGCTGCGCGGCAAACGCCAGCGCGACGCCGTTGGACCATCCGAATCCGTCCTGTGTCGGGTACTCGCCGCCACCAGCACGTCTGTCCGCGTCGACCACGTCGTATTTCTCGGTCATCTTGCCCGTCGACTGGAACGTGCGCCGGTTGAGGGCGAGCCAGCGGTCTCGCGCCGTTTCCGCGATTGTCGTCTGATCGTAGCGACACAGTCCCTGTACCGTGAGCCACTGCAGCGGTGGCCACCCGTTCGGCGCGTCCCACTGTTGACCCGACGCGATGAGCGTGGTCACAAAACCGCCCGAGGACAGGAAGTCTCTCTCGAGCCGCTCGGCAACGTCGCGGGCCTGGTCCGGGGTAGCTAGCCCAAAGTAAAGCAGGGCAGCGGCGGCCAGGGTTGGTCGATCGACCACGCGCTCACCCGTACGCCAGCGGACATCGTAGAAGTAGCCGCTGTCGGGATCGTATGCCGCTGCGACCAATCTCCGTCGGCGGCTCTCGGCTGCGTCTGCAAATCGTTGTGCCATCTCTCGATCGCCGGTCTCTCCGCGATACGCTCTGAGCGCCGCGATCGTTCGCTCCCCATGATAGAGCAGGCTATTGAGATCAATTGGGATCAGGGTCGTCGTTTCGAGCGAGCGCAGATCGGACGGGTCACGCATCCAACGACTCGAAAAATCCCATCCGCTCTCTGCGGCGGCGCGGAGGTTTCGGTACAACATCTCGCGCCGCGCCGCCGGCAGCGACTGGCCAAGCTCGTAGTCCTCACGATACGACTCCGGCCGGGGCGCCGGCCGGTCGTCCCAGTAGCGGTTGAGGATTGATCCGTCAGCCAGTCGCACCACCCGCCGCCACGCCGAACCTGGTGCGAGCTGTTCTGCCCCGGTCATCCAGAACGCGTGCTCTGCCTCGAGGGCTTCGAGGTAGGCCAACGCTCGCGAGCTGTCCGTGGCAGACGCGTACAACCCCACCATGGCAGCAAAATACGGCGGTTGGCTGCGGCTCAAGTAGTATGTTCGATTGCCGTTCGGTATGTGACCGACTGTGCGGATCAAATACGCAAAATTGTCGAGCATGTTCTCGACGAGGTCCGTCCGGCCGCTCTCCACCAGGCCCAGCATGGTGAAGTAGGAGTCCCAGTAATAAACCTCGCGGAAGCGACCTCCCGGCACCACGTACGCGTTGGGCAGTGGGATCAGCGAGGAGTAGGGATCCAACGCATCTGGCGTTCTGGTGAGTGCCGGCCAGAGCGCGCGAATGTGCTCCTCCATCGTCCGTGACATGTCGGTGCGAACGCCCTCGCCCGCGCGTTGGGGCAGTTCGAAATGCTCTTGAACGAATGCCCTCAAGTCGAAACGGGCGTTGGTGCGGGCACTGGCATAGCGAGTGGCAATCTGGGACGGAGGCGATACGGGGCGGGCGTCCACGAACGTCTTCGAGTCCTCGAACACGCGCCCGAGCTGAATGTCTTGGAAGAGTGATCCGAGGTCACGTGATGGATCGTAGCGCGTGGCCGGAGCAGCTGGCGCACTCGTGCCAGCCGGTGCGGCGGTGCGACATCCGATGGCAATGAGAACCGCAAGCAGGCAGGTGAAGGCTGTTCGACTTCCAGCCCAGGGTATCTGACGCATGCGCGCCCCCCGCCAAAGCGCATTCATCATGAGAAGTAGATCCATACGAGCCCGACGCAGAAAACGAGGAACACACTCAACACCAAATCCATCGTCCGCCAGCGGCGGCTGACTTCTGGCGTTGGCGCGGGTTCCACTGTTGCAAACGTCAAGCCTGCCACCTTGGGAGCGGGTGGCTCTGGGCTCAGTAGGCTGACAATCACCAGCACCGCCGTGCAGGTCACGAACAGCACTATCGCAAAGTGAAGGAAGTTGATGTCGGCATAGGTGAAGAGCAGACCGTCGAGCCGCCCTTTGAATAACTCCGCCACCAAGCGTCCCATTCCTAGCACGAACCCGGTGATCAGTGCGGCGATGGCACCGTTGGCGTTGACTCGCTTCCACAGCACGCCAATCAAGAAGACCGCGGCGATGGGCGGCGAGATATAGGCCTGGACGCTCTGAAGATACTGGTAGAGCTGTCCCGAGATCAGCTTCATGAACGGTATCCACGCCAAACCAAACACCACGAGCACCCCAGTGGTGACTTGTCCCACTAGCACGAGCCTCCGCTCCGGCGCCTCGGGGTGGAGCTTCTTGTACACGTCAAGCGTGACCAACGTAGACGTGGAGTTGAACACCGAGGAGAGCGAGCTCATCAACGCTGCCAGGAGTCCCGCGACGACGAGCCCCCGCAAGCCGATCGGGAGCAATACCGCAATCAACGTGGGGAGCGCCTGATCAGGGGTGGCGAGCTGGAGCCGGTTCTGCTGCGAGAGCGCGAAAGCAATCACGCCGGGGATCACAAAGATGAACAAGGGGAGCAGCTTCAAGTAGCCCGCGAACACCGTCCCGCGCCGGGCGTGATCGGGGTTGGTTGCTGCAAGCACGCGTTGCACGATGAATTGGTCCGTACACCAATACCACACACCGAGAATCGGGGCTCCAAACAGAATCCCGGTCCACGGGAAGTTCGGATCCGAGATAGGCTTCCACACGCTGAGGAACCCAGGTTCGACGGCTTCCGTCAAGGCGTCCCATCCGCCCAGGGCGCTGAGTCCCAAGATCGTGACGGCGACCGCACCGCCAATCAACACGAACATTTGCAAGAGGTCCGTGTACAGCACCGCTCGTAGCCCGCCGAAGATGGTGTACACGCCGGTGACGATTACGACGACCAGCGCACCAGTCCAAAAGTCGATCCCCATGATCGCCTCGAAGACGATCCCTCCGGCCGCTATCGTGACCGAGATCTTGGTGAGGACGTAACCGATGATCGAAATGATCGCGAGGTACCAGCGAGCGCCCGCGGAGTAGCGGCGCTCGAGGAATTCGGGCATGGTGAACACGCCGCTCGACAAGTAGAACGGTACGAACACCCAGCCGAGAATCAACAGGATCAGCGACGCGAGGACCTCGAACTGCCCAACAGCCACACCGCTCGCCGCTCCGGTTCCCGCCAGCCCCACCAGGTGTTCCGATCCGATATTCGAGGCGAACAACGACCCGCCAACCAAGAACCAGCCTGCATGGCGGCCCGCCAGGAAGTAGTCCTGAGACGTCCCGCGGGCCGCACGCTCCCGCACCGACGCCCAAATCGCGACGCCGAATACCAGCACGAAGTAGACACCGATAACAGCCCAGTCCACAGTCGCGAGTAAGCCCACGGGTCTCTCTCCGGTCTAGGGTCTGCGCGCCTTAATGCTCACACCGAGATGCGACGGGGAACCGGCCCAGTATACGCCGATGGACGCCCTCGCGGAACGTCTCTCCCCGACTGTATGTCTCCTTGCGACCGATAATCCCAGGATCTAGCTTCGCTAGCACCCCCGAGAGCCACGAGCCCATTTCCCCAACCGAGTGCCGATTACGTTGTTGCGAAACAAAGGACTCTTTCTCGCCACGCTTGCGCTCGCGATCGGTTCGTCAGGGTGCGAGCCTTCCGGGTTACCGGATCCGGATTCGTCGCGATACGCCGAAACGGTCTCGGCATTCTACCGGGGCGTCGCCGCCGCCCAGGTGGGCGAGAGTGGCGTGGCCGAAGCCTCATTCCGCCGAGTCACCGAGCTGGCGCCGCTCGAGCCCGCTGGCTGGGCCGATCTTGGACTTGTCGCGCTCCAACGGCGCGAGCTGGAACAGGCCGCGAGCTTGCTCGCCGAGGCGCGCTCGCTGGCGCCCGAAGACAGCCGGATTCGTTTGATATCCGCGTTGGTCGAGCGCGAGCGTGGTCGCACGGATTCGGCCACGGCGCAGCTCCGGCGCGCCGTTGAGCTCGATCCCCGTCATCTCCGGGCGCTCTACCTGCTGGCCGAGGTGGTCGGCTCGGGGGATCAGCCCGAGGACGCAGCGGAGGCTCAGCAGGTGATCGAGCGGGTGCTTGCGGTCGTGCCAGGGAACCTGGTCGCCCTGCTCGAGCGCGCGCGACTCGCCGCCAAAGTGCGCGACAGTACAGCGCTCCGCCAGACGCTCGACCGCATAGAGACTCGGACCGCGGGCCTCGGGTCGTCGCCCGCGCGGGAGCTTCGTGCGGTGCGGGCCGCCGCTGCAACGGGAGACTACGGCCGGGCCGCCACGCAGATCGCGTTCTTGCAGACTGAACTGCAACCGCTTGCCGCGTTTCGCGACGACCAGGAGGCGGTGCGGCTCTCGCCCAGTCGAGGAGAAGTCCTCCTCACCGCGTTTGTCCGGTTGCCAACCCCGACCACTCGGGCTTCGCGGCCAGATACGGCACTCACGTTTGTGCCGGAGACGCTCTTGATTGCAGGTGCTCGAGAAGCGGAGTGGGTGCATACCCTGTGGCTCAGCGACGAAGTACCGCTCGCGCTGCTCGCCGCCGGAGCGGACACCGTGTGGCTCTCCCCGGATCCAGATTACTCAGAGGCGTTCGTGTTTCCACGTGCTGCCGGTCCGCCCCCAGCACCCGCGGCGGTCGCGCCAATCGACTACAACTACGACTTTCGGACGGACCTCGTAGTGGCGGGCGCCGGTGGATTGCGGCTCCTGCGACAGGACGAAGCAGGCTCGTTCCACGACGCCACAACCGAAGCGCTCCCGCCATCCCTCGTCCGTTCAGCCTACACAGGAGCGTGGGTCGCCGACATCGACATGGAAGGTGATGTGGACATCGTACTCTCTCGGCTCGATGGCTCGCCTATGGTGTTGTGGAATCGGGGTGACGGGAAGTTCGAATCGGGAACCGTGTTTGCGGGTGTGACCCGACTCAGCGACTTCGTGTGGGCAGATCTCGACGGCGACGGCGACCCGGACGCGGCGCTGCTGGATGCTGGAGGGCGACTACAAATCTTTCGCAACGGGCGCGAGCGTGTCGGTCAATTCGAACGCCTGCCACTGCCCAACACACTGGGCAGTGTCCACGCAATCGCCGGAGCGGACCTCAACTCTGACGCGACGCTCGATCTCGTTTTGCTAGGTGCGGACGGCATTGTCAGACGTCTGTCGCTCGTGGATGGGAGTTGGCGGGATACCGTGCTGGTGCAGTGGGTTGGGTACTCGGCACAGGAGATGATGTCGACTCGACTTCTCCTCGCGGACCTGGACAACAACGGCAGTCTCGACCTCGTGGCCTCTACACCTGAAGGCACGAGGGTGTGGATTGCCGGAGCACAAGCTTTCGTGGCGCTTCCGCTCATCAACGTTCCTGTCACGAGCATCGCGGACATCAGCGGAGATGGCCGGCTCGATCTGATCGGCGTATCAGCTCGTGAGCCCCGATTGCTGACGAATCAGGGGACCATGGATTACTACTCGACGAGCATTCATCCACGGGCAGCGGAAGCGACAGGCGATCGCCGTATCAACTCGTTTGGCATCGGTGGTGAGGTGGAGATTCGAGCAAGCCTGCTCTATCAGAAACGGTTGATTGACGGTCCACGTATCCACTTCGGGCTGGGGGAACAACCGCAAGTGGATGTCGCGCGCATCCTCTGGCCGAATGGAACGGCACAGGTCGAGTTCAATCTCGCAGCGACGAACGAGACCATACTCACGCGTCAACGACTCAAAGGTTCCTGTCCCTGGGTCTTCACATTCGATGGTGCAGGCATGCAGTTCATCACCGACTTTCTCTGGCGGTCGGCCCTCGGGCTCCGCATTAACGCACAGGGACACGCCGCGGTGATTCACAGCGAGGACTGGATTAAGATACGGGGTGATCAGCTGGTACCCCGTGATGGTTTCTACGACGTTCGCATCACCGCCGAACTGTGGGAGACCCACTTCTTCGACCACGTGGCCCTGCTGGCCGTGGATCACCCCGCCGGAACCGAAGTGTTTGTCGATGAACGATTCAGAATCCCAGCACCGGTGCCTGGTGTGCGCACGACCGAAATGCTTCGGCCAATTGCGTGGGCCCGCGACCATAAGGGGCGCGACGTGACAGCGCTGCTTCGTGAACGCGACGAGCGCTATGTGGACACGTTTGATTTGGGTCTCTATCAGGGCCTAGCTCGGGACCACCATGTTGAGCTGGCCTTGGGTACCGGAGTCCCCGCCGAGGGTCCCTTGCTACTCATTGCACACGGGTGGGTCTATCCCACCGACGCGTCGATCAACGTGGCGATCAGTCAAGGGAGTCACGGACGACCGCGCGGGCTCGCGCTCGAGGTGCCCGATGGTCACGGGGGTTGGACTGTCGTCGATCCAGACCTCGGATTCCCAGCCGGGAAGTCGAAAACCATTATGATCGATCTCACGCACGCATTCCAACCGGGTGCGGAGCGCATCGTGCGACTGCGAACCAATATGGAGGTCTATTGGGATCAGATTGCCTGGACCACCGAACTGCCGGATGCACCGACCAAGGTTCAGCGAATCCTGCCGGCGACAGCCGAGCTGCGATACCGAGGGTTTTCAGAAGTGGGTCAGACTCCGCGCAGATCGCCGGAGCTGCCGGAATACGAGAGGCTGGGCACCGGCGTACCCCAGTGGCGGGACCTCGTGGGTTTCCACACGCGGTTCGGTGACATTCGCCCGTTGAACGAAAAAGTGGACGATCGGTATACTATAATGAATGCAGGTGACGAGCTGGCATTTCAATTTCGCGCGCTGCCACCTCCAGATAGCGGCTGGGTGCGTGACTTTGTTCTCATCGGTGATGGCTGGGTGAAGGATGGAGATTACAACACCGGATTTTCGACGACTGTGCTCCCGCTTCCCTACCATGGGATGTCTGACTACGCTCGCCCGCCAGAGCGCCTGGAAGACGATCCGGCCTTCCGCCTTCACCCAGAAGATTGGGAGGTCTTCCACACCCGCTATGTGACCCCGCGGGTTTTTCATCGTGCCCTCACACCAGACCCCAACGACTGATCGAGCAGCAGCGCCTTCCCGGCGCCGTCTGCCCACCGTCCTCGCGGCCGTCGCTTTCCTCGTGCTCCTCGCGACGCCGCTTGCGCTACGGCATTTCTCGGATTCGCGAGAGGCCGGTACGGACTTCAGCGCATCCGAGGCACTCGACCGCCATGGTTTTGTCCTCGAAGAGATCTCTGAGACAGTCGGGATCCGTTTTATGCACCGGGCGCCGGATCTCGATCCAAAGCTCGGCCCCATCATGCCAGCGGTCGCGGCGTACGGCGCCGCGGTTTCAGTGGTGGATTTTGACCGCGATGGCTGGTCCGACCTGTACGTCACAAACAGCGCTTTGGGCAGCCAGAACGCGCTCTATCGGAATGGGCGTGATGGTACCTTCGAAGAGTTGGCGGCCAAGCTCGGGGTGGCCGACGTAAACCAGCGCACAACCGGCGTCTCGATGGGCTCCGTTTGGGGGGACTACGATAACGACGGATACGAAGACCTGTTTCTTTATCGGTGGGGCAAGCCGGAGCTCTTTCATAATGACGAAGGCCGTGGTTTCTCGCGCGTCACCGAGCGTGCGGGGCTGCCGCGCTGGATCAACGCCAATGCCGCCGTTTGGTTCGACTACGATCGCGATGGGTGGCTCGATCTCTTTGTAGGTGGCTTTTATCCAGCGGACCTCGACCTATGGAATTTGGAGCACACACGAGTAATGCCCGAGAGCTTCGAGTACGCTCAGAACGGTGGTCGCAACTACCTCTTTCGGAATCTCGGCGACGGCACGTTCCGCGAGGTAGGCGAGTCCCTCGGGCTCACGAGCACTCGTTGGACGCTCGCGGCTGCGGCAACGGATGTCGACCGCGATGGGGATCCCGATCTCTTCGTGGCAAACGATTTCGGGATCAACGAATTGTACATCAACGAGCAGGGTAAGCGCTTTCGGGAGGTCGGCCGCGCGGCGAACCTCGCCCGCACTCCCAAGAGCGGAATGAATGCATCGTTCGGGGACGTGCTCAATCGCGGAGAGTGGATTCTCTACGTGACCAACATCTCCGAGCCGGGTGTCCTCATCCATGGAAACGACCTGTGGGTGCCGGCGGGTGACTCGGGTGAGGTGCCACGATACCGCAACCTGGCCGGTGCGATGGGTGTGGAGCTCGCCGGTTTCGCGTTCGGGGCGCAGTTCGGCGACTTGAACAACGACGGTTGGTTAGACCTCTTCGTCACGAACGGTTACGTGTCTGGCGAAGACCGTGAGAGTTACTGGTACGACTACTCGCTGGTTGCCGGTGGGCATCGCAATATCATTGCCGACGCTAGCAATTGGCCGGCCATGCGTGGACGAAGTCTGTCCGGCTACCAAGAAGATCACGTGTGGCTCAACGACGGGGCGGGACGCTTTCGCGACGTCACCAGAGCGGTCGGGGCGGCCAATGCCTACGATGGACGCGCCGTCGCATTTGCCGATTTGTGGAATCGTGGCGTACTCGATGTCCTCGTAGCCTACCAACGCGGCCCGCTTTTGGTCTACAAGAACACGGTGACCCACGAGCACAATTGGATTGCTTTCATGTTTGAGGGTACAAAGAGCAATCGCAGTGCGATCGGGGCGGAAGCTCATCTTTACTGGGCCGGCATGCAGCAGGTACAACAGATCGAGGGTGGCAATGGCTTTGCCGCACAGAACCAGCGGCGGGCTCACTTCGGGCTCGGCTTGGCGTCGAGCGTCGACAGCGTCGTGATCCGGTGGCCATCCAGCGTGGTCCGCACGGTCAAATCACCGACCGTCAACACGCTACACACCGTGAAAGAGCCCGGATGAAGTACGATCGTCGCCTGACCGCACCCCTCCTCATCACCCTCATCCTCATCGGAGCCCACTGGTCGTATGGCGTGCTCCGTGGGTACGAGGCGATCGCGCTCGCTGTCGCTTCGGCTATCGTCGCGGAGTTCATTCTCCGAAGACTCTTGACGAATCAACCGCACCAGCTCGCCAGCGCCTATATCTCGGGCATCAGCATCGCGATCCTCGTGCGTTCCCCCGTGCTGTGGCCCTACGCCGTTGGGGCTGTGTTGTCGATCATGTCGAAGTTCGTGCTCCGTACGAAGGGGCGGCATTTGTGGAACCCGTCCAACTTTGGCATTTGTGCCCTGCTGTTTCTGGCGCCTTTTGCAGTGGCGCCGCTCAGCGTGCAATGGGGCAACGATCTGTGGCCGATGCTCATCATCTGGGCCATCGGTCTCAATGCCGTCTGGCTGGCCAAGCGTGCCCACATCACGATCGCGTACGTGATCGCGTTTTTCTTCTTTGCGTTTGTACGGAGTGTGATCAGCGACAGCTCGTTTCTGGCGGAAGCCGCTCCCATCACGGGCCCGATGTATCAGCTTTTCGCGCTCTTCATGGTCACGGACCCGAAGACCACGGTGTCGTCGAAGCAGGGTGCAATTGTGGTGGTGTGTCTCGTCGCGTTCGTGGAGATGTTCTTGCGGCTCGGCGAGGTCATCTATGCACCGTTCTACGCACTCTTCATAGTCGGTCCGATAGCCCTTGTAGTGGAGATGTGGTGGAAGTCACGCGTTGGAGAGACCCTAACGAGCGAGCGGTGAAGGCACCCGGAGTGAAGGATTTGGATTGGATAAGGAGCTAGCCATCGCCCGTCATTCCCCATCTCTCCAACCTCCCCTGCCTCCTCTGCACCTTTCCTCCATCACTCCCGCTCCCACGCCAACGGGCGGAGTAGCTGAAGGGCATCATTGTTCCTTGCTACCACGACCAGCCGGCCGGCCGTGGCGTGCCTGAACGGCTCGAGATCTCGCACTTGGCCGAGCACTACGAGGTTGCTCGTCTCCGGATCCACTGGGGCAAGGTTTCCCAATCCGTCACCGCGTAGCAGCAAGCCGTAGCTGGCATCGTACTGCCCGTACACCGGTGCAGCGCCATACTGGTTTCCCGCCACGATCACGTCGGCATTTCCATCACCATCGACGTCGCCCGGTAACGCGGCGTATATCGGCGCAAACTGGGCTTCGGTGGGGAGTGGACTCAACTCGAACGTGCCGTCACCCCTGTTTAGAGCGACAGAGCTTGCGAACCAGTACGCTTCGAGCACTCGAGCCTGGCTCAGCTCCGACGTGGGGAAGAGATCTTCCACGCGGCTCGCCCCAAACTCCGCGTAGGAGCGGTACCGGCTCCGGAGGGCGGGGATCGCGCGGATCAACTCGTCCCGTCCGATCACCGGATAGCTCACGCCGCTCTTGTAAAAGGTCAGGATTTGATCCAGCGTACCGTTGCGAGCAAAATCGGACAGGTAGAGACGGGCAGGCTCTCCCGGTGTTGCCCGGATATACGAGTTGTGACCCAGGTTGCCGAGGATGAGATCTGGGTGTCCATCTCCCTGGAGATCTGTGACCGTCACGCTGTTCCACCAGCCGTTCGTCCCGGAAAATCCAGCCTCCGCGGTCCGGTCGACTAATCGCCCTTCCACTTGCCGAAACACGCGGACCGGCATCCACTCCCCAACGAGGATCAAGTCGAGGTGGTCATCCTCGTCGTAATCCACCCATGCCGCCGAGGTTACCATTCCGGCTTCGGCCAATCCCTCTGTAACCTCGTTGGTCACGTCGCGGAATTGTCCGCGGCCGTCATTCTGAAGTAGATAGCTTCTTGGAACGCGCCCGTATTGGCGCGAAACCACGCGGCTTCCCACGAAGAGATCCAGATCGCCATCGCCATCGACGTCGCCGGGCACCGCGCAAGACCCATTTTCAAACATCCCCGGCAAGGCACTTTCATCCCGTTGAAACCGTCCCTGTCCATCGTTCAGGTACAGGCGGTCGCGCTGCGCCTCATGTTCACCCCAAAACTCGTTTCCACCACTCACCACGTACAGGTCGTGGAATCCGTCACCGTTTGCGTCGAAGAAGACGGCGTCCACGTCTTCATGCAAACTGTCCCGCTGCAGTACCGCCTCACTAGTGCGCCGGAACGTTCCGTCACGCCGCTGGACGAGGACCTGTCCAGATTGCCACTTCGCTCCTCCGACATACAGGTCGTCGAGACCGTCGCCGTTGACGTCGGCAATGGCAAGGGCAGGCCCCTCGGTCGAGAGCTGGTGGGGAATGAGTGGTTCACGCGTATAGTCGAAGAACCTGTTCTCCTGATGCTGGTACTGGATCGCCACGTCGGCCGTGACGTCGTCGAACAGATCGGTTTGCTGCTCCTGCCCGTACGCGTAGCGCCCAGCCGCCTCGTCCTGCAGCAGCGTGATGGTCTGATCCGCCGCGACGCCCTCCAGGGTCTGAAATCGCCCATCGGGCCAGATGATGAGCAGAGAGTCGATTTCGACGGATGGTCCCAAACCAAAATGCAATCGATGATCGATTGACGACTGGAAGCCACGCGTTGGCATTTGCTCGACTAGTTGCTTCGTGCCGTCGTGTGTGATGATGACCTTGGTACCGATGCCCGCCGTATTTGGCGCAGCACCCTCGAGATGAATGGTAAGGTAGTGGTAGCCATTCAACTCGCGCGCGCGGTTTCGGTAGATGCCCGCCGAGGCTTCGATGTTGTTGACGACCAGATCGAGCGCGCCGTCGTTGTCGAGATCGACATACGCCGCGCCTGTCGAGAACCCTGCCTGACCGAGACCCCAGACCTCCGCCACATTGGTGAAGGTCAGGTCGGCGTTGTTGCGGTAGGCGTAATTCGCAATCGGGATTCGAGGCATTCTCGCGTGCAGCGTCGCCAAGAGCTCTTCGGTGATCCCAGCGGCCAGTGACGCCTGGACTGCACGGTCGGCCACGTAGGTGACGTAATCGAGGTCGTTCGGACGCCGGTAAATGCCATTCGTGATGAAGAGATCTTTGTGCCCGTCGTTGTCCAGGTCGGCAAAGAGAGGTGCCCAGCTCCAGTCTGTCGCATAGATGCCGGCCAGATAACCGATCTCGCTGAAGCGTCCCTTTCCCCGATTGAGCTGGAGCGTGTTACGCGCGTACTGTGGGTGGTAGCCGGCGCGTCGTTTCATTTCATGAATGGCTAGGTCTTCCGTGTTGGCGGATGTCTTGAGGATGTCCTCTCGCTCGGGCAGCATATCGAGCACCACGAGGTCCGGTCTGGCATCGTTGTTAAAGTCTGCCGCGTCGACCCCCATCGAGGAGTGGCTGGTATGCCCCGTGGCCCCATCGATGGATTCGGTGAACGTTCCATCGCAATTGTTCAGGTACAAGAAGTCACTTTCGTGAAAGTCATTTGCCACGAAGATGTCGGGACAGCCATCGATATTGAGGTCGCTGACCGTCACCCCGAGACCGTATCCTTCGACACCGCCGTAAATGCCAGCGGGTTCGCTGACATCTACGAAACGTCCGGCCTCGTTGCGATAGAGGCGGTCTCCCGCCGTCGGATGGCGCGCGTTGCGTTCTGGGTCCCACGCCTTACCGCGCTCCTCGTGGGTGGAGTGGTTCAGGAGATACATGTCGAGGTCACCATCGCCGTCGTAGTCGAAGAACGCGGCCTGGGTCGAGTACCCCACGTGTGCAAGCCCATACTCCGTGGCCCGGTCAGTGAAGGTGCCGTCACCATTGTTGATGTACAGTGCGTTTCGGCCCCGCACGCTCAGGTGAGTCACCGTCGATACGTAGATGTCGAGGTGCCCGTCGCCGTTCACGTCGGCCATGGTTACGCCTGACTTCCATCCTGGTGTGTTGCCGACACCGGCCTGCTCGGTGATATCGACGAAGCGAAAATTGCCTTCGTTGCGATAGAGTCGATCGGAGCCAAGGTTGGAAGTAAAGAACAGATCAGACAGGCCGTCGCCGTCGACATCCCCCGCTGCCACACCACCACCGTTGTAGTAGTTGAGGTAATTGATGATGTTGAGTTCCGGCCTTTCCGGGAGTGTATTGATAAATGTCACACCTGTGCTTCGTGGCGAGAGCAACTCGAACAGCTCGTGTGAACCTCGATCACAGCCGATGAGCGATAGCAGACAGATGATGAGAGTCAGCTTGCTTAGGCTCATGACCAAGAGGTTGCCACAGAGGACACGGAGCAGTACTGGGAGTGGACAGAGTAACTCAATCGATTGTGCTCGCTTCACCCCAAGCTCAAAGTCATTATCAAACGCCTCTGGGAAATCACAGAGGGGTTCATCGCGTCGCGGGACGCACCCTGATCGCTTGCCCGCCTCCCGGAACGAGTGAAAGAGTGAGGCGTGACCCGGCATCGACCATCTGCTCCGATATCTGGATCGCAAGCGGGTTGTCTCGCCAATGGGCACCGGGATCGTCGGCATAGACTTCGGCCACATACTGCTGACCCGGCGTGAGGAATGAGAGCGAGACCTCGACCTTTCGTGCCTCTTCATCAGTGATCGCACCGATGAACCAGTCGTCGCCACCGCGCTCCCTGCGGGCGACGACCACGTAGTCGCCGATCTTCCCGCCCATGACACGTGTGGTATCCCAGTCTACCGGGACATCACGAATGAACTGGAGTGCAGGGTGATCGACGTAGTTCTCCGGGAGATCGGCCGCCATTTGCTGCGGTGAGTAGAGCACGACGTAGAGGGCGAGCTGTTTGGCGAGGGTCGTTCGAATGCGCGACTCCTCGGTGCGCCGCGGCGTCCCGGTGGCGCTTTCGATGGGAATGTCAAACACACCTGGTGTGAAATCCATCGGTCCAGACAGCATCCGCGTGAAGAACAAAATGGCCTCGTGCTCGGGCGGGTTACCGCCATCGCCCGACCACGCGTTGTACTCCTGTCCGCGTGCTCCTTCACGTGTCATCATGTTTGGGTAAGTACGCCGTTCACCGGTGTCCTTGATCGGCTCATGCGCATTGACGGCAATGCGGTAACGCGCAGCCGTTTCGATCACCTTTCGCCAGTGCCGCACCATGTACTGCCCGTGATGGGCGTGCCCCTCTGGGGTCAGATCGCCCACGTAACCCGTCTTGATAGTGGAAATGCCCAGTGAATGGTAGAGGCGGAAGGCGTCTTCGAGTTGGCGCTCGTAATTTTGGATGCCCATCGACGTTTCGTTATGACCGATGAGGGTCACACCGCGTTCGTGGGCATAGGCGGCCAACGCCGAAAGGTCGTAGTCCGGATAGGGCTCCGTGAAAGAAAACAGATCACCATTTTGCATCCAGTCGCCATCCCACCCGCGGTTCCACCCCTCTACCAAGACGCCACCAAACCCGTTGGCCGCAGCGAAATCGATGTATCGCTTGGCATTTTGGGTGGTCGCGCCATGCTTGGGGCCGGAGTTCCACGTCATGACCCCGATGTGCATCCCCCACCAGATCCCGATGTACTTCATCGGTTTGATCCATCCGGTATCCTCGAGCACGTTGGGTGGGTTGAGGTTCAGACCTATGACCGACGGTGCGAGGTCCGCGGCGCGGTCGGCAACTTGAATCGTTCGCCATGGCGTCACCAACGGTGTGCGGCCATACACCCCGACACCGTCCGCATAGGGGGCCAGCCATGCGCGCAGCCGCTTATCTCCTGTGCCCAAGAGATTCATCGCCGCGTAGTCGACGAGATTCGCCTCATGAATCACGACGTGCAGGCCGCTCGACATCTCCATGGTGAGCGGGGTGTGGACCGTATCGAGCATGCTGACCGGCGACGCCGAGTAGAGAAATTCGTAGCGGTTCCAGCGGTGGGCGGGAATCCACCAGGACCGAGCATTGTCCGCCATATGGAACTCGGTCAGCTCGTTCGTGATCGCGAAGGAGTCCAGACTCGGTTGCGCGGGAAGCTCGTAGCGAAAACCGATGCCATCGTCAAAGGCTCGAAACACGATCGTGAAGCGCCGCGCGGGCGCGGCCGTTTCCGCCACCGAGACGCGCAGCTCGTTGTGATGATCACGGACCCGCGCCACCTCACCCCACACCTGTGTCCAGATCTGGTCGACGGTCCGCTCAGCCGTGTCGGTCACGCGCAGTCCATCCCGGAGTGATGGGACATCACGGAACTCGAAACCGAGCTGCGAAGGCAGGACGACCGGCTGGTCATCGCGGATTAGGCTGTAGTAAAGCTTACCTTCATCAATCCCGACGATGACGTGGTTGCGACCGTCTGGTGAAGCGACGCGATAACGGTCCTGCGCAACTGCGGTCGTGGTGATCGCCATCGCCCAAGCGACGCTGAGGAGGGCAACCGTGCGACGTGTTTCCATAGTGGTTCTGTTCTCCGGTCATGAAGCCATGGCATAGCAGCGCTGCGAAGCGTGCGGAGGTATATTACGCTATGCGCTCGCCGCGCGCCTTGTTGCTTGTTGGGCTCCTCGGGGCGTGTGCCCAAGCCAGCAGTACCGGCCAGGGTGACACAGGGGACGCGCCCGAACCCAGCCCCCCTCCTCCCGATCCGTCCCTGACCGCAGAAGACATCGAACGAGCACCCAACGAGCCCATCGAGCAGTTGCTGATGAGTCGGTTCCCCGGCATCGTGGTAGCCAGGGCGCCCGATGGTAGCCTGGCCATCCGCATAAGGGGCAGGACGTCCATCCTGGGGAGCAACGAGCCCCTCTACGTGATCGACGGCCTGCCCGTGAATCCGGGGCCAGGGGGAGGTCTCACCGGGATCAATCCACACGACATCGAGTCCATCGAGGTGCTGACGGATGCTGCCAGCACCACGATGTATGGCGTGCGGGGTGCGAATGGTGTCATCGTGATCAAGACAAAGATGCCAGAGCGGCCGCCGCCTCAATGATCGCCTAGGGCGCGGCCGCCTGTCGCCCAGGCGTCCGTTGAAAGAGGAGCGGTCGGTCGTTGTTTCGTGTCACCACCACCACTTCACCGTGCCGAGTGGACAATCGCTGGATATCCCGCCCCTGACCCGGCACGAAGAACCCGCTTTCCGACACCTCAACCGGAGTAAACCCGCCGGTTCCGTCTCCCCTAAGCAATAGGCCGTAGCTGCCGCTGAGGCGGCCGATTTCAGGCTCTACGCCGTCCAGGTTCCCCGTGAGGAGCACGTCGAGCAACCCATCGCCGTCCAGGTCGGCTGCGAGCAAGCCGTAAACGGGAGCCAACTGCGCTTCAATTGGCAAGGGGACGAGCGTGAACGAGCCGTCCCCGTTGTTTCGCATCAGGCTCGTTGCAAAGGTATACGCCTGTCTCACCACCGCGTCCGTCAGCTCCCCTTGGGTGAAGATGTCGCTCACCGTTTGCTGGGCGTACCGCTCGTATGTAGGGTAACGCTCTCTGAGGTAGGGAAGGGCCTTCAGCAGATCATCCCGCAGCACGAGAGGGTAGCTCACGCCGCCCGAGTAGGTTGACACGATCTGTTCGACAAAGCCGTTGCGATCAAAGTCCTTTACGTACATCGTAGCAGGTTCCTGCTCCGAGGCCGTAAAGCGGCTGTTGAACCCCAAGTTACCGACTACGAAGTCAGTCCTACCGTCCCCGTTGAAATCGCCTGCTACGATCCGATTCCACCAGCCGTGGCTACGCTCCAAGCCAGGCGTCGCGATGCGCTCGAGGCTGCGCCCCGTATTGCGAAAGATCGTAATCGGCATCCACTCACCGACGACAATGAGATCCGGCAGCCTGTCCCCATCGAGGTCGTTCCACATTGCATCGGTCACCATGCCGACACGGACCAGCTCCGGTGCCACCTGTTCCGCCACATTGCGGAAGCGACCTTTGCCGTCGTTTTCGAGGAGCACGCTTTGCGGGTCGAAGCCGTATCGCCGCGGTATGACGCGACCTCCCACGAAGAGATCGAGGTCACCGTCCCCGTCGAAATCCGCTGGTGCGACCCGCGATCCGCTAATGCTCATGGATGGCAGGTGATCGCCCGCCTTCGAAAACCTACCGCGGCCATCGTTCATGTAGAGCCGGTCCTGGAGGGCCGGCGCCAAGTCTGAAAACTCGCTACCGCCACTGACCACGTAGAGGTCGGGATGGCCGTCCCCGTTCGCGTCAAAGAACACCGCTCCAAGATCTTCCGATACCCGATCCCGCTCAAACAGTTGCTCGTTGGTCTCGACGAACCCACCGCTACGTCGCTGGACGAGCAGGTGACCGGGCTGATCCTTCGCACCACCAATGAACACGTCGTCCAGCCCGTCACTGTTGACATCCGCGACCGCCATGAGCGGTCCTTCGGTCGACAGCATCCTCGGAATCAGGGGCTCCCGATCAAAGTCGGAGAACACGTTCTCTCGGTGCGTGAAGTCCATGGAGACAATAGAGGTCACATCTGTGAACATGGCCACCGACTCCTGCCGGGTCGGTGGATTTGGGGCGACGGCATCAGACCAGCGCACGATCACGCGCTGGTTGGTGGCGATGTCGGTGAGTACGCTGACCCTGCCGTCGGGCCACTCTACGACCAGCGAGTCGATGGTCTGGAGCTGGCCGATCCCAAAGGTGAGCACGTAGTCCACGCTCGACTGGAAACCTCGCGACGGCATGTGCTCCTGAAAGAACTGCTGTCCTGCACTGTAAAGAGTCGCCTTTGCTCCGATGCCAAAGCGATTACGTCCCTCGCCTTCGAGCACCGCCTGGACGTAACCGTGGTCGAACAGCGACCGGGCGTTGTTGCGATAGATGGAGACTTCTTCGTTGACGTTGTTCACCACCAGATCGAGGGCACCGTCGCCGTCGAGATCGCCGTATGCCGCACCGTTGGAGAATGCCCGCGTGTTGAGGCCCCACTCTTCCCCGACATCTGTAAACGCAAAGTGCCCGAGGTTGCGGAACGCGTAGTTGGGGAGCTTGGTGGAGGTCATCACGTCGATGAGCCTCAGGAAATCAACGCGCTCGCCCCGTGCGGCTGCTCTCATCGTCTCCTCGTTTGCCAAGAAGGAGACGTAGTCTTGTGAGGTGACGTCTCGCAGGATGCCGTTCGTCACATGAATGTCTTTGTGACCATCCAAATCAAAATCTGCAATGAGAGCGCTCCAGCTCCAATCCGTTCGCGCCACGCCGGCCAGCTGGCCGATTTCCGTGAACGTACCATTGCCGTTGTTGCGATGCAGCATGTTACGCATGAACTGGTGGTGAAAGTCGTTCTTGAGCTTGAACTGGTAGCTGCTCCAATTGTCGAAGGAGGAGGTCGTCTTGAGTCGATAGTCGTCCTCGGGGAGCATGTCCGTCACGTAAATGTCGAGCCACCCATCATTATCGATATCGGCCATGTCCAACCCCATAGATGAGAGGCTGATCGATGGCATCTGGTGCTCGAGCAGCTCCGCAAAGGTCCCATCACCGTTGTTGATGTAGAGATAGTCCCGCTCGAAGAAATCGTTCGAGATGTAAAGGTCCGGCCAATCATCCCCGTTCACATCTCCGATGGCCACGCCGAGACCAAAAGCGATCTCGCTTCCAAAGATCCCCGCCTCCTCGCTCACATCGACGAAGTGGTCTCCGTCGTTGCGATACAGTTTGTCACCGCCGGCTTCGTGGCGTACGTCACGAACGTTGCGGAGCCCAAAACTGCTTGCAGCGCGTGGTGAGTTGTTGACGAGATAGAGGTCCAGATCGCCATCGCGGTCATAATCGAAGAACGCGCCATGAGTCGAGTAACCCTGGTCCGCGAGGCCATACTGGGCCGCCATCTCCTCGAAGGTGGGCACCCCCTGTGCGTCCAGGCCCTGGTGGATGTACAGCTCGTTGGCACGGCGCTCGTCCGCGGCGTTCCCAGCGTAGCAGACGTAGATGTCGAGCAGTCCGTCTCCGTTGACGTCGGCGAAGGTGACCCCCGTGGACCAGGTGCCGCTGCCAGCTACACCGGCGTCGTCGGTGACGTCACGAAAGCGAAACGCACCTTCATTGAGATACAGTCGGTTGTCTTCGAGGTTCGAGGTGAGCATCAGTTCGGGCAGTCCGTCCCCGGTCAGATCGCCCAACGCCACGCCACCGCCATTGTAAAAGTTGCGGTACGTGAAGACGTTCAGCTCCCGCGTATCGTCGAGACGATTCTCGAACCGAACGCCCGTGTAGCCCGACGAGAGCTGTGTGAACAGCTGACCCCGCGCTCCTGGGGCTTGGTCCTGGGACGTTCTCGTGTCAGCTCCGGTGCACGCACAGAGGCATGACGAGATGAGCAGGAGCCTCACGCCGGCTCTCGGCAGATGGATGGCCGTCATACGGTGGGCCCAGATTCGTAACGCCCGGCGGAAGCGTGTCCGTCGAAGAAAAGTGGCGGGAATGGCAGAGGCGGCAGCATCGAATCCGACGCTGCCGCCTCTCAGACCCTTAGCCGCCTAGTACCCCGGGTTCTGCGTCAGCATGGGGTTGGCGTCCAACTGCGGCTGAGGAATGGGCATCAGCACGAGATGTGGTGCGCCCGCCGACTTGAACGACCACGGATCCGTGAAGCGGCCATGCCGGATCAGGTCTTGACGACGCTTGGCCTCACCGGTCAGCTCGAACAACCGCTCCTCGAGGATCACGTCGCGGTCAACCGCGCCGAGCGGCTCGTCCGGATCGAAGACCCGTTCACGAAGCGTGTTGAGGATGCTGAGGGCTTCGCCCGAGTTCCCCAACTCAAACTCGGCTTCCGCCTTGATGAGCCACATCTCCGCGAGGCGGAAATAGGCAACGTCGTTGCCGCTTTCCTGGGCAACGCGGTCTGGATCGGGCGGCCACTTGATGATGCGGGTGCCTTCACCCTCGCCGGCCTGAGTTTCGTCGATGATGTCCACCGTGAAGACCAGCGGGGGACCGCCCTGCGCGCATCCCGGGCGTTCACAGACGGGCTCGCCCGTGTCCAGATCGACCTGAAGCCCTTCGAGGAAGATCTCCCGGCGCGCATCGTCGGCATCGAAAGCGTTGTACGTCTCCGCCAACGCGGCGAATCCGTTCCACGGGGTGGGGTTGAACTGCTCGTAGTGAAGTGCGCGCATCACGAAGTTCAGTCCCAGGCCCGTCTGATTGGTGAACTTGACGACCAGGATGTTCTCGCTCGAGGAGGCGTTATCGGGGGTGAAGTTCGAGCGCCAGGTGGTCTCAAGGGCGTATTCGGGTGAGTTCAGCACCCTGTCGGCCGCTTCGATCGCGGCAGCACAAGCCGATTGCCCACCCACCTGCACATCGGCGCACGAGTTGTACGTCGCGGCACTGGGTGTCTCCGTCGTGAACACGGCGGCGTTGAGATACAGGTTGGCGAGGATGGCATCGGCCGCTCCCTGCGTCATGCGCCCATGATCGGTCGCTGGCCAACGGGCTGGCAGGGCTCCCCTGGCCGCGTTGAGCTCGTCGGAGACGAACTGGAAGACCTCGGCGCGTGTGTTCTTTGCACGCGGCCCCAGTTCGGTGTCATCGACGATCGGAACGCCGCCGAACATGTCCAACAGCACGTAGTAGTAGAACGCCCGAAGCGTTCGTAGCTCGCCTTCGATCGCTGCCTGATTCGCCACCGTTACGTTCTGCAGCGCCTCGAGGAGCAAGTTTGCCCGAGCGATGCCCCGGAAGGCATCGATCCAGGTTCCATTGACGTCATCGAGCCCGGAGGGGCTGTTCGCCGTCCACGTGTGGCGGTGGATTTCGAGCCAGCGCCCGTTGTCGAACCAGTCGCTGCCCCGTGTGGGGACGATTTGCTCGTCCGTGGTGATCTGACTCAGGTTGTGATAGCCCCAAGTCGTGCTGCGGAGCACGGCGTAGACCGACGCCAGACTGCCGAGAACCTCCTGCTCGGTGGCGAAGAAGTTCTCCGGCGTTATGACGCTCGTTGGTTCCTCGTCGAGGTTCGTGCAGCTGAGGAGCAGCACGAATATGAGGATAGGGGAGAGGATGAGACGCGTGAGGCGTCCGGCTCCTCTGACTGCGTATGGAAAGCGTGGTTTCTTCATGAGATCCCGACCGTTACATGGTTGAATGCTGATCTCGTCGCCGTTTCGGGCATCGGCCCGTAGGGATCGATCGCGCATTAGAACGAAAACCGCGCGCCAGCCGTAAAGGTGCGCGACCGCGGGAAGCTGAGATAGTCGATCCCGCGTGCGCCCACCCCGGCGGTGGTATGCGCCTCCGGATCGTATCCTTCATACCCAGAGAGCAGGAACAGATTGTCGGCCGACACGTAGAACCGCGCCGAGCGCGCCGCGCCGATGAACGCGGGGAGATCGACCGAGTACCCAACGGTGATGTTCTGCATCCGGAAGAACGACGCATCTTCAATCCAGCGAGATGAGAAGATTGCTGGCTCGTCGATCGAGTCGTCGTCATCCAGCGAGGAACGCAGGAAGTTTTTCCCCTGTTTCACATTGCTCCGCGCACCGTGGACCAGTGCGGTGTTGTTGAACACATCACGACCCTGCTCCCAGCGAGCGATGAAGCTGGCGTCGAGGTTGCCCAAGGTCATCTGACCGCGGAACCCGACGGTGAAATCCGGATTGGCCTCGCCAATCGGCACAAAGTCATCGCCGCCGGGATCCGAGGTCCGGCCGACGATCGAGCCATTCTCGTAGTCGTTGAACTCTTGTTCGCCTGCGGCGTTGATTCCCACGAACTCCGGTCCGTAGAACGTTCCCAAAGCAAACCCGGGGAGAATGCGCTGCGAGACCTGTCCCGACTGCCCCTGGCCGCTGACCAGACCGGTGGTGATGAACGAGCGACCACCGAGGTCGATGACTTCGTTGCTCTCCGCCGCGAAGACGACGCCCATCTGCCAGGTCAGATTGGATGAGTTGATCAGCAAGGCGTCGAGCGAGGCCTCGAGACCGCGGTTGCGTACTTCACCGATGTTCTCGAAGCGTGTGGACTGGACCGCGGGCTGCGGGACGGGGACTTCCAGCAGCAGGTCGGTCGTATTCTTGACGTAGTACTCGACGGAGCCGGAGAACCGGTTGTCGGCAAAGCCGTAGTCGAGCGCGATGTTGAACTGTGAGGTTTCTTCCCACTTGAGCTCTGGATTTGCCGCCCTGGTCGGTGCTACGCCAACCGTCTTGGCATCCCCAAACGGGTAGCTATCGCCATCGCTGGGCGCCAGGATCAGCAGCGACGCATACGCCGGTACGGCCTCGTTTCCTTGCAAACCGTACCCGACGCGCAGACTCAGCTCGGAGAACGGCCCATCCTGCATGAAGTTCTCTTCGCTGATGCGCCACCGCGCGGACACCGCTGGGAAGGTGGCCCACTTGTTGTCAGCACCAAACTTGGTGGACCCATCCCGGCGGAGCACACCCGTCAAGAAGTACTTGTCGTTGAAGCCGTATGTGAGGCGGCCGAAGAACCCAATCAGCCGGTTCTCCGTCCGGTTCGAGAACGGCGACACGAGCTGTGCACCCGCCGCCAAATTGTCGAAGTTGAACGCATCCGTCAGGAAGTTGCGAGCCTCAGCTCGGAACTGATCCTCGGTGTAGTCGTTGTACTCGTAGCCGCCGACAAACTCGATGTCGTGCACGTCGGCAAACTGGCGGGTGTAGGTCATCAACGTCTGCAGAGTGACGGCCGTCAGCTCACGACTCGTCTGCCGAGCGAGCCCGTTGAACTGAGCGCCGACCGGGTTGGCCCGGGGATAGTACTCGCGCCGAACAGCCTCGCTCCGGTCCACGCCAACGATCAGCTGGCCCCGTAGGTACGAGGTGATGTCGAGTTGCGCCCGGAGGTTGCCGAGCACGCGGGTCGTGCCGGCGAAGTCGGCGATCTGCTCCGACATGGCCACGGGGTTACGCACCGATTGGACACCTCTGCCGAGCTCGAAAAAGGTCTCGCGCCCCGTGGCCTGATCGGTCACCATGATGGGCTGGGTCGGATTGAACTGCACCATGTTCTGGAACACGCCACCCTCGAACCCGCCCCGATTCTCAAATGGCAAATAGTCGTTGTCGATGTGGGAGGCGGTGAGGTTGAGACGCAACTGCAGCCGGTCATCAAGGGCGAAGTGTGTCCCGTTGAGACGCGCCGTGAAGCGCTCAAGCGCGCTGCTGAGGGCCACACCTTCTTGATTCATGTAACTGAGGGACGCCCGGTACTGCGTGGACGGCGTGCCTCCAGAGAACGCCACGTTGTGAGTGTGCGTCACGGCGCTTCGGGTAACTGCATCCTCCCAGTCCGTGTTCGCGCTGCCCAGCGCATCAAGCGCCGTCGCTGGGAGACTGCCCTCGCTCACCTGCGCCTGCACAAACGCGCGGTATTCGTCGCCGCTGACTAGCCCCAACGTGCGAGACGGCGTGGCGTAGGAAACGTACCCATCGTATTCAAAGACGGTTCGGTCTCGCTGGCCCTGTTTCGTCTCGATCAGGATGACGCCGTTCGCTCCGCGGGCGCCGTAAATGGCGGCCGCCGCGGCATCCTTGAGCACCGTAATCGATTCGATGTCGTTGGTGTTAACCAGGTTGAGCGGGTTGCGGGGGAGGGAAGCACCCTCGGGGTCATTCACGCCGTCCGGTCCAAAGCCGATCCCGACGCCGCCGGGCTCCGTCGGCAGATTCTGCACGACGACCCCGTCGATCACGTACAGCGGATCGTTGCTCGCACTAATCGACGTGCCGCCGCGAATCCGGATCTGCTGGCCAGCTCCCGGCTCACCGCTGTTCTGCGTGATCTGCACGCCAGCCACTCGGCCCTGGATGAGCTCATTGGCGTTCGTCACCACGCCGACGTTGGCTTCCTCGGCGTTGACCGATGCCACCGACCCGGTGATGGCTACGCGACGCTGAGCGCCGTAGCCCGTGACCACGATCTCATTGAGCACCACGGCCTGGCGTGTCAGCGAGAACTCGACCGTCGTCGTCTGCCCGGCACGCACCACGACCTCCTGTGTCACGGGGGCGTGTCCGATGAGACGGGCCGTCACCTGATGGGTTCCTGCGGGCACGTCGGTGAGCGTGAACCCGCCGTTCGGTCCGGTTGTGGTCCCCCGTCGAGTGCCTTCGATCTCGACGACGGCACCGGCCAAGGCTTCCATCGTGACGGCATCCGACACGCGTCCTGAAATGGTACCGGTCTGCATCTGCGCTGGAAGCTGGCCGACCCACAAGAGACCGCCAATGAATGTGAGACTGAGCTTACGGGCGATTTTCATACAACTGCCCTCCACGGATGGAAATGGAATTGTGCTGCGAAATAGTACGAAGTGAGCAGCGCCGTCCCTCGGATGGAGGAGCGGTGGCCGCTGACCCTGTTGTGATTGTGCGTTGCTCCGATCAAACGTCCTACTCCCGGCCTGAGCTCGACACCTGGGGCACGAACACACGCCGACTTCCACTGAACCGGCAATTGGGCACACGCAGACCGTGGGCCTCTACATCGCAGTGGCGGGGGCAGCTGCCGGTCTGATAAAGGATAGAAGATCCACGCAGGTACAAGGATGTCAAGCTTGGAACAATATCTGGGCGTTTCGGGGCGATCCAGACGGAAACCCTTGCCGGGGAGCGTGTTCCAGCCCTGGACGGTTGTCCCCGAAGAGACCGCCAAAGAGGATTCCAGGTCCAGGTAATCACCGAGTAAGCACCGATCCATGATGGGGCTGGCCGCGCTAATCAGGGGGTAAGCACCCTCCCGTAGGTTCTTCCGCGAGAAGCAAATGGCTTTGCTCCGCTCCGCGGCGACCGGGTCGCCCCGGTGCGAACGAGTGACGAGAGAACCATAGGGAGGACCAATGAATCGCCTATCAATGCCAGCGCTCGGCGTGATCGCCACACTCATGCTGGGATGCAACAACGATCCCGTATCCAGCCGACCGGAGAACACGTACGATGCTCGGGTGAGCGGCGCACTCACGAGGGACCTGCAAGGCACCGCGCGCTTCGAGTTTGGCAACGGCGGGTACGGTGGTCCGGTGCTTTCCTTACTATTAGGAACCGGAACGTCAGATGATCTGATCGTCCTGCAGATCAGAAGCACTGAGCCCCCTGCCGAGGGGAAGTACCCGATCAATTTTGCGACAGAGCCCGTCGAAGGCGCGTGGATCGCCTCCTACGTCACCTTCAACAACGGACAGATGCGGGACCAGTTCAGCGCCACGGAGGGGGTGGTGCGGATCCTCCAGTCGAGCGCCGGGCGGATTAGGGGCTCCTTCGAGCTCAAGGGAGAAGGAACCACCGGCGGATCGTCAGCACAGGCTGCCGCGGAGGTCACCATCGTGGGTGCCTTTGACGCAGGTCGTAACTGAGAGGCTGCCGCCAATCTGAACTCGCCTCACCACCCTCGCGCGATGGGCGCGCGAGGGTGATGCTTTTCGTGAGACCCTCTTGCTGAACTGGTCAGCTCCCTAGATTCTCTACCTGCTCCGATCGCGAGAGATTCTACTGCCAATGGCTACCAACCTATGCGACTCCTGTGGCCAATCCGTCGCCGCGGATGCGAGCTACTGCGTGCACTGTGGCGCGGAGCTCGCGGCGGGCGCCGACCTGACGGTCAAAGCGGATCCGCACGAGTTGCAGGAGCAAGGAACGGCAGGATGGGATTCGGTCGTTCGGTCGCTTCGTGAGGCAACAGAGGGTCGCTACGAGATCGAAGCCACACTGGGGCAGGGTGGGATGGGCGCGGTCTACCGGGCGCGTGATTTGGTTCTCGACTGTCCCGTCGCCATCAAAGTCATGCTCCCCGGTGTGGGTCTCGACGCCGATGCGGTCGAGCGGTTTCGCCAAGAGGCACGTACGATAGCGGGACTTCGGCACCCCCATATCGTGACCGTCCACGATCTGCGACAGCACGGCGGTCTGCACTTCTTCGTGCTGGACCTCATTGCTGGAAGCTCACTCGATACCATCATCAAGCGCGCCGGAAATCTGCCCGTGCCCGTCATCCGGCTCTGGCTAGCCCAAGTGGCGAGCGCCCTGGAATTCGCTCATCGGCGGGGCGTGATCCATCGCGACATCAAACCCGGCAACATCCTGATCGACGCCGAAGGCAACGCCGTGCTCACCGACTTCGGGATTGCCAAGCTCCAGGTCAATCCCAAGTGGAAAACCGTCACGGGTGGGTTCCTTGGCACGCCGCACTACGCGAGTCCCGAGCAGTGGAAGGGTGAGCCCGTCACACCGGCGAGCGATCAGTACTCACTCGGGATCGTGGCGTACGCGATGCTGACGGGGTCTCCGCCGTTTGACGGGGACTCCATTGCCGATCTGCTGATGGCCCATACCAATGAGGCGCCGAAGTCGGTCGGCATACTTCGTCCGGACTGTCCGCAGGATCTGGCGAAGGTCGTGCATCGTATGCTGGAAAAGAACCCCACCGCACGGTGGCCGGGCTTGCGGGAGATCGTGAGCACGCTCGGAGCGCCACCGCCCCCCAACGACGAAGTCTGGTCGCTGGCGCGGTCGCTCGCGGCCGGCAAGGGTATCGAGGCGACGCCCGAGAGCCGCACGTGGGTGACGCCGCTCCCTGAGCCCAAGGCACGCTCGATTACTGGAACCATCACCCATTGGTTCAAGCCCAAGCGCCGGCGGGTGGCAGCGGGTGGTGCGGTTGCCTTGACAATAGGCATCTTGGCGGTGGCATGGCCGGCGAGCGACGAGACCGCCGCGCCGTCGGAGGAAGCCGCCATCGCGCCACCGCCGGCGGACACGCTGGAGGCGCCGCCACCGGTGCCGTCGCGAACGCTCGCGGAAACGGAGGCGACGCCCACCGAGAACGCACCCGAAGACATGACGACCGCTGCATCTGCCGTTCGACTGACCCTCTCCCGCACAACGCTGCGGGTTGGTGATTCGGTGCGCCCGGAAGTTTTGTTGCTCGGGAATGATGGACGCCCATTGGGAGCGACGAAGGCGGCGCTCACCGTGACCGACACACGGGTCGCCCGGGTCACTCCGAGCGGTTGGATCGTTGGCATCGGTCCAGGATCAACGAACCTCGTGGCGCGTGCAGCCAGCCTCGAGGCGCGCGAGGTGTTTTCGGTTGCCGCGGTTGCGCCGCCGTTCCGTAGTGTCTCGGCTGGGGGCGATCACACCTGTGGGATCGCCACGGACGGATCAGCCTACTGCTGGGGTCGCAACGATCGAGGACAGGTTGCGGCCGGACTCCCCGAGACCCAGCCATTCCCGTTCCCCCGCGGCGGACGCTTCGCCGCCGTGAGCGCCGGCGGAATGATTACGTGCGCGTTGGGACAGGATCAGGCCGTCGTATGCTGGGGTGCCACGTCCGGTCCCCGCGGGCGATATCGCTCCGTGACGACAGGAGCGCGGCACGCATGCGGCATCATGGCGAGTGGCTCGGCTGCCTGCTGGGGTGCGAACGATCGCGGCCAGCTCGGGATCGGGAGCACGGCGGCAAATGCGCTGGGACAGGTGGTGGAAGGTGAGTATGCGTTCGACATGATCGCGGCCGGTGCCGAGCACACCTGCGGGCTGCTTGGTGGGCGGGTCTACTGCTGGGGGAGTGACGTTGTCGGCCAGACGGGGACGGGAACGCTCGAGCGCGGCATGGTGACTCAACCGACCGAGGTCGAGGGCGACCATGGATATCTCGTATTCGTTACTTCGGGAACCAACCACACGTGCGCGCTGACACGGGTGGGCACGGCGCTGTGCTGGGGCGCCAACGAGTATGGCCAACTGGGAGATGGGTCAAAGCAGCCACGGCACGCCCCGCGACCAGTAAGGCCGCCCATGGGCGGGTCGAACACGCTGGCTTTCGAGATGGTAACGGCAGGAACAACGCACACCTGCGGCCTGAACAAGAACCAGCGCGTCTTTTGCTGGGGAGACAACCGATTCGGACAACTAGGAGACGGCACGACCACGGGACGGGTCGTGCCAGTTCAAGTGCGGCTCACCGAACCAGCTACCTCCGTGAGCGCGGGACGCGCCCACACCTGCGCGGTCCTGGCGTCAACCGCCGTGCAGTGTTGGGGCGCCAATGGAGATGGTCAACTGGGCGACGGCACCTCCGAGGACCGCGCGCGTCCGGTCACCCCTGGACAGGTGACCGGCTAACCAGACGCTCTGACCTCGTCTCCTTCCGCGGCCTCACCTTCAACGATCGTACACATCGAGGACTGCGACAGCACTCTGGTCACTTCGATGACTCCGACTTTCTCGGTCACACTGTCGAGTAGGTTGCCGCTCGCATCACGAATCTCGTCGACGACGCGATAGACATCGAACCGCTGTCCCACCGTCACATCGAAGTTCTCACCTCGATCGATGTACACCGAGGCTTCACGAGTAGCGACGATGGTCCCTTTCCCGGCTGGTGGCGCGATGCTCGCAAACTGATCGATTTGCGCAACGAGCTGCTCCACGATGTCTTCGACAGCCGGTCGCAACGCTTCCTGCGCCAGTCCCGCGTCGTAGCTCTGCTCGAAGCTCACGTTGTTGATGGCTCCGCCCCCGAAACGCTTCTTCCCTTTTCCCTCAGCGACCGACATGATCTCCGCCGTGGTGGTGTTCACCGCGCGGATGTCCATCATGCTCTCGGCCTCTGAGAATGACGCGCCAATCCCACCGATCCCCGCCCGCTTGGTGTCGATCGAGAACTGGGTTATCGAGCCGAGCAATACCACCTGGACGCCAAGGATTTCACCGAGCGCGGCCGCCGTGGAAGGATTGACCCGGCCACTCTGGCCGAGTCCCTGCTCTGCGAGAATCGCCTCGATCTGACGGCGTTCGATCACGGAGAACTGGCCACTTTTTACGAGCTGGGTGGTGAGCTCATCAGACGCTGCGGCGCCCAACTGATCTCCCCAAAAATGCCACGTGCTGTTGTTCTCGAGCGGAAGGACGGCGACTCGGACCTTTTGCGCCTGGACGGGTGAAGGGGTCAGAAAGGTGCTGGTCATGACCAGTACCGTACCGAGCGCGGCGACGGTGAGAACCCTCATCGGATGACCTCCTGGGGGGGACACCGTGAATCTATTCGGCGGTCGCTGTCCGCGGGTAGAGGACGTCATAAGACGGCCGGAGAGCCTCTCCGGCCTTCTCTGCCATTCCTGCTCTCGCTAATCCTGCCTCTAATTCACAGACAGTCCACTCGGCACACTTCGCGGGACGAGACCACTGAGATCGCGCGCTGCCGGATCGGTGAGCGACTTCAAGAACGCAACGAGATCACTCATCTGCTGGTCGGTGAAGTCAAAGGGCCTTTGCAGTCGGCCGTCGAGTGTTGCGAGGATATCGGCGATCGTCGCGTCGTCGCCGTGATACATCCCGCGCAGTTCGGGTGCAATCTGCGTGACGTCGTAGTCTCTGAGCGCTGCCGGCACATCCGAGTAGTGGCGCACGACGGCGTCGAGCGTCGGATACGCTCCGGAGTGCATGTACGGCGCGGTCAGCTCGACGTTACGCAGGGGCGCAACCCGAAACGCAAACTTGTAGAAGTTGTGCTCCGTAACTATCAGCTCACCAAACCCGTGGTCCAGTGGTGCGGCGTTGCCAACACCCGGCCCGATCTGGGGCGCTCCAACGTTGGCGAAGCTTTGGGCACCCAAGAACGGCCCATTGTGACACGTCACACATTGAGCCTCGCCAAAAAACAGTTGCGCGCCACGCTTTTGTTCGGTGGTCAGCGCCGCGTCGTCGCGGTCGAGGTAACGGTCGAATGGGGAGTTGGTTTTTGTGAACGCGCTCATCTGGAAGGTGGATAATGCTTCAGCGGCGTGTGTGAAACGCAGGGTGCTCGCCAAGACATTTGGGAACGCCGCTTCAAACATCTGTACGTACTCTGGGCTGGCCAGCAGCCGGGCCATGAGCGCCTGCCAGATCTCCGGGGTCTGGCTATCCTCGAACTCGGCCAGGTCGTTGGGTTCGCCAAACACATCTTGGTCCCCAGGCATCCCACGCATCTCGCGTCGGTTGAGCACGGGGAGCAACGCCTGTGCGGTGAGGATATGCCGCAGACCGGGTGGGAGAATGGTGTCACCCTGGAGCGTGAATCCACCGCCCTGGAATCCGGACAGCCGAGCATCCCAGAACATGTAGAACGATCCCAAGCCCGAGTTGAGCAGAGACGGCGCGTTTCGCGGGACGAACTCACGCCCGGGGCCCAACGTGCGCGCCGGCCCTACTCCCGAGCCGCCCGTTCCCACGGCCAACGACAGCCCGTCGCCTAACGACGCGCTGGGGTCATGACACGTGGCGCACGAAATGTCTTTGTTGCCGCTCAAGATCTTATCGAAGAACAATGCCTGACCCAGCGCGACCTTTGCGCTGTTTTGCGTCGGCATGTTGCCGATTGGGATTACACCCCACGCGGCGATGTTTCTCCGTAACTCGGCGTCGATCGTCGGTCCCGGTGGCTCCGGCGACGTTGTCGCGCCGTCACACGCCACGAGCGTAAGCGCGCCGAGGCACAGCCCATACCCAAAGTGCTTCATGGTCGTTCTCCTCGGAGCCTGGCTCATCGGAGTGGAAGCGAGATGGAGAACTGGTGCGTTACGACCCGCACCTCGTCCAAGGTCAACGGACCGCTCGGCGCGACGAGGATGGTGCTTCCCAGATCCGCCGCCTCGGGAATAGCGAATGGGCCGCCGTTTCCGACTCCAGGACGTCCCGTTCCGTTCGTCACACGCCCCTGGTAGCGGAATTCCAGCTCGGGGAAGCGGAGCGCGGCGCCCCAGGTGGGAGTCCACTCGACCCAACTCTCTTCTAAATCCCGTGAGCTGAGTTGGACGTGGTCTCGTTGATCGAGCCAGTAATGAATCGAGCGAAGGGACAATCCAAACTGCAGGCCCGCAACCGTCCCGTCGTCACCCAGCTTCACGTCCTGCCCGACCCCCATGCGAAAAACGGCATTGGAGAACCTGAAGTGATTCTCGATGGTCATGCCGCCCGGAGGAATGATGTCACCAGCGTTCGTTTCGACCGGGATGTCTGAGTCCGCCCACGTGTGGCTCCAGATCGGTTCGTAGATCACATCCACGCCAAACGTCGACAACCGGTATTGGCGGGACACACCTACGCCAACGTTGAAGGCTGAGGAATTCCCCGGATCCCGGGGGATGTTCATGATCTCGTAATTGGGGATCTTGGGGTGCGACATGCGATTCGCCGTTCCCACGAAGCCAATCTGCCACCCGGGTGCTGGGAGGGGACGCTCATACTCGAGATGCAGTCCCCAGATTCTCGTCCGGTCGAGATTGCGTTCCATGCGTGGTCGCTGCGTGGTCTGCTGGGCGCCAGGATCCCAGAAGAGATCGAGGTAGAAGACATCGTGCGTCATCGAGTACTGATTGTGTACTAGAACCGCTTCGAGCGTGCGGTCGCCCGTCCATTCTTTGAGTAGGCCAAGGCGCAGGTCAATCGCGTGGCCGTACTGCTTGAGGCGAGCGTTGCCGGGATAGAGCAGATCGACGCCGTCGACTGCATGCAGCCCGGCGTAGAGGACGCTGCCGCCGATCGAGATTCCCGTTCCTGGCAGGTCTCGTCCGAGCATGGCGAAGGCGTAGGTGTTGCCATGCGACCGTTCAGGTGGGCCGAAGTCAATTCCTCCCTGCGGGCACGACGGGCACAAGAAGGGGACCGGCGCGAACTCGACCGCGCGGCTGAGATCGACTTCCTGCAACGCCACCGCAAGGCCGCCGTACCATGGGCCGGTCTTCATCAGCGCGCCGATTGGAAGCGTTCGGCCGCCACCGGCGCCTTCAGATACGCTGTAAACCGCGGGTGATCCGAAGAACCGCGCTGTGCCGAGCCGTGACCCAGTTGCCGGATTGGAGAACGGGTCGTGCAGCGTGTCAGCCACGGCGATCGAGATGTCCCCCATCGGGACCATCTGCGACGGAAAGATCTGGAACTGGTGGGCTTGGGAGATCGGCACCGTGCGAATCGTGATGATCTGCGCGGACGCCGGTGCCACGCCGAGCAGGATGAGGCATGAGACAGACAGGGCACGTTTCAACATTCTTCACCTCGCCAGAGGGGACTCCATATGGGATACCTCACGATGTGGAGTGAGGTCACATTTAGGTTGGATTAGCGGGAGGAAGTCTTATGTACTCTCACTCCATCTTTAGACGGCCTTTAGACCGTAGCTGGGACGTTGAGGTGTCATGCAGCTAACTCAGCAACGGGGTCGCTCATTGGCGCTCGCCGTGGTTGCCCTCCTCATGGCATCCACCACCAATGCGCAGGAGACGCCTCGCGAGATCATCGACCGGGTCGATCGGATCCTCCGCGGTGAGTCGAGCTATGGCGTGGCCACCATGGAGGTGGTCACCGAGCACTGGGAGCGCAGCGTGACGATGGAGGTCTGGTCGCTCGGCACAGACTACTCGCTCATTCGGGTGACGGCGCCCCGCAAAGAGGCCGGTACGGCGACGCTCAAAGCTGGGGATGACATCTGGAACTACCTACCGCGGGTTGACCGTACCATCAAAATCCCAGCGTCGCTCATGATGGGGTCGTGGATGGGCTCGCACTTCACGAACGACGACCTCGTAAAGGAAAGTCGGTTGGTCGAGGACTACGATATCACGGTCGCCTTCGAGGGTGCGCGTGACGATGTCGCCGTCTGGGAGTTCGAGCTCACGCCCAAGTCAGAGGCGGCTGTGGTGTGGGGCCGGATTCACTACGAGGTGCGCAAGCGAGATCTCATGCCGACCTGGGCACGCTACTACGACGAGGACGGGATGCTCATGCGTGTCCTCGAGTTCAGCGACTTCCGCCAGATGGGAGGCCGGCTGGTTCCGGCGGTCATGGAGATGTTGCCCCAGGACAAGCCGGAAGAGCGCACGGTGATACGCTACAGCAAGGTCGAGTTCGACATTCCCTTGTCGGAGTCTTTCTTCTCGCTGCGCTCACTGCGATCAGGTCGCTGAGCGTGAACGGTCCCTGGTGGCGCATCGGTTGGCGGAATCTGGGGCGCAATAGACGGCGCACGCTCATCACCGGTGCTGGACTCGCCTTCGGGTACTTCGCTGTGGTGCTCATGGTTGGGCTCATGGACGGGCTCACCGTCGAGATGGTGGAAAACGGCACGGGCATCTTGACTGGGCAACTCCAGGTGCACGCCCCCGACTACAGGCCGGAGCGCAGCCTCTACGAGACCATCGGAGGACGCGAGGGCACGGATGTGGAAACACTGCTCCTCGCGATGCGAGAGGATCCGGCGATCGTCGCCGCGACGCCGCGCGTGTTTGCGGGCGGGCTGCTGAGTTCGGGTGAGGCAACCACCGCGGGCATTCTCATGGGGGCGCACCCTGATTACGAAGCATCCGTCAGCCGTTTGGCCCACGGGATTGTTCGGGGTCGCCTGCCGGGCCGTGGAGCGCGTGAGGTGGGCGTGGGTGTCGAGTTGGCACGCCAGCTCGGTGTGGATTTGGGAGACGACGTCGTTGTCGTCGCGCCGGCTGCCGATGGATCGATGGGGAACGACCTCTTCACGATTTCGGGCGTGTTTCGCACCGGAATGATCGAGCTCGACGGATCCTACGCGTTGTTCGATCTCGCGACATTGCAGACGCTCCTGGCTCTCTCACCCGGCCGAGTGCATGAGATCGCCGCCACGACGGCAGATCCGTGGGCGGCACCAGACGCGGCGCGTCGGATTCGAGAACGCGTGAGCGGTTTGGGACCCTCTGCGGAGGTGGCGCCGTGGACGGAGCTCAGGCCGGAGATGCAGGACTATGTCCGCCTTGTGCGCACGTGGAATTGGGTCGTGTTGGCCATCGTGTTTGGGATCGCGATCTTTGGCGTGGCCAACACGATGCTGATGGCCACGTTCGAGCGCCGTCGCGAGTTCGCGGTGCTGTTGGCATTGGGAACGACCCCGCCTGCGGTAATGCTCACCGTGGTGTGGGAAGCGCTGGCCCTCGGGCTGATGAGCATCGTGGGTGGTGTGGTGGTTTCGGTGCCGATCCTCGTGTGGTGGCACAACGCGCCCCCCGACATGAGTTGGGCGTACGGTGATTTCACGATGTTCGGTGCGCTCGTACGGCCCGTCCTCCGTGTCGAGTATCGGCCGATAATCGCCCTCTGGGCATCGGGGGCGCTGCTGCTCACTGCGGCGCTGGCGGCACTCTATCCCGCGGCGAGAGCTGCCCGCATCCCACCCGCCGACACGCTATCCGGACTATGACCACCCGCTGGAGCATCATGGTGCGGCTCGCGTTGCGGAATCTCCGGAGGCAAGCCCGGCGCACCACTCTCACGGCGACCGCCATGGTCATTGGCGGCGCGCTGCTGATGTTCAGTCTGCCCATAGCGGATGGAACCCACGAGGATTGGATCGAATCTGCTGTTCGCATGGGTACCGGTCACCTTGCCATTCAAGCACCGGGATATCTCGCGAGCCGACAAATCGAGGATCGTGTGCGCGCTGACGTCCGGCTCCGGGCAGAGGTGGCGCTGGCCACCCCCGCCTTGGCGGGTGAAATCGTGGAGGTGGTCCCCTTGGTCACCGTGGGGGGATTGGCCAGTGCACCAGCGGGGGCGCGGCCTGCACAGATCATGGCGGTAGATCCTGTAGCGGAGGCTCGCTTCTCCATTATGGATGACCGCCTGGTGGACGGTCGATACCTCGAGCCCAGCGACCGGTTGGCCGCCTACATCGGTCAGGGTCTTCGCGAGGCCCTCGACGTTCGCGTTGGGTCTCGCATGGTTCTCACCACGCAAGACGCGATGGGCGAGATCGCGGGCCAACTCGTTCGCGTCGTGGGAGTGTACCGCACGGGGATCCCCGAAATTGATCAAGCCGTGATCCACATTCCGCTCGTCACGGCTGGCGACTGGCTGGGAACCGGCGACGACGTCACGGCGCTCGCCGTGTTGGCGCGCTCGAGCCGCCGCGTTCCCGCCGTACAACGTGCGCTTAATCGCTCGCTCGAGTCGAGCATCGCGACCGGTGAACTTGAGGTGCTCACCTGGCGTGAGGCGAGTCCGGAGCTCGATGCCGCCGTCAAGATCGACGACTTCGGCAACTACCTCTTTCAAGGCATTCTGTTCGCCATCATCGGACTGGGAATCGTGAACACGATCCTCATGTCCGTGATGTATCGCTACCGTGAGTTTGGCCTGCTCCAGGCGCTGGGGTTCACACCGCAACAAACCGGTGGTCTCGTGGTCGTGGAAGGACTCGTGCTTACCGCGCTGGCCGGCACAGTCGGAATCGGCCTGGGTCTGTTTATCACGTGGTTCTTTTTCCGTAACGGCCTCGACTTCTCTTTCGCGTGGAACGAGGAGTGGAGCTTCTCCGGCGTCGTTATGGAACCAGTGATCGTGCCGGTCTTTCGAACCGTCCGAGTGCTTCAGGGGCTCGGCTTCATTCTTCTCGTCGGTGCGATTGCGTCGTTGTACCCGGCCTTTAGAGCCACACGCATCGACGTTGCCGAATCGATGAAATTCGAACGATGACTACAATGAGCGTTGCTGTTCGCACCGAGGAGGTCTGGAAGACCTTCGAGCAAGAGCCAGAAGATGTTCACGCCGTGAGCGGTGTCTCACTCGCCATCGACGCCAGTGAGTTCGTGGCGATGGCCGGACCGTCGGGCTCGGGCAAGACCACATTGCTCAACTTGCTCGGTGGACTCACCCGCCCAACGAAGGGTCAGGTTTGGGTGGCTGACCGTGAGCTCGGTGGCATGTCGAACCGCGAACTCGCCAGGCTGCGTCTCGAGCACATCGGGTTCGTCTTCCAAGCGTACAACCTCCTTCCAGTGCTCACGGCATTCGAGAACGCGGAGTTCCCGCTGCTCCTTCAGGGAATGGATGAAGAAGAGCGGCGCCGGCGCGTGCGTGCGTTGTTCAAACGCACCGGGCTCGAGGGGCTTGCCGATCGTCGACCCGGCAAGCTTTCCGGCGGGCAGCAGCAGCGCGTCGCGGTTATACGTGCGGTGGTCGCTGAGCCCGCGCTCGTGCTCGCCGACGAGCCCACCGCGAATCTCGATTCCCATGCCAGCGACGCGTTGTTGGACATGATGGAGGAGCTGAATCGCGAGCTGGGAACCACGTTTGTGTTTGCGACCCACGATCCCCGAGTCATGGAAAGAGCACGTCGTTTGGTGCGGCTGGTGGATGGAGCGGTGGCGTCCGACGAGCGCCGAGAGCCTGCGGCCGTGCGGTGATCCGCGTGGCCTTCGTCAGCCTGGTGCTGACGCTCGTGGCGACCCCACCGGCCGCGGGGCAGCTTCCGTGGCTCCGGAGCTATTACTTGCACGTCGGTGTGTGGAGCGATGCCGCGGCTGGCATGCGTGCGGGGTTCGCGGATCTGCAGCGGTTGCGCTTCATGGTGGAACCATCGCTCGGACCGCTCAGAGCGGAAGTGGCGTACGAGCACGTGTTCGTCTATACGCAGCGTCCGTCTGCGAGCGTCGGAACGGGCCTCGGAGCGGGTGTCGCACCGGGTGGTGGTGGGTGGGTCGACCTTCAATGGAACCTGGTGAGCCGCGATCACATCTCTTGGCGCCACCAGCTCGATCGGCTGAACCTCAGTCTCGCCGCGGGATCCGTGGCAGATGTCACGGTGGGCCGGCAAACCATTTCGTGGGCGACGACGCTGATTCTCACACCTGCGGATCCGTTCGTACCATTCGACCCCGCCGATCCGTTTCGCGAGTACCGCGCCGGTGTCGACGCCGCTCGTGTGCAACTGTTTCCGGGACCGCTCGCCGACGTGGATTTCGTCCTGCGGCCTGCCGACACACCGGTCGGTGAGACCATCACCGCAGCCGGCCGCTGGCGGAGTGTGATCGAGACGTGGGAGTACTCGCTGTGGGCGGGCGTGCTGCACGACCACCCGGCGGTGGGATTTGGCGTGACCGGTGCGCTGGGCTCGGTGGCCTTGCGTGTAGAGGGCGAGCTTCGCGAAGACGACGATGGGAGCTTCACGTGGCGGGGCGCGGGAGGCGTTGACACGCGCTTTTCCGTTGCGGGCCGCGACCTATATGTCATCGCCGAATACCAGCACGACGACCTCGGTGCTGCGACAACGCAGGACCGGGCCAAGCTGCTGAACTCCCCGGCCTTCGTGCGAGGGGAGCTTCAAGTGCTGGGCGCGGATGTCTTCGCCTTCCAAGGCAGCTATCAACTGCATCCATTGATCGGCGCCAGTTTCCTCACCCTCCTGAATGGCAACGACCCAAGCGCACTCGTGAGTCCCGGGATCGCGGCCTCGGTGAGCAATGAAGCCAGTGCTCAGGCGGGGTTGTTCCTGGGAATCGGAAGCGCCGACCTGCTCGCGACTGGTGTTCCCGAATCCGAGTTTGGGATCATTCCAGCCATCTTCTTTGCATCGGTGAGTGTGTTTTTTTGAGGCTCCCCTGCGTCTGTCGTCCAGCTAAACTTCAACCATGCGCCAACCTACGGCTCCCCCCAATGCCACTCGCCCGCGTGGCGCCCATTGTGACGCCCGCTGTCTTTCGGGGGTATCTAAAGCGTGAGGGAAGAGCAGGATGGTCCACTGGTGCGTCGCGTCTTGGCTGGAGAGAGTCAGGTCTACGCCCGGTTGGTGGAGCGATACAAGGATCGGCTGGGTCGGTATGCGGTGCGGATGCTGGGGGACGTGGCCGATGCCGAGGACGCGCTCCAGGACACCTTCGTACGTGGGTATCGATCCCTCGCGCGGTGCACGAACCCAGACGGGTTTGGCGCCTGGCTCTTCGGCATCCTGGTCAACCGTTGCCGCACCTATGCGTCGCAGCGCTCGCGGAGACAGGCCTTAGTAGTAACCAGCGACCTCGCCGTCGCTGGTGCTTCGGTGGAGCACTCAGCCGACCAGGATGCGTGGCGCGAAGCGATCACATGGGCCCTCGAACAGCTTCCCTCAGAACAGCGGGAGGCGTTTCTGCTCAAGCATGTCGAAGATCTGAGTTATGAGGAAATGGAGCGGTTGACGGGCGCGCGGATTCCGGCGCTCAAGATGCGGGTGTTTCGGGCTCGCGAGGCGTTGCGTCAACTGCTGGCGGAGACCATTCATGGCTGAGCACGAAGAGACAATCACACACGTCGTGAAGGCGCTGAAGGAACCGGTGCGGTTGGATCCGCACTTCACGAGACGCGTTATGTCGGAGATCGAGCGGTTGCCCGTGCCCGGTACGCGGATGTCGCCCGTGCGGTCGCTGATCGTCTGGCTCCGTCGCCGCAGGACGATTCGGCTGAGCCCGCTCGGGGCGCTTGCCATGGCCGCTGGTGTGGCGATGGTGGTGCTGGCTGGCAGTAGACTGCTTGCGCCCTCCGCCGGATCAGATCTGCTCGAAGACGGCACGCGCGTTCAGCCCACTCAACTGATGCAGTTCGTGCTGGTGGCCCCGGGGGCCTCCTCCGTGGCGCTCGTCGGCGACTTCAACGATTGGAATCTGTCCGCGACGCCGCTCGTGCGGGCCCACGGTGATGGCGTTTGGTGGGTCACGGTCCCGCTTTCGCCAGGTCGCTACCGCTATTCCTTTGTGGTGGACGGTTCGACGTGGCTCGTGGATCCTGACGCGCCCGCGATAGAGGACGAGTTTGGACGTGAGAACTCGCTCCTCACCATTGGAGGAGCATGATTATGCGGGTAGGACTCGGGGTACTCATCGTGGGTGTATCGATCTTGGGCGCGCCGGCGTTGGCGGGCGCGCAGGAGAGCCGATTGGTGGGACGATTGCCGGACGACGCGCGACGGACCGTCGATAGCGTTCTCGTCGCGGCGCGGACCAGCGGGCTTCCGACGGAACCGCTGGTGGATCGCGCGCTCGAAGGCGCCGCCAAAGGAGCTTCCGGCGAGGTGATCGTTCGGGCGGTGACGCGCCTCCGGGACGACCTTCACCTGGCGCGTCTCGCATTCGGTGATTTGGCGACGGCGGCCGAGCTTACGGCGGGAGCCAGTGCGCTTCGCGCCGGAGCGAGCAGAGAGGATCTCGCGGAGCTGAGGTCGTTGCGCCCAAACCAGTCATTGACCATTGCCGCGGCCGTGCTGGCGGACCTCGTAGCGGTGGGCGTGCCGACTGACACCGCGGTCGCCGCTGTTCTGGCCCTGGCCCGGGACGCCGAGGATGCCGACTACATTGCGTTTCGGCGCAACGTTCAGCGTGACATCGCTCTCGGCGCATCCCCGGCGGCCGCTCTCGGAGTTAGGCTCGAGACTGCGGACGATCTCGCGGGCGAGGCCCCAACACCTGGAACTGGAGTAGGAACGCCGAGCGGACCTCGGAAACGCAAACCATAGTGCCCTGGTTCGGGTGATTCGCCGCTGCCGGCGCGCCGCGGCGGCGTTCATGGCCTGGTTTCTTCCCCTCGGCCCGCCACTGGCCGGTCAGGTTGCGGGGACGGTGGATCTTGGTGCGTCTGTCGTCGAATATGACGGCTTCCTCGTCTCGGGAGCCGCCGTGTTCGCTCCTGCCTTCCGGTTTGACGCCGCCAACCTTTCGCTAGGCACTCAAGCGAGCCTCACAATTTTCGAAAGTGGCAATCGGATCTTCCAAGCGACGGCCGGGGCGGCGTGGCTCACACCGCCGGGAAAGTGGTGGCTGATCGAGTTTTCGGGGTCGATTGGTGCGTCCAAATATGCGAATCAGACGGCGTTCGGACACGTTGTCGGCCGCACCCGGTTGCACGTTTTGAGCGATCGGGTTGGCGGATGGGTGGCTGGCACCACGGGTGGGTCGGTTGGGCAAACGACATCGGTGCCCGGTGTTATTGCTGGAGGAGGTTGGACGGTGCGCGACCGGTTTGCGTTCGTGGGAACGGCGACCACCACGTGGCTGAATGACGACGGACATCTCGATCTCCTGGGAGCCGCTAGATGGTTGGGTGATCGGGTGGAGCTCGAGGTGCGGGCGGCCGCGCGTCCGTGGGCGCAGAGCGCCGGTGGCGTGGGAGAAGCTCGATCCGGCATCTATGGCGACGTCTCTGCCAATATCGTCCTCGATGAGCGGATTTCTCTCGCCGTGAGCGGGGGCAGTTACCCCTCGGATCCCGTGCGCCGCGTGCTCGCAGCCAAGTACGTCACCGTGGGACTCCGCCTGACCATAGTCGGATCGGAAAGCGCGCCCATCCCTACCGTTGCCGGTGCGGTATACCGCGCTGCCCGTGACGACGTGTTACCGGACCGTGATGTCGCCGCGCGGCTCGAGGTCGCTCCATCGGGTGAACCGCGCACGCTACGGGTGTTTGCTTCGCAAGCCACGAGTGTCGAGCTCATGGGTGACTTTACCGACTGGCGTCCGGTGGCGCTCACGCTCGTCACCCCCACCCTGTGGGAAGCCCGACTGTCTGTTGCACCTGGGGTCCATCGTGTGAATGTCCGTATCAACGGCGGCGCGTGGTTTGCCCCCGCGGGAACGCGGGTGGAGGAGACTGAGTTTGGGGGTGTGGTGGGGGTGCTGGTGGTACCGTGAGAGTTGATCAGGGGGTCTGCGCACCCCCCAACGATTCTCGGAGAAACGCCCGACCGTCTGTCCTCAGCTCAGTGGCTGTGCTCAGCGTCGGGATACCTTCCCGAGCGAACTTCCTCGCCAAACTGCGCAACCGCCCGACGCACTGCGGGTCCCAGCTCGGCGTACCGCTTGAGGAACTTTGGCCGAAAATCCTCGTTCAGTCCCAACAGATCGTGCAGGACGAGCACTTGACCGTCACAATTGGGTCCGGCGCCGATACCGATGGTTGGCACGCCCACCTCCTCGGTCACCCGCGCCGCAACCGTGGCAGGCATCAGCTCCAGCACCACGGCAAACACCCCGGCCTCCTCGAGTACCTTGGCATCGGCGATCAATCGATCGGCCGCCGCTTTCTGCTTGCCCTGTATGTGAGCGCCTCCCAGCGTGTGCACCGATTGCGGAGTAAATCCGAGGTGTCCCATGACCGGAATGCCCGCATCGACCAGTGCACGAATAGTCGGGGCGACCACCCGGCCGCCCTCGAGCTTCACCGCTGCGGCACCAGTGCGCTTGAGCACCCTACCGGCGTTGCGTAACGCGTCTTCGATGGAGACCTGGTAGCTGAGGAACGGAAGATCCACGACCACGAGTGCCCGGGTCACACCACGTCGCACGATGCGTCCGTGATAGATCATCTGGGCAACGGTGGCGGAAAGGGTGGTGTCGTTTCCGCCCAGTACGGTCGTCACCGAATCGCCCACGAGGATCACGTCAACGCCAGCCCGATCAACGAGCGAAGCGAAGAGCGCGTCATAGGCCGTTATCATGACGATCTTCTCGCCGCGTCGCTTCATCGCGTGCAGATCCAAGATCGAGACGGGGCGTCCTTCCCCCGCTGGTTTCGGTGATCCAATGGTGCGTGTCATGAGTCTGAATGGGGAAAGAGACGCTCGCCGGTTTGTGCGTCTTCGACGTGAATCGCGCTGGTTGGACAGCTCGAGGCAGCTTCGAGAATGGTTTCGGGCTCCTCACCCGCGGGATCGACGACCTCGGACTGCCGGTTTGCGTTGTGGGCAAAGGCACGCGGCGCCGTCGCGAGACACATCGCGTTCCCCACACAGCGGCTGTGATCTACCCAAATGCGAAGCCGACGCGTCATGCCACCTCCTTTACGTCCAGGACACCGGCAGGGACTTGAGCGACCGGAACTGGAGACTGGGCTGATACTCCAGGTTCTCTGTCTCGAGGTTCAAGCGCGGGAATCGCTCCGCCAGCGCGCGAAAGACTTCCTGTCCCTCCACCCTGGCCAGGGTGACCCCGAGACAGTAGTGAATCCCCGATCCGAACGAAATGTGCGGGTTCGGTTGACGAGCAATCTCGAAGCGGTCGGGGTGAGGGAAGACAGCAGGGTCACGATTGGCGGCGGCGATGATCCAGCGAATCCGCTCGCCCGGACGCATGGTCTTACCGCCGAGCTCCACTTCCTGCGCTACCACGCGTTGGGTCGATTTGACCGGTGGGTCGTAGCGCATGCACTCCTCCACAGCCAGCCGGGTCATCCCCTCCGGATCGGTCCGCAGCCGGTCCCACTGATCTGGATGCCGGATGAACGCGAGCAACCCGTTGCAGATGAGGTTCATGGTCGTTTCGTGCCCTGCGAACAACAGCAGGGCGGTGTTGACCAGCACCTGATATCGAGTCAGGACTCCCGCCTTCTCCCCTGCGGCCAAAACTGAAACAAAGTCATCGGTGGGTTCGCGCAGTCGCGACTCGACGAGGGGCTCGGCGTACTCGATGAGTCCTCGAATCCCCTCCGACAACACGCGCAGCCGATAGGGTTCGCCACGATTCGCCCACAAGATCTTGTCGGCAAGCTCGCGCAGATGCTCACGATCCTCGTAGGGCACTCCCATCATTTGCGCGATGACCCGAACAGGAAGGGAGGCCGCGAGATCAGTCAGCACGTTCATTCTGCCGCGCGGCTCGAGTTCGTCGAGCAGTTCGGTCACAGCATCGCGCACGAACGGGCGCCACGCTTCCATGGCGGTGGGGGTGAAGTACTTGTGGACGACGCGCCGCATGTCGAGGTGTTCCGGACGATCCTTCTCCACCAACTGGTCGGACCGAAACCGGCGAATGTCGTCCCACAGTGGCAAATGCTCGGGTTCAACGGGGGGATATGGAGGATCGGTGGTGCTCTTGATGACGGCCGATGAAAAAAACTCGTGATGTCGCAAGATCCACACGACGTGCTCGTACCGCGTCACCACCCACAGTTTGAACCGGGCGTTCCAGTGCACGGGGTCCGTCTCGCGCAATCTGGCAAAGTACGTGTGGGGATCCGCATTCACCGCGGGGGCAAACAGGTCGTCGAGGTCGGTGGTGGGCATCAGGTGGGTGGAGAGCTCCTCGGGTTGTTTGTTTGTCCCGTGGTCGTTCAAGAGAAGGTATGCGAGAGGTGGAGGAGGCAGAAGAGGCCGCCGAGGTATTTCGCCACCGCTCAGTTACCGAGGAGTAACACCCACGCATCCTTCACGCTGAAGAAGAGAATCACCGCGATTAACGGCGGGATCACGTAACGAATCGTGACGATTGCACCCGGGGCAATTCGTCGAAAGAGAGGCGAGGCGCCCTCGACCAGCTCCGCCAGCGGATCGTGCACCTTCCATCCCACGAGGAGCGCCATCCCGAGTACTCCGCCGACCACAAAGAGCTCGCCGACGATCTTGTCCAGCCCGCCCAGAATGCCGAGTGACATTGCGGGTAGGATACCGAGGCCTGTGGCAAGGAGTCCTGCAGTGAGGCCAGCCACTTTTCGCCCCATGCCCAACTCATCCATGATCGATGCCACGCCTACTTCCAAGAGTGAGAACGATGACGTCAACCCTGCCACCACGAGCGCAGAAAAGAACACGAGGCCGATCGCTCTCCCCAAAGTTCCCATTTCGGCAAACGCGCCTGGTAGCGAGATGAACAGTGCGCCCATCGTCGCACCGCGCACGTCGTCGGACAATCCGAGCGCGAAGATGACAGGGAACACGACCAAGCCACCGATGAACGCGACGGAAAAATCGGAAAACGAAATGACGACGGCCTCACGGCCGATATCTTCCTGTTTGGACAAGTACGACGAGTACGTCACCATGACGCCCATACCGACGCTTAGCGAGAGAAAGGCCTGCGTGGCCGCTTGCTTCACGACCGTTGGATCCAGCAGCTCTGCGAGTGATGGTTTGAGATAGAACAGGTAACCCGGACTAGCGCCTGGACGCGCCGCCGCCCACACCGCGAGTCCCACGAGCAAGACCGCCAGGGTCGGCATCAAGACGAGGGCCGCACGCTCGATTCCTTTGCGCACACCCGCCATCACGACGACCGTGGTCACCACCATGAGTACGAGGTGGTTCTTGATCGCTGGCAGACCGGCGGAGATCGCCGCATATCGTTCGCCCGGTGTCGTCGAAAAGCCACGTATCGCGTCGAGCGCGTAGTTGAGGGTCCAACCCGATACGATCGAGAAGTACGACAGAATGACGAGCGGAGTGACGACGTAGAGCACCCCCAGTGGAATCCACCGGCGTCCGCCGAGCGTTCGCAACGCACCCACTGGAGATCGCCCGGTCCGCCGACCGACGATGAACTCGGCGGCCATCATCGGCACACCGATCAGTGCCGTCATGAACAGATACAGCAGGACGAACGCGGCACCGCCTCCGTCGGCGGCTTGGTAGGGGAATCGCCAGATATTCCCGAGGCCGATAGCGCTCCCGGCAGCTGCAAGCACGAAGCCGAGGCGGGAACCAAACCGTTCGCGGGGTGGTTGCGACATTTGCGTAGATATAGGAATCCCTTGTAGGAGCGTCAAACAATCAGCGGGCAGACCAGCGAAACCCGTGCGAGGCACGGGTCAATGAGGTGCTCTATGGTTCGGATGTTTTGTCGCATGGGGGCAGCCTTGGCCATCCTGCCACTCGTGCCCGCGTTCGTAGCAAGCCAGGTCCCCACGTTTGAGCTTGTGAACGGGTATTGGTATATCGACGGGACGTTTCGAGCGCAGACCATGTACTCGGTGGCTGGTGTGATTCGCTCTTCCCACTCGGGGACCCCTGACTCGGTCATCGACCTCGCTGGCGGGTATGTCGTACCAGCCTTCGGCGATGCGCACCAGCACCGCCCCGACACGCCCGACCGACTGGAAAGCGCGATGACACCGCTGGTCAGCGAGGGGGTGTTCTATGTGATGAACCAAGGGAATCTCACCCGATACGTTCACGCGATGCGTGATCAACCCGGGCAAATGGTCGATGTCCTCTACGCCAACGCGCAGATCGCTTCCGCACAAAGCCACAGCCTGGAATTGTGGCAGCGGCTCGTGCGAAACGGCGTGTTTCCCGGGATGACGGTAGACCGACTTGACGGTGATGCGTACGTCGTTGTGGAGTCGTCATCCGACCTCGAGGCAAAGTGGGCAGACCACCTCGCCGGGCGACCGGACTTCATCAAGATCATGCTCGAACACAGTGACGAGTTCCAAGAGCGTCGTGATGATCCAGCGTACTTCGGAGCCTCTGGGTTGGATCCCGCGCTCGTGCCCTCAATTGTCGCACGCGCTCACGCGCTTGGGCTGCGCGTGTCGGCGCATATCGAAAACGCGGCGGATTTCCGACTAGCGGTCGCCGGAGGCGTCGACGTCGTCGCGCATCTTCCGGGGTACAATATTCGAACAGGAGAAGATGTTGCAACGTACCGCATCGATCGCAACGACGCTGAGCAGGCCGCTCGGCAGGGGACGATCGTCGTGAGCACGACATTGTTGAGCGACGGATTTGCGCGGGGGGACAGTTCGCGGCTCGCGCTCATGCGCGCGAATCACGCAGCGAATCTCCGCATCCTCGCCGACGCTGGCGTGACGCTCGTTGCGGGAAGCGACAGTTATCGAGAGTCGTCAATCGCGGAGGTACTGAACCTCCGAAAGCTCGGGGTTTTCGCGGATGCGGAACTTCTCCAGATGCTGGCTGTGGACACGCCGCGAGCGATCTACCCCAATCGGGCGATCGGCGCATTGATCGATGGATCGGAAGCAAACTTCGTGGTCTTGCGGGCTGATCCGACTCAGGATCTGACCGGGATTCGTGACATAACGCTGCTAATGAAGGACGGCCGTCTGATCCAGCGATGACGGTGCGACGGGCGAGCCATCCGCTTCGCTGGAATGATGCCGGTTCGACGGATAACTTCTCCCAGCCTTTTCGAGCGAAGATCATGCCAATATTCGATCGCCTGTCGGCCGAGGGCTTTCGGGAAGTCGTCTTCTGCAATGACAACGACGCCGGGTTGCGAGCGATCATCGCCATCCACGACACTACGCTTGGCCCTGCACTGGGCGGCGTCCGGATGCGTCCCTTTGCAACCGAGGAGGAAGCACTGGTCGATGTTCTGAGGCTCGCGCGCGGGATGACGTACAAGGCGGCCATCAGTGGTGTCGATCTAGGCGGTGGAAAATCGGTCATCATTGGCGATTCGCGGACTGCAAAGTCCGAAGTGTTGCTCGAGGCGATGGGTCGCTTCATCCACGACATGGGCGGGCGGTACATCGCGGGGCAGGACATCGGGACGGACTCCCATGACATGGCGGTCATCCGTCGCGAGACGCCACACGTTGCCTGCGTGCCCAAGGACGCCGGGGGGGCGGGTGACCCGTCGTTTGCGACCGCATTCGGTGTCACCGCCGGGATACGCGCCGTCCTCAAAGTGACCACCGGCGACGATGCGCTCTCCGGGCGTCACGTTGCGATTCAGGGGGTGGGACACGTGGGTTACTTCGTTGCGAAGTACTGCCATGAGGCCGGTGCGAAGCTCACGGTGACCGACGTCGCCCGGGACACCGTGCAACGAGCGGCCAATGAATTCTCGGCCACGGTGATCCCGCCGGAGGAGATCTACCAAGTTGACTGCGATATCTTCGCGCCGTGCTCGGTGGGGGCCGTCGTGAACGATGCCACGATCCCGCGTCTACGCTGCAAGGGGATCGCCGGTGCGGCCAACAACGTTCTTGCTGAACCGCGCCACGGGTACGCGCTCATGGAACGAGAGATTGTTTACGGTCCAGACTATCTCGTCAATTCCGGGGGGCTGATCCGCTGTCAGGAAGAGGTCCGTGGGGGTGAGGTAGACGACGAGAAGGTTCTTGCGAAGGTGAGCCGCATCTACGATCAAACCCTCGAGGTGATTCGCACGGCCGAGGAGCAGGGAATCAGTCCGGCGGACGCGGCGGATCGGATGGCGGAAGAGCGCATCGCGCGCGCGCGGGCTGCCGCGGCCGGTGTCGCGGGGTCATGAGGCGGTGCAGATTCGGCGTTCATTCCGGGCGCTTTGAGCGCGACCACCCCTCCGCCGCTTTCGCGCCCACGGCCCCGTGGTTAGGGTTCCTATCTCACCTACTCGATGGAGGGCCCCTGCATGGCCATGGCAACGCAGACTCCAACCAAGATGATCGCTCAGGGGTTACTCCCAGAGTTCGATCTGGAAATGGAAGCGACACGCAAAGTGCTTGCGAACGTTCCGGAGAAAAAGTTGAGTTGGCAACCGCACGACAAGTCGATGACGCTGAGTCGCCTCGCAGCGCATGTGGCAGAGATCCCGGGGTGGACGGAGCAAACCCTGACCCAGGACGAGTTGGATATCGCGCCGCCAGGTTCAGAGGAGTTCAAACCGGCTGAGACCGAGACGATCGCCAAGCTGCTCAAGTCGTTCGATGAGAACGTCAAGAAGGCCCGCAAGATCATCGAGACCACGGACGATCAGAAGTTCATGAAGCCGTGGACGCTGAAGAAGGGTGGTAAGTCTCTCTTTACGGCGCCACGCGTCGGGATCATGAGACGTTTCGTGATGAACCATCTGATTCATCATCGAGCGCAACTGACGGTGTACCTGCGGCAAACGGGTGCCAAGGTCCCGCAGACGCTCGGTCCCACGGCGGATTATCCGGATTTCGGCAGGTAACCGAGCGATAATAACGAGCCCGACA
>JBFGJG010000011.1:0-101959 GCA_041577295.1 Gemmatimonadales bacterium
CCGCCCGTATCAGCTCCAGCCCGGCGAACGCCGCGACGAGCATGAACAGGGTGGATTGCGGCCGGTGGAAGTTTGTGAGCAGGGCGCCCACTACCTTGAATTCGTAGGGCGGATAAATGAATAGCTCGGTCCACCCGGTACCCGGGTGCAGTTGGCCGGTCGCCCCGACGGTCTCCAGCACACGAACGGTGGTGGTGCCCACAGCCCACACGGTCCGGCTGGTAGCACGCGCCCGGTCGATGGTGTCGGCCGTCTCAGGCGGCATCGTGTACTGCTCCGCCAACATGTGGTGTTTGGAGACATCCTCTGATTCGACCGGCTTGAACGTACCGGGGCCAACGTGGAGGCTGACATCGGTGATCAGCACACCGCGGCGTTCGAGGGCTGCGAGAATCTCGCGAGTGAAGTGAAGTCCCGCGGTGGGCGCCGCGATGCTCCCATCCTCCTTCGCGAACACGGTCTGATAACGTTCGCGGTCGGCGGGCTCGGGTGCTCGGTGAATGTATGGCGGGAGAGGAACCTCGCCGTATTTGCCCATGATGTCTTCCGGTGACATCGTCCCGGACCAGCGGAGTCGACGTAGGCCGCCCCGCAAAACCTCGACGATCTCGACTTCCGCATCGTTCCCGAACCGGATACGGCGGCCGACCTTCAACTTGCCCCCTGGGTGTACCAATGCCAGCCACGTACCGTCGGCCTCGGGGTGCGCGAGCAGCACTTCGGCCGTCGCGCCGTTCTCTCGCACGCCGTGCAGTCTCGCCCGGATCACCCGGCTGACGTTGCGGACGAGCACGTCGCCAGGGGCGAGCAGCTCGGGAACGTGCGTGAACGTCTCGTGGCGGATCGAGCCAGTCGAGCGGTCGACGATCAGTAACCGGCTCGCAGCGCGATCCGGGAGGGGGTATTGTGCGACGAGCTCCGGCGGGTACTGGAAGTCGAAATCGCGGAGGCGATACTCGCTACCCACTCGGGTTGTCTTCAAAAATCGAGCGCTGGGAGGCGTTGTCGACACGAGGGACGGCGTAGCCGAAGTGCTTGTACGCCGTTGAGCTTGCGACCCGGCCGCGGGGTGTCCGCTGCAGGAATCCCTGCTGTATGAGGAACGGCTCGTAGACCTCCTCGATGGTTTCGGCGTCTTCGCCCACCGCAACCGCGATCGTATTGAGGCCAACCGGACCGCCATCGAACTTTTCAATGATCGCCTTGAGGATCCGGGCATCCATGTCGTCGAGTCCGTACTCATCCACGTTGAGGCGTGCGAGCGCCGCCTCGGCGACGCTTTTGGTGATGGTGCCGTCTGCCCGCACCTGCGCATAGTCTCGCACGCGCCGCAGCAGTCGGTTGGCAACGCGTGGTGTCCCACGACTCCTCCGTGCGATCTCGAGGGCGCCGTCCGGTTCGATGCCCACCGACAAAATCGTGGCGGACCGGATGACGATCCGCTGCAGGTCTTCCGTGGGGTAGTAGCCGAGGCGCTCGACGAGTCCAAATCGTGCCCGCATTGGGGGCGTGAGCAGGCCGTACCGGGTGGATGCTCCGATCAGCGTGAACGGCTCGATGCCCATCGGGATGGTCTGCGCGTTGGGACCGTCGGCGATGCGAACGTCCACCCGATAGTCTTCCATTGCCGGGTAGAGAAACTCTTCGAGCACCGGTCGAAGCCGGTGCACCTCGTCGATAAACAGCACATCGCCGTGCTGAAGTCCGGTGAGCATGCCTACGAGATCACCCGGCCGTTCCAACACGGGGCCGCTCGACGTGCGGATGCCCACCCCCATCTCACGGGCGACTAGCATCGCCAGCGTGGTTTTCCCCAGGCCAGGGGGGCCGAACAGCAAAATGTGATCGAGTGGCTCACCGCGAGCCCGCGCTGCATCGATCGCGATCTGCATGCTCTCCTTCACGCGTGCCTGCCCCACGAACTCGTCGAGGCGAGACGGGCGCAGCGACGCTTCCGACGCAGAATCGTCCGGCAGCGCGTCCGGGGTCGTGATCTCGGGACGAGTCATCGCTTTGCAGTCGCTTTCCATCGGACTGGCCGTTCGTCTTCGGTAATCTGATGTCGCGCACGACACGTGACGCAGCGGTCATCAGCTACGCTGGCGTCGTCCGCAACCAGCTTCCGGTTGGTCGCGCCGCACTTTGTGCAATTCCACTCGGCCGTTTTCATCGTGTCTTCGTTAAGAGTTGCAGCGCTGCCCGGATCAGGTCAACGGGTTGGCGCGATCCGTCGACCGAAAGGGCTTCGCGGACGGCACGGTCGGCCTCCGCCGCCCCGTACCCGAGGTTGACGAGCGCCTGTACGGCCTGCTCGGCAGGTTCGACCGGGGCACCCGCCTCCTCGCCGGCAACGTCACGCAGCCTGTCCCGCAACTCGACCACGATCCGCTCAGCCGTCTTCTTTCCGACCCCCGGCACCGTACAGAGGGCAGCAAGGTCGCCATCGCGGATCACTCGCGCGAGCCGTGGCCCACCAAGGGTCGAAAGCAGTGCGAGCGCCAACCGGGGGCCCACGCCCGTCGCCCCGAGCAAACGCTGAAAGATTGTACGCTCCTGCCGCTCATCGAATCCAAACAACAGCCACGCGTCATCACGGACCACCAACACCGTCTGCAGCTTCACCTCGTTGCCGTCTGGTGGGAGACGTTCGAGCACGCCGAGCGGCACCGCGAGCTCGTAACTCACGCCGCCCGTGGTGGCCACCACGACGCGATCTCCCGATTTGGTGAGCAGGGTACCCCGGATGCCCGCGATCACACGACGACCCGCTGGTTGAGCAAGTAAGTGAGGGCGATCGCGACACCGTCGGCGGCGTCACTGGGCGCGGGTGCCCGTTCGAGATGAAGGATTTGGCGGACCATATAGGCAACCTGAGGCTTGGTCGCCGCCCCGACACCGGTCACGCTCTTCTTGACGAACGCCGGGGGAAACTCCGCGATCTCTACTCCGGCCTGCGCAGCCGCGAGCAGGATGACGCCACGCGCGTGCCCGAGCGTGACCGTGGTCCGCACGTTCTTACCGTAGAACACGTTTTCCAACGCGACCACGGTTGGCCGGTGACGTTCGATCAGCTCGCCCACACCGCTGTAGATCTCTTCCAGTCGTTCCCAGATTTTCTTTCGCGGGCTCGTGCGGATCACGCCGCACTCGAGAAGTCTGCTCCGGCCGTCCGCACGTACCACCACACCGTAGCCCGTGGTTGATGCGCCGGGGTCGATCCCGAGGACGCGCTGCTCAGCCGCTGACCGCCGCAAGCGTGTCCGCGTCGATGTCGAAGTTGCTGAAGACCTTGGAGACGTCGTCGTGTTCTTCCAGCGCCTCGGCGAGTTTGAGCAACTGCTCTGCATCCTTTCCCTCGACCCGCACGTAACTCTTGGGCACCATAGCAATCTCAGCATCCTCCACATGGATGCCGCGTGCCAACAGGGCATCTCGCACGGCATGGAGCTCGGTGTGCTGCGTCGCGATGATGTGCAGGTCCCCATCACGGACGATGTCCTCGGCACCGGCGTCGGCTGCCGCCTCCATCGCGACATCGTCCGCGTACCGGCCCGCATCCAGATAGATCTGCCCCTTCTTCTCGAACATCCACGCGACGGAATTGGGCGCCCCGAGGTTGCCACCCTGCTTGGAGAAGATATGGCGGATCTCCGCCACGGTCCGGTTCAGATTGTCGCTCGTGACCTCGATCAAGATCGCCGCACCACCCGGTCCGTACCCCTCGTAGGTCGCTTCCTCATAATTGACCCCCTCCAGCTCACCGGTCCCCTTCTTGATCGCGCGCTCGATGTTATCAAACGGCATGTTCGCCGCCTTCGCCGCGTCGATCGCCGTGCGCAGGCGCGCGTTCCCCGCAGGGTCCCCACCCCCGTGGCGGGCGGCAACCGTGATCTCCTTGATGAGTTTGGTGAACTTGGCCCCGCGCTTCGCGTCCGCGGCTGCCTTCTTGTGCTTGATCTGTTTCCACTTGCTGTGACCCGCCATCGATCCTCCAACTACCGCGTCCCGGTGAATCTGCGAATCTGTCGGTCCCGCACTCCGTCAAAAATATAGACCCCTCTTGCGTCCGGAGAAAACGCGGTGTACGGCATTGCGGGAGCAGCGCAATAAACGGGTTGCTCCCAAACACCCGTCCTCGCACCTTGTTGCGCTCATGGCGCTCAGTGGCAAGACGCTCGTCGCGTATCTCACGGTTTGCATCGTGTGGGGATCGACCTACCTCGCCATTCGTGTGGGCGTCCAGCATCTCCCCCCGGCGACGTTTGGCGGCATGCGGTTCGTGACGGCGGGGGGCCTCATGCTCGGCGGCGCCCTGGCGCTCGGTCGTTCGCTCCCACGCAAGGGCTCGGACTGGCGCGACAGTGCGGTCGTGGGAGTGTTGCTGCTCACCGTCGCCAATGGGCTCGTCATCTGGGCCGAGCGTTTGGTCGAATCCGGTCCGGCCGCGATCTTCGTCGTGACCGTGGCGCTGTGGATGGCGGTCTTCGATGCGATCATCCCCGGGAGTGCGGCCAAACCGACCTGGCGCCAGTTCGTTGGGTTGTTGGTGGGATTCGGTGGCACGCTATTGCTGGTTGGGGGCGATTTGGAAGAGCTCCGGCGAGCGGACTGGCGAGGACCGCTAGCGCTCATTGGAGCGTCGGCATCGTGGGCGTTGGGTTCCATCTACGCCAAGCGACGGCCGGTGTCAGCCGGTCCCTACGTGAGTGCCGCATTACAGATGCTGGCCGGTGGGGTCGGACTGTTGCTGATTGGCGCGACGACGCGGGAGTTCTCGGCCGTTCAGTTCTCCGCCCCAGGTTTGCTCGCGGTGGCCTATCTCATCGTCTTTGGCTCGATAATCGGCTATACGAGCTTCGTGTATCTTCTCGCGCATGCATCACCGACGGTCGCTGGCACCTACGCGTACGTCAACCCGTTCGTGGCGGTGTTTTTGGGGTGGGCGATCCTGGGTGAGCATGTCACGGTGCGAACCTTCCTCGCGCTCGCCATCGTCTTGGGCTCGGTGGTGTGGGTGCAGAAGCACGGGACTACAATTGGCCGTAAGCGGTGAGGGGTGGTTGGGCCTGTTGACTGCTCCACTGCTCACTGTATTTCCGGGTCCAACATGTCCTCGAAGCGGAGCCAATTCTCGTAGAAGTAGAGGTCGACGAAACCGGTGGGACCGTTGCGGTTCTTGGCGATGATGAGCTCAGCCGCGCCCGCGACGCCACCGCCGGGGCGGTACATCTCCTCGCGGTAGAGGTTGAGCACCACATCCGCGTGTTGCTTGACGGCGCCGAGCATACCGAAATCATCGAGGTTTGGACGTGGGTCGGCGCGCGACGCGTCGAAGCGAGGCAGTTGTGACACGATGAGGCAGGCCACGTGCCGCTCGAGCGCGATGGCTTTGAGTGTGCGCACCGCTCTCGCGGAGCTCTCTTCCTGTGTCAGGTGTGGACTCGGTGGCGGGAGGAGTTGGAGGTAGTCCACTACCACGAGCGACGGATCGCTGTCCCAGGCGGCGTTGAGTGCCGGCTCGAGCTGATCTCCTGTTACGGGCCGGATGACGAGTGGGAGATCGCGCGTCCTGAGCGCGGCCGCACCGAGCGCTGCGCGGGTGGCCTCGTGCAGCTTGGCCGAGCGGATGTCATCGATCGCCGCTCGCGCCTGCAGCGCTAGTGCGCGTTCCACCAACCGATCTTCATCCATCTCGCCGGAGAGGAACGCCACGGTGTGGCCAGACGCTGCGGTGCGCAGTGCGAGGCCCAGGGCGAGGGCCGACTTGCCCGAACCCACATCGCCCCCCAACACGATGAGATCCCGTTGTCGGAATCCGCCGCCGAGGGCTTTGTCGAGCGACGGGAAGCCCGAGGGGACCGTATCGGGTCCGGTTGATCCCGGAATACGGCGATCGACTTCATCGACCAGGTTGGTCAGTGAATCTCGTTTCACGATGAGGCTTCCATCTCGCGAGCGGCTTTCTGCGCGGCCCGGGCCATGGTGGTGAGGAGGGCGGCGATGGATCCGCCCACCGCGTCCTGCGTCGGGACGACCAAGTGCTGCAGGACGAGTGCAGGCGTGACGGAGCTTGGCGTGCGGAGCTCCCGGAGGCAGCCCGGGACGGCTCGTCGTAGCGGAGCCGGGAGGGAGAGGCTGCTCAGGCGCCGCTCGAGGTAGTCGACCCGTTGGAGGTGCACGCGCTCGGAGAGCGGGTCTGGCGGCAAGAGACCACCGCACGTCCGCATGATCAGCCACAAGGCATACAGGCCATTGCGCTGCGGGCCGCGGGCGGCCTGTGTCATGGCGTCGATCAAGCGAGCCTCTTGGTCCACGAACAACTCGGGAGACATGGTCGGCATATCGGAAGGCGCCACGGGATCTCGCTGCGAGCCCAAGGAGACGACGCCGAATGTAGTATCTGTATTCCACCCCGCCAATCCCAAGATGCATCGCCGGCCGCCATCCCTGCACGGGCAGGTGTCGGGTCGCTAGCTTTGTTCGTACGATGCCACGTCCCAACACGGTTCTCTGGGTCGACGACGAAATCGAGTCACTCGACGCCCACGTGCTTTTCCTGCGGGAGCAGGGGTATGAGGTCGAGCTAGCTGCGCACGGTGACGACGCCATTGCGCTGCTACGACGCCAACCCTACGGCATTGTGCTGTTGGACGAGCAACTTCCGGGGCGTCGTGGTCTCGAGCTGGTCTCAGAGATTCGATCGCTAGATCCCGCAGTGCCGGTCGTGATGGTGACCAAGAGCGAAGAGAACAACATCATGCGGGAGGCGATCGGCATCCAGTTGGAGGACTACCTGGTCAAGCCGGTCAATCCGCGACAGGTGCTGACGGTGGTGACCAGGCTGTTGGAGGGCGATCGCATCCGGCAGCAGCATCTGGCGCGAGATTTCGTGGTGCGGTTCCGCGAGTTGGAGCAGCGGCGGACCAATCAACTGGGGTGGCGGGAGTGGATCGAGCTGATTACCGAGCTCGCTCAGTGGGAGGTACGACTCTCATCCGGCGACGAATCCGGCCTCAAGGATGCGCTGCGGACCCTCCAATCCAGCCTCCATCAGGATTTTGCGGGCTACATTGGGGAGCACTATCCCCGCTGGCTCGCCAACCCGGACGCTGACCGCCCTCCTCTCTCCGTCGATGTCTGCAGCGAATTTCTCGTGCCGCTGCTCAAAAGCAATGGCCGGGCACTCTTCGTCGTAGTGGATTGCCTGAGGCTCGATCAGTGGGAGCTGCTGAAGCCCCTGATCACGGACTTCTTCGACGTCGAGGAATCCTATTATTACAGCATCTTCCCAACGGCCACTCCGTTCTCGCGCAACGCGATCTTCAGCGGGTTGTTCCCCGTCGAGATTCAGGCGCGTCATCCGGATTGGTGGGGGGAGAAGGATGACGAGAGCTTGAACGCCCACGAGTCAGAGCTGCTCGTCGAGCAGCTGGATGAGCTTCTGGGCTCGAGCGTTCCGGTGCGCTACGAGAAGGTCGCCTCGACACCGGAGAGCGAAGCATTGCTCAAGCGACTGCCTGCGCATCTCTCCCAGGACGGCGTGACGGCACTGGTGTTCAACTTTGTCGATCAGCTGACTCACGGGCGTGCGGAACACGCCATCCTGTACGAAGTTGCCCGCGACGCAGCGGCGCTGCGCAGCCTGACACGCACCTGGTTCGAAGATTCGGCCCTGTTCCGTGCGCTCAAGGAGGCGGAGCGCCGGCGAGTTCCCGCGATACTCACGACTGATCACGGGTCCATTCTGTGTAACACGCCAGCCACGGTCTTCGCCAAACGCGACGCGACGGCCAACCTCCGCTACAAGTTTGGCAGCGACCTCCGGGCGGAAAAGCGATCGACGAGTCTCGTCGTCGAGGACTTCCCAGCGTGGGGTTTACCACGCATGCGACTTGGGACGCGCCTCTTGATGGCGCTCGGTGATCACTTCTTTGTGTATCCCACGAAGCTTCGTGAGTACCAAGCGCGTTATCGAGGATCGTTCCTCCATGGCGGTGTCACACCAGAGGAAGTCATCTTGCCGATTGTGCTGTTGACACCGCGCAAGTCGTAGTTCGTGCGCCGTTTTCGGCGGCTTCTCGGTTTTCTCAAACCATACCGTCTCACGCTGCTGGCGAGCGGTGTGGCGGCATTTGCCGCCGCGGCGCTCGACGGGTTTACGCTGGCCCTCCTCATCCCGTTTCTCCGCCTGCTGTTCGAGTCCACGACCAGCCTCCCCGACGTTCCAACGGTCGCCGAGAAGCTGCTGGCCATCATCACGGGTGACCTGGTGGATACCGGCGATCGGTTTTCGGCCCTCCGCAACGTGGTGATTCTCGTGTTGGCAACGATGGCCGTGAAGAACGCTGCGCTCTTCACCGCCGATTATCTGGGAACCGCCATCCGCGAGAGGGTCGCGCGTGACCTGCGCACCACGCTGCACGGCCACTTGCACGATCTCGGCCTGGGCTACTTCCAGCGAGCCAAGACCGGCCAACTGGTGAGCCGCGCCGTCGCAGACGCAGATCAGGCGACCGGCATTGTGAGCTCGGCGCTCGTTGCGACGCTGCAGAACATGGTCCTGCTGGCGGTATACCTCTTCATTCTCATCTCGCTTTCGTGGCAGCTCTCGCTCCTGACTATCGCGCTGGCGCCGCTCATCGTTCTCGTGCTGCGGCCCATTCTCCTAGGGTTGCGGTCGCGGATTCGCGTGGCGCTGGACGATCGCGGGGAGTTGACTGCCGTGATGAGTGAGAGCATTGAGGGCGCTCGGCTGGTCAAGGCACACGCCGCCGAGGGCTACGAGCGCCGTCGCTTTGGCCAAGCCGCCAATCGTTACCTGCACGGCGTGTTGCGCGCGCGCCGTCTCGCCGCTCTCGCCAGCCCGCTCAGTGAGACGCTCGGTGCTGCGGTCATCTTGTTGTTGCTCTTGGGATCATGGCGCGCGGGACCCGAAGGGCTCCGGCCCGAGGTCTTTGTCACGTTCGTCGTGATCTCCCTGCGTTTACTGCGTCCGGTGAAATTTCTTTCGCAGTTCCCCGCGCTGGCCGAGCACTCGCTTGCAGCAGCGGATCGCGTGTTCGAGATCGTGGACCTCCCGGCTGATGACGTCGATCCCCCTGGCGCACGGCCGTTCCCCGGGTTCCACCACGCCATCGAGTTTCGCGATGTGTGGTTTGCTTACGAGCCTGGGCGGTGGGTCCTTCAGGGCGTGAACCTACGCATTGAGCGCGGTGAGGTCGTGGCCATCGTGGGGCCATCCGGTGCGGGGAAATCCACGCTCGCCGATATGCTGGCGCGGTTTGTGGAGCCGCAACGAGGAGAGGTCCTCATTGACGGTGTGCCTGTCACGGCCTATGCCCGACGCTCGTTACGGCGGGTGATGGGCATCGTGAGCCAGCACACCGTGATCTTCAACGACACCGTGCGGGCGAACATCGCGTACGGCGAAGAGTCGGGTGCATCCCTGGAGGCGCTACAAGCGGCGGCCCGGGCGGCCAACGCGCACGAGTTCATCAGCCGCCTCCCGCAGGGCTACGACACGGTGCTGGGCGAACGAGGGATGCGCCTGTCCGGTGGCGAGCGTCAGCGTATCGCCATCGCGCGGGCGTTGCTGCGGGACCCACCGATAGTGATCCTCGACGAGGCGACGTCCTCCCTCGATCCGACATCCGAGCGGCTCGTGCAAGAGGCGATTGGTCGGCTGTTGGTGAATCGGACCGTGCTGGTGATCGCGCACAGGCTCACGACGTTCGCCAAGGCCGATCTGATCGTGGTGCTGGACGGCGGACGGCTCGTCGAGCGCGGAGATCATAACCAGCTGATTCGAGCGGGCGGGCTCTATCAGAAACTGCAGATGGGATAAAGGAGGTAGAGCGGGTTACGCGGCTGAGATCTGAGGACGGTCTTTGGGGATGGCGACGATGGCGTTGGTGGGGCACTGGCGGAGGAACTCCGTGTCCACAGGATTCCATGTCTGTTCCGGTTGGGTCACGACCGCCTTACCGCGCTCGTCGAGCACGAAGAGTCCCGGCGGTCCGTGAATCCGGCACGCGCCGCAGCCGATGCATCGGTCGCGCTCGACGCGTACCACGAATTCCCGGCGCGGGAACACACCACGCGCTCCCTTGGGGGGAATCGCTTCTTCGTCCTGCAGTAGCTCCAACGCCGCACGGTACCCCTCATCCAGCAACTCGCGCGAGTGCCGGAAGGAAAAGAGACCGATATGATCCACCTGTGGTTGGATCAGGAGCAGAGGTGGGCGCTCCCACGTGCGTAGCGTGTTGATACGCATCGTTTGGATGCCAAATTCGATAGCCCGGGCATAGACGGCGGCGAACCCCATCTTGTGCACGTCACTGCGCAATGCCCCGCTCGATCCCACGTCCACGGCAAGCACCAGATCCCGATCGCGCGAGACGGTGGCGCGGATGGGAAGGTTGGAAACCGCAGCACCGTCCACAAAGTAACGCCCGCGTAGCTCGCGGGGCGGGAGGTAGCCGGGCAGCGCGCACGAGGCGAGCACCGCTTCCGCTACGGAGACGTCTGTGAGACCTGGAGACCCCCAGAAGACCTGCCGGCCGGTTGCCAGGTCTAGCGTATTGATGAGCAGCGGTCGCTTGAGCTCGCGGAAGGTGATGTCACCTAACAAGCCGTGCACGAAATGCTCGAGCGGCTCCCGACGGTAGAGCGCTGGAGAGCTCATGCGCTTGAGGGCCATGTCGCGGTGGGCAATGCGGAACAGGTCGCTGCGCTTGAGCTCGAGGGCTACGGTCGTCAGATCGGCCGGGGTCAAACCGGCGCACCACGCGGCGCCAACGAGTGCACCCACACTCGACCCCACGACATCGACCGGGAGTGTGTCGTACTCCTCGAGAGCTGCCAGGACCCCGATATGGGCGAGTCCTTTCATCCCTCCGCCACCGAGCACCAGTGTGAATCGGCGTCCGCGCAAACCTGGACTCCTCTTCGTTGACCGTCATCGAGCAACCTGAGAGCCGACGCATCGTAGCCACGATACCCCTCGCTCCACTACCTTATCCGCTACTACCCCACACACTCAATTGGTTGCCCGTGTCCGAACCGCGTAGCACCGCGACAAGTCACGACGACGCTACATCCCAATTTCTTCGGCTCCGCACCACGGAGTATCCGTGGACGGATCGCGTGACGTACCTCAACAACGCAAGTATCGGGCCATTGCCAGAGCGTACACGACGTGCGCTCGAAGCGTTTACTGCGAGACGCACGGCACCTCATTCATTTCGCGATTCTGACCTCGCCGACGTACTGGAGCAGGCGCGTTTGCACGCTGCCCGGCTCATCAATGCGGACGTCACGGAGATCGGTCTGGCCACCAATACCAGCTACGGATTGAACATTGCGGCGGCTGGGCTGCCGGTCGTATCCGGGGAGATCGTCATCCTGCCCGACGCAGAGTTTCCGGCGAACGTCTACCCGTGGCTCAAGCTCCGCGAACGCGGCGTGGTCGTGGAGCGGGTACCGCTGAACGCGGCCGGCTGGCCCGATGAGGAGCGTATCCTCGAACGTCTGAGAGATCCTCGAGTCCGTGTTCTCGCCATCTCACTCGTGCAGTTTGCCAGCGGGTTTCGCGCGGACTTGGAGCGCCTCGGTGCGGCGGCTCGACAGAATGGGACTTTTGTCGTCGTGGATGCCATTCAGGGAATCGGTGCGGTTCCCTTCGATGTCGGGCGCACGCCGGTGGACGTGCTATCGTGTGGCGCCCAGAAATGGCTGCTGGCTCCGTGGGGTGGTGGGTTCTTCTATGTTCGACGCGAGTTACACGACGTGCTGCGTGCACCATTTGGCGGATGGATGGCTTTCGAAGGCACCGACGATTTCACGAGGCTCACAACGTACGACATGACACCGCGTCCGGATGCGAGGCGGTATGAACTCGTCACCCTGCCGTTCCAGGACATGCTGGCAATGACGGAGAGCACGCGCCTGTTACTCGAGATCGGCATCGAGCGCATCGCGGAGCATTTACGGAGCGTACGTGAGCCGGTCTTGGAGGCCCAGCATCGAGGAGTGCTGGAGATCGTCTCGCCGCTGGATGAGCGTCACGACTCCGGCATCATCTGTATCCGTACCGGGGATACTGGTGGAGCGTACCATTCGCTCAACCGCGCGGGTGTGGTGAGCGCGTTTCGGGAAGGTGTTATTCGATTGTCGCCGCACTGGTACAACACGCGGCAGGAGATCGAGCGGGTGATGGCAATTGTGGACGAATCGGGATGAGCTCGTGTGTTTTCTGCCAAATCGTTGGCGGGACGGCACCGGCGAGCCTCGTGTATGACGATGAAGAAATTGTGGCGTTTCTCGATCTCTTCCCGGTGCACCCTGGGCACACGCTCGTGGTGCCACGGGTTCATGTGGAGGACCTGCGCACGTGCCCACTGCCGGTAGCGGGGCGGCTCTTCCGCGTGAGCGCCCAGTTGGCACCGGCGATTGTCAAGGCGACTGGCGCGGCGGGGTTCAACGTATGGACGGCGAACGGGAAAGCAGCCGGGCAGGAGATCTTCCATCTCCACCTCCACGTCCTCCCGCGCTTCGAGGACGATTCCTTTGGTCTGCGCTTTCCCAAGTCCTATCCCCGCGAGGCAGCGCGTCACGAGCTGGAGGTGTTGGCCGAGCGGATCAGATCGCAGGTGTGAAGATGAAGTCGGTCTTCTTGCCCCGACGGAGCCAGAGGTGACCGCCGGGGAGGAGATCGCTGGGCCCGGTTGACGCCTCGAGAGTGAGCGTGGTCCCGTTGAGCGAGATACCGCGTTGTGACAGGAGCCGACGGGCCTCACTCTTTGACTTCACCAGGGACGAGCTGGCTACCAGCTCCACCGCCGGGAGACCCGCTTCGAAATTTGGTGGTAGCGGTCCGTTGGGGAGTTCGGCCGCCAACGTACGCCAGGTCGCATCACCCGCTTTGCGCGGGTCGAGCTCTCCGAAGATGATTCGGGATGCATCGCGCACCTGCTCGGCCAGTGCCGCGCCGTGGACGCCACTCGTGACCTCCATGGCCAGCCGTTTGTGCGGAAGGCGCGCCCCAGGCTCCTTCTCGTGCCGGGTAATTGCGTCGGCAATCTCTTCTCGACCGAGGAACGTGAACACCTTCAGATAGCTCTCCACGTCCCGGTCGTCGACGTTGATCCAGAATTGGTAGAATCGGTACGGACTCGTCATCGATGGATCGAGCCACACGGCTCCATGTTCAGTTTTGCCAAACTTGGCGCCGGTCGAGGTCGTCACGAGGGGTGTGGCCAATCCGTGTGCTTCACCACTCACGACGCGGCGAATGAGCTCCGTTCCCGCAGTGATGTTCCCCCACTGGTCCGAGCCGCCCATCTGCAGCTCGCAGTTTCGCGATCGGTAGAGATGGAGGAAGTCGTACGCCTGGAGCAACATGTAGCTGAACTCCGTGTAGGAAATGCCAGCGCTCATGCGCCCTTTGACGGACTCTTTCTGGAGCATGTAGTTGACCGTGAAGTGCTTGCCGATGTCTCGCAGGAAGGCAACGAGATTCAGCGATGTCAGCCACCCTGCATTGTCGAGCATCTCGGCATCGTGGGGGCCGCTGCCGAAATCGAGAAATTGTTCCAGTTGCCCGCGCTGACGGTCGGCGTTCTCCTGGACGGCGGATTCATCCAATAGCGGGCGCTCCCCGCGCTTCCCGCTGGGATCTCCGATGAGCCCGGTGCCACCTCCGAGGAGCACCAGCGGCTTGCCACCGGCGCGTTGCAGGTGCGCGAGCACCATGACCTGCACGAGGTTTCCGAGCTGGAGGCTCGGGGCAGTGGGGTCGAAGCCGATGTAGCCGGTGATGGAGCCGCGGGTCAGCCGTTCGGCGAGCCCCGGTGTTTGGTCGACAACCAGGCCGCGCCACCCGAGTTCCGGTAGGAAGGACCGCATTGGCGCGAAGGTTAACGTCCTCCAAAGAGCGCTGGCAAGCGGTGGGGGGCGAAACTACGTTTCGGATGTCCGTGAAGAACTTGGTGCGTGCTGAAGGGAATACCGATGCGCTTGAATGGCGGATTCATGAACAGTGGTCTCTGGGGGGTGCTGCTCCTCGCTGGTCTCGTGACCGGGGGGCTTGGGACCGGTGTGATGGTGGGCTCGTGGACCCGTGCCTGTGCCGGCAACGCGTGTCCGTCGATCGTGCAGCTCGAAGGGTACCGGCCGACCCAAGCCGCCAAGGTGTACGCCGCAGACGGCCGCCTCATTACGGAGCTCGGCGTCGAGCGACGGACCGTGCTCAGCTTCGAAGAGATCACCCCTGCGCTACGCGCCGCGTTCATTGCCGTCGAGGATAAGCGGTTCTACGAGCATGGGGGTATCGACTACCGGCGCATTCTAGGAGCGGTCAAGGCCAATCTGCTGTCGTTCAGCTATGCCGAGGGTTTCTCCACGATCTCCATGCAGCTCGCACGGAACATCTTCCCGGATGATCTACCGAGCACCAAGTCGATTCGCCGCAAGGTTCGCGAGATGCGCGTCGCCCTCGAACTCGAGCGCACATACAACAAGGACCGCGTGCTCGAGCTCTATCTCAATCAGATCTACCTGGGTGGGAGCGCGTACGGGGTGGAAGCGGGCGCGCGGCGCTACTTCGGGACATCCGCCAAAGAGGTCAATCCAGCGGAAGCAGCGCTCCTCGCCGCCATCGCCAACGTGCCAGGACGCTATGATCCGCGCCGCTTCCCCGACCGGGCACTCCAGCGACGCAACCTGGTCCTCAACCTCATGCGCGATCAGGGGTATTTGAGTCGCGAGGAGGCGGAGCGGTGGAAAGCGTATCCCATCCAGCTGAGCTCACGCGAGGATTTCCAGGACGTCGCTCCCTACTTCGTGGAGTGGGTGCGGCAGCAGATGTACGATCGGTTCAGTGCGAGGCTCTACGAGCGCGGCTTTCGGATTTACACGACCCTGGATCTCGACATGCAGGTGGCAGCCGAGCGAGCGCTGGAAGAGCAGCTCGAACGCATCGAGAGCGGGGACTTGGGGGCGTACCGACACACGACGTATCAAGAGTTTTTAGAGACGGAAACGGAGCGTACCGGCAAGCTGCAGCAGACTCCCTACCTTCAGGGTGCGCTCGTGACACTGGACGCCAAAACGGGATACGTTCGCGCGCTCGTTGGCGGTCGGGACTACAGTCACTCGGAGTTCAACCGCGCAACCCAGGCGCAACGTCAGGCGGGTTCGACATTCAAGCCGTTTGTGTTCACGGCAGCGGTACGGGCGGGCCGTACGGCCGCCTACATCGTCGATGACAAGCCGGTCAGTCTCATGCAGAACGACACGCTGCCGTGGGAACCGCAAAACTTCGACGATCAGTATCTCGGACCGATGACGCTTCGGCGCGGGCTCACGCTCTCGCGCAACCTGGTGGCAATTCGGCTCGGGATGGAGCTGGGTGTGCGCACCGTGGTCGGCGAAGCCGCACGGTTTGGACTCTCGACGCCGCTCCCGGCGTTTCCGTCGCTCTACATCGGTTCGGCCGATGTGCTCCCTATCGAGATGGCGTCTGCCTACTCGACATTTGCGACCCTGGGCTCGCGCGCCGCGCCCGGGGGCATCCTCCGGGTGGAGGATGCCGACGGCAATATCATCTGGGAGCCGCAGGTACGGAGGGACGAGCTCATCGATCGTGATCGTGCGTGGATTCTCACGAGCATGATGGAGGATGTGGTGAATCGGGGGACCGCGTACACCGCGGTGCGGCTGCTGGGAGGTTTCAAGCATCCGGCAGGTGGGAAAACCGGGACCACCAACGATGGCACAGACGTGTGGTTCATCGGCTTCACCTCGGAGTTTGTCAGCGCCGTGTGGATGGGGTTTGATCAGCCACGCAAGATCATCGTGAACGCGGCCGGTGGACGTCTCGCTGCACCTGCTTGGGCGGCGTATATGAATGAGGTGTACGAGCGCCGGGCGGCCCCAGCGGGTTGGGACCGGCCGGCGTCGCTCATTGCGCGGGAGATCGATAATACGACCGGCCTTCTTACCACCGCGTTCTGTCCGCGACAAGAACGGCGTTGGGAGTGGTTCATCCCCGGCTCGGAGCCGGTCGAGCGGTGCCCGATTCACAATCCATTCCTGCGAGGTGTCTCGCTCGCCCCGGGAGGGGACGTCCGCCCGAGCGGACAGCGCTGATTGTCTCGGTCCGTGTCCGTGGTGCAAGGGGAAACGTTACAGGAGGTGCCGGAAGCGGGTGGGCAAAAATGACGCGTAGCGCGCTAGGCCGGGTGTCGTAGTGATCCCGCTCGCCCCTCCCTGACGAGGTCCCTACCAGGCGGTAGGGTGCCCAACGCGCTACGCTTGTCGTTCGAATGAACACTACGCGGCGGGGGCTTCGCGGTTTCAACGCCGCCTGCGCAGTCATCTCCTTAGATGCCCCCGGCGCTCGCATGGTTGCACGACTCCCGCCCAGACCGCCGTTGCCGTTGGAAACGAGCCGCCTCAGCACGCCTCGGGTCCCGCCAAATGGCTGACCCAGCGCAACACCGTGCGTGAAGGATCGTGCAGGGAAGTGGTCTTGATGCCCTGGTTACGGGGTTGGTCGTGGCGGTGTAAGATTATGTGCGGAAGTGAGATAGGGACATGAGGCAGATCTCTGTCATCCCCGGCACGCGGGTTGCCGCGATCATTCATAGCACCGTCGGCGGAAGTCCGTGGCTGGGGTGGGGTTGCAGGGACGCTGGCGCGTCGCACCTTTGGAGATATCCATGAATTCACGGTGCAGCACCGGACTCCGCTCCCGCGGTGGCTTCACGCTCATTGAGGTGGTGATCGTGGCGGTCGTCATCGGTCTGCTTGCCGTCATTGCACTCCCCAACATCGATCTGTCCCGCTACCGGATAGACAACGGCATGCGCAGCATCGGGACCGGCTTGCAAGCCGCCCAGCGCCGTGCAGTTACCCGGCAGCACGATGTCATCGTGCTGATGGACGTCACCAATCAGATCATTCGCGTGCACGAGGACGTGAACAACAACCAGCAACAGGATACCGACGAGCTGGTGCGCGCGATTCCGATGGGCGATCAGGTCGCCATCGGGCAGGGTAGTGCCCCGAACCATCCGATCGGGGCCGGTCCGGTCACGTTCACCAAGCGGGTCGCGGGTGTTCCCGCGATCACGTTTCACCGTAACGGTGCGGCGAGCGAGCGCGGCGGGCTCTACCTTACGTCACAGCGTGCCATCAACACGGGCGCCCACCCAGATGACAGCCGGCTCCTCGAGATTGAGCGGGCCACGGGTCGAGTCTCGTGGTGGCGCTATCTCGATGGCTCGTGGCGGAGGGAGTTCTGATGCGGCGATCGAGGGGGTTCACGCTCATCGAGATCATGATCGCGCTCGTGATCCTGACCGTTGTGATTCTCGGGCTTGCCACCGCCACCGCGACCGTCGTCCACGTGGTTACTCTGAGCGACCGCAACGCCGTTGCGATCCAGCTGGCCGACAGCCGCATCGAAGAGATTCAGATGAATCCCAACTACAACGCGCTCGATTCAGCGTACGCAGGGACCGAGAGCAGCTTTCCCAATCATCCGGGTTACACGCGTGAGACGCGAATCGTGCGGGTTGGGGGACTCGGCCAGTCGCAGGACCACAAGAAGGTCACCGTGATCGTCAACGGCCCGGGATTATCACAACCCATCTCCCGCAGCATCACGGTCGCGGCACCATGAGACAAACCTCCGTGGGTTCGGCTCGCAGTGGAATGACGATCATCGAGATGATGGTGGCGATGGGGGTGTTCCTTCTCGTGATCGCCGGCGCGTTCGCGGTTCTCCGGTCGGAAAGCCGTGGGATGCGTCTCGGGTCGGAGCGCGCGCATGCGTTGCAGAATCTGCGGTTCGCCGCCAACGCGCTCGAGCAGGACCTCCGCACCATGGGGGCCAACGTGCCAGACGATCAGCCATTCCTGGTGTACGCCGGAGCGCAGGTGGTGGCGTTCAACGCCGATTACGCGACCAACTTGGTGGACGATCCCTATGCCGTTTACAAAGATCCGGATGCGCCAAGCGGCTCGGTGACCGCGCTGACGGCGGGCCAGCGGATCACCATTCCACTGTCATCGTTCGGCTATCCGGATACGAATTACACTGGACTTGGCGGCATCACCAACAGTCCCGCCGAGACGCTCATCTTTTTCTTCGACCAGGATACGTCGACCACACGAGCGGACGATTACGTACTCTATAAACAGATCAACCAGGATCCGGCGGACATCGTCTCCCGCAACATCCTCCAGACTCCGGGGATTCCGTTTTTCGAGTACCACTGGTTACGAGACCCACCGAGCTCCCCGGCATTTGTGGAACCGGTACCGGCGGACTCCCTCCCGCTCGCACATTCCGCCCCCATCCACGGGAGCGTTGCCGATACGGGTCGGGCCGCGTTGATCGACAGCGTTCGCGGAGTACGTATCAGCTTTACGGTGACCAATGGTCGCAGCGGCGACGACGAGCAATTGCGGTCGATCTCGCGGCTCGTTCGCTTTCCCAATGCCGGACTCGCCGTCAAGCGCACCTGTGGTGACGAGCCCATTCTTGGCGTTCCACTCATCGGGGCGCCGGGTGTTGATGTCAACGGCGATCCCATTATTACGTTGACCTGGAATCAAGCGGTCGACGAAGGGGGTGGGGAACTGGACGTGTCGCGCTACGTACTCTGGCGGCGTGTAGCCGGTGCGCCCGATTGGGGGGATCCCTATCTGAGCATTCCGCCTGGCAACCCAGCGTATACGTACGTCGATGGCGACGTGGCATCCGGCGATTCGTTCGAGTACGCTTTGGCGGCCCAGGATTGCACACCATCACTCTCTCCAGTGGCCATCGCGGGACCGATCGCGGTACCCTAAGTGAGGAGGCGCACCCCAATGACGAACCGCGTTCGATCAATCGATAGGCGAGGCATCGCCCTGGTCGTGGTGCTGCTCGTCGGAGTGGCGGTCGCCGCCATCACGCTTGGTGCCGGCATGTTGAGTACCAACACCTCGGCCATCGGCGTCTACAGTGAGCGTCTCAGCGTGTTGGAGGCCGTCGCCGATGCCGGGCTCGAAGAAGGCCGCTCGGCCATCAACGGCGATCCCACGCTTTACCCCGACAGTGGATTTACCGTGCTCGAAGACGGGGTCGAGGTGCTGGATGCCGATGGACAGGTGATCACCGGTGTCCGCCGTTCCACGTACGTGGGCCCGACCGGGGTCACCACCGGTCAGTACGGCGTCTTTGGCAGCATCGTCGTCGTGGTGGAAGACGACTATGGAAACACGATCGTTCGCCGCAACGAGGTCTCCCAGGAGAGCTTCGCCAAGTACGCGTACTTCACGAACAGTGAAGGCGGCAACATCGTTTTCGGTGGTGGTGATCAGATCTTTGGCCCCGTGCATTCCAACGATCAGCTGAAAATGCACTCTTCCGGGGCCACCTTTCACGGACCGGTCGAGACTGCGTCGAACATCCAGGATCCCCAGAATGCGACCTTCTATCAGGGGTATACGGAGTTTGGTCGCTTCATTCCCCTCCCGCAGACGGCCGACCTGCTGAAGCTGCAGGCGCAGGCCCAGCAAGGGAACACTGCGTTCGTGGGCAACAGCGCGGGAGGAATGGGTCAGGCGACGACCAGGATCGAGTTTGTGGCGCTCGATCTCAACGGAGACGGCGATGTCAGTGACGACGACGAGGGCTTCATCAAGGTCTATCAGCATTTGACCAATGCCGCGTGGGTCTCGGCTGACGCCCCGCCGTCAATGCAGAATTCGATGAACTGTGGTGATTCTTTTGGGCACGCTTTCGTGCCCGCGGCGAGCCACAACCCTGCCGTGCACGGTCATAACTGGCGCGACGGCTTGCTCGACGCCAGCCGGCGGTGTTACCCGGGCGGTCACGACTCTATTTTCGGTGCGTTCACGCCGATAGACGGCCAGGGTGGATCGTGGCTCCCGTGGCCGGGTGCGGTGAGTCCTCTCGTGGCAGGCCGTCCGGATGGCGCGTACCTGTTCCCCATTACCCGGGCGCTCAATCCGTCTTTCAGAGGTGTTATCTACGTCCAGGGCAAGGTGGCCATCAGTGGGAGGATGCGGGGACGGGTGACGGTGGCGGCGACTGATGAGATCATCGTTTTGGACGATCTCACGTACTCCGTCGATCCGGGCGCGGGAACGTGCCGTGATATCTTGGGGATCTTCGGAGGCGCCAACGTCGTGATGGCCGACAACACGATCAATGCCCCAACACGGCCCGGTGGTGGCGGCAACCCGAATCCGTATCTGACGTTCGACGATACGAAAGACGAGTTCGTTCATGGCGTCGTCCTTGCCCTCGGTAGCTTCACCACCGAGAACTACAACGCGGGCTCCAACAACGCGGAACTCTGTGAAGCTACGACCTGGGGTCGCGGCTGCCTGTACCTGACCGGTGGTGTCATCCAGGCAACCCGAGGGCCAGTAGGTCAGGCATCGGGTGAGGGCTATCTGAAGCGATACGCCTACGATCAGTGCGCCGCACAGGAACCACCACCGTACTTCCCAACGACGGGGCACTTTGCAAGAGGCCGATTCTTCGAGGTCGATCCCGTTGGCTTCGAGATTGGCGAGTACTTCCGACTCCTTACCCCCTACTAACTCGCCGACTATTTCGGATACCGAGGCCCGCCCCCCTGGGGCGGGCTTTTGCTTTAGTCGATCGCTGACATCCCAAGAGGCGCACGGTCCGCTAGTGACCTGTGACCACGTTTTCTGGCGAGGATGTTCATATTCTCGGGACGGTGGGTGGTTTCGAAAGGGCAAACCGCGGGCGACCGCGGGACGCAAAGTCACGGGTCGGGGCGGGTGCCACGACAGCCGGACTGCCGAACGCCTCACCCACCCGGCAGGCCGTTCTTCTACCGTGTCGACGCGGTCCCGTTCGTCGTCAGCCCGACGGTCGTCCCTCGATTGTTGGTGGGAGGCCTCCAATGACGACCCGCTATCACACGCGCGACGACCGGGGCATCGCGATCGTCGTCGTTCTTCTCATTGCGCTTGCGGTCACAGCCATTTCGCTGGGGGCGAGCATGGTCAGCTCGTCTGCCTCGGCAGTGGGCCGGTACTCTGAACGGCTCAGCGTGCTCGAGGCGGTGGCGGAAGCCGGGCTCGAAGAGGGCCGTTCGACGATCAACGGCAATTCGTCGCTCTACCCGGACAGCGGATTCTACACGCTCGAGAACGGTGTGGATGTGACCGATGCGGATGGCAATCCCATACCAGACGTGCGGCGATACACGTACGTGGGACCAACCGGTATCACGTCGGGTCAGTACGGCGTGTTCGGCAGCGTGGTCGTCGTCGTGGTGGACGAATTTGGCAACAAGTTGGTCCGCCGAAACGAGGTTTTCCAAGAGAGTTTTGCCAAGTACGCGTACTTTACGGATAGCGAGGGTGGGAGCATTTGGTTTGGCGGTGGCGACCAGATCTTTGGCCCGCTACACACGAACGATCAGATGAAGATCCACTCCACCGGCGCCACTTTTCACAGCGAGGTGGAGACCGCACAGGACGTGTACCAACCACAATACGCCACGTTTAAACAGGGATACACGGAGTGGGGTCGCTACATAGCGATGCCGCAAACGGCTGACCTCATCAAGCTCCAGGCGCAAGGACAAGCGGGCAACACAACCTTTGTTGGGAACACCAACGGGGGTCAGGGAGAGGCCACCACCCGTATCGAGTTCATCGCCGTTGATATCAATGGGGACGGCGATGTGAGCGATGATGACGAAGGCTTCATTCGCGTCTACCAAGCACTAGCCAACCCAAACTGGGTGACGGCAGACGCCATCGGAACGTCACTACAGACATCGCTCAACTGTGGTGACTTCTTGAACCATGGTGGGGCGTTTGTCCCAGCCTCTGCCCATCCGGCTGGTGGACATGATTGGAAGACGGGGCTGCTGGATCCGAGTCGCCGGTGCTATCCCGGTGGGCATGATTCGATCTTTGGTGGTGTGTTCACGCCTGCCGATCCCCAGGGCGGGGTGTGGCTCCCCTGGCCTGGTGCTGTCGATCCAGCCGTACAGGCCGCGCGGGCCGCGGAGGGGGACGCACAGTTTCTCTTCCCGATCAATCGACGCTTCAACCCCTCGTTCAAGGGGGTGATCTTCGTCGAGGGCAAGGTCGCGATCAGCGGCGTGGTTCGTGGCCAGGTGACCGTTGCGGCGACCGACGAGATCGTGTTGGTGGACGACATTACGTATTCCGTGGATCCTGGCGCAGGAACGTGCACGGATATGCTCGGAATCTTCGGTGGCGGTGACGTGGTCGTGGCCGACAACACGATCAACGCACCAACCTTGCCGGGGGGCGGAAGTCCCAATCCTTATCTGACCTTCGACGATACCAAGGACGAGTTCATTCACGGCGTGATCCTGGCGCTCGAAAACTTCACGGTGGAGAACTACAGTGCCGGATCGACCACAGCGGAGGCTTGCGAGGCTACGCCGTGGGGCCGTGGATGTCTCTATCTCACCGGCGGGGTGATTCAGGACGTGCGTGGTCCCGTTGGTCTGGCCTCCGGACGCGGGTACCTCAAGCGGTACTCGTACGATCAGTGCGCGGCGTCTGAGCCGCCCCCGTACTTCCCGACGACCGGGCACTTTGCGCGCGGCCGCTTCTACGAGGTAGATCCTACGAACTTCGACATCACCACCTTCTTCCGCCTGCTCACCCCTCAGTGAATGGCGTGAGCGGCTTCGTTGTTTCACGGGCCCCGGTTCCTGCGGGGCCCGTTTTTCGTGTAGGGCTATGGGTGATGCACAACTTTGCAGTTGGGGCTTGGCGCGACACCACCACATCGCGCAACGTGCTGCGCTTTGGTTCGAAGACCTGTCCCTTCGCGCTGCACGTAACTCATTGTCAACAAGATCTTTAACTGGCTTCCATGGCGCTCGGCACGCGAGTTGCCACTACGCTGCGTAGACAGCGAACGGACATGGTGTCCGGGAACGCATTGCACCGATAAGAGCAAACCGCGGGTAACCGCGGGGCGCAAAGCCACGGATCGTCAGCACCAACGATGGCCGGGCTGCCGAAGGCAATGACGATGACGAGAGTACTCACACAAGAACTGACTCCATCCGCTCTCCAAGCGTCCGCCAGCGTTCGGTTGGCGGGCCCATCCGGTTCTCACTTCGGACGTCGGCTCGATTCTCATCGGTTCATTCTCAGCCGAGTGGCTGATGGGTCATCCCCCCGCAGTGGGCGGTGGGGCTTTGGAGGTTTGGTATGACACGCGCGACTACCCCTCGCAACGAACGGGGCTTCGCTCTCGAGGCCACGTTCATGGTCTTGTTGCTCGTTTCCGTCTTGATTGGAGCCGCGGCACTCGGAGCGGCGACGGTCGTGCGGACTGCGGGTCACGACTACCGAAACGCCCGGGTCTTTTACGCCGCCGAGGGCTCCACGGAAGCGATCATGGCGGATATCCAGATTGCGTTGGAGGACGGGTATCTCGATAGCACGGAGCTAGATGACATCAGCCCCGAGCCCATCGAGGGCTTCGAGCTCGTGGATCTGCAAGTAAAGAAAGATGGCGCGGTAGTCCAGGAGACCATCACGGACGGCCCGTTTGCTGGTCTCTACTCGCTCACGCAGCGCGTCAACATCTTTGCCGAAACGCGGGATGTGGCCGAGAATGCCAGCGCGCTCCATGTAGCGGTCAAGGCACAGGCCATTCCCATCTTTCAGTTTGGTGTCTTCTTCGAAAAGGATCTCGAGGCGACCAACGGTCCGCCGATGGAATTCGCCGGCTGGGTCCACTCGAATGGCAACATCTATCTTAGCTCGAACAACGCGTGGTACCGGGACGTGATCACCACACCCAACAAGGTGTTCCACGACCGGAAGGACCACCACAACGTGTACAACGGTGTCTTCATCAACGATGCGCTGGGCAACGAGGTCCAGCTCGACTTCGACAGCCGCACACACCCCACCGCAGACGCGTTTCGCGCCCAGAGCGACGCGCGGTTTGACAATCGATTGAAGACCGACGCGTACGAAGTCGATTCGCTCAAAGTCCCGCTGCCACCTGGTGTACCAGCAGCCGAAGTCCTGATGCCGCGCGAGGGCAGCGACACCGAGCGAGAGCGTCGGGCAAAGTTCGCCTGGAAAGCGGATATGTACGTGACGGTTGATCTGCAGCAGCTGGTCTCCAAGACCGGCGCATGTGGTGGAAGCGGTCCAGGCACGCTCCCCACAGAGCAGTCCGGCTCACTTCCACCCGTGCTCATCGAGGCCCTGGGTTCGGTCTGTCCTGGCGCAACGGTCGAGTTTCGTGCAACCCATCCGCTGCTCACCTGCGATGAATTTGACGCTCGTGCCGATCTCGAGATCGACGCGGGCGCCGGCGGCCAATCGACGCGTGTCATGGATGGCTGCGTGTTCAGCTACTTCATACCCCTGAACGCAGACCGGCTAGAGATAGAGATCCGCCTTGACGACCAGGATTATGCGCAGTTGGTCGCCGACGCGGACGGGAGGAGTCGGTGGCTGTCGTGGGACTGTAACGGACAATCCGGCTTCGTTCCATGGCCGAAGATCACGGTCACCCGCTCCGGTGGGCTCGAAGTCCCCCAGAAACAAGAGATCTGCGACATCTTTGCCTGGCAGTGGGCCAACTACTATGACGGTCGTGAGCTCAACTTCATGGACGTCATGAACTTCAACATTGCCGAGCTGACGGCGTGGGTCGGCGGGAGCGCAAGTCGGGCGACCGAGATCGTCTACTTCGAATTCATCGTACCGGAGCCCATGGCCGGCTACCACTCGGCGGCGGTGGCTCTATTGCGGGACGGCGCCGTCGACGCCGCGGTCCGGCTCGTGAACGGTGCCGTCCTGCCCAATCGCATGACCGTCGCAACGCACCACCCGTTGTACGTCAAGGGCGATTACAACAGCGTGAGCTGGAAGTCAGCGGCGCTGGTGGGTGACGCGCTGACGATCCTGTCGAACTCCTGGCTCGATGCAGCCCATCAGGATCCGGTGGTCATCAAGACGGGTGCCAGCCCAACCCAGGTTTGGGCCGCGGTGCTCGCAGGCCACTCAGCCACGCCATGCGACCACGAGGACGCGGGTTGCTCGGGTGGATACACGGACTTCTACGGCGGCGGGATCGAAAATTTCCCACGCTTCTTGGAGTCGTGGGGATCATCCAACCCGTTCACCTATCGCGGGTCGCTGGTCTCGCTGCACACCAGCCAGATTGCCATTGGCACGTGGAACGGCAGCTACTACAGCCCCCCGAAGCGTGATTGGCAGTTCGATACGCGCTTCGAGGATCCTGCGAATCTTCCCCCGGGAACACCGGTCGTCGGACAGGTCATTCGGACCGCGTTCCGGCCCGTCTATCAGTAGGAGGTTGAAGTGAAGCTGGGTAGATATCGACCGAAGGTTCGCCCTGCACGCGGTTTTACACTGATCGAGGCGATCGTGGTGCTGTCCATCGTGGGCGTGGTTCTCGGGATTGCTGCGCCGAAGATGCGAGTCAGCCCTGTCCGAAAGGTGCGGACCACGGCGATCCAGCTGCAACGTGATCTTGAGCTGTCCCGTACGCGGGCGCTGAGCACCAAAAAGACGACACGCTTCAAGTTCGACGTTTCGGGGAACGCGTATCAGGGATATCTCGATCACGATCGCAACGGCCTGATCGAGGAGACCGCCGCTGAGTCGGACGCCCTCCACGCCTTTGGTAGACGGGAGCTTCCCAAGGACCTGAAGTTTGGTCTCGGTACACCGGGCCGGATCCCTGAGGATTCGACCGGTGGTAGCGCGGTCACGTTTGCGAACGACTTAGTGGAGTTCGGCTCCCGTGGCGTCACCATACCCTTCGGAGTCCGCGGCGTGGTGTATCTGGTTCATCGTGACGACCCCGACGCAGTAGCCGCGATTGGGGTGTCTGGTTCGGGGTCATTCAAGGTTTGGGCATATCGAGATGGAGCGTGGCGATGAGAAGCGAATCCGGGTTCACCCTTATCTCAGTGCTCATCGCGCTGGTGTTGCTCTCGATCGGTCTGATGTCAGTCTCTCGCGCAAGCAGCGGGGTGCTCCAGGCGCATACTGTCGCAGGTAGCCGCACCGCCGCGGTGGCCATCGCTCGCGGCCACATGGAGCTCATCCGCAGCCAACCCCCCGGCACGCTCGAATCTGAAGCCCCCGTGCTCGTGAACGAGAGCGGCCTGCCTGACCCCAGCGGCGCGTACACGAGAAGCGTGATCGTCGAAGACGTTCGGGACAACCTCTTGAGCATCCGGGTCGTGGTGCTCTTTCCGCGATCTGATCGGCCGGTCGAACTGCACACCTTCGCTTTCGTCGGCAACATCGGCAGTTAGGAGAAACGATGTCCGCGGTACAAAGAAGCAGACAGGGATTCACGTTGGTTGAGTTGGCGATCTCGCTCGTCATGGGCGTGCTCGTTCTCTCGGCCTCCATCTCCTTTGCGCTGTCGATGTGGCGCACGATCGAAGGCAACGTCCTCCGCGATGACGTGCACCGCAATAGCCGCTTTGTCGCGATGTCCTTGGAGCGAGATTTCCAGTTCACCGGGGTGGGGATTCGCAGCACAACCTCGTTTGGTACGCTCGCGATTTGGGGTGATACGATCGTCATCTTGAGTGTCCCCTTCGATCCGAATGAGGCGCCACCCTACGATCTCGACCCGCCACCCGGCACGGATAACCCGTTGCCGGTCGGCGGTACTTGCGGAGCGCAGTGCGTCGATCTCGTCGCGCAGACTGGCAGTGTCGAACTCGAGAAGGGGAACCTGGCGCGCCTTCAGGTAAACGACGAGCGTCGTCTCATACTGCTCTCGGGCGTGACGGGCGCGGGGAGTACCGCGCAGGCGTGGTTCACGAGCCATCCCACGTTATTCCGCTACACCGCAGGGCTGACGGGCGGTCTCAGGCTCGATCGGTACAGCACGTTCGTCCAGCGGTTGAGCGTGACAGCGTACTACAAAGACGGTGACCGTTTGATGCGCGCCGAGGGGCTCAACATGGACGGCACACCAAACGGCGAGGTCTTGGCCTACGGTGTCCAGTCGTTCGAGGTATATGCGTTGTTTCGGGACGGGGATGAGGCAGACGAGGTGAATATTCAGGATTCCGATCCGACCAACGATTTTGACGACGTTGTTGGTGTGCGTATCCGGACAGTGCTAGCGGCCGACCACATCGATCCGCGGGTCAATGAAGGTGAGCTGTTCACGCGCGAATACGAGTGGCGCTTTGCTCCTCGCAACTTGATGTACGAGCGGGACCGCCTGTAGGCACTGGGTCAGTGGCCCGACAGTCTAGAGTTGGTCCTTGCCGCTGAACGCAATCGGACGCGCGACATCCACACTTCGCGCAGCGGCCGATCACGCAACGTGAGCGCTAGGCCCACCAAGATGGCGGCCCCTCCACTCGCCGTTCGCCACGTGAGTGACTCGTCGAGCACGATCATTCCGAGGACGACCGCAACGAGCGGCGTCACTAGCGTAATCAACATGGTCTTGGTCACGTCCATGTGTCGGATGAGCCAGTACAGCAACACGAAGGCCAGAGCAGAGCCGAAGATGGCCAGATACAGCAAGGACGCGATCGCTAGCGGAGTCCAGGAGTGGGCAAGGAGGTTCCCTTCGGTGCCCACACCCACCACGATGAGCGGAATGCTCCCGGCGATCATCTGTACGAGGGTGAGCACTGCGGGGTCGAGCCGGTGGGCGCGCAGTTTGATCAGCACGTCCGCGTACGCGGACGTTAACGCGGCGACGACCACAGCCGCAGCACCCCACAGGGCGAGCGGCCCGGCCGCCCGCAGCTCATGCGAGAATACCAGTCCAACCCCCGCGATTCCCAGCACAACCCCGCCCACCTTGCGAGCCGTCATCCGTTCCGCCGGCAGGACGACGTGAGCGATCAACAGGCCAAACAGCGGAAACGTGGCGAAGAGCAGCGCTGCCAGCCCCGACGAGATGTACTGTCCTCCCCAGAACACCAGTCCATAGGTGAGGGAGAAGGTCATCAAGCCGGTGACCATCATGAACGTCCAGTCCCCCATCGCCCGTGGCCAGAGAGACCGGCGGGCAAGAGTGTAGGCCGCGAGTGGGACGACCGCGATCGCGAAGCGAATACCGGCGAATGTGAATGGTGGTAAATGGGAAAGCCCCATCTTGATGAAAAGCCACGTCGAACCCCAGATGGTGGCCAGGAGGAACCAAACGAGGGCAGCTCCGCGCACGCGAGAATTGTAAGTGGTAGGGTGGCAATGGGATAAGGGGACACAAACGCAGCAGAGCGGGGTACCTCACAGAGGAGCCGCACCGGCATAACTCATGCTCACCGTATGATGGGCACACGGACGAGCGGCACACTGCGGGAAAGGTTCCCGTAACGCCGCCTATTGCATAGCGTTACGACCGGAAGTAGTATTAGGCCTCGGTCGCGCCGCCGCCCTTCTGGACCGAGCGGGGCGCGATTTCTGTGGTTACCGGAGGGGCTTTTGTGCGCTGCTTGACCCTCAACGCCTCATTCGAGCCTCTGACACTCGTCCCCGTTCGGCGGGCGCTCCGTCTGGTGATTGACGGCAAGGCGGAGATCGTCGAGACGGACGGTAAGCGAGTCGTGCGCAGTGAGTCGTTAGCGGTCCCCCGCCCGCTGGTCATCCGGTTGGTCAAGTTCGTGCACGTGCCACGCAAGTTCCGCCGCCAAGTCACCAACATCTTCCTGTTCGCCAGGGACGCGTACAAGTGTCAATTCTGCGGCCGCACCGAGCCGCAGCTTCGGTTCCGCGAGTGTCTCACGCGTGACCATCTCGTTCCACTTTCGCGTGGTGGGACCAACAACTGGACCAACGTGGTGACCGCCTGCTCGACCTGCAACACGCGCAAGGGCAATCGGCTGCCGGAGGAGTGCGGCATGCACCTGCTGGTCACGCCCATGGAGCCGCACTTCGTGTCATTGACGTGGGCCGTGCGCAAGCTCACGCCCATCCAGGCGAAGTACATCCGGATGTTCTACGGAGAAGATACGCTACAGCAGCTTTCGAGGTTGTAGAGGCTGCTCCGGCCTACAAATCGTCGGTTTCTTCCAAGTCGTCAGCCAGCTCGACCCGTCCAGGCGCGGGCAACGGGTCACTCATCTGTACGATCCACCCAGCCGGCCAGAGCGTCCGCCGCTCCGCGACCAAGTTGACACTCGGGTCAATCAGGGATCGTTGCTCCCGTCCGTTCAGCGAGGTTTCGACCCGCGCGCGGACTTCGAGGTGATCGAACCCTTTGCGTTCGAGCTCCCGCGCGATAGCGTGGCCAAACTGGAGGATCATGTCGGGGCGGCCCGCCATCTTCCCCGCCTGCCACGAGGTGAGGTAGTCACGTGGGTCGACGATCCAGGTGACACCGATGTTCGCGTCACGAACCTCGAAGAGTGCCCGTGACCGCTTGTCCCGAAGCTTCATGTGCCACGAGAAGCGGTGCCCCTCCTCCGTCCAACTCACGTTGCCCGGGTAGAGGTGGTGACGCAGCGGCAGCAGGAGTTGAACCCCGACGTACGTGCCGACAAGGGCGAGCGTGATCCTTTCCCGACGGCGCGCCGTGGGCTCGCGAGCAACGGCTCGGACGGCCTCGACTGAGTCGCCGGACGGCATGCCGAGCTTGCCGAGCAACCGCCGCGGCCAATCGGGATCGAAGAAGAGAGCCGTTGCGGCGATTCCTAGCCAAGGGAAGATGCCGATGTTGAAGATCACTGCGTTCGTCAGATGGAAAGCGACAGCCAGGGCGAAGGCCAGGACGCGTGTGCGGCGCCACAGTAACATCGGTACGACCAAGAGATCGAACAGCAGACCGCCGTACGTGAAGATGTACACTACCCACTCTTGTGTGAGGAGCGGTCCGATCACCGCGTAATCTGCCCGCCGAGCGAGCCACATACGTATGGGCTCGCCCTGGAGCCAATCGCTGTTCAGCTTCGCCAACCCACCGTAGAAGTAGACGATCCCGATTTGCATGCGCAGCAACCACAGGGTCCACGCGGGGCATGTCGCCGAACGTATGGCGGGCCGACGTCGGGCATCGAGCGAGAACGCGCGGTTCGCGGGCAGGAAGATCATCAGAAAGCTGAGGAGTGAGACCAGATAGAAGTGATTCAGGTAGCGGGCTTGCTCGAGGAGAAACGTGTACGTAAAGCCGAGGAAGAACAGCGTGGCAGCGGCGCGATACCACAATCCTGCTGTGAGGCATACGGCGAGCACGCCGAGTGCGACGAAATGGATGTACATCCCGGGTCCCGGCCACGGGCGTACCCATTCGAAGCCGAAGTAGGTGAAGTGGAATGTCGGTTCGATCCAGTACTCACGGATCCAACCGTGGGCGAAGTAGCGGTACACCTCCCAGATCATCAAAACGCCAAAAGCGACTCGGAAGTACACGAGCCACGCGATGTCCACGCTGCGGAAGAGGGGGTGGGTGCTCGCGGCAGCGCTAGCGGTGGTGGAAGAGGTCAACTGGCCCGTGCTCAAATGCGGGCGTTCCTGTCCAGACGGTGATCGCCTATGATATGCTCGGGCGTGTGTTCCGCCGAGGTCAACTGTCACAGTTGGGGCGCCATCTCTCCTGGAAGACGCCCGCTCCGTGGGCGAGCCAGTTGAGCCTGCCCTCTTCGAACCCTCTCGGCGGCTTGAGTGACGCGCTTGTAACGTATTATCTTCACCAGTTCTGGCACGCCAAGGAGCTGTTGTTTGGGGACGTACAACCTGGCGACGTCGTTCGCTGAGCGAGTACGCGGAGATCCGGCACGCGAGTGTCTCGTCGCTGGACCGCAGCGTCTGACCTACGGCGACGTCGATGCCCAGGCCGGCGCCCTCGCCGCGGCCCTGCGGCAGCTCGGGGTCGAGGCCGGTGACCGGATTGCGGTCGACGCCCCAAACTGCCCCGAGTGGGTTATCTGCCTGCTCGCTGCCGCCCGCCTCGGAGCGATCGTTGTTCCTCTCAATCCTGCGTTGGGATACCACGAGCTCAAGTACCAACTCCGGCACGCTGAGGCCGGTGTGGCCTTTGCCGCCACCGCCGGCGAATCGGACCACCTGGAGTTGTTCGACGAACTCTTGGGGGAGCTTCCGGATCTGCGGCAACTCGTCACGATTGGCGACGAGGATGCGTGGCACGCCGATCAAGTGGAGGGGTTTAGCGAGCTGCTGAGCCGCGGCAAACGGGAGTCGCAACGCGGAGCGATGCGTGACGCGGCGGACGCACCCTTGGCCATCATCTACACTTCGGGAACGATGGGAAAGCCAAAGGGGGTGATGCTCACCCACGAGAACCTCATTTTCACCGCGGTGGAAACGGCGAAGGCGCTCGAGCAGGGTCAGGAGGATCGGGTGCTAGCGGCGCCACCGTTTTTCACGGTGTTTGGCGTTCACGTGGTGGTCACGACCCTCGTAACGGGTGGCACATTGGTGCTGCAATCGGCCTTCGATCCACGAGGCGCCCTCGACGTCATCGAGGCTGAACGCATCACAGTGTGTCATGGCGTGCCAACGATGTTCCAGCTCCTGATGCGCGACAAGACCTTTGGGAGCAGGAAGCTGTCCACTGTTCGTACTGGTATCGTGGCCGGAAGCCCGGTTTCCGAGAGCCTGGTCCAGCGTATTCGGCAGTGGAACGACGTGCAGATCGCGTACGGGTTAACGGAAACCGGCCCGACCATCACCATTACGCGCTTCGACGATGCCGCGGAGGTCCGCGCCCGGTCGGTGGGTCGACCGATCACGGGCGTGGAGGTGCGCGTCGCCGATCTCAAGACCCGGGCGCTTCACGGGCCCGAGGCGGTGGGGGAGTTGGCGGTGAAGGGGCGCAACGTGATGGCCGGGTACTATCGGATGCCGTCGGAGACCAAGCGATCGTTCACCGACGACGGATTCTTTCTCACCGGTGACCTCGCGATCCTCGATGAGGAGGGGTTTGTCACGATCGTGGGGCGGTGCAAGGAGATGATCATTCGGGGCGGCCACAACGTCTTTCCGCGGGAGCTCGAAGACGTGCTGCGAACGCACCCCGCCGTGGAGGATGCATGTGTGGTGGGAGTTCCCAACGAGATTCTGGGCGAACTGATTTGCGCCTGCATCCTCCCCATCGAGGGCGCGATCGTCACGGGCGATGAGTTGAAAGAGTACTGTCGAGACCACATGGCTGACTACAGAGTCCCAGACTTGGTCCGCTTCTTCGACACCTTTCCGATGACCGGGAGCGGGAAGGTGAAGCGACGGGAGCTGGCGCAGGTGGTGGGACTGGAATTGAGTGCGACGTGAAAGAAGTGACCTTGGGACGGCCGCAACATGCGGCCTATCCGGAACAACCGGTGCGCGCGCCGAACGCAGCGCTGCTCATCGATTTCGACAACGTGACCATGGGGATCCGGTCGGACCTCCAAAACCAGCTGAAGCGGTTGCTCAGCTCTCACATCTTCAAGGGAAAAGTCTCTGTTCAGCGGGCCTATGCGGACTGGCGTCGCTACCCGCAGTACATCGTCCCCCTGTCTGAGGCGTCGATCGATCTGATCTTTGCGCCGGCGTTTGGCTCAAACAAGAAAAACGCCACCGATATCCGGCTCGCGATCGATGCGCTGGAGCTCGTGTTCACCCGGCCAGAAATCGGAACCTTCATTTTGTTGTCCGGAGACTCGGATTTCTCGAGCCTGGTACTCAAGCTCAAGGAGTACGCCAAGTACGTCATCGGCGTTGGCATTCGGGAATCCTCGAGCGATCTCCTCATCCAGAATTGCGACGAGTATTACAGCTACAACGAGCTCACCGGCCTGACCAAAGAAGGTGAAATCGAGGTGGCGCGGCGCGATCCCTGGGAGCTCGTGGTGGAAGCAGTAGTCAAGATGACGCAGGACGACGATGTCATGCGATCGGACCGGCTGAAGCAGGTGATGCAGGGAATCGATCCCAACTTCGACGAGAAAGAGGCGGGGTTCAATCGGTTCAGCAAGTTCGTACAGGAGTGCGGTCGTAGGCGACTCCTCACGCTCGAGAAGCTCGACAATGGGCAGTACGCAATTGGCGTCGGTTCGGACGCGAACGTGCCCCCCGGAGAAGTGGCCGTCGCGGGCAAGAAGCAGGTCGAGCAACCGGCGGCCCCGGGCCCCGCCCGTGGAAGCCGGCGGCGCACCGAGCGTCGCGGTGCCAAACGCGAAGAGCCGCTAGCTCTTGCTGAGGCGTTCGAGCTCCTCAAGCAATCCCTGTGGATCTTGAACGCGGTGGGAAGCGAAGCGGCGGAGTCTCAGGACGTCCGACGGCAGATGGTCGAGCTCTTCGGCGACGACGGTGACCCTATCTTCGAGAAGTTTCGCTTCAAGCGGTTTCTGCGACAGGCGCACGATGCCGATCTCATCGAGCTCATCAAGAGCGATAACGATCGATACCTGTTGAAGCTGAACCCAGCAGCGGCCGAGGCGGATATCGAGGTGCAAGAGGAGACGGACAAGCAACCGCCCGTTCCCGCGGAAGAGGAAACCGAAGCGAGCCCCGAGACCCCGAAGCGGCGGCGCCGTACGCGAACCCCGAGCCGTAAACCCGGGCGGGGAGAGTCGCGGGCCAAGACCGACCGCGGCGCGGCGCCGGAGAAATCTGAGGAGGAGGCGCACGAGGCGTCGGCCGCGTCCACGCCGGCAGCGAAAACGCCGCCCCGCACGTCAGAAGCAAAGACGCAGGAGCAGTCGTCCCAGACCTTACGCAATCCCCGGTACCGTCGCGGCTCGCGGGGTCCGCGCGAGACACCATCTGAGCCGGCCGCCAGTCAGGAGAATGTGGAGTCAAAAGCACCCGAGGCGTCAGCTTCGCGCTCTGCCAGCGGGGCCCGGGGCCTCGGTCCCCGGTCGGGAAGCCGTCGGCGAGCGCCAGAGCCCAAACGGACGGACACAGACTCCCAACGACCGGGTGACGAGAGGGCGACGGCTCGGGAGGCCGATGCGTCAACTCACGAGGCGGTGCAACAAGCCGCGGCCCCGCCGTCGTCTCCTGCACCTGAGGGAGCGGTCGACCGCCCGGTTTCGCCGCCGGCGCCCAAGGATGTCGATGACGACGGATTACTTCGCCGAATGACAGCAGCCTTACACCGTATGGTAGGGGGACCGCCCACCAAGCCCGACGATTCGTGATTTCGGTGACCAGGAAACGTCGCCGTCCGCTCCCGCGGCGGTTTTATGCGCGCGACACCGTGAGGGTCGCGCGCGACTTATTGGGCTGTGTTCTGGAGACCCGGATCGATGGGGTCCGAACGTCGGGCCGTATCGTGGAGGTTGAGGCATACGTCGGTCCGAATGACCCGGCGGCGCATGGCTTCGGAAACCGGCGCACCCGGCGGAACGAAGACCTGTTCGGCCCGCCGGGCGTATCGTATGTGTATTTCATTTACGGCGTCCACTGGTGCTTCAATGCGGTGACCGTGCGCGAGGGATTCCCGGCCGCGGTGCTCGTCCGCGCGCTGGAGCCCCTCGCCGGCATGGATGCGATGTCCTCGCGGCGCGGGACCGACGATCCACGCAAGCTGTGTGCTGGACCCGGCCGTCTGTGTCAGGCGCTTGGCATCGACGGGCGCCACAGCGGGCAACGCCTCGGCTCGGGACCGGTGCGCATTCTCTCGGGCGGGAACGCGCGCCGGGTGCGGATAGCCCGCACGCCGCGGATCGGGATATCGAAGGCGGCCGACTGGCCACTCAGATTCTATGACGCGGAATCTCCGTGGCCGTCTCGCCGGGGCGGCTGATCGCTCGACCTACGAAAAGCACAGGTGAAATCAAAGGGGGCCCGGTCGCCCGGGCCCCCGCTGTCTTCCGTACCGTCCTCTCGACGCTAGCGCTTGCGCGTTCCCACTTCCTGCGATGCGCCGGTCAGCGAGAACCGAAGCCCGCCGGTGATGGCGTGTTGATCACTCGTGATCAGGAATGAGTCCGACCCCGGCATGAACTGGTAGTTTCCAAAGATCGCCCATCGACCGATGCTCCACTGCGCACCACCACTCACAATGGCGAAGGCCTTGGTATCGAACTCTGCGATGGCGCGAAGTGCGTTTTCCAGCTCCAGTACGGTCTGGGCGTCGATTGGTTGCGCATCGCTGATCTTGTGGATCGCTAACCCGCCTCCCAACAGTAGCTGGAACTGGCCCTGCATTGGGAGCGCGTACAAGCTCGCCTGAAGCCGTTGCGCGTTGTCGAACTGAACGACGTTGAACCCCTGGGGACTGGCGCTATTGAGTACGGCGGAGCTCGTTCCGTCGGCGAAGATGATCTGATCGAATCCCAAGTGAAGGCCAACGAAATCGCGGGTGATGAGCCAGTGTCCACCGAACTCGAATGCCCCCTCCCAGTCCTGCGTTGGGGTCTGGAAGAAGAACAAGCCGGTCTGGCCACCCCAGATCCACCGATTTCTCCACGCATCGTCCTGCGCCGCCGCTGGGGAAGCGAACATGGCGAGCGTAGCGAGGACCAGCAGGGCTCCGGACAGTTTCCGCATCACGACCTCCGTTTGAATCGCAACCCGCCCCCCGCGGCGGACCCGCGTGGCTCATGAGGGCGAAACAGCGCCCCAAAATAGTGTCTGACCCGCAAAAATGCGAGCCCCGAGAGGGTCGTTCTGTGGTGTCTATCACATTGCTAGCTGAAGGGTTAAGGCCCGAAGGGGCGAAAGTACTTGAGGTCAGGTGTAGCGTCAGGGCGACGGCGTTGTCCCCCAGCGCATGGCTGCCCGGGCCTGGTTCTGCCCGCCTTGTACGGGGCCCACGCCTTTCGCTTCCGTATGCACAGTAGATAAAGGATTACTCAGACGAGGCCGAGTCGTTTCCCCACCTTTTGAAAGGCGGCGATGGCCCGGTCGAGGTCCTCTCGCGTGTGGGCCGCCGAGATTTGGCAGCGGACCCGGGCCGTGCCCTTGGGCACCACGGGATAGCCAAACCCCGTAACGAAGAACCCCTCCTCCAGCAGCATGTTGCTCATCTGGATGGCTTTGGCCGTTTCGCCGAGGATGACGGGGATGATTGGGGTGTCTCCCTCTAGAGGCTGAAACCCAGTTGCGCGAAGTCGCTCGCGAAAGTACGTGGCGTGGTCGTGCAGGGTCGCGACCCGCTCCGGGTGCGCGCGCAGGAAGCGAACGGCCGCGAGTGCGCTCGCTGCCACTGTGCAGGGGAGGGCATTGGAGAACAGCTGGGGTCGTGACCGCTGGGTGAGGTAGTCGCAGAGCGCGGCGGACGACGCGGTGAAGCCTCCGGCTGCCCCTCCGAGGGCCTTCCCAAGTGTTGACGTGATGATGTCCACCTCGCCAACGACGTCGTAGTGCTCGGCGGTTCCGCGTCCCGTTGTTCCCAATACCCCCGTAGCATGTGAATCATCGACGGCGACGATGGCGTCGTATCTTCGGGCGAGCTCGAGGATATCCGGAAGCCTCGCGATGTCGCCCTCCATTGAAAAAACACCGTCGGTAAAGATCATTCGACTCCGAGCACCGTGTGCCGCTTTCAGTTTCTCCTCCAGATCCGCCATGTCAGAGTGCTTGTAGATTGCGGATTGGCACTTTCCAATCGATTTGGCGAGCCGAATCGCGTCGATGATGGATGCGTGATTGAGTTCATCGGAGATGACGATATCGTCCGGCCCCATCAGCGTCGGGATCAACCCCTCGTTGGCGTTCCAGCACGAGACGTAGCTCAGCGATGCTTCGGTGCCAACGAATTTGGCGAGGTCCTGTTCCAGCTCGCGGTGGATCGTGAAGGTTCCACAGATGAAGCGCACGCTCGCCGTTCCCGCCCCGTATTTGTCGAGGGCCTCTTTGCCAGCGGCGACGATCTCTGGAATATTGGAGAGTCCGACGTAGTTATTGCTCGACAGCACCACGATCTCGCCGCGCCCCTCCATCTGCACGTGTGCGTCCTGCGGCGAATCGATGTAGTTCAACGTTTTGTAGACGCCCTCACGCTTGAACTGGTCGAGTTCCTTCCGCAGTCGTTGTTCGGTGGCCTGGTGCATCACGTGCTCCCAATTGCGAGAATGACTTTGCCGGCCGCGCCGGAGCGGATGGCGCTGAGTGCCTGATCGATCTCCTCCAAGGGGAATTCGTGTGTGATCACGGGTGTGGGGTCCAGAAGACCCGTTGAGAGGAAGCGTCGCATCTGATGCCAGGTCTCGAACATGCGACGTCCGATGACGCCGTAGATGGTGAGACCCTTGAAGATCACGTCCTCGGTCAGGTGCACCGGCACGGCTTCCTCGGGGAGGCCAAGGAGGTTGACACGACCGCCCAAGCGTGCCGCTCGGAATGCTTGACGGACCGCGTTTGGGTGGCCGGACATCTCGCAGACGAGGTCAACTCCTTCACCGTTCGTCTCCTCACGTACGCGGGCCACGACGTCGTCGCGTTTGGGGTCGAGCAGCACTTGCGCGCCCATGCGCTGTGCGAGCGTCAAACGGTTCTCGTTTGGGTCGGACGCCAAGACTTTGGCGGCACCAGCGGCGCGGGCGATCCCGACGGCAAAACAGCCGATGGGGCCACACCCCAACACGAGAACCGTGCTCCCGGGCAGCTCGCTGGCCGACAGCACGGTGTGAAAGGCATTCCCGAGCGGATCCATAATGGCCCCAACCGTCGTCGCAATGCCGTCGAGCGGCATGACGTTGATGGCGGGCATGGCCACATATTCCGCGAACGCTCCATCGCGATCCACACCGATGATCTGCGTGTTTTGGCAGATATGTGCATTACCGGTGCGGCACTGGCGGCAGTGACCACACACGATATGCCCCTCCGCGGTCACGTGCTGACCCACCGTCAGCGCGTCTCCCACGTCCTCTCCAACCTGGACGATCTCACCGGCAAACTCATGACCCACGACGAGCGGCGGCCGGATGCGACCCTGCGCCCATTCATTCCAATCGGCGATGTGGAGGTCGGTCCCGCACACGCCCGCGTGGTGGACCCGGATCACCACATCGAGAGGACCGCACCGCGGGTCCGGAGACTGGGATACGGTGAGACCGGGCTCGGATTTGAGTTTTGCGATTGCGCGCATGAAATCCGTCAGATGATGCTACGAATGAAGCCACCGTCGATCGGGAGGGCGACGCCGGTAATGTAGCTTGCCTGTTCCGACACGAGGAATGCCACCACCGCGGCAAGCTCTTCCGGCCGTCCCATCCGTCCGATGGGGATGTCGAGCACGAGTCTCTCTTCGACTTCATCTTCGGATCGTCGCGTCCTCACCGCCTGCCGCCGCAGCAAGTCCGCCAACCGATCGGTGTGCATGTATCCAGGACAGATGGCGTTGACCGTGATTCCATCGGGTGCCACCTGATCCGCCAACGACTTCGAGAATCCCAGCACACCAGCGCGCGCGGTGGTCGAGAGCATCAATCCCTCGAGCGGTTGCCGAGCCGCGATGCTGGTCAGACAGACGATGCGGCCCCACTGCGCGCGTCGCATGATGGGCACGGCTGCGCGACAGAGATGGATGGTGGAGAGCAAGTTGAGGTCTAGCGCAGCCTGCCACGCGTCCGCTGGCAGATCCTCAAATGAAGCGGTGGGTGGTCCGCCGGCGTTGCAGACCAGGATGTCGACTCTGCCGAAATGATGGCGGACCCGATCTACCAGATTGGCTGCCTGTTCGATATCGCTGACGTCAGCGATAAAGCTTTCGACATCACCAGCCGCATGGCGCGCGACGACCGGAAGCGCCTTAGCCAGCCGCTCTTCATCGCGACCGTTCAACGCAACGCGACAGCCCTCCTCCGCCAGCGTGGTCGCGATCGCGAGACCGAGCCCGCTCGACGACCCCGCGACGAGTGCAACTTTGCCCGCGATTCTCAAGTCCATTTGCACACTCCGCGGTTTTGGTGACCCCTCCCGCCATTCTCGCTCCCGCCGATGCGAGAGGGTCGCGTGATGAAGACTGTGGTGCGGTGTAACACCTGGGGATCGCCGGTCGCAATTTGTTTGTGCATCTGAGCGGCGGCAAGTGTGAGCGGGAGGAGCGTGCGTTCGCGACAAACGACGCAAAAAAACTATTGCATGTTCGTTTGCTATCTATAATATTCGCAGCGTCTTGAATCACTTGTGGAGTATCGTGCATGTCAGTAACACGGCGTGAATTCGTTCGGCGAACGTCGCTGACGGCCTCCGCGCTCGCGGCGGTGCACGCTCGTGGTCTCTCGGCATCACCGGTTTACACGCCACAAGGCGATGCCTCGATCAAGGCGTTGTGCATGTTTGCGCTCGACGCCGCACGCACCGCCGGTGCGTCATACGCCGACATTCGTGTGAGTCGCGTGCGCCATCAGTCCGTTGGCACCCGCGAAAGCCGGATTACGGATCTAGTGGATGACGAGACATTTGGGGCCGGTGTCCGCGTCCTGGTGGGCAATGCGTGGGGGTTCGCCGCGAGCCGTATCGTCACGCGGCAAGAATGCATTCGCTTGGCCCGCGCCGCTGTCGGGCAAGCGCAAGCCCATCAGCGTGCCGCAAAGCGTCCCATCGTGTTGGCCCCCGTCGATGCGTATCCGGACGCGGTGTGGCAGACGCCCGTGCGTCACGATCCGTTCGACGTCCCCATCGAGGACAAGGTGGATCTCTTGTTGGAGGCAAATGGGGAGGCCCTCAAAGTTCGTGGGGCCCGCTTTGTGAGCTCCTCCCTATCCCTCGTGCGGATGGAGACCACGTTTGCGTCAACCCAGGGCTCCGTGATCGTGCAAACGCTCTACCGCACGTATCCCCAGCTCTCGGTGACGGCGGTGGCGCCCGATTTTTCCGATTTTGCCACGCGCACATCGGCCGAGGTCGCACCGATGGGTATGGGGTATGAACACGTCGAGGCGGCCGACCTCGTCGGTCAGGCGCCGCGGTGGGCGGAGGAAGCCGTCCAAAAACTCACAGCCAAGCCGGTGGAGCCGGGTCAATACGATCTGATTCTGGATCCGTCCCACCTATTCCTGACGATTCACGAAAGCATAGGACATCCCACCGAACTCGATCGGGCGCTCGGATATGAGGCAAACTACGCGGGTACCTCTTTCCTCGCGCCGCCCGAAGCCGTAATCGGCAGACTCCGCTTTGGTCCCGAGTTCATGAACGTGCAGGGAGACCGAACGCAGATGGGCGCGCTGGCAACGGTGGCCTGGGACGATGAAGGGGTTCCGGCGGACAGCTGGCCGATCATCAAGGACGGGGTGTTCGTCGACTACCAGACGACCCGCGAGCAAGCGGCGTGGATCTCGAATCTCACCGGGACGACTCGCTCACACGGATGTTCGTATGCCTCGTCGTGGGACCGTATCCAGTTCCAGCGGATGCCCAATGTCTCGCTGCTGCCGGGTGTGGACGATTTGGACCTCGACGATCTGATCTCGGCGACTGACCGGGGTATTCTGATCTCCGGACGTGGGTCGTATAGCATCGATCAGCAGCGCTACAACTTTCAGTTTGGCGGGCAGGTATTCCATGAAGTGCGCGGCGGTAAGGTGGTTGGGATGCTGCGTGATGTGGCTTACCAAGGTCGGACGGTGAATTTCTGGAACTCGATGGACATGCTCGGTGGGCCGAAGAGCTATCGCTTGGGCGGAACCTTCTTTGACGGGAAAGGGCAACCATCACAGTCCAACGCCGTGAGCCATGGCTGCCCACCGGCGCGCTTCCGTGGTGCCACCGTCATCAATACGGGACGAGGCGAGTGACCCAAGAGGCCGTCGAGCAGGTCGTTTCCGAAGCCGCAGCGCGTGAGCTCTGTCAGCGGGTTCTGAGTCAGGCAACGGTGGACGGTGCGGAGGTACGTGTCGAATCGGTCGTGGAGGGGAACGCGCGGTTTGCTGGCAATCGGATCACGACCGCCGCCGATGTCATCGATGCCGTCGTGACGGTCACAGCACGAGTGGGTCAGCGCAGCGCTGCCGTCACTTTCAACACGGTGGACGACGATGGGCCCGCCAACGCCGTTGCCCGCGCTGAGCAGTTGGCCCGCATCGCTCCGGAAGATCCCGAGATGATGCCGCTCCTTCCACAACAATCCACCGCACCAGTTCCCGCCTTCTTCGACGAGACGGCGAACCTGGATTCCGCAGCTCGGACCGACGCCGTCGCCTCCGCCATTGCACGCGCGGAGACGGCCGAACTCGTCGCGAGTGGGTTTTTGCAGCATCGGGCCCGGGCCTTCGCCGTTGCGAACACTGCGGGACTTTTCGTCTATCATCGGTCGACCGAAGCATCGTTCACTACCACGGTGCGCACGGCGGATGGGCAGGGCTCGGGTTGGGCCGGCGGGACCCACAATGACTGGCAGCGCATTGCGCCAGCGGCAGAGCTTGCAGACCGTGCTGTTGACAAAGCCCGCGGCAGTACTGATACGGTCGGCATCGAACCTGGCAGTCATACGGTGGTGCTGGAGCCGACGGCGGTCGGCAACCTCACACAGCTCTTGGCGTTCGCAATGGACGCCCGAGACGCGGATGAGGGGCGGTCGTTTTTCTCGAAGCGCGGGGGTGGAAATCGGATCGGCGAGCGCGTGGCGGACGAGCGTGTCACCATACTCTCCGACCCGCAAGATCCCGACCTGCTCGAGCAGCCCTTTGCCAGCGAGGGTCTTCCCGTCAGCCGTACCGTGTGGATCGAGAACGGAGTGTTACGGAATCTGGCATACAGTCGCTATTGGGCTGCTAAACAGGGCAAACAACCGGTACCGATCGGTGGGGGAATCAAGGTGAGTGGTGGCACTGGCTCGGTAACGGATTTGGTTGCGACGGTCGAACGCGGACTATTGGTAACGCGCTTCTGGTACATTCGCGCGGTGGACAGGCGAACGCTCCTGTTTACCGGTCTCACGCGAGACGGGACGTTCCTGATCGAGAATGGGCAGATCACCCGTGCGGTCAAGAATCTCCGCTTCAATGAAAGCCCAATCGCCATGTTTAATAACGTGGTGACCATGGGAGCACCCGTGCGGGTGGTTGCGTCCGAGTCCGGAGGGCTTGGCGCGACGGTCGTGGTTCCACCGATCGTGGTCCGCGGATTTCGGTTCACCGCGGTGTCGGATGCCGTGTAACGGCACAGTGCCGGCCCTTGGGCCGGTGAAGCGAGAGCGAAGCGAAGTGAATTTGAGCGGCCCGAGGCCGCTCACCACCGGGCCTACCCCGCCGGGGTAGGCCATCACCCACACCAGGAGGCAGGCGTATGCCAGCCAAGAGAAGAAGGACATCGCGCTCGCGGGCGACGGCGAAAGCCACGCCCAGGCGACGCACCACGGCGCGCCGACGCACGACCAAAAAGGCAGCGAAGCGTCGCACGACGAAGCGTCGCGCAACCGCCAAGAAGGCGACCAAGAAGGCAGCGCGTAGGAAACGCCGCTAGCATTCGCGGAATCCTTCACTTGTTGCACTGGGGTCGGCACGCTGCCGACCCCGCAACATTTGTGGGGGTGTGGTTACGGCCGGATGGCGAGAAAGCCGTGTGCCTTGGTGGTGTCCCGTGGCGGATCGATCTTCCAGTCACCATAACAGGCACGCAACACGTCAAACGAGAGGCCGTGTTCCGAAGTGGTGTGACCGCTGGGAAGTAGTACGTGGACACCGTTCGGTTTGGTCCGAGCCTTGAGCGTGTCGAGAAACCGGTGACGAGCAGCGCGACCCAGGGCATTCAACGTTGCGGGGTCGAGCACAGCGAGCGTTGGGCTCACGTCAGGAAACCAGTCTCCGAGACTCACGACCAACGCTTGGAAGCGCCGCGCCAACGCCTCCCCCGCAGCCTGTGACTCCGCCGACTCGACCGAGGTCAGGGCGCCGTCGATGAACACCACCTGCCAATCGTGCGCGGCGAGATACAACGCCGCCGGGGTGGCATGCGCCCCGACCACCAATGCGACGGCGTCCTCGTCGAATCCCTCAGCGAGCCACACGAGCGGAGACGTTCGATCCAGCCCCCAGTGCGTCGGTTCGCGCTGCGCGCGTCGTAGGCGGACATGCCGGTCACGCCAGCGGCGAAACGTCGGGAGGTTGAGGCGGCGCGTGATCAGGCGGTCCACGTGCTCCAGCACCAGCACCTCCGTGAGAACCAGCTGACCTTCTGGCCCGACCTCGAGTTCCCGCACGGCCTCATCTGCCAGTGCCAACAACTCCTCACGGGTCAGTTGGTCCTTGAACTCCTCGATGCGCTCGAGAATGAACTCCCCGTACTCCTGGCGGAGCGACAGCTGCGGCCGTAGACGGCTTCTTCGACGTTGCGGTTCCGTCAGCACGGTTCGATATGCACGATGACTTGATGGATCCGGAGTTCCTTGCGGAGCTGGGACTCAACGGCGTCTGCTATTTCGTGCGCCGATTCCACGCTTTTTCCGCCATCAACGGCGATCGTGAGCTCTGCAAACCGCTGATCATGAGACTCCCGCGAGCGGATATCGTAAGCACGAACCACACCGTGTACTGTCTCAGCCGCCGCACGAATGTCGTCGGACGGTGCCGCGTGTTGATCGACGAGAACCGGGATGGACTGCCGGATGATACCGTAGGCAAGCCACACGATCACGCCGGCAACGATGAGGGCGACCAGCGGATCGGCTGACCCAAACCCAGCCCGTGACGACAAAACGCCCACCAACACGCCGATCGTGATGAAGACGTCAGCCTTGGTGTGAGCGGCATCGGCCAGCAAGATCTCGCTGTTCAACTCTCGCCCTTTGCGGGATTCATAAACGGCCACGACGGTGTTGATGGCGAGTGTTGCGACCAGCAGTCCGATGTGAGTGTTGCTGATACGTAACGGCTCGGCGCCGGAGAGCAACCGTATCACGGCGCCTTTCACGAGCTCGAATCCACTCACAGAGAGAAAGACCACGATGGCGAGTGCGCCGAGTGTTTCGAACTTGCCGTGCCCGTAGGGGTGATCTTCGTCTGGCTCACGGGCGGCGAACCACATCACCGTGAGTGCCAGCACGTTGTTCATCGCATCCACCGAGGAGTGCACCCCGTCCCCGAGCACGGCGAGGGAGCCCGAGGCGGTGCCAATCACAAACTTGGCCCCCACGACGGCCAGGTTGGCGACGAGGAGGCCGAGCAGGACCCGCTGAATCTTGGCGAAGCGATCGCGCGGGCTCGCGCGTAGGGAGGCCATGTTGACTGCAAGCTGACCGCACCCTGGTGCAGTGTCAACGTTTGGATCACCCCATGAAAGCAGGACTTGCACTTATTTAGACTCTTAACTAAATATCTCACCATGCGAGACGGCGTCTTCCGAGCCCTGGCGGATCCCACCCGGCGGCGGATCCTCGAGCTGCTCGCCGAGCGCGACCGTACTGCGGGCGAGCTGGCGCGCGAGTTTCCGATCGCGTTCGCCTCGGTTTCGCACCACCTCGGTGTGCTCAAGACGGCTAGGCTCGTAGCAACGGAGCGCGAGGGTCAGCACATCCGGTATCGTCTCGACACGACGGTGTTTCAGGAGACCGTACGGTATCTGATGGAACGTTTTGGAGGAGATGCACATGCGTAGTCGTTGGTTGGGCTTGATCGCGATCGTCGCGGCTGGAGGATTCTCGCTCTGGGCGTTCCCACAGCTGCCGGCCGAAGTGCCGACACACTGGAATGTGCGGGGCGAGCCCGACGACTACTCATCGCGGCTGTTCGCCAGCCTGCTGTTCCCCGGCATCATGCTCGGGCTGTGGGCGCTCGCGCAGGTCTTGCCGTCAATCGATCCAAAGCGAAGAAACTACGCGTCCTTCATGGACACGTACTGGCTCTTCGTAAACGGCACTCTCCTCTTTCTCACAGCCGTGCACGTTGTGATGCTGGGGGCCGCTCTGGGATGGAACATCGACATCCCGCGCGTCATCCCGGTTGGAATTGGTCTCCTGCTCGTGGTGATTGGCAACTACCTGAGCCGGGTCCAGCCAAACTGGTTTGTGGGGATTCGCACGCCGTGGACCTTATCGAGCGAAGCCGTATGGCGCAGGACCCATCGGACGGGCGGCTGGGTGTTCGTCATTGGCGGCCTGATGATGATTGGACTCGCCTTTCTTCCCAAGGTGACCACCGTGCCGCTCCTCGCCGCCATCGTGCTGTTGGTGGCCGCCGTACCCATCGTGCAGTCCTATCTGCTCTGGCGAAAAGAGCAACAGGTTGGCGGCACGAAGACGACGTAGTCATCGTGCCCGCACGAGTGCTCCCTTTAGGTAGCCAGTCTCCGGGATGGTGAGGACTTCCGGGTGATCCAATGCCTGGCCCACGACACGCTCGAGCACGAGCTCGCGCCTACTGTCGGCAGCCGCCTGCGTCAACATGTGCAGGAAGCCAGATTTGTCGAGGTGGAACGAGCACGAGCACGTCAACAGGATTCCTCCCGGAGCAAGCAGTCTGGCAGCGCGGAGATTGATCTCCTTGTACGCCCGCACGGCGCGGGGCAGAGAGGCGCGCTGTTTGGCAAACGCCGGTGGGTCGAGCACGACCGTGTCAAACCGCTCACCAGCTCGCTCCAATTGACGCAACAGGTCGAACACGTTGCTCTCGACCCAGTCGATGTTGTGCCGGTTGTTCCGCTCGGCGTTCCTTCGGGCGACCTCGAGGGCGGGACCGCTCGAGTCCGCGGCCATCACCGTATCCGCACGACCGGCCATGTGAAGCGCAAAGAGCCCGTGATAGGTGAAGAGGTCCAAAGCACGCCCCCGAGCGCGCCGCGCCATGCGCATCCGGTTCTCGCGTTGATCCAGGAAGGCCCCCGTCTTTTGCCCGGTTCGCATTGCGACTTGGTAGTGCACCGAGCCCTCCCGCACGACCACCTCGTCGGGAATTTGGCCGCCGGCATTCTCAATCTCCAGCGGAAGTTCTTCGTGTTTTCGGACCGATACATCGTTCCTGAGCAGGATACCCGCGGGCTCGATCACCTCGGCGATAGCCGCGAGGACATCGGCCCGCCGGGCCTCGAGGCCCGCCGACAGAAGTTGCACGACCACATGCTCGCCGTATCGGTCCACGACCAGCGATGGAAGACCGTCCGCCTCGGCATGGACCAAACGGTAGGCTGTTGCGTCGAGCTCTCGTTCCCCTCTTCGGCGCACCGCTGCCCGAATGCGGTCGCGCCACCAGTCAGCATCGATCTCCTCATCCCGTGGCGTCAGCATGCGCACCCGGATCTCCGACCGGGGACTCCAGAGCGCTCGGCCCACGAACCGACCCCGCGGATCCACTACGGCGACGAGCCCCGCAGGCGCATCGCAAGCGGTGATATCCGACCGGTAGATCCAGGGATGCCCGGCACGCCACCGCGCACTTCCACGCGCCGTGACGGTCGCGACGTGTACGGTCATCGATCAGGTCGCAGTCGCTGCGCCTCGTGGAGGTAGACGTGTTTGAGTTGGCTCTGGAGGAGTTCGGTGTTGACGTGTATCAGCACCCTGACGCAGCGGGGCAGGCCGCCCGGAACTGTCATTTCACATGCGCCCAACAGGGCCATGTCGGTCCATCCAAGCTCGCGTGCCGCGCGAGCAGGGTACTCGCTGGTGATATCGGCGCTCGCCGTGAAAATCACGCTGGCGATATCACCGATGTTCAGGTGGTTGGCCGCCACCATTTGCTCGAGCAGCTCCCGCGTTGCCGCGAGCACCTGCTCACTCGTATCCTCGGGGACAATCGTCGCTCCGCGAATCCCGCGAACTGGCATTACCCTACTCCATGATGCTCGATGTCAGGCTGCTCGCGATCGCCGGTCCCCCGGCGCTTCCCCTCGCGCGGCTGATTGATGGCTGCCGAGCCGCGGCCGACGGTGGCGCCACGGCGATCCAAGTACGGCTCAAGGACGCGCCGGCCTCCACGATGCTTCATCTCGTCGAGACGCTCATCACCACCGTGGAGATCCCGGTGTACGTCAACGACCGAGCCGATGTAGCGCTCGCGGCGCGCGCGGCCGGTGTGCACCTGGGGGCCGAGGACGTGCCCGCGGCGGCAGTGCGTCGGATTGCCCCGCCGCCCTTTCGGATCGGCGTCTCCGTCGGTTCACCCGCAGAAGCTCACGACGTGCGCGACGCAGCGGTGGATTATTGGAGCGTGGGACCGATCTCCGCCACTGGCACCAAAGGCGATGCTGGAGATCCGATCGGGATCGAGGGGTTCCGCCGGTTGGCTTCCTATGCACCGGCCACCGTTCCCGTCATCGCCATCGGGGGGATCACCGCCACCAATGCGGGCCCGCTGTTCCTTGCCGGTGCGGCAGGCATTGCCGTAAGTGCGGCCATCTTTGCGGCCCCGGACATTCGCGCGGCGACGGCCGAACTGAGACGGGTGATTGAGGGAGTCGAAAGTAGGGGGTAGCAGTCGGGAGTAGGAGCAATGACGAGGGGGGCCCCTCCCCCTTCCGTCCTTTCCTTATCGCCCTTCCATCCGCCGCACCTCACGTACGGCCGCATTGTGCTCGCGCAAGGTTCGTGAGAACACGTGTTTTCCATCCGGTCGCGCCACGAAGTAGAGAAAATCACTTTCGAGCGGATACAGAGCCGCCTCCAGGCTCGCAGCACTGGGCTGCGCGATGGGGTTCGGTGGCAAACCGTCGATCAGATACGTGTTGTAGGGCGACGGCGTTTGGTAATCTCGTTCGAACAAACGGCGACGAACACCAAGCGCGTAGATGACCGTCGGATCCGCCTGAAGCCGCATTCCACGCCGGAGCCGGTTGTGATAGACCGATGAGACATACCGGCGATCGGGACCGTAGCGGACCTCCCCTTCGATGATGGAGGCCAAAATCACGATCTCCTGGCGCGTCATGTTCAGGGTGTCGAGCCGCGCATTCCATGCGGCCTTCCAGTGGCGCTCAAACTCGAGCACCATTCGCGCGACAATATCACGGGCCGTTGCGGTGACGGGAAGCCGGTACGTCTCGGGATACAGGTATCCCTCGAGCGTCGCGGCCCCCGTCCCAACCCGCGCCCGCAGGACGCTGTCGCGGGCCGCGGCCAGCAGGCTCTCTGCCGGAACACCGAGTTGCCGATCGACCGTGGCGGCCACCTCGGTGAGCATCAGCCCTTCGGGGATGACGAGCTGTTGTTCGGCTGTACGGCCGCGTACGAGGATCTCGATGACCTGACGGACGGACGCATTCGTTGGGATCTCGAACGTGCCAGCTTGGACACGGCGCTCCCGGCCGGACACCTTCGCGTAGAAGCGGAATAGGTGTGGTGAATTGACCAAGCCGCGTGAAGTGAGCGACTCCGCAACCACGCCCAGACCGGCGCCGGGGGGAACCGTGACGTGCTGTACCGTTCCGGTGGGCGGGGTTTCGTGACAGGCGAGCAGCGAGAGCGCGACGCCGGGAAGGAGCAACGACCGCGTCACCGACGGCGACTATCGAGATAGGCTTGGAGCAAAACGGTGGCCGCCAGCTGATCGACCTCACCCTCGCGTCCCCGCGTCTCTCCGCCGAGCTCGCGCACCGCACTGAGCGCACGAGCCGTGGTCATGCGCTCGTCTACGAACACCACGGGGAGTCCGGTGGCGTCGCCTAGCCGTGCTCCCAATCGACGCACCGCGTCCGACCGATCGTCTTCGGTTCCGTCACCTGTCAGTGGTAGGCCGAGGACGATCCCTGTGGCGCCGAGCTCTTCCAAATGTTGGCGAAACTGTCGCATGGGGAAACGTTTGCCAATCCGTCGCGTGAGCGTGGCGAGCGGTTGCGCAAGCGTCTGCGATGTGTCGGACACAGCGAGGCCGATACGTTTCTCTCCCCAATCCACTGCCACGAGCCGCCCTTCCCTGGGGAGATCGGATGGTGCGATCACCCCTGCTGCATCGTCGAGAAGAATTCCTTGTTGTGCTTCGTTCGCTTCATCCGCTCGAGGAGAAACTCAATGGCTTCCACCGTCGGCATGTCGGCCAAGAAGTTGCGCAACAGGTACACCTTGTTGAGCTCCTCCTTGTCGAGCAGCAGCTCCTCTTTACGGGTCGAGCTGCGCTGCACATCGATCGCCGGGTAGATACGGCGATCGGCGATCCGGCGGTCGAGCACCAGCTCCATATTGCCCGTGCCTTTGAACTCCTCGAAGATCACCTCGTCCATGCGACTCCCCGTTTCGATCAGTGCCGTCGCGATGATTGTCAGCGACCCACCGCTCTCGATATTGCGTGCGGCGCCAAAGAAGCGTTTGGGTTTCTGCAGCGCGTTGGCATCGACACCACCCGAGAGGATCTTTCCGGAGTGTGGCACCACAACGTTGTGCGCCCGGGCGAGCCGCGTGATCGAGTCGAGCAGGATGATGACGTCTCGTTTGTGCTCGACCAGACGCCGGGCCTTCTCGATGACCATGTCAGCCACCTGAACGTGCCGGTCCGCGGGCTCGTCGAATGTCGACGAGATGACCTCGGCCTGCACGTTCTCCTCCATGTCCGTCACCTCTTCGGGTCGCTCATCGATGAGCAATACGATGAGGATGGCCTCAGGGTGGTTTTCCGTGATCGAATTCGCGATCTTCTGCAGCAGGATGGTCTTCCCGGCCTTCGGCGGCGCGACGATCAAGCCGCGCTGCCCGAAGCCAATCGGCGTCAGAAGATCCATCACGCGCATCGATAGATCGCCGTCATCACGCTCGAGCCGGATACGGCGGTCCGGATACCGCGGACGCAGGTTGTCAAAGGCGATCCGGTGCTTAGCCTTCTCCGGTTCCTCGAAGTTGACCTTCTCGACTTTGAGCAGCGCGAGGTACCGCTCACCCTCCTTGGGAGGGCGAACCTGCCCCAGGACGGTGTCACCCGTGCGAAGGTCGAAGCGCTTGATTTGGCTCGGGCTGACGTAGATGTCGTCGGGACCGTATAGGTAGTTCCAGTCCTGACTACGGAGAAAGCCATAACCCTCGGGGAGGATCTCGAGGACTCCCTCACCCCGGAGGACGGTGTCAGAGTCGAGCAGCGATTGTTCAATTCGGAAGATGAGATCTTGCTTTCGCAGGCCCGAGTAGTTGGTGATGTTCAACTCCTCGGCCATGGCGTGCAGCTCGCTTACCGATTTCTTCTTGAGTTCAGCGATGTCCACGGGTTTGAGACTCCAGAGAGGGGGGCGGCGGTCAACGGCGTAGCGTGTGGCCCCTGGAAGGGTGGCCGGACCTGGCCATGTGCGGTTTCGATTTGAGTTTCTGGGATTAGGCAGATATGCAGGTGCAAGGGCATATTATGAGGGGTAACTGCACCCGTCAAGTGTCAAGGTGAGCTCACTCTCCAGTTTCTTCGTGTACTGGCGGACCATCGTCGTCCGCGATCGTGAGATCGTGGACGCCGTGGTGCATCCGGATCACCGGGGGCCGTCTCCCGAGCTACGACAGGCGCTCGATGCCTGGCCGGGTCCACGGTACTGGGCGGACGACGACGGGGATGGCCGGTTGGTCCTGATCCGAACGCTCAGCAAGCCACGACGGGAGCGCTGGTGGCTCCACGCCCTCCTCTTTCTAGCCACCTTCGGGACCGTTTGGATGGGGGGAGCCCTGGTCGCCGGTTCCCCGGTCACCCTCCCATTCGTGAGAGACCTCGGCTTGCTGGTCCCGGTGCTGCGCGACTGGTTCGAGACCTTGCGCCCCGGGCTGGGGTTCGCAATCGCTCTCATGGGGATCCTCTTGGCCCACGAAGCAGGACACTACGTCCTCGCCAAGCGCTACGGGATCGATACCTCGCCGCCGTATTTCCTTCCGTTTCCTCCGATGATCAATATCATCGGCACCCTCGGCGCCTTCATTCGGCTGCGCAGCCCGATTCTCGACAGACGTCAGCTCCTCGACATCGGCGCGGCCGGGCCCTGGGCGGGGTTCGTCGTGGCACTGCTCGTCCTCGTGGTGGGCCTGCTGCAGTCAGAGGTCGTCACGCAGGGAACTGGGCCAACATCCCAGTACATCGTTGCGTCGGGTCTGCATCTCTATCTCGGCGATTCACCTATTCTCGCCGTCATTCGCCGCGGTCTGATGGGTGACGTCACGGTGGCCATGCACCCCCTCGCGTTCGCGGGGTGGATTGGCCTGTTCGTGACCATGCTGAATCTCCTGCCCGTCGGCCAGCTGGATGGCGGACACGTGCTGTATGCACTGGTCGGAGACCGCCAGCGCACGCTGGCGCCGCTGTTCTTTGTGGCCGTGCTGGCCCTGAGCACCGTGTGGGAGTTTTGGTTGGTCTGGGCCATCCTCGTGCTGCTGCTCGGCCGCGGCCGGTTATCCCACCCGGCGGTAATGGATCGCCACCGCCGCCTCCCCCGAGACCGCCGCTGGTTTGGTTGGGGCACGCTGCTGCTCTTCGTGGCGACATTCACGCCCGCCCCCTTCCAGTGGTGAGTATTGCATAAGTCCTAGACACGTTTATATTTGCGCAAACCTGCAGGGAGCAAAGCATGCCGGGAAATCCGGTCCGCCACGGCGCGACCGATCCTGGACAGCCCACCATACATGAACTCCCGCCACTGCGGTACGCGGGGGCTCTCGTGCCGGTCCACCTCGAGGTACGGCGCGAGGATGACGGGACGTGGCGAGGCCGTCTGATCTTCGGGTCGATCGACGAGGGCACCGCCCCGGCCACGGGGGAGATCTTCTGCGCTCCCAGCGAAGCCGATCTGTGGGAGGCGGTTCGGGATCTCCGAGATCATCACCAACGTGACCTTTACCGATCGATCGTCGAATGAGCAGCGACATAGAAGACTTCCGCAAGTTTCGGCACGACATCTCCAACCCGCTTTCCGCCCTCCTCGCCGAGACGCAACTGCTCCTGCTACGCGCTGATAGCCTCGATGAAGAGACCGTGACATCGTTACGAGATATCGAGACGTTGGCACGGCGCATGCGGGATATGCTGCACCAGCACGCTAAGCAAAAATAGTCCCTGCATTGGGGGGCAATCGCCCGGCGCAGTTGTCGGGTTGACGCCGCCCGTGCAACGGATCAACGTAGAGTTCCCTCCGAACTCAGCCGGAGAACCGCATGTTCCAGCGGCTAAGGTTTCCCGTACGTTCGCGACCTCGATTCGCGGTGCTGCTCACGGCCGGTGGCGTGATCGGAGCGCTAGGCTGCGCCGGCGCTCCCGCTACACAGCCTGTTTCGCCGGGCGAAATCCCTGAGCTCGAGCGACGGCTCGCCGAAGATCCCCAGAATGGTCAACTCCTGATTCGCTATGCGTCGGCACTCTATGCCGCTGCGCGATGTGACACGGCACGGGTAGTTGCCCGCGTCGCCGGCGCACGACGCCCGACAGACGCTACGGCGCCGCTGATCATCGGACAGTGCTCCGAACGTGATGGAGATTACGATCAGGCCCTCGAGGCGTATCAACAGTATCTCGCGCGCGCCGCGTCGTCCCCCGGGGCACCAGTGGTTCGCGCCCGCGAGATGATGGCAGTGCGGGAGCGAGCTCGCGCACGCGCTCGAGAGGCTTTGGCCAACGAGACTCAGCTGGGGACGCCCGACCCAACTGCCGTGGCCGTGCTTCCGCTCGAGATTAGCGGCGACTCTTCCTACTTGCCGCTGTCCCGGGGTCTTGCCCAAATGCTTACCTCGGACCTCGCCTTGTTGCGTCGCTTTCCGTTGGTGGAGCGCCTGCAGTTGAGCGCGCTGATAGAAGAGATGGCGCTGGCCGAAGCGGGGCGCGTGGATTCGTCGACGGCCGCGCGGGTGGGCAATCTCATTCAGGCGGGTCGGCTCGTGCAGGGATTGGCGGCGATTCCGCCGGCTGGTGACATGCGGCTGGAGGCGGGCATTGTTCAAGCGACGGGTGAGGTGTTGCCGCCTGCAGTCACCACGGGGCGTTTCGGGGATCTGTTGCGTCTGGAGAAGGCAGTGGTGCTGATTCTCGCACGCCGCATGGGGTTCGAGCTGTCAGAAGCCGAACGGCAACGCATTCTCGAGAACGGCACGCAGAACCTGGCCGCGTTCTTGGCGTACTCCCGAGGGTTGCTCGAAGAGGAGCGGGGCAACTACGCCGCCGCTGCCGAACACTACGCGGAGGCAGCCCGGCAGGATCCCAACTTCCAGGAAGCGAAAGACCGGCATCAAGCCGCAGCAGCGGCGCCATTCGCCATGCAAATCAACCCGTCGCAGTTGCCGGCATTGGCGTCGCTTACGGTGCCCGCGCCAGCCTCAGGCGGGGCGTCACAAGCGATGGCTGGGTTCACGCCGATTGCCACCACCAGCGCGGTACAGACCGGCCTCGGTGATCTCGCGTCCACGCATTCAGAGCAGACCTCGCCGCTGGGGCCGCAGCAAACAACGCAGGGCGCATCGAATTCGCCGACGTCCCAGCCGCCACCATCGATCGTGATCCCGCCCGAGATCCGCGGCACGATTCGCATCATCATCCGTATCCCATGAGACGCCTCACGCTGTGCCTCATCCTCCTGGCAACGACTGCCAGCGTTGCCAGTGCCCAAGTGGGGTCGTACGGGCGGACCGCCGTCATCTTCGAGCGCTACGTGTTCGATGACGGTTTGACCCTGGGTAATGCGGATCTTACAGCAATCTCCGAGCTGACGATTCCCGTAGGTGTCACGATCCCCATGGGTCGTTTCGTCGACTTGGCGATCTCGAGCGGATTTGCACGGGTCCAGCTCGAGCGTATGGGCGCGGGTGATCAGACCATCACCGGCGCGCTCGACACCGAAGCCCGACTAAGCTGGCAAGCGATACCCGGCAATCTCATCGTGTTCGTCTCGGGAGCCATTCCTACGGGCATCGAGACGGTGCGGCAGGAGGAGCTCGGTGCACTGAGCCTCCTCGCGAGCGACATCGTGGGCTTCTCCTCTGCCACGCTCGGGACGGGCGGCAACGTCGGCGGCGGTTTCGCGGGAGCGATCCCTGTTGGCACGTGGGCGATTGGATTGGGCGGCACATTCCGGGAGCCGTTGGCGTACTCCCCGGTTGCCGGTCAGGATGGCGATTTGAAGCCGGGGCGAGAGCTTCGCCTGCGCACCGGCGCTGAAGGTCCCCTCGGAGTGCGCACCTATCTCCGCGTTGCCGGTATCGTCGCCCTGCGGGCAAAGGATGAGTTGGCCAGCACAACGGCAAACGGCGTTGGCAATCGGTACATGGGGTACGTCTCGTTGGATCAGAGCGTCGCGAACGCCTCGTTGACGTTTTACGTCTACGACGTCTATCGCTCCAATCCACGCGTGGAAGAGACCGCTGTGGGAACGGGTGTACTGCCTCGCAGTAACTTGTTGGCGGGTGGTGCGCGCGTCTCCATCCCGGTAGGCCCTCGCACCGGTTTGGTACCGCGAATCGAATTCCGCAACTCATGGGCGGCACCGAGTGAGATGAACACCAGGCTACGAACGGCAGGGCGGTCGCTGCGCTTTGGGGCCGATTGGCGGCAGGGTGTCCACGATCACTTTGCCATCGTGATTCAGGGTGAGGGAGTGGTTGGATTCGTGCGTCAGATCGGAGACCAGCAACTCGGCAGCCGGGTGGATCTTCGCGGATTCCGCGCCGCTCTTCACTTCGAGATCACCCGTTAGTCACGCATCTGCTCATCTGAAGGTCGAGGGCCCGGCGCAAACGCCGGGCCCTTGGTATTCTTGACGCCTACCACGCATCCCTAGGGAGGGACGCGAGACAATGCTGCACGTGACGAACGGAGACGTGGTTGTCCATCACATCCGCGCAGCGGGTTTGCCAGGTCAGGTCGTTCCCTGGCGAGACGTGCTTCACGAGGGTCCCGTTCCGAGCGGCCTCTCGTGGCAGGAGCTGCGGGAGGTGCGCGCGCGTTTTATTGCGGCGCAGGGGTGGGGCGACTATGCGACCGCGATGCGTTACTTCGAGGAGCGCGACGCAGCCCTCGCAACGTCGACGATGCAAAACGAGGTCGTCCTCTGGTTCGAGCACGACCTGTACGACCAGCTGCAGCTGATCCAGGTGCTTGCGTTCTGCGAAAACACGAAGGCGAATGCAGAGAATCTTCGAGCGGTGGTCGTTGGCGAGTATCTGGGACAATTGCCCCCGGAGTGGTTCGCAGAGCGATTCCCTCGGCGCCAGGCGATTACTGCGGCCGAGCTTTCGCTTGCGGCCCGAGCTTGGGCGGCCTTCCGGTCCCCCGATCCCACCGCCATCACGACATTCCTCGAGAGCGATCATCGGCGGCTCCCCTACCTCGGGGACGCATTCTACCGGCATCTCCAGGAGTTTCCCGATGACGCGGGGCTAGGCCGCACCGAGCGCCAGATCGTCGAAATCGTGTCCGATGGCGGCGTACGTTTGTCGGATGCGTTTCGAGCGAATCAGGAACGGGAATCTGCGGTATTTCTCGGCGATGCGGTGTTCGCGATCGTTCTCGAGCGGCTGAGCGGGACCTCACATCCACTCATTCGGCTCGAAAGCGGCAAACCGATACGGGCCCCGCGGTCGCTCGATCCTGACCCCAGTTTTTGGAAACAACGTGCCGTCGTAACCGACTTGGGCAGGGCCACGCTCGAAGGGGGTCATGACTGGATAGGGCTTGCCGGGATCAATCGATGGCTCGGGGGGGTGCATCTCCGAGGGCACGAGGTTCAGTGGCGGTGGGACGAAGGTAAACGCACCCTCGTCTCCCTCACGCAGTGAAGCCTTCCTAACCCTCACTCAGTCATGCCGGCCTGTTGTCTCACGTATTCGGCTGCCTGCCGGTGCGTGGCGAACCAGACTCCGCTCTTCGATCGCATGTGTTCGATGAGACGCTCCAGAATGACGATGCGGGATCGGTGACCGATATAATGGGGATGCATCGTCAGGAGGAACATCGTTCCTTCTTCGTACGCGCGGTCGAACTCATCGATGTAGACTTGCAGCACCTCCCGGGGTGAGCTGTATCGATCGCCGCGCGGGTTGAGAAGAGGCGCGTCATCGAGGATCCAATCCACCGGTAACTCCACGAGCCCCGTTGGTTCTCCGTTCGCCACGATTTCGTATGGCCGATCGTCCGCCATGAGCGAGCTTTCGTATAGGAATCCGAGCTCGCGAACGATTCCTAACGTGTGCGGGCTAAAGTTCCACGATGGGGCGCGGTAGCCCACCGGTCGATACCCGGTCAGGTTCGTCAGCTCCTCGATCGCGCGCACCAACAGCTCTCGCTCACGCTCCGCAGTGAGCGACGTGTTCATCTCGTGAATCCAGCCATGAACACCGAACTCGTGATGACCAGCACGCTTGATGGCGTCCACCATCTCGGGATGGAGCCTGAGACTGATGGCGGGAATGAAAAAGGATGCCGGAATGCTGTCGCGGTCGAGTACGTCGAGGACGCGTCCTAGCCCGACACGCGCCCCATATTCACCCTGTGACAACGTGCCGATAGTTGGTTCCCCAAATCGCAGAAACACCGTCTCGTTGTCCACGTCAAACGAGAGTAGCACGGCGACACGAGCGCCTCCAGGCCAGCCTTCCGGCTGTAATGAACGTCCTGCGCGGACTTCGCTCACCGTGGAAAAGATGCGCTCTTCGGTCCACTCCCATCCCGGAACGACCGCTTCACGCTCAGGGGCGGTACGGCAGGTAGTGAAGACCACCACGCTCACCACCACTACGAGAGCGGGAACCCTGCGTCGCGTCACCATCGTGTTCTCCGGTGTGTCATGACTTCGAAAGGAGGTAATGGGCTACGAGCCACTCAAGTCCCTGTTCGTATCCAAACAGCTCTTCACATGCGAGAAAAAAGAGCCGCCATCGGTGAAACCAACGCGTGCTGTCTGTCCCATAGGTTTTTTCCAGGATGGGGAGTGCTGCATCCCGGTGCGTCTCGAGGTTGCTGCGCCACGCAGCTGCCGTACGCGCGTAATGCGTTCCGTTGACCAGCCAGCGTTGCTCGAGTGCAAACTCATCTGCAAACGACAACAGCAGGTCAGCGGATGGCATGATACCACCGGTAAAAAAGTGACGACCCATCCAGTTTGCGGCACCATTCGTTTCGAATGCGTAGGCAAAGCGTCGGTGACAGAAGATGTGGATAAAGAGCTTTCCGTCAGGTCGGAGCCAGCTGGCGATTTGCCGAAGCAGTACGCGGTAGTTCCGCATGTGTTCGAACATCTCGATACTCACCACGCGATCGAACCGCTCGGGGGTGTCGAACGTGTTCATGTCGGCCGTGATGACAGTGACGTTCGAGGGTGCACGGCTTTCGAGAAAACGACGTTGCGGAACGGAGTTGGAGACCGACACGATCCGGCTGTTGGGAAAACGTCGGGCCACGTAGAGGGAAAGCGATCCCCAACCACAGCCGAGATCGAGGATAGTTTGCCCGTCCTCAATTCGAGCCCGCTGGCACGTTTCCGCCAGCATTCGCTCCTCGGCCCCGACGAGCTCACGAGTGCCGTTGGACCAAAGGGCACTGCTGTACTTCATATGCGGCCCGAGAACGAGCTGAAAGAACGCCGGCGGTACCTCGTAATGTTGCTCGTTGGCTTTCTCCGGAACGTACGCGATGGGCGCGGCGTCCATGGCTTCCCGCAACACGGCCTCGTTATCATGAGCTCGTTGCTCATTGAGGCGCGCCACGAGGAGACGTCGGATTCCCCATCGCACCCAGGTCAGCGGTACGAGCCCGCGTTCCGCCAAGCTCAGCCCGATCTGAAACATCATGTGGCGGCCATGGCCGAGCGCTTGTCACGCCCAAAGGCGAGCTGCACATCACCGAGAAAACGTTCGCGGAATCCTCCCTCGCAGTAGGCGAAGTAGAACTCCCACAGCCGGCGAAACTCTTCGGAAAATCCGAGCGCGCTGACCCGTTCCCAGCGTGCGACGAAGTTTTCTCGCCAGCGACGGAGCGTTTCGGCGTAGTGGCTGGTGATGTCTTCGTGGTGTACCAGGACGAGACCGGCACGAGCTGCCGCTGTCCGGAGTCGCTCGAGTGAGGGGATGCACGATCCGGGAAAGATGTAACGCTTGATGAAGTCTATTTCGCGGCGGGCTCGGTTGTAATGTTCGTCGGGGATGGTGATGGATTGGAGTCCCATTCTCCCACCCGGCGCCAGCAACGCAGCGCACTTCTGGAAGAATTGGTGCAGGTATTCGTGACCGACCGCCTCGACCATCTCGATCGATACGAGCTTTGTGAAGGATCCACGCAGGTCGCGATAATCCCGATCGAGCACGGTCACTCGATTCCCCAGAGCCGCCTGTGCCACTCGGCCCTGGGCATGCCGATACTGCTCGCGGGAAATGGTGGTAGTGGTGACACGACAGCCGTAACGCTCCGCGGCGTGCAGGGCGAACCCACCCCAGCCAGTCCCAATCTCGATCACGTGATCCCGTGCGCTGAGCTCGAGTTTGTGACATAAGCGGTCGTACTTGGCGATCGACGCGTCATACAACGTGCTTTCGGGACGCTCGAAGATGCCGCACGAGTACGTGAGTGACTCGTCGAGGAACGTACTGAAGAAGTCATTCCCTAGATCGTAATGTGCGTGAATGTTGCGGCGGCTTCCGGTCCGCGTGTTCCGCCGCAGCGCATGCCATGCGCGGTGCAGCACCCCCAGGAGGTTACCGCCTCCGGACTCCAATCCATCCAGCACCGAACGATTGCGAACCATGAGCTGCGCGAGGGACGGCAGGTCGTCGGTTTCCCACCAGCCATCGAGGTACGCTTCGACCGCTCCGAGATGTCCACCGAGAGCAATGACGCGGTAGAACCGTTGGTCGTGTACCCGCAATCTCACGTGGGGTGCGGTGCCATCGCCGTAGCGACGCTCGCCGCTGGGATCGACGATCGTCAGGTCGCCCCACTCGAGGTGTGAGAGCTGTCGGTGAACCGCTCGCGTCGTGAATCGATCAATCGCCGTCATGAGACTGACCGCTTGGCCGGGTGCGTATGAAACGGCGTCCGCTTGAGCCAGAGTCGGAAGGCCTGCCAGTAGATCCCAACGACCACAGTAGCCGTCATCCATGGGTGCCGTGCCAAAGCCCGGGAGAGGGTGCCGGCGCTGATCTCTTCACGACGCAGCGCCAGGCTCGCATCAAACAGCTTTTGCCCTCCCTCGGTGAAATTCTCCATGTGCACCACGAGCCGGCGTCCCGGGACGGAGAACTGCCAGCGGTAGTCGTGATTCATCGCCATAAAAGGGGAAACATGAAATTGTTTCTTGAGACAAAACGCTCGAGTTCTCGACTCTGATGACCCGTTTAGAGACCCCAAGACGTAGGTATGCCGCTCATTCCATGGGGTGTTGGTGATCTCGGCGAGAATCGCCTCGAGCCGAGTACCTGTGTCGTCAAAGCAGTAGTAAAAGGTCACCGGGTTCATCACGAGCCCGAAGTATCGCAGATGTGTGAGCATCCGAACCGGGCCCGTCGGACGAGTGCCGAGCGCCTGCGCGGCCCGGTCCCGCACGGCGTCCGCTAGCGGCAGTGCAGGATCGCCCAGATAATCCGCTCGGCGAAACCACCCAATGGCTGGCCGCCGGGCAGACCAGAGCCACCGTCCGTCAAAGACTCCAGGAATCTCGTCCAGATCGAGATACATCATGAACAGCGTATAGCGAAACGTGTGGGGCACAGGATGTATCCGCCGATGCCGCACGGTTCCTCGATAGACACAGCTGTTCACAAGCGCTCTCCGAATCGCTGGCAAACGGTCAGCGCGCTGTTCACACCATCTTCGTGGAAGCCGTATCCCCAATACGCACCGCAAAAATGCGTACGATCCACACCACTGATGTCTCCATGCCGGCGCTGCGCCGCCACCCCCTCCCGCGTGTAGACCGGATGGTCATACCGCAGACGACGGATCACGCGTGCTGGAGCGATATCGTTTTCGGAGTTGAGCGACACGCAGAATGTGGTATCCGCCGGGAGGGACTGCAGAATGTTCATGTTGTAGGTCACCGTCGCCGGGTCGGTCTCCGCGCCCCCATAGCGATAGTTCCACGCGGCCCATGCCCGGCGCCTTCTCGGAAGGTGTGTCACATCCGTGTGCAGCGTGACAACGTTCGGCTGATACGGCAATGCACCCAGGACGGCCCGCTCGAGCGGCGTGGGGTTCCCCAAGATCGCGAGCGCCTGGTCACTGTGGCACGCAAAAATCACATGGTCGAAGGGTTGGCCATCGACCAGGACGTGATCGTCCTTGCGTACAACACGATTGACCGGGTGATTCAGCCGAATGCGGTCTCGGAACGGTGCTATCAACGCGTGGACGTAGCGCGCGGAGCCGCCTTGAATCGTCCGCCACATAGGGCGCCCGGCGACCTGCAGCATGCCGTGGTTCTGAAAGAATCTGACGAAGAAATCCAATGGCATTGCCATCACGCGATCGCGGGGTTGTGACCAGATGGCCGATCCCATGGGAACGATATAGCGATCGATAAATGCGCGGGAATAGCGTTCCGCTTCGAGAAACGCACCTAGCGTCATGCCCGTCGCACCGTTGGAGAGTGTCGCTGGCGCACGTCGATTGAATCGCACGACATCGACCAGCATCCGCATGAATGAGGGGCTGACCAGGTTCCGTCGCTGGACAAAGAGTTGGCGCAACGTCGAGCCGTTGTACTCGAGGCCGGTGCGGTCGCAGCGAACGCTAAAGCTCATCGTGCTCGGCTGCGTTGGAACGTTTAGTTCCCGTAGAAGACGAACAAAGTTTGGGTAGTTCCTCTCGTTATAGACGATGAAACCCGTGTCGACCGGCCAGGTCCCTGCGTCGGCGTCAACCGGAATCGTGTGCGTATGACCGCCCACGTAATCGTTGGATTCAAATAGGGTGATTTCGTGCGTCCGGGTAAGGAGATGCGCGCATACCAGACCCGAGATCCCACCACCGACGATGGCTATGCGCACGTCAGCCGGCGCGGAGCAGACGGTCCGGTACCGGTCGCAAGTCGCTTACGACGCCGAGCCCCTCGAGCAAACGGAGGCCGTAGTAGGTCAAGTCGATTTCCCACCAGAAGAAACCCTGGCGAGCCGAGCCAGGGTACTTGTGGTGGTTGTTGTGCCACCCCTCACCGAAGGTGATCAGAGCTAGCAGCAGGTTGTTGCGGCTCTCGTCGGCAGTAGCGAAGCGGCGATCACCCAACGTGTGGGCGAGCGAGTTTATCAGGCAGGTTGCGTGAAACAGTACCACAGTACTGATAAAGAATCCCCAGATCAGCAACTGCCACCCGCCGGCGAGAAACAGTCCGACTGCCAGTAGTACCGGCACCAGCACATCGAAGCGGTCCAGGAAGCGAAGCTCTGGATACGTCGCCAGGTCGGGCACCGCGCTCAGGTCGGTGGGAAAGTTCTCTCGCGAAGTGATCCATCCCATATGGCTCCACAGGAAGCCATGATGCTTTGGTGAGTGGACGTCAGACTCCGTATCCGAGTGCCGGTGGTGCCGGCGATGGTGAGCGGCCCACCACAGCGGCCCCCGTTGCGCTGCACTGTTCCCCAAGACGGCGAAGACGAACTGCCAAAACCTCGTCGTCCGAAAGGCCCGGTGTGAGAAGTAGCGGTGGTAAAACCCGGTAATGGCAAACATCCGAACCACATAAAGGCCCGCCGCGACGCCGACAGCGGTCCAACTCCAACCCACCAAGACCACGCCCAAGCAGGCGACATGCACCGCCACAAATGGCACGACACGGGCCCAGTCAACACGCTTCCCGGGCTCCGTCACGGTAGGGTGGTTGGTGGTGTCGAACCACAGGCGGGCGGTCGCAACGATCTGCCGAAGTCTCACAGCGTATTCACCTCATTGAGCCAATGCCTTGGCGGGTGCCAAAGTCTCCGCCAGGTACCTGAGATGCAAGGGCCCCCGCCTCGAGAGGCTATCCCTCCGGACTAGGGTTGTCAAGCAAAAATCGAGTTATTTTATTCTCTACACGCTAGACAGACCTATGGGCGACCGGGGGAGGTCATGGCGCGGCTGGATGCACCACGTCGCCCATCAGCGCTTCGTGACCGATTCGATCCTTTAGCAGGTACACGCCGAGGTAGAAGAGCGGGGTGTCGAGCAACGCAAACGCCACCTTGAAAGCGTACGAGCTGAGCATCAGCGCGAGGAGCTTGCCGACGGAATCGACGTCCGGGCCAAGACCGGAGTACCAATAGAGGATCGAGAGAATCAGCATGGTGTCGATCAGCTGACTGAAGGTGGTCGAAGCGTTGTTGCGTAGCCAGAGATGTTTTCCGCGGGTCAGCCGTTTCCAAAAGTGGAATACCTGCACGTCAATAGACTGCGCAACGAGGTAGGCGATCATCGACGCTACCACGTTCGGCCGCATGTAGAAAAAGACGGTGTCGAATGTCGAGCTGGCACCGGAAACGCCCTGCGCGTCGGGCAGCACAAAGCCGAGCCACATGAGGCCGAGCATGAAGATGTTCATCGCGAAGCCGACGAAGACCAGCGATTGGGCGCGCCGGCGTCCGTACAGCTCGCTGACGAGGTCAGTGGCGAGAAACGTGATGGGATATGCGAGCAGGCCGGCGGGTATGACGAAGAGACCGAGATCGACGAACTTCGTGACGCCCACGACGTTCCCGAGTGTCAGCGAGGTCAAGAAGATCCCGGCCAACAGCGTATAGAGGACTTCGCGCCGGTGGTACTGGCCGCCAGCCAGGGTTGCGGTCATCGACGCGCAATGTCGTCAATCGTGATGCGCCGACACAAGTGGACGTTCCGAGCGTCAGTCAGCCGGGTCGAATCATGATCCGGGTGTAGAGTTCTCACTCGACTGCATTGAAAGGATCATCATGAAACCGCGTGTTGTTCCCGGCCCCGGGCAGGAATCTGTGTGGGACTATCCCCGCCCGCCGCGAGCCGAGCCATTCTCCGGGCACATCCAAGTCCTGGTGGGGGACGTCACAATCGCCGATACGACCCGCGCCATTCGGGTACTCGAGACGAGCCATCCTCCCGTGTATTACATCCCACCGGAGGACGTGCAGCTGATGCACCTGCGCCCAACACGAGGTTCGTCGTTCTGCGAGTGGAAAGGGACGGCGGCGTATTTCGACATTATCATTGGCGACCGCAGGATCGAACGCGTGGCGTGGTGTTATCCATCTCCAACGGCGTCCTTCGGCTCGCTGAAGGATCACGTTGCGTTTTACGCCCATTTGGTCGACGAGTGTCTGGTGGATGGCGAGCGGGCACGTCCGCAGGCAGGAGGGTTTTACGGTGGATGGATCACCAGCTCGGTCGTGGGCCCGTTCAAGGGCGAGTAGGACGCATCTCGGTGTGGGCATGCACCTTGCGATCCCAATGGGCGCACGGTCGCGACAGGGGTGATCAAAGTTCGCTGGACCCGCGGACGGAGATGCCCAAAATTGGAAGTATCAAGGAGGCCGCTATGAGCCGCCACGCCGCATTGCTCGCCGTCCTCGCCTCACTCGCAGTTCCTCTCGCTCTGTGTGCCCAGCAATCGTCGGAGATCTACGTCAACGGCGCGCTCGTGACGCAGGAGCAAATCCGAGAGCTGCAGCAGCGCATGGGCTTGCCGTCGGAGGCCCACATACCAGGGGGGCGTTACTGGTACGACAACATCTCCGGGCTGTGGGGGATGGAGGGAGGGCCCACGCAGGGGCAGCTCCTCCCCGGGCTCGAGCTCGGTGGGCCGCTACAGTTCGATGCGTCCGGGGGTCAAAGCACCGTGATTATCAACGGTCGGGCGATTCACCCACTCGAGGTTGCCTACCTGCAGCGCATCTTTGGCTATGTGATTCCGGGGCGGTACTGGCTCAATTGGCAGGGCATCGGAGGACCGGAAGGGGGTCCGGCCATGTTCAATCTCCTCGCCGCGGCCCAGCAGGCCGGGGGTGCGGGAGGAGGAGGATACGGCGGGTACACTCGCAGAACGCCCTTCGGGAGCATTGGCGGGGACGGTAACTGCTCGTACTTCCTCCATCCCAACGGGTCGAGCGTCATGAACTGTTGACGGAAGTCCACCGCCCGTCCCTTCTCCCTCTCCGGTCGGCCGGCTAATCTTCTTCGCCCCACACCCAACCGGGCATCGATTGGAGAGGAGCGTTCATGGCGTTGGAAGAGGGAAAGGCCGCACCGAAATTCACGTTACCGCGACACGACGGGTCGACCGTCGCCCTGGACGATTACCGGGGCAAGCATGTGATCGTCTATTTCTATCCAAAGGACGATACCCCCGGGTGCACGAAGGAGGCGTGCGGCTTCCGCGATCTCTCGGGCGATATCGAAGAGCACGGCGCCGTTGTCCTGGGCATCTCCCCGGACGATGGCGGATCCCATCGCCGGTTCGCCACGAAGTACGACCTGCCTTTCACCCTGCTGTCCGATCCGGATAAGAAGGTCATGCGCCGTTACGGAGCGTGGGGTGAAAAGATGATGTATGGAAAGAAAACCACGGGTGTCATTCGCTCGACTGTTTGGATTGGGCCGGACGGTAAGGTGCGGAAGCACTGGGCCCGTGTTGCGAACGCTGCGAAGCACCCGGCGAAGGTCCTGGAAGCCCTTGAGGCTTCAGACGGGAAATAACCCTCAGAATCGTCGAGTCTGCCACCATGCCTGCCAAGACCCTGACCCGACCCTCGCCGACAGAGTACGCAGAGTTTTACGCGGGGTATGTCGACGCCGTCAGCGACGGCGATGTCTTTGCGACTCTCCGGAAGCAAATAGCCGACACGCTAGAGCTGTTGCGTACGATCGGTGAGGATCGAGCCGGTCGCGGCTATGCGCCGGGCAAGTGGACCATCAAGGAGGTCGTGGGGCACATCGTGGATGTGGAACGGGTCTTCGCGTACCGAGCTCTCTGTTTTGCCCGCGCAGAAGCCGCCCCTCAGCCTGGCTTCGATCAAGACGCGTATGTGGCGACGGCCCAATTCAACCGGCGAACGCTGGCGTCGCTTTCGGAAGAGCTGGAGCGGGTCCGCGCCGCCACCGTTGCATTGTTCGAGGGATTTGGCGACGAGGTGTGGGAACGTGGCGGTATGGCGAACGACGTGCCGTTCACCGTTCGCGCGCTCCCGTACATCATTGCCGGACACGAGGCACATCACGTGGCCGTCATTCGCGAGCGGTACCTCTAATTGCGTGCGTGATGGTCCCGGATCAAAAGCGAGTTTTCGTAATTGTGATATTGATCACAGATGGCTCCCGGGCTCCTTCGTGGTGTATTGTTACCGTATGAGCGCACGCGTGCTGAGGGCCGTCTTGCTCGGAATCGGAAGTCTCGGAACCGTCCCCCTTGCTGCTCAGGTGCCGGCGGGAGACTTCATGACGACCGGCGGTATCTACCGGGCGGCGGCGGTCGTCGACTCCGTCTTCATTGATCGGTCCATTCCCGAGTCGACGGTGAAGGGTGGAGACTTCGCTTCGTATCTCATGGCCCGGCTCGGGATCATTCCCATTCCACACGATCTTGGCTTTCGCGTCGTCGTTGACAGCGCGAACATCGTTCTCAACGGCCGAGTAACCGATCTTCCTGCACAGGCGCGGGATGAGTTGGGGATGCTCCTCGCCATGGTGCCGCGGGAGACGCCCGTGACAGCACTGATCGATCTGGTTTCTTCGGGCCCACGCGCTGTGCGTTTCCGGCTGGCCTCCGTGACGTTGGGCGGGATTCCCGTGCCCGAGGCCCTGCTACAAACGGTCATGTCCCACGTTGGCCGTCGCTACGCTGCTCTCACCAAGTCCGGCCGAGACCTCTACGTCGAAATTCCAGAACACGCGCGTGTAATTCTCGCGCTGGGCCACGTTCGTCTCGTTGGCCCGGTGCCCCCAACCACCAACGGTCAGTGAACGTGTTCGATCTGACGTCGTCCCTGGCAGTGCTTGAACGCACGCCGGGAGCGCTGGACGCGTTGCTACGCGGCTTACCGGACTCATGGGTGCGGCACGCCGAAGGACCGAACACGTGGAGCGCCTTCGACGTGGTCGGTCACCTGATTCACGGCGAACGTACGGATTGGGTGCCGCGACTGCGCATCATTCTGGATCACGGACCGGCAGTGCCTTTTGTGCCGTTCGACCGCTTCGCGATGTTCGAAGCCAGCAGAGGCAAGTCATTGGATCAGCTGTTGGATGAGCTCGCGCGCCTGCGCGCGGAGAACCTGAAGACGGTTCGCGCGTTTGACTTGTCGCCCTCGGATTTTGATCGGGCAGGAACGCATCCGGAACTCGGTCGGGTCACCCTGGGACAGCTCCTCGCCAGCTGGGTCGTACACGATCTGGGACACATTGCGCAGATCGCACGGGTAATGGCGAAGCAGTATGCCGGCGCTGTGGGTCCCTGGATGGAGTATATGCCGGTTCTACATCGTTAACGCCCCCTCAGTCTGCTCCGCTACGCGGTCGGAGCGCTACTGTTCGTCCGAACCTTCAACCACCGGCAGCGTTTCGTCTGCGCTCCAATCCTCGAACGATCCGTCGTACATACTGGCATCGTAGCCCAGGTATCGTGCCACGAAGTACAGCAAGCTCGCCTGCTGTCCGAGGTGGCAGTAGGTCACGACACGCTTGTTGGGGGTGGCATCCGACTCCACAAACATGGTGTGCAGCTCGTGAGGGGACTTGAACCTCCCGGAGTCATCGGTGAGGCTGGTGAATGGCAGGTTTCCAGCGCCCGGGATGTGCCCCGGGCGAAACGCGTGCATCGTGACTCCAGCTGCGCCCGTGTAGAACTGCGGTGTCCTGGCGTCCAGGACGCGCACAGCCATATCCCGATAATGCTCCCGTACCCAGTCCCGGTCCACGACCACGTCGGAACGTGGGTGCACCGTCAAGGTTCCTCGTAACACTGCGGGTGCCGACTGCTCCGTCGGCCTCCCCTCGGCATCCCATGTTGTGAGGCCGCCATCCAGCACGGAAATCCGATTCTCGACACCGAGGTACTCCAACGTGACGAACAGGCGGCCCACCATGGTGGGATATCCTCGCGTATGGTACAACACGAGGTGCGAGTCATCGGACACACCGCTACGCTCGAGCACCTCCCGGAGGGCTTCGACGCCCGGTAGCTCGGTGTAGAGCGGTGGGCGACGAACGGTGAAGTCATCGTACGAGAGGAGTCGTGCCCCGGGGATGTGGCCAGCCTCGTACGTGTCCGGGTTCCCCACATGGATGATCACTACCGATGGATCGTCGAGATGGTCGGCAAGCCAACTGGTCGAGACGAGCATGTGGTCGTTGATCTGCTGCGCAGGCAGCAGGCTCACAGCCGCGAGGAGCGGTGTGGCAAGGGCGGTTACAAGCACGGAGCGAGGCAGGGCTGGCATGGGGACTCCTGGTTCGTAGTTAATCGGCTCGCAGTGCGGTTGCCGGGTCGATGCTCGTGGCCCGACGGGCAGGGGCGAAGCTCGCCGCGAGAGCCACGGCCACCAGCAAGATGGAGACGGTCACGAACGTCATGGGATCCGTCGCCGCGGTATCGAACAACAAGTCGGCGAACACGCGGCCGAGAAAGATCGCGCCAACCACCCCAGCTCCAAGGCCCACGCTCACCATGACGAGTACTTGACGCACCACGAGTGCAACGACCGAACGGCGCTGGGCACCGAGCGCCATCCGCACTCCAATCTCCTGCGTGCGGCAGCTCACCGAGTAGCCGATGACGCCCGCAATGCCGGCGGCGGTGATTCCCAAGGCGACCAACGCAAAGAACGTCAGCAGCAACGTGATCAACCGTGGTGGCTGCAGGACGTCCTGACGTACCGACGAGAGCGTTTCGACTTCCGTCACTGGCTGTTCCGGGTCGATCACGCGGGCAATCTCCCGAATGGTCATCGCTAGATCGTCTGGGGAGGACTCTGCCCGCACGATGAGGCGAAAGTCACGCATCGTATCGTGGCCGAAGTTCGCGTACATGAGCGGACCCGGTTCTCGATCCAGCCCGTACTCGCGCACATCACCCACGACCCCGACCACGGTGTGCCAAGCGTTCTCGCCGTCGTTTGGCATCACCAGGGCACCCAATGGGTTGGCATCGGGCCAGTACAGATCCGCGAGTGCCTGATTGATGACTACGACGAGATCCCCCCGCTCGTACTCACCGCCCGTGAAGGTTCGCCCGCGTAGCACGGGTATTCCCATTGCCTGGAAGTACTCGGGGCTCACCGTTCGCGAATCGCTTCGGTTGCGCGACGTCGCCGCAGCCGGCTGGCCTTTGATGGCAAACTCGAACGTGTTTGGAACGTCGACCGAGAGCGGTGCCGCGTTGGCCACCCCCGCGTGGCGGATTGCGGGCTCCGATCGCAATCGCCGGTCGATCTCATTCACGAAGCGGAGAACGTTCTCGGCGGAGTTGTAGGAACTCCAATTCAGATCAAACCGTGCCGTCATCACGCTCTCGTGATCGAATCCGGGATCGACAGCTACCAGCTTGAGGAAGCTCCGCAGAAACAGGCCCGCCCCAATGAGAAGGAAGAAGCAAATGGCAACCTGCGATACGATGAGCCATCGGCGAGCGCCGAGCCGAGCGGAGCCACCGAGGGAGCGGAGATCGGTGGACGGGCGTTGCCGTGGAAGGGCGGGGAGTGAACCCAAGACGAGCGCGGCAGCGATCGATACCACGAGCGTGAACAGGAGCACGACCCCGTCGATACGCACCTCGGCCGCACGCGCCGTGTAGCGCTCGACGAACGGCACGAGCAGCTCGAGTCCCCCCACGGCCACGACGAGTCCTAGCGCACCCCCGGCGAGCGCGAGGATGGTGCTCTCGGTGAAGAGTTGTCGAAACAGGCGGACACGACCCGCACCCAAGGCGGTTCGTACGGCCATCTCCCGAGATCGGCCCACGAGCCGGGCGAGTGTCAGGTTCGCCACATTCGCACACACGATGAGGAGCAGGAAGCCCGAGGCGCCCAACAAGAAAAACAAGGGTGTTCGTGCCTCGGCGGTCATGGACTCCCGCAAGGACATCACCGCAGTACGGAACCCCTGTGAGGACGGGTAGACGGCAGGATACGACTCGTAGAGATCCTCGGAGATGGCCGCAACGTCTGCTTGTGCGCTCTCCAGCGTCTCACCTCGGCCCAGCTTCGCGTAGACGGTAATGCTGCGTGCGTCACGACTCGTAGACCAAGCGGTCCCGGAACGGAAGGGACATGCAGGTACGGGCATGTACACGACGTTGTGGTCCGGGTGATACGGCAGAGGTGGAAGCACACCGATGATCGTATGCGGCCGGTCGTTCATCTCGACCGTGCGGCCAATGACGGTTGGGTCGGCCCCGAAGTTCTGCTGCCAGAATGCGTGGCTCAGTATCAGGACCGGGTCCGCCCCATGGTCGTCTTCGTGGGGCTCGAACAGTCGGCCGAGGAATGGCTCGATTCCAAACGTGCTGAAGAAGCTCGCGGAGACGACGCCCGTTTGTACCCGCTGCGGGTCCCCGTGACCGAAGAGAATGAACGACATCGTGTGATATTCGACGACGTCGCTGAGCGCAGTGGCGCGGGCGCGGTAGTCGGCGATCTCGAGCGGAGAGAGTCCGGCGTCTTGACCTGGGGAGTTTTCCGTTGATTGAACGAGGCGAACCAGTCGATCCTCGTCGTCAAAGGGCAGGGGCGCGAGCAGGATGCCGCTGATGAGCGAGAACACGGCGGTGTTGGCGCCGATGCCCAACGCCATGGTGACCAGCACCGCTAGCGTGAATCCGGGTGCGCGACGGAGCGTTCTGAACGCAAAGCGCAAATCTTGTCCGGCACCACGAACCGTGTGAGCGCGTCGCCGTTTGCGCACGGTTCCGGTGCGGATACGGACACAGTCACGCTCGATATCCTCACGATCCCCAAACGCATCGAGCGCTGCCCGGCGGGCTGCGTCCGGGCTCATACCGGCCGCGATGAATTCGTCGGTCAGCCGATCGAGGTGGAACTGGAGCTCTTGGGCTACCTCGCGGCGAACAGACCGGTTGCCGAGGCCTAACCGGAAGAGACGCTGCACGCTCAGGCTTTCGCGGTGGTCAGCGCCGCGCTCACGGCTTCGGTGTAGCGAGTCCACCGCGCGATCTCAGCTTTCAGCTGTTTCCGGCCAGCGGCGGTGAGATCGTAGAACTTCGCTTCGCGCCCCGTATCCGTGCGGGCCCACTTCTCCGATAACCATCCTCTGCGCTCCAGACGGTGGAGCGCTGGATAGAGCGCCCCCTCTTTGATTTCCAAGACCCCGTCTGTCGCGTCGCGGATCCATCGGCCGATGGCATAGCCGTGTTTGGGCCCCCAGCTGAGGCCCTTGAGGATCAAGGTATCCAACGTTCCCGTATAGAGATCACTGCCGGGCAATGTTCCTCCAGGCCGAGTTCTCAAGACAATATGCCGACGCATACCTAAATGGACAAGGTGTATACCAACGAGGTGTGGGACGGCGGGGCGGGGGCGGGCTCATGCGCCCGCCCGGCTGTCGTTTACGGACGTTGGAACAGTTTGTCGAACGCCTCGCGTGCCTTCGGCTCGTCGCTCTCCGCCAACAGCTCGAGCGCTGCGAGCCGCATGGCGTTCACTGGATGCGTACGCGCTAGGTCGATCAGGGCGTCGATGCTCGCGCTCGAGTGCATCTCAGCAAGGGCCTCGAGCGCCTCGTGTTGCACACCCCGGTCGGGATCTTCGACTGCGATCTGCCGGAGGATCGCAATGATGCGGTCCGAGCTCCCGTGTTCGCCGAGCGACTCGATGGCCTCGTGGCGTATGTCGCGATTCACGTGGTGTCGGGCGATCCGCTCGAGCTCGTCGAGCGCGCGCGGTGACCGAATTTCACCGAGCGTCTCGACGGCCTCGCGTCGGACATCCGAGTCGAAGTCTTCTTCGGCAACCGTACGGAGCAACGACACCGCTTCCTCGCTCGGAAACGCATCGGCCACCGTCTCGACGGCCTCACGTCGCACGTCCGCCCGCGGGTGCTCGCGGGCAATCCGTGCGATTGCAGCGCGTGCGGCCGGTGTACCCACGTCTTCTAGCGATTCGACTGCCTCGCGTTGCACCGCGACGTCGGGATCGATGGCGGCGATCTGGTCGAGAACCGCCACGGCGCGGTCGGCAGACGTGGTTTCTACCAGAGTTTCGACGGCCTCCATACGCACGTCGCGATCTGGATGTGTCCGCGCGAGCCGCTCCAGGATATCCGCCGACTCGAGAGAGCGTACGTCGCCGATCGACTCGATGGCCTCGCGGCGTACCTCGGCACTTGGGTCGTCTCTCGCCGCCTCTTCCAGGATTTGCAACGCACGCGCGGGCGGCGCCGCGTCTGCGATTGTTTCCAGCGCCTCCGCGCGCGCCTCGGGCGCTGGGTGCGTGAACGCCACGCGCGCCAACTCGCCGAGGCCTTCGAGGGTGCCCAGGTCACCGAGCGTCTCGACAGCTTCGCGTTGCAGGTCGATAGCGGGATCGGTGAGGGCAATCTGGGCCAGCGCGGACGCGACCCGGGCCTCCTTGCGGTCGCCAAGCGCCTCGATGGCCTCCTCGCGGACGCGTGCATCGTCGAGCGTTTGCGCGAGGGCAATGAGCGTGTCCGTTGCCTCCGGCAGCGCGTGATACCCCAGAGCCTCCGCGGCTTCACGCCGGACCTGAATGGAACGATCGGACCGCGACGCCCGGGCGAGCGCATGAAGAGCGCCCGGTGTAGGGTGCCAGCCAAGCCAATCGGCTGCTTCCTCGCGAATGTCGTCCGACTCCCGGCTATCGAGACGGCTGATGAGCAACGGTGCGACCGCATCCGAGCTGTTGTGCACACCAAGGGCACTAGTCAAATCTTCCCGCAACTTGGCGGACGACGTCTGGGCAAAGAGACGTTCGACCAGAGCGATGCTGGCGCCGTCCGGCGCGCCGCCCAGCCATAAGACCGGAAAGTCATCCAGCCCGATCGAAAGTCCCATTGAGGCAATCCACACGCCAACCGGTTGTCCCCGCTGAATGGCGAATAAGAGCGCCACCGCTTGCGGATCGTCCGTCCCGATGATCCTACGCAGGGAGGATTCCTCCTCACGCGGCCCGTCGCGGTCAAAGATGCGCATGCGGCCCTGGATCCCGGGCCAATGGCGACCGAGTCCGTCCTCCCCGATCCGGGCCACGAAGATCGACTCGCCGTTGAGTGTCGCGAGAGGTTGGATCTCGTAGCCGATCCAGTAGGTGTCGAATCCCCCTCGACGCGCTTCTGCCGCTGCCCAAGCCCAACGCTCGTCGAGGGACGCTCGGGGATCTGGATGACGAATGACCGTATCTGGCGGGTTCACCGAGGCGGTCTCGTGCGCGACGTCGCTGAGCGTATCGGCGTTCCCGCTGCGGTCCGCCGTGCCCGATAGCGTCGTGGAAGCGCCGACAAAGAGCACGGCGGTGAGCGCCGCGGCCCCGGCCGCCCATCGGGGCAGCAAGTCCGCGGAGCGAGCTCCCGGGTGTAGGACTCTACGGATGCGTGTTAGGAGCGAGCCGCCGGTCGCCGCAACAGCGAGTCCCAATCGTTCACCCCGCAGCTCTTCCAACCGCAACAGTGCCTTTGCATAAAACTCGGCGTCCTGGCACACGCTGACTGCAACATCGTCACAGCAGTGCTCGCGTGCCTCGCGAATCCGTCCTGATACCCACCATACCGCGGGGTGATAGAAGAGGAGCGTCTCGACGACGGCCTGAAATAGATTGACGAGTGAGTCGTGTCGTCGTACGTGAGCCAGCTCGTGGGCGAGTAAGACCTCGAGCTGCTGCGGTGACAGTCCCGTGATGACGCTCGCCGGCAACAGAATGACCGGCGTAATGAACCCGACGACGGCAGGAACACGCACCACAGTCGATTCCAGCGCGCGAACCGCACGGGTCATTTGCAGCCGCGTCGAGAGACGTTCCACGAGGAGGCGACACGACGCTGGTGGCTCTCTGGTTCCCTCGGTTCGCAAACGGCGCGCTCGCCCGATGCCTCCCAATAACCGCACGGAGAGCAGCAGCACACCCACACCCCAGATGACGACCAGTGTGGGAAGCCACCGATCCACGATCATTCCAAGCGGTTTGGCCCCATCGTGAACAGCGGCAAATTCGAATGCACCGTTCGTCGTGCCCGATGGGTCCCGCGGAGCCGGCTGGCTCACCGCCACTTTGGACGGGGCGAACGCGGGGGCCGCCGTCAGGGCCGTCATCTCCGTTTGATCTTCGGACAGCCGCACGGCCGTGAAGACCGGAAGTGCAAGCATCAGGGCCAGCGTTATCACACCACACACATATCGCAGCTGAGGCGCGCGGTCTCTGGTTATCACTAGCAGGATGGCAAGCAACCCGGCAGCTATGACGGCCTGCCAGAGAAAGTGGATGAGAGCCCAGCCAAGGGCGTGCGTCGTCATCATGGTTGGTCTCCAGGCAACTTGTCGATCAAGTCCCGTATCTCGCGCAACTCCTGTGGTGAGGCCGGTCGGTCGGAGAGGGCCTGCAAAACCAGGCCTGCCGCCGATCCCTCGAAGACCCGGTCAACTAGATCAGACACGAAACGTCGCTTGATGGTTGCTTCCGTCACTGCAGCCCGGTAGACATGGGTTCGCGATGTTGTGTCCCGAGTCACGAGGCGCTTGTCAGTCATGATTTGCAGCAGCTTGAGCACGGTCGTGTAGCCCGTGCTGCGGCGCTCAGCCAAGTCCTCACGAACTTCACGAACGGTGCTGGGGCCGCGACGCCAAAGGACCTGGAGAATCTCCAGCTCAGCGTTGGTGGGGTATCTGATGTCCGAGTTCATGGCCCGATGATATACGAAGGTTTTCGTATTGTCAATACGAAGGTTGTCGTAGTCCGCTCGACGGGCCCTAGTTGGGGGGGCATTATTTCGCGAGGCGCCTGGGAGGAGGAATCTTCATGAATAAGAGGGTCGTCGTCGTTCTCACCATGCTTGCTGCGCTTGCGGCGGCCTGGGTTACGGTGCGGTACTTCGTGAGCAGCCGGGCCGAGGGGGTGTTGATTCGGCCAGCACCGCCCGGTGCGCCCTTGGCGGCGGACTCAGTGGCCTCGTTTTCTGAGTTCTTCATCGAAAGCGGTACCCGGCGCCTACAGGCGAGGCTGGTACGCTCTGCGGACACCGCGACACCGGGCACCGCGGTGCTCGTGTTTCACGGAAACCGGACAACGGTGTCCGACATGGTGGATCTCCAATTGGTGCTCTTCCGGGCAGGCATCACATCGATGGTCTTCGACTACACTGGGTTCGGCAACAGCACGGGAACGCCGTCGGTGCGTCGGCTGCGGCAGGATGCGCGCGCGGCCTTCGGGGCGTTCGTGGATAGTGTGGGACGGACTACCCGCAAGTTCGTCATGGGTACGTCGCTCGGTGCGGCCGTGATTATGGATTCCGTTCACGACCTTCAACTTGGCGTCGAGGGGGTCATTCTCATCGGAACGTTCGCCTCGAGCAGGGAAACCGCGGTCCGTCAGGGCCGCGTGCCCGGTTGGGCGGCATTCGTACTCGAGGATCACTACAACAATGTGGAAGCGGCCGGGCAGCTGAGGAAACCGCTGTTGGTGATCCATAGCGAGCAAGATGAATTGTTCCCGATGTCAGATGCCGAAGCGATCGTCGCAACGGCAGCTGGCGTAGCCCGCTTGGTGCGGTTGGTGAACGTCGCGCACGATCGCTACCTCACGGCCGAGCAGCATTGGAAGCCGATCATCCAGTTCATGAAAGCTCCCGGTGAGATGGAGGTTCCGTCAGAGGCGGACGGATAGGTCCATGCGGGTTATAGCATCTTGGTCGGTCCGGTTTGCACACGGGCAGGTGGCCGCGTGGCTGTCGGTCTGTACGTTGGTTGGCTGTGTCGGATCATCTCGCGCGGTGGTGCAGGAATGCATTGCACCCGCCAATCCAGGTGGTGGTTGGGACCTCACCTGTCGGTCGGCCGCTCAAGTTCTCGGGGAGTTGGGTCTGTCACGAGGGACCATGCGCGTGGTCAATATGCCAGGTGCAGGAGGCGGTGTTGCCTACGCGCACACCGTGACGCAACGAAATCAGGATCCGCGGGTGTTGGTGGCGGCAAGCCCGGCGACGACGCTGCGGTTGGCCCAGCGCCAGTACGGTCGATTCACTGAGCACGATGTCCGGTGGGTTGCCGCCATCGGTGCAGAGTACGGCGTGCTAGCGGTTCGACACGACGCGCCGTGGCCAGATCTCCAAGCGTTGGTCGCTGCGTGGCGGCGGCAACCCGAAAGCGTGGTGGTGGGTGGAGGCAGCGCCATGGCTGGTCAGGATCACATGAAGGTGTTACTCCTCGCGCATCGCGCAGGTGCCGACCCGCGGCGCATCCGCTATGTCCCATTCGACGGTGGTGGTGAGGCGATGACGTCCCTTCTCGGTGGTTTCGTACAAGTGTTCTCCGGGGAGGTGTCCGAGGTGGAGGGGCAATTGGACGCCGGCAACATGCGCGTTCTCGCGGTGCTCGCGCCAGAGCGGTTGCGTGGGTCGTTGGCGGATGTGCCAACGGCTATCGAGCAGGGATTCGACATCGAGTGGATCACGTGGCGCGGATTCTACGTGCCAGCAGGTATCGCCGATTCGGTGTATGCAGACTGGGTGTCGCTCATGAGGCAGTTGGGCTCGTCCGAATCGTGGGCGCGCGCTCGACGCGCCAACCGTTTGCAGCCGTTTCTCCGGGTGGGCGACGAGTTCAGCACGCTCGTCGAGGAGCAGGTCGAATCTTTTCGAGCGATGTCGCGTGAGATCGGCTTGATCCCGTGAACGTCCGCCGGCTTGGGACAGACCGTGTGGCCGGCGCCGCCATGCTGGTGCTCGCTGGGTTCATCGGTTGGGAGTCCCGATCGTTCACGGTGCGGTTCGTGACCGATCCGCTCGGTCCCAAAGCCCTGCCACTCTTCGTCGCCAGCATGCTCGCCATTGCCGGGGTGTATGTCCTTGCTCGCCCCACGGCGGACCCAGCGTGGCCCGCGCGCCAAGCCTGGCGCAAGATTATCGTCACGGTCATCACGTTTCTCGTGTACGCCGGCTTGCTCTACCCATTGGGTTTTTTCCTTCCCACCGCGGCGGTCGTCTTCCTGCTCGCGCTGCTGTTTGGCGGAACTCCAGTACGCAGTGCGATCGCCGCGGTGCTCTTTGCCGGCTTCCTCCAGGCGTTGTTTGGGTATGTGCTCGGTTTGACGCTCCCGGTGGGCGCGCTGTTTCTCGCGGGCTGAAGCGTGGACGCGCTCCAGCATCTCCTGCAGGGCTTCGCGGTTGCGGCCCAACCCCTCAATCTCGCGCTCGCGTTCGTCGGTGTGCTGATCGGCACGGTTGTGGGAATGCTTCCGGGCATCGGCCCGATCAATGCCATCGCCATTCTCATCCCGCTGACCTTTGCGGCCGGTGTGCCGCCGAGCTCGGCGCTTATCCTCTTGGCTGGCATCTACTACGGCTCGCAGTACGGCAACTCCATTAGCACGATCCTGCTCAACGTGCCGGGCACGGCGTCGTCGGTGGTGACCGCGCTCGATGGCTACGCCATGACCAGGCAGGGCCGCGCCGGTCCGGCGTTGGCGATCTCCGCTATCGCCTCGTTCTTCGGCGGAACGATATCGATCTTTGGGCTCGTCCTGCTGGCACCGTTGCTAGCGCAGTGGGCCGTACGGTTCGGACCGGCGGAGTACTTCGCGCTGATGGTCTTTGCGGTGTCAGCGCTGTCTGGTCTGGCAGGAAAGAGCATGGCCAAGGCCCTCGCGGCGACCGCGTTTGGCTTGGCGTTAGCGACCGTGGGGCTCGACCCACTGAGCGGTATCCCCCGTTTCACCTTCGGTCAGATCAAGCTGCTCGACGGCATGGACTTCGTGGTGGTGACCATCGGGTTGTTTGCGGTGAGCGAGGTGCTCCAAGTCTTGGAAGACACCGAGCGCGGCCGCCGTGTGACGGTTGCCCTCGAGCGGGCCATGGTCTCACTCCGTGAGACGCTGACGAGCCTCTGGTCCATGGTCCGGGGCAGCGTGATAGGGTTTCTGGTCGGAGTGTTGCCGGGCGCCGGCGGGACGATCGCGAGCTTCGTTGCCTACACGACCGAACAGCGCTTCTCGGATAGGGGAGGGACATTCGGCAGGGGTGATATCCGCGGCGTCGCTGCCCCCGAAGCCGCTAACAATGCGGCTGCCAACGGCGCCATGATCCCGCTGCTCACTCTCGGTGTGCCCGGTAGTGGCACCACGGCCGTCTTACTGGGAGCTCTGTTGGCGATGAACGTGACACCGGGGCCGCTCCTAATGACTCAGCACCCGGACGTCTTTTGGGGACTAGCGGCTTCGATGTACATCGGTAACGCCATCTTGCTGTTGCTCAACCTGCCACTGGTAGGCGTGTTCGTTCGCATTCTCAGGCTCCCACGCTGGTTTCTCTTCCCCGCGGTCGCCGCGCTGAGCTTCATCGCGGTCTACGCCGTCAACTCGAGCGCGTTCGATCTGATCTTGATGACGGGCTTTGGCGTGCTCGGCTACGCCATGCGGAAGGCGGACTTTCCGTTGGCTCCGGTGATCCTCGGGCTCGTGTTGGGACCGCTGATGGAGAAGAACCTCCGCCGCGCACTGATTCTCAGTGGTGGAGATTGGGGCGTGCTGTTCTCCAGCCCCGTCGCTGTCGCTCTGTGGTTGCTCGCGGTCGCTGGTCTCGTGGCACCGCTGTTTCTCAGGCCCTCCACAAGAAAAGGCGCCGGCTGATCTGCCGGCGCCTTGGCCAAAACTAACCACCAGTGTTCCCTATTGAGAGCTTCCGACCGCGGCTTGCTGTTGCACCGAATAGCTCATATCGGGCCGGTAGTCGGAATCGAAGTGGTGCGCACGGGTGATGAGCTGCGTGAAGCGCCCGAGCATGCCCGTCCACCGCTCCTGGGCGCCCTTGGCCTCGATCATCCGATCGAGATTGTTCTCGCCGTAGAAGTTCTCGCGACTGTCAAACCAGGTCACGATATGGTGCTCACCCGTCCCGCCGATGCGCGGGCGGAATCCCATCATCGGATACGGGTACCCCATCTCCTTCACGAACGCCATGAACTCCTTCATCAGTGCGTCATACTGTTCTTCGACACCGGGCTTGAGCCAGATTTCGTCGACGTGCGCGACCGGCAAGTTCGCCATATCCATACCGGTCTCGTAACCCCACCCCGGGACGCTTTGGGTGACGAGATTGCTGACCGTTGTAGCAGCCGTGGCGTTCAGTTGCTGGAACGCTGCCATCAGTGGGGCCTGTCCCGGCGTACCCTCGAACTGGCGCATCCATGCCATCTCGTCATCGAAATACGCCATGTTCTTGATCGGATAAACGAGCCGGTACTCGAAGATGTTCTCTTGATAAAAACTCCACGAGTAGTCGTTCGAGAGCTGCGCTTGCTTCGCGGCAGCAACGATCTTCTGAATTCCCTCCGTCCACTTGGCGGCATCCGCCGGATTGACTTCCCACTTGATGAGGTGAACGAGTTCGCCACCGCCTTCGTCCTGCGCGGGCGCGGCCGCCGGCACGAACGCGACGCCGACTGCGGCGAGGGTGAGTAAGGGGACCAGCCGTTTCATGGATGCCTCCAGAGAGTGAGCCGGAGTGCGGAAACTGCGACAGCGTAGCAAAAGTGTGGGTCAAACACCGTCACCGCAACCTCGTGCCTGGCGATTCCGCCTGGCCTTGGTAGGTTTAGACGCCGTGACTGGTGGAAGTTACGCGTCGACAAAAGGGGTTTCGCATGCGGTATCGAGTGGTTGGTCTGGTCGCAGTGCTCGCCGTGATGGCCTCGTGGCTTTGGGCACATGATCTGTTCATCAAGCTGGACACCTATTTCCTCTCCGAAGGCACACGGGTCCGGGTTGCGGTGCTCAATGGGACATTCTTCAAGAGCGAGAACGCTATCGCCCCAGATCGGGTCGCCGACCTGAGTGTCGTCCATGGCGGTCACCGGACCAAGTTGGCCACGACGCTGTGGAACCCATCGGGCGATTCAACCTTTTTTACGATCGAAACGCGCGAGGCGGGCACCTACGTCGTCGGCGTGTCAACCAAAGCGCGAGAGCTCGCGTTGAGCGCCAACGATTTCAACGAGTATCTGGAGCACGATGGGATTCCGGACGTGCTCGACGCTCGCAGGCGAGACGGCGAGCTCGCGAACGATGTGGTCGAGAAGTATCACAAACATGTGAAAGCGATCTTTCAGGTGGGTGGCCGACGGACAGCTGACTTCGGAACGGTGCTGGGTTACCCCGCCGAGCTCGTGCCTGTGGTAAACCCGTACGAGCTGCGTGTTGGTGGAACGCTGCGAGTACGCGCTCTCGTTGACGGTGTGGCCAGAGCCAATCAGCTCGTGATCGCCGGCGGTGAGGCAAATGCGAGACCGATCAATGAGCGATCCGCCCGCACCGACACGAATGGTGAGGCGTCGTTCGTGCTCCACACGGCAGGCAAGTGGTACGTGAAGTTCATTGCGATGGAGCGTTCGGGGGAGGCCGACCTCGACTACGAATCCAAGTGGGCGACCCTGTCGTTTGAGGTTCGCTGAGTCGGCGCGCTCGGCGGCTATAGCTGACGGAGGGTGGCGGTCGGTTCGTAGGGGCGCTCGCGAGTCGGCGGTCTCGGCTGCGGACTCTTAACAGCAAGCACCAACATCACGTTTTCGGCTAGCGTCGAGTCCGCCGGTCAAGCGGTGCACGTCCGATCCACTCCCCAATCCTGCCCACCTACGGTGGCTGCCGAACACTCAACGAACGACACTCACTGTCGCCACGTAGCGCTGCACCTGCTCCTGTAGCACATCCAACGGCACCGTTCCATTGAGCAGCACCACGTCGTGGAACGCACGCACGTCAAACAAGTCGCCCAGCGCGCTCTCGGCGTAACGACGCAACTCCTTGATCTTGAGCTCTCCTATCTTGTACGCGAGCGCCTGGCCCGGCCACGAGATGTAGCGGTCCGTTTCGGTCCGGACCTCGTGAAGCGAAAGCGCCGTGTTGGACGCCAGGAAGTCCATCGCCTGTTGCCGCGTCCATCCCCTGGCGTGTAACCCCGTGTCGACCACCAAACGGCACGCCCGCCACATCTCGTACGTCAACCGCCCAAACCGCGCATAGGGGTCGGTGTACATTCCCGCTTCGACCCCGAGCCACTCGGCGTAGAGCCCCCATCCTTCGCCAAACGCATTCACATACGCGAAGCGGCGGAACGCCGGAAGGTTTTCCTGTTCCTGTGCCAAGGCGAATTGGAGATGGTGGCCGGGCACGGCCTCGTGCAACGTGAGGGCCGTGAGCGTGTAGAGCGGACGGCTGTCGAGCGCATAGGTGTTCACCCAGTAGGAGCCCGGCTTCGTCCCGCCCACGGGTGCGGAGACATAACGGCCACCCGTGTACTTCGGTGCCAAGTGACTCGGGACGGGTTCGACGCCATAGGGAAGCCGTGGGAGGGTCTTGAAGAGCGATGGAAGCTTCCCGTCCATCCGCTTCGCGATGTATGCGGCTTGTTTGAGGAGCGCCTCCGGTGTCTCCACGTAGAATCGCGGATCCGAGCGCAAAAACTGAAGAAACGCAGCGAAGTCTCCGTCGAAGCCGACCTCGCGGATGATCGACTCCATCTCCTGACGGATGCGCCGGACCTCGCTCTCTCCGAGCGCATGGATGTCGTCTGCCGAGAGATCGAGCGTCGTGAAGTGCCGGATCAAGTAGTCGTAATACGCTCTTCCGTCTGGCCACTCTGATGCACCGATCGTGCGGCGGGCACCGGGGATGTACTCGGTGGTCATGAACTCGAGAAAGCGGCGGTATCCCGGTACGACAGACTCCAGAATGGCGCTATTCCCCTGGTGTACAAGGCCGGCGTGCCGCTCGGTTGGGATTCCCGTGGGGAACTCGCGGAATGGCTCGAAGAACACACTTTCAGCGGGATCGTCTACCACATGTGCCGCAATCGTGACGTCGTAGCCTTCGAGCACAACTTGTGGCAGCGTAAACCCTCTGGACAGACCTGCCCGCATGTTGGCGATGTGCTGATCGACGTACGCCGGGAACGCCCTAAGGCGGGCAAGGTAGCTTTCGTAGTCACTGAGAGATTGCAGTGGCACGTCGTTGGGAAGACGGGCGTACGAAATGTGAAATCCATCGTCGACCAGTATCGGGATCTCAAACGTCCGGAACTCGAATTCCCGCAGCGCATCCGTCAGCTGTCGCTCGAACATGCGATAGCTAATCCGGTCTTGCTCCTGCAAGGTCTCGATATCGATGCCGTGCAGGCGCTGGAGAAACCGCCGGCGTTGGTCCGCACGGCGGCGCTGGTCGTCTGGTGCGACCGATGGCAATCGGTCGTTGTACCCGTGTTCGCCAACGGAGGTGGCGAACAACGGATCTTCACGCAGCTCGAATGCCCACGCGTCATCCAGCAGCGCGTGGAGTTGCTCGGCCGTTTGCTGCGCCAGCACACTCGGCACGAGTGGGGTCAGCCACCAGACGATGGATACGATGGCGATGCGGCAGCGAATCGTGTACTTCATGGAGTCATCCGTACGTGATTGATCTGATGGGCTCATAAGATACTTCAGCGGAGTCGTCATGCCATTCGCCAACAAGATCACGGCGGTCGACGCGCACGCTTGTGGTGAACCTGGGCGCGTGATCATCGACGGTGTACCCGATGTGCCGGGCGCCACCATGTTCGAGAAGAAGACCTACCTCGAGACGCAGGCGGACGACCTCCGCCTCCGAATGTTACGCGAGCCGCGGGGATACCCCGCGCTCTGCTGCAACGTCATCTTACCGCCCACCCACCCCGACGCGGATGCCGGCGTTGTGATCATGGAGCAGACCGAGTACCCCCCAATGTCTGGCAGCAACACCATCTGCGTCGTCACCGTGCTGTTGGAACGAGGGATCGTCCGCGCCACCGAACCGACGACGGATCTGGTGCTCGAGACACCAGCAGGCCTGGTTCCCGTACGAGCGCATGTATCAAACGGTAAGGTGACGAGCGTGACGTTTGAAAACGTTCCGGCTTTCGCAGTCCATCTCAATGCTGCGATCGAAGTTCCGACGCTTGGTTCGGTAACGGTGGACGTTGCCTATGGTGGCATGTTCTACGTCATCGCGGACGCCGAGCGGTTTGGGCTCCGGCTTACACCGAACGAGGGGCGAGAGATCACGCGCATCGGGGAAATGATCAAAGCCGCGGCGCGGGAACAGTTACCAGTGACGCACCCGGAGCAGCCGGGTATCTCCGGCATTACCATCGCGCAACTCTCGGCACCACCCAGCCGGCCCAACGCGAGCCGGAAAAACGTGGTGGTCGTCTCGACGGGAACGCTCGATTGGGAGCGGCCCGAGACGTGGACCGGGGCCATCGATCGCTCGCCGTGCGGTACCGGAACCTGTGCGAAGATGGCGGTTCTGCACGCCAAAGGTGAGCTGGGGCTCCAGGAGGATTTCGCACACGAGGGGATTCTCGGGACCATCTTCACCGGTCGGCTACTCCGCGAAATCCCTCTGGGGCCCTATCGAGCCGTCACGTCGACGCTCACGGGAGCCGCCTGGATCACGGGGGTGAGCGAATACGTGCTGGATCCGACCGATCCGTTCCCGAACGGGTTTACGGTGGGAGACATCTGGTGAGGTGAGGGAGTAGGTACTCGCCATTGGGGTTTGGCGCCTACTCCCTACTCCCCACTCCCCACTCCCCCCTTCTTATCACCGTCCCGGGCCGTGCGCCTGTCGACATCCCGTTTGAGTACACCAAGACACCGTTTACCCATACCGCCTCGATGCCCGTGGCAATCCGTTGAGGATCCTCCGGTGTCGCATGATCCATGACCGTCTCGGGATTGAGCAAGACGAGATCGGCGTAGGCACCGGGTTCGATACGCCCCCGATTGGGAATTCCCACATGGTCAGCGGAGAGGCCGGTCATTTTGTGAATCGCTTCGGCGAGATCGAGCACCCCGCGTTCGCGAACGTAGCGTGCGAGCACTCGAGGGAACGCGCCAAATCCCCTTGGATGACGGCCGTTCAATGCTCCGTCCGATGAGACGTTGGTGTGACGCCACGCCAGAAGCTCTTCGATGTCGCGTTCCGCCATGCTGGTGCCGATCATGCTCTCGTCGGCGCCAGTCCGCTGCGCGGTGGCGATCAGCTCCATCAACGTGGTGACAGCGTCGCTCCCCCGAAGCTTTGCGATGTCGGCCAGGGTCTTTCCCACGTAGGACGGATCGGGCTCATACTCCGCAATGAGCACTCCTTCCGGCGGCACCACCTCTTGGAGCACGTAGGCAGCCGTTTCGCGATTGTCGAAATCGCGCTCGGGAAACAACACGGTCATCGTCGATTGCCAGTACGGATAGGGGTAGACGTCTGCGGTCACGTCGACGCCCGTTGAACGGGCGTGGTCGAGCACCCGCAAGAGCGAGTCCGCCTGCCCCCACAACCCCCGCATCGCGAGCTTCATGTGCCCAATCTGAACGGGAATCCCGGCCTCGCGCCCGATCCGAATCGTTTCGTTCACCGCCTCCCAGAAGTAGCGATCTTCCGAGCGGATGTGGCTGATGTACCGTCCGCCGGCTACTGCCGCCAACCGCGCGAGAGCCACGACTTCACTTGTCGATGCGTAGATACCGGGGTCGTACTCCAAGCCCGTCGAGAGGCCGAGTGCCCCGGCCGCCAGTTCGTGTTCCAGCAGCAGCTTCATGTACGCGACTTCTGCGGGCGTGGCGTACCGGCGAAAATCATCGCCCAGCACCCTTCGGCGAAGCGTATTGTGGCCGACGTACGCAGCCACATTGACCGCAGCGGGTGATTGCTCCAGCGCCGCAAAGAAATCGGCGAGCGGGAACGGCGACCCACCATCCTGACCCACGATGATCGTCGTAATGCCCTGACTCACAGCTGCGAGCGCGTTAGGCGCGTCGCTGAGTCCCCAGTCGTGGTGGCTATGTGTGTCGATGAAGCCCGGTGTGAGGACGAGGCCGCGGGCGTCGATGACCGGCTCTTCCGCGTCGCGGCTGAGATTTCCCACGGCAACGATCCGGTCGCCGCTCACCCGCACCGCGGCGCGCCGCGCAGGTGCACCGCTGCCATCGATCACGCGGGCATTCGTGATCAGGAATGTGGTCGCGTCTTGCTGCGCAACACCGCTTGCCAACGGCGCGGAAAGAAACAGCGCGGCCGCAGTGACGCGGAGCCGTGGCGAGAACGGTGTGAGGGGAGACCGGGGAGACCGGCGGACGGTCGGGGGTTGCATGGCGTTACGCCACTTACGCTCTGGAAACGGGGATGACGAGCAGATGGGTTGGCAACCGGTGGAGCAGTTTCTCGGTGGTACTTCCGAGGAGCAGACGGTCGGTCCACCCCTTGCCGTGGGACCCGAGCACGACGAGGTCGATGCCCCACTGTTCTGCTGACTGGACAACGGTCTCGACGACCGGTCCCCGCCGGATCGCTTTTTCCGCATCGCTGAGCTCGACCACAGGCCAAATCTCTCCCTCGAACTCGGCCGTCGCGTGGGCCAGCGCATCCTCGGCGGTGAAGGGTGTCGCCAACGCGTCGGCAACCGGAAGCGGCGGTACCACGTGAAGCACCCACAGTTGAGCTCCGAATAGGCGCGTAAACTCCTGTGCGTGCTCGAGTGTCGGGCGGGCGGCGAACGACAGATCCACTGCCGCCATGATCCTTTTGATCTCCGGTGGTCCGAAACCGGTGACCAGCAGCGGTGTGTCGAGTTTGCGGAGCAGGTGGGTTGCGGTACCGCCGGCGATTAACCGCTCGAGCGCCGGATGGTGTTTGCCGCCAAGCACAATGAGTCCGGCTCCAACCTCGTGGGCGAAGTCCTCAATTACCTTTGCGGGACGGCCGGATCGGCTCTGGAGGGTTTGCAGCGTCTCCGGTGGTACCGCGCCCGCGAGCGCCTCGACGATGCCCGCATGACTCGCTTCGTGGAGCTGTATTTCGAGCGCGGCGAAATCGAACGGCGTATCCAGAAAGGTGACCGCACCCCACGCATCCGGAATGGCGGTGATCAGCCGGCATTCGGTGCCCTTCGCGGAAGCGATGGCCGAGCCGACCGCGGCGGCCTTTGAGGCCTCCGGGGATGCATCGACACCAACTACGACTGGTCGCTCTGTCATGGATTTGTCCGCATCGGCGACGGCACCGCGGGAGGGTGTCGCCGAACCTCGTGGGTGTCAAGGATAGCTTTTGGGACCGATATGCTCACTTGTCTGAAGGACCGGTTCTCGCTGCCAGCGGGCAGTCACTATCTCAACTGTGCCTACATGTCGCCACTCTCGAAACGGGTGGTGGAGGCGGGAGAGTGGGGGATCCGCCGTAAAACCGTCCCATATGAGATTCATGCCACCGACTTCTTCGAGGGCGTCCAGCGGGTACGCACCCTCTTTGCTCAACTGATCAACGCCCCCGATCCGCGACGCATCGCGGTGGTGCCATCCGCGTCCTATGGCCTGTCCCAAGTGGCTTCGAACACGCCAATCACGCGTGGACAAAAGATCGTCATCGCCCACGAGCAGTTTCCTTCGAACGTGTATATCTGGTGGCGTCTGGCCGAGCGCACGGAGGCGCAGGTCGAGGTGGTGCGTCCTCCGGATGACGCAGTGAGTCGAGGCGCGGCGTGGAACGAGGCATTGCTCGAGTCGGTGGACGAGCGAACGGCGGTCGTGGCGATTGGCCAGGTGCATTGGACCGACGGAACGTTGTTTGACCTTGCTGCCATCCGCGAACGTACACGCGCAGTAGGTGCTGCGCTCGTCGTCGACGGCACACAATCGGTCGGTGCGATTCCGTTCGATGTTCAGCAGCTACAACCTGATGCGCTCGTCGTCGCGGCGTACAAATGGCTCATGGGCCCCTACTCGATCGGCGCGGCGTACTATGGACGGCTGTACGACGACGGCGTGCCGCTGGAGGAGACATGGATGGGACGTGAGGGGAGCGAGAACTTCGGCAGGCTGGTCGACTACAACTCGAGCCATCGTCCGTTGGCCGTTCGGTATGACATGGGTGAAGTCTCCAACTTCATCCTGGTTCCGATGTTCATCGCAGCGCTCGAGCAGGTGCTGGATTGGCAGCCCGCACGGATCGAGCAGTATGCCCGCTCGCTCAGCGGCGGATTGATCGATCGCCTGCGGAGTGCAGGCTATGCGGTGACGGACGACCGGTGGAGGCGAGGCCACTTATTCGGCGTGCGCCCCCCGGCCTCGGTGGATTTTGCTGCGCTCCACGAGCGGCTCCAGGAGCGACGCGTGTTTGTCTCGGTCCGCGGGAGCGCGCTACGGGTCTCAGTCCATGCGTTCAACGATGCATCCGATCTCGACGCGCTGGGCGATGCCCTGGAAGTACGTTGACGCGAGGGGTATTCGTTGGTTTCTTAGCTCTAACCCACTGACGTCTGCATTCCGCTGGATGCAAGGTGTGACACACCATGGCACGACATCGTAGCGCGGGGGCCTATCCGCGGCCGCCAATACCTCCAGACGAGCCCGAGCGCCTCGAAGCACTACGGCAGTACGAGATTCTCGATACGCCCCCGGAACAGGCGTTTGACGATCTGACGTTGCTGGCCGCGCACATCTGTCAGACACCCGTCGCGCTGGTCAGCCTCATCGATAGGGATCGCCAGTGGTTCAAATCGAACCTAGGTCTCGACGTACCGGAAACTCCGCGTGACATGGCGTTCTGCGCACATGCGATTGCGGCCAAAGAGACGCTCATCGTGCCGGATACGTTTGCAGACGATCGGTTTGCCAACAACCCGCTCGTCACGGACGATCCCAACATTCGATTCTACGCGGGGGCACCGCTGCGGGCGGACCACGATCAGTGTTTGGGCACGCTGTGCGTGATCGATCGCGTGCCGCGTGAGCTCTCGGACGATCAACAACGCGCGCTCGAAGCCCTGTCACGTCAAGTGATGGCGCAACTCGAGCTGCGTCGTCAGCTCGCCGAGGTCAAGCGGCTCGGCGGGTTACTTCCCTATTGCTCGTCGTGCGGGAAACTGCGGATGGATCTCGGAGACATCTGCCCTGACTGCCTCAAGCTCGCCTAAACCCGAAATTGCGGTCCCGTGATGCCGGCACCGCTGTCCATGACTCAAGGCCAGTCAGGTATCGAGCTGATGCTCTCTGCCGTCGACATCGCATGCCGCCGCTCGGTCGGTCCCAACCGATGCTTGAGCCGGCGGGCGAAGCCCTCGAGCCATTCGGCACCGCGGTAGAGAACTCGTCGGATCTGCATGGTGCTCTTCACTCTCCTCATCGGTACTACGCCAGCGCCCGTGTAATTGTTGCAAAACGTGTGCTATCGGAACCGCTCTTCATAACAGCTTATGAAATAATGACTTGAACGTCTTACCACAGCGAACCGATTACCGGTTCACGACCAATCTGGCGGAAAAAACGTCCCCGTAGGGGACGTCCCCTGCCCAACTGGCCGGGGTTGCCGAGCCCGGATGCTAGCACAACCTTGGCAGTTATCACAGGGAGGAGGCTATGACGAAGGTCACGTCACTGTTGATCGCTGCGATCATCGCAGCAATAGCCTATGCGCCGACCCCTCAACAGCAGCCGGCGATGAGCTTCTTCATCACTAGCGAGGGCCCCGGCGATGGAGCAAACCTCGGCGGACTCGCCGGAGCCGACCGGCACTGTCAACGCCTGGCGGAAGCAGCGGGTGCGGGAGACCGTGCGTGGCGGGCGTACCTGAGCACCACGGCGTCGGCCCCTGGTGGCGAGACCGTGCACGCCCGCAATCGGATCGGTACGGGTCCCTGGTACAACGCCAAGGGGGTCAAAGTGGCCGAATCCGTCGATCACTTGCACAGTGATGAGAACGCGCTCTCCAAAGAGCACTCACTCAACGAACGCGGTGAGATGGTGAACGGTCGCGGCGACACGCCCAACATGCACGACATCATCACCGGCTCGACGCTCGACGGAAGGGCCTTCGAAGCGGACGGCTACAACAACTGCAACAACTGGACGAGCAACGGAGAGGGCAATGTCCGCATCGGCCATCACGATCGAACAGGTGGTGGCCAACACCCCACATCGTGGAATTCGGCACATAATTCCCGAGGCTGTAGCCAGGAGGCCTTACAGGGGACCGGCGGGAACGGATTGTTCTACTGTTTTGCCGTTGGCCAATGAGTTGATCGCGAGCGCGCCCCGCTACGGGTACAAACGTGTGACCTTCCACGAGTCGGCTGCTCGCTCGTAGCGCAGTCGGTCGTGTAAGCGGTTTGCGCGACCTTGCCAAAACTCGATTCGCTCGGGGCTTAGGCGGTACCCGCCCCAGAATGCGGGAAGCGGTATCTCCTGCTCCTGGAACTTGTCGCGGTACTCACGCACCCGACGTTCCAACACCTCCCGCGTTTCGAGAGGCGAGCTCTGCTTCGACGCCCACGCGCCGATGCGCGCCCCCGCGCTTCGGGTTGCGAAGTATGCTGCAGACTCTTCGGAGGAGACCCGTTCGACCGGACCCTCGATACGCACTTGCCGCTCGAGGATCGCCCAATGAAAGCAGAGCGCTGCGCGGGGATTGTCCTCCAGCTCCCCGGCCTTGCGGCTGCCGTAGTTGGTGTAGAAGACGAAGCCATCCTGACCGAATGATTTGAGCAGCATCATACGCACCGAGGGCGTGCCTTCCGGGGTGCTCGTGGCCACGGCCATCGCCTCGGGCAGGAGAATACCGGATTCCTGGGCATCCGAGAACCACTTGCCAAAGAACGCGATGGGGTCATCGGCCACGTCGAGCTCCGTGAGCCCTTTGGTGACACCGGCACCCATGGTGAATACGGTCCGGAGCTTGGATTTCAGCGACATCGGCGTGTGGGTTGGGGTTCGCACTGCCAGGAGAGATAGCGGCGTCGGCTCACACCATCAACTCGAGCCGACGCACGGCGGGTTCGGCGCTGGCGCTGTCCAGCGAGCCACGCTCCGCCTGTCGGAGCAGGCGCCAGATTTCCCGGCCGAGCACATCCACATCGGTCGACATGAACTGTTCGCCACCAAAACGGCGAATGCTCTCGGTCTGCACTTCGAGAATCTCGGCGTCTTGGCGGAAGATGCGCATGGCGAGCGGCTGTAGGAACAACTTCACCACCCGGCCGGGGAGCCGTACGCGAAAGCTGATGACGGCGTACAGGCGGGTGTGGAAGTCTGTGACCGGTGTCATGATGGTTGTGACCACGATGTGATTCTCGGGTCCCAAGCGATATTCGACCTGGGCGACCGAGGGCAGGAAAAAGCGATCCCAGTGTTCGACGGTGCCGCCGCTCGGCGAGAGCAGCTTGCCAACGAGCCCGGGTGGGCGCGGCTCGCCCACGTACTCGGCTTCAACGCGGTCCGCCCAACGTCGGACGATCGCTTCGATACGATTCTTCTTTCCTCCGCGAAACAGCCCCTTGTGCAGGTATGCCGTGTGGGGAACGTCGAGGGTGTTCTCCGCCGTGGCGTGCACGCTCGCGGCCACCTCGAGCTCTCGGACCACGGTCGTGTACCCACGCTCGCTCGTCAGCGGAAGCGCAAACGGCGCATGCTGCGGAGTGGCATTAGGCGTGGCGTAGACCCAGACGAAGCCATCCTGCTCACGCACCGGATAGGTGACCGCACGGCGCCCCTCGTTCCTGTCATTGTCGCATAAACCAGGCACCAGCTGACAGTCGCCTCGGGTATCGAACTGCCATCCGTGGTAGCGACATTCGAGGTTTCCGCTCTCCACCACGCGGCCCTGGGAGAGCGGGACGTTTCTGTGCGGACACCGGTCGAGCAGCGCTCCCACTTCACCGTCGTGATCTCGAAAGAGGGCGAGCGGAGTGCTGAGGATGGTGCGCGCCACCGGCTGCTGCCGCAGGTCGGCGGACCGGCAGGCGACGTACCAATACTCGGGCAGGTGGGCAACGGAAACGTGGCCGCGGGCTCGTGGGGGAGTGAGGCGCGGATCGAGGTCAGCCATTGCCCAATCTTACCCGGCCACGAGCGACGCGAGCAAGCGGGATGGCTCGCTGCGATTGTTGCCAACGGCTGAAAACACGGGCTTCATTCAGAGCATGACGCTACGATCCCGGACCGACCTCGCGGTCCGCTTTCCGCGGGGCGCCGCTGTCAGGCTCGATTCGCTGGCCGAGAACCCCTATCCGGTCTTTCATCAGCTTCGCGAGCATGAGCCGGTCACCTGGGTTCCCGAGGTCGAGATGTGGTTCGTCACCCGGCGTGACGATGTGGCGGCCGTGCTCGCCGACTTCGAGACGTTTACGGTGGACACGCCCCACTCGGTCATTCGCGACATGTTTGGTCGTCACATGATGACGACCGACGGTGATGAGCAGGTCCAGCTCAAGCGGATATGTATGCCGCCGTTTCGACCGAAGGCGCTCCTGGAGAACACGGCGCGTGAGGTTCGTCGGGAAACAGACGTCTTGATCGACCGCCTGGCAAATCAGGAGACCACCGAGCTGCGTCTTGGCCTGGCCAAGCCGCTTGCGATTCACACCGTCATCACACTGCTGGGGATTCCGAGCAGTGCGACCACGCGGATCCGCGAGTGGTACGAGCACTTCGCCCGTGCGCTCGCGAACTTTGTCGGCGATCCGGAGGTGCGGGATCGCGGGAAACAGGCGGCAAACGAGTTCGGGGCGTACTGCGTCGTGCTGCTCGACCAGTACCGGCGCTCACCCCAGGCGTGTCTACTGAGTGACCTGGCGTGCTCCCCAAACGGGCTGACGGATCAGGAGATCGTCTCCAACGCATTGATCATTCTCTTTGGCGGGATCGAAACGACCGAGGCGATGATCTGTAACACGGTGTGGGCGCTGCTCACCCATCCACGCCAGCTGGCGGCGGTGCGCCATGATCGAGCGCTAATCCGACCGGCGGTGGAGGAGGCCCTGCGGTGGGAAGCGGCGGTGCAATCGTGCACGCGGCACGTCACCCGCAACACCGTGCTGCGCGGGGTGGACCTTCGCGTGGGCGACGTCGTCCAGTGCATGCTCGGTGCCGCGAATCGGGATCCCGAGCACTTCGAGGATCCAGACCAGTTTGACATCCGGCGGCCTAACGCGCGCGATCATCTATCGTTTGGGGCGGGTCGCCACTTCTGCCTTGGCGCACCGCTCGCCATGCTGGAAACCGAGACGGTGGTGCAGACCTTGATCGACCGGTTTCCCATGCTCGAGCTCGACCCTACGCGGCCGGCGACGCCGAGGGGATATGAGTTTCGCAAGCCACCGGAGCTGTGGGTGAGAATGGGGCGGACAGGCGGACGGGTGGACAGGCGGTAGGACGGGCGGTTTTTGTGACTTTTTCCCTTGCTTTCGTGTGCTGGTCTACTACTTTCGCGCAGCCATCATGATCGCTCCCACCCTCACCCGTGCCGCGTTTCTCACGCTCGGTCAGACCCCGCGGGTGGATCTCGTACCCGAGCTCAAGTCGTGGATCGGCCCAGGTCTCGTGGTGGACGAGTTTGGTGCACTGGACGGGTTAGACGAGTCACAGGTCGCATCCCTGGCACCGAAGGGGGACGAGCCCCGGATGATCACCCGCCTGCGGGATGGCACCGAGGTCGTGGTCCGCAAGCAGGACATGCACCAGCGCATCCAAAAAATTCTCGAGCGACTCGGACCGGACGACTACGATCTTCGGGTCCTGCTCTGTACCGGCCACTTTCCTGGCCTCGAAGCTCCTGGGCTCTTTCTCGAGTCCCAGACGATGGTGGACCTGGGTGTCCGCGCAGTGGGCTCGGGGGCCAATCTTCTCGGAGTGCTCCTCCCGCTTGCCGAGCAGGAGGCCGACTTTGACCGCCGGCATTTCGAGGGTACCACGCTGCGCTTCAGCCACGCGTCTCCGTACCGGTTCAATCGGCTGGAGCAGGCGGCTCGGGAACTGTCGCATGCCGACCTGATCGTGATGCACTGTATCGGGTATACGGAGGCGCAACGGCGGTGCGTACGGAAGATGGCCGGCCGCCCGGTGCTGCTCGCCAGGAGGCTCGTCGCTGCCGCGCTCGCCCAGCTTGTCTGACCGGCCCAACGTCATCTTTTTTCTGCGAGTCTCGATTCCCTCTCTGCCAGTGGGGCGATCTAGCTTGCTGGTTTCGCCCCGCTCGGAGCGCTGTTTCAGCGCCCCTATGAAAGGAATACGATGAGCGACAGCCGTGGCCGCTACTGGCAAACCAACCTGCGATATGTCGCCATTCTGCTGACGATCTGGTTTGCCGTTTCCTACGGTGCCGGGATCTTGTTCGTCGAGCAGTTGAATCGCATTCGGATCGCGGGGTTCCAGCTGGGGTTCTGGTTTGCGCAGCAGGGCGCGATCTACGTCTTCGTGGTATTGATCTTCGTGTACGTCGCGCTCATGAACCGGTTGGACCGCCGACACGAGCTCGATGAGCAGGAGGACATTCGATGAACGTCCAGGGATGGACGTTCCTCCTGGTTGCCGCGTCGTTCGCCGTCTACATCGGGGTCGCGATGTGGGCCCGGGCGAGCTCCACGGGCGAGTTCTACGTTGCGGCGGCCCGGGTGCCACCGGTCCTAAACGGCATGGCCACCGCCGCGGATTGGATGAGCGCCGCGTCGTTCATCTCGATGGCGGGGCTCATTGCGTTCATGGGGCGCGATGGCTCGGTCTACCTCATGGGTTGGACGGGTGGGTACGTGCTGCTGGCGCTGCTCTTGGCACCTTACCTCCGAAAGTTTGGCAAGTACACGGTCCCCGATTTCGTGGGAGACCGCTACTACTCGCAAACGGCCCGTATCGTTGCGGTCGTTTGTGCCATCTTCGTGTCGTTTACCTATGTCGCTGGTCAGATGCGTGGCGTGGGAATCGTCTTCTCGCGGTTTCTCGGGGTGGGGATCAACGAGGGCGTCTTCATCGGTATGGCCATCGTGTTCTTCTACGCCGTGCTTGGGGGGATGAAAGGCATCACGTACACGCAGGTGGCGCAGTACTGCGTGCTCATCTTCGCGTACCTGGTACCCGCCATCTTCATCTCGTTGCTCATGACCGGCATCGCTGTCCCTCAGATCGGGTTCGGCAACACGCTGGCGGACGGCTCGGGCATGTATCTCCTAGACCGGCTGGACGGCCTGAGCCAGGAGTTGGGCTTTGGACGTTATACGTCGGGTACCAAGGAGACGCTCGACGTCTTCTTCATCACGGCGGCCCTCATGGTGGGGACCGCCGGGCTACCCCACGTCATCGTCCGGTTCTACACGGTGCCCAAGGTGCGCGCCGCGCGAAGCTCTGCTGGGTGGGCGCTGTTGTTCATCGCGCTCCTCTACACGACGGCTCCCGCCGTTGCGGCATTTGCTCGGACCAATCTGCTGACCACGATATCCGATAGGCCCTACGACGACGTGCCCACCTGGTTCACGAACTGGGAGGCGACCGGGCTCATTGCGTTCGAGGACAAGAACGGCGACGGCGTGATTCAGTACCGCGGTCCCGCGTCAGAGACACCAAACGAGCTGACCATCGACCGCGACATCATGGTGCTCGCAAACCCCGAGATCGCGCGACTCCCCGCGTGGGTGGTCGGGCTGGTTGCCGCCGGCGGGTTGGCAGCGGCGCTCTCCACCGCTGCCGGGCTGCTGTTGGTGATTTCGACGTCCGTGGCCCACGATCTCCTGAAGAAGGCGATACGCCCGTCGATTACAGAACATCAGGAGCTGTTGACCGCTCGGATCGCCGCGGGTCTCGCGGTGATCGTGGCAGGGTACTTCGGGATCAACCCGCCCGGGTTCGTCGCCGAGGTCGTGGCGCTTGCGTTTGGCCTGGCGGCGGCGTCGTTCTTCCCGGCCATCATCCTCGGCATCTTCTACAAGCGGATGAACAAGTATGGTGCGGTGTTTGGCATGGTCGCCGGCATTACCTTCACGGCGGGTTACATCATCTTCTTCAAGCTCGTCCACCCCGAGCTCAACCACGCCGATCATTGGCTGTTCGGTATCTCACCCGAAGGAATTGGCACGGTGGGGATGCTCATCAACGTGACGGTGGCGCTGGTCGTCTCCTCGATGACACCAGCCCCGCCCGTTGCGATTCAGCGCTTGGTGGACGACATCCGAGTGCCCAGGGGGGCAGGACCTGGTCACGAGGTGACCGCGTAGCACCCTCTCCTAGCGGCGTGCTGCCACTCCCGCCACTTTTGCGACGTCCGCATTCGCCTCGTCTCGCAACCGGAGTGGCATGATGGAAAAAGTCGGCAGGTGGGCGTTCATCTTGGGCATGGTCATCGCGGTCGTGGCAGGTCTGGGATTCGAACCGATCTGGTCTGCCTGGGTCCTTGCGGTCCTAGGTCTCGTGGTGGGCTTCATGAACGTCACGAGTGCGGAAACGCAGGGCTTCATGCTCTCCGCGATTGGCCTCATGCTCTCGGCAACGGCCGTCCAGATGTTGCCGTTTGTCGGCGATGTCCTCACGGCGATCATGGTCAACCTCGTGGTCTTCATTGCGCCGGCGGTGCTGGTGGTTGCGCTGAAGACGCTGTTCCACACGGCGAGCAGAAACTAAAGGACCAACCAAACGTCGGGTGCTCTTCTTCCTCGCGGTCTTTGGCGCGGGGGCCGCCGCTGGTTTCCTGAACGTGCTGGCGGGCGGTGGCTCGCTCATCACGCTTCCGATCTTGCTACTCCTGGGCCTCCCCGCGGCGGATGCGAACGGCACCAACCGGGTGGCCATCTTCGTCCAGAACATTGCCGCGGTCGCAAGTTTTCGGCAGGCTGGGCGACGCTCTGATTTGAAGACCGGTGCCAAGCTCGCAGTATTTACCCTCCCCGGCGCTGCTGTCGGTGCGTTTCTCGCGATCTACATTTCGGAAGCGGTATTCCGTACGATCCTCGCCGTGGTGTTGGTGTTGGCGGTCGCAGGCTTGTTGCGACCAGTCGCACCGCGCGGGCCGATGTCCCAATCGGGTACCCGCGTCGGCGTCCTGTCCGCGCTGGCGCTCGTCGGTATCGGATTCTACGGCGGCTTCATCCAGGCGGGTGTGGGTTTTCTGTTCATGTTGGTGCTCTACCGGGGGCTCGGCTTCGACCTGGTCACGGTCAACGTGCACAAGGTGTTCATCGTGCTCCTCTACACGATCCCCGCGTTTCTAGTCTTCCTCATCTCCGGCAAGGTGAACTGGACGGTTGGGCTCGTATTGGCGGGTGGTAACGCCGTGGGCGCGGTAGTCGGTACGCGGGTCTCGTTGCGCGGTGGTGAGCGGGTGATCCGGATCGTGGTGGCGGTGGCCCTGGTGTTGATGGCGGTGCAGCTAATCGTGGGACTCAGGTGAGTGCAGAGTGCAGAGTGCACATTACAGAATGCTGATTGCTGATTGTTGATTTGCGGAACTTCGAGATCCCTGCCCCAAACTAGCGCTCTCAGGTACGCCGGTTCACTTTAGGGCTCGCACGCATTGCGGCGCCGGGTGCATCCGTCGCGCGTCCCGCATCAGCCCGACTTCTCCTCTATTCATTTCCACCCTCGTGAAGGGAGAGAGCAATGCAAAAGCTGGGACAGTGGGCCTTCATCGTCGGCCTCGTTATCGCGGTCGCCGGAGGGCTCGGCTTCGAGGCGAGTTGGTTTGCCTGGATTCTCGCCGTGCTGGGACTTGCAGTAGGGTTCCTGAACGTGACGGGCGAAGAAACCCAGGGGTTCATGCTCGCGTCCATCGGCCTCATTCTCTCGGCAACCGCCGTCAGCTCGTTGCCGTATGTCGGTGACGTCCTCACACGCGTCATGGGGAACTTCGTGATCTTCATCGCGCCGGCCGTGCTGGTCGTAGCGCTCAAGGCGCTGTTCCAAACGGCAAAGCAGGCCTAGGCTGGATCGAGCCGGGCGCGGCCCGCGGGAAGCCGCGCCCTTCCCCCCCACGCTCCACAGGGTCTCTCGCGGCTGTCAGCTCCGCTTTCGAACCACCCCAACCAGCGTGAACAGGACCGACACCTGGGCCGCCGTGTGATTGCAGATTACAGATCTAGGATTGCAGATTAGATACGGAGCAGACTGGGCATCCATGATCGAAAATCCATCACCAATCTGCAAAATGCATTCTGCAATCTGAGATCATAATGTCTAGCGTCACGGACAGACTGCGCACTGCACTCGCTGGGCGCTACACCATCGAGCGTGAGCTCGGGCAGGGCGGGATGGCCACCGTGTACCTGGCGCACGACGTGAAGCACGATCGCCAGGTGGCGCTCAAGGCGCTGCGACCCGACCTGGCCGCGGTGATCGGCGCCGAGCGTTTTTTGGCCGAGATCAAGACAACCGCCCATCTGCAGCATCCCCACATTCTGGCGCTCTTCGATTCCGGCGAAGCGGATGGCCTCGTCTTCTACGTGATGCCATTCGTGAAGGGCGAATCCTTGCGCGCGCGTATCGTCCGCGAGCATCAACTGCCAGTCGGCGAGTCGGTGCAGATCGCGCTCGAGGTCGCGGACGCCCTCGAGTACGCCCACAGCCACGGCATCGTGCATCGGGACATCAAGCCGGAGAACATCCTGTTGCACGGTGGTCATGCCCTGGTAGTTGATTTTGGTATTGCACTAGCGGCATCCCGGTCAGATGGCGGAACGCGCATGACCGAGACAGGCATGTCGCTCGGCACGCCGCACTATATGAGTCCCGAACAGGCGATGGGTGAGCGCGAGATTACACCCAAAGCAGATGTGTACGCGCTCGGCTGTGTGCTGTATGAGATGTTGACGGGGGAACCGCCATTCACCGGAGCAACGGCCCAAGCTGTCATTGCACGCGTGATGACCGAGACGCCGCGCGCGCTCGCGATTCAACGCAGGACTATTCCGGCCAACGTCGAAGCTGCCGTGCTCACGGCACTCGAGAAGCTACCGGCCGACCGATTTGCCAGTGCCCGCCAGTTTGCGAGCGCTTTGCGTGACGAATCGTATCGCTCCACCGCTGCCATTGCGCCGCCTCCCGCCGCTGAGGCGCTCCGGGTTCCTGGCCGACTCACGCTGCTGCACGTGATGCTTGCGGCGCTGGCAGGCTTGGCAATAGGTGGTGCCGTGATGGCGTTGTTGCGACCCTCGCCGTCATCGTCACCGTTGCGTTACGGCCTAGGCCTTCCACCCGCGCAGGCGCCAGATCCCGACTGGCGAGCGATCCCTTCGCCGGACGGCTCGCGCATCGTGTATGTCGGCCCTGCCGAACGGGGTACGCAGCTATGGGTTAAGCAGCGGGATCGGTACGAGGCAACGGCGCTCGCGGGAACGGCGGGCGCGAACCACTTCACCTTCTCGCCGGATGGTGAGTGGATTGCCTTTGCGGTCCAGGAGCAGATCAAGAAGATCTCGATGCTCGGTGGCCCGGCGATCGTGCTGGCCGACGGCGTGCGCGGCGCGTCGGGGGTCGCCTGGCTCGACGACGACGGGATCGTCTTTTCCTTTGGCTCGGAGCTCATGCGCACCTCGGCTGAGGGAGGTCAGACGACCGTCCTGCTATCGGACAGCGCGTTCATTGCCCTCCCCAATCCGCTCCCCGGTGCAAAGGCGGTGTTGTACAGTCGTATCGGGGCCGGCAGGCCCGGGTTGTATGCACTGGACTTCGAGTCGGGCTCGGTGCATCACGTGATACCCGATGCCGTGATGGGCCAATACCTGCCGCCTCGCCACATCATTTACGTGCAGGGAAATGGCGGTGTGTTTGCCATCCCGTTCGACGCGGGCTCATTGAAGACGCGCGGGAGCCCCGTCCCCGTGATGGACGGTGTATCGGTCAGAAACGACTTCTACCCGTTCTGGGCGCTCTCGCGGTCTGGTACGTTGGTGATGCGCTTGGGTGAGACACTGACCGGACTGCGCTACGAGATGGTCTGGGTCGCACAAGATGGCCGCGAGACCCCGGTCGATCCGGATTGGGCGTTCTTGTTGACGAGATTCGGCGCCAACATCGGTTGGGCCCTTTCTCCGGATGACACGCGGCTTGCCATCGGCCTCAACACGGACGCGGGTGATGACATCTGGATGAAACCGCTTCCACGGGGTCCGCTGTCACGTGTCTCTTTCGACGCCGCCGCCGAGTATCGTCCTCGGTGGATGCCCGACGGCCGAAGCGTGATGTTCGCTTCCAACCGGGTAGGAGAGGGCGCTGGCGGGTTGTACCGCCGCGCCGCCGATGGGACTGGATCCGATTCGCTGCTTCTGCGAGCAACGGCTGGCGTATTCGAGGGATTGTGGTCGCCGGATGGCGAGTGGTTGCTATTCAGAACCGGGGGTGACGTGTCACAGGTTGGGGGTCGCGACGTCCATGGGATGCGGCCGGGCGTCGACACGACCAAGGTGCCCGTCATCGTCACGCCATACGATGAGGAGGCAGTAGCGTTCTCGCCGGATGGCAGGTGGCTAGCGTACGAGTCCAACGAGACGGGGCGCACCGAAGTGTTCATCCGAACGTTTCCGGATACCGATGCTGGTAAGTGGCAGGTATCGAGCGGCGGTGGTGTAGCACCACTGTGGGCCAGGGATGGTCGTACGCTGTACTACGTGAACGCGGACAGAGAGATGATGGCGGTCAGCGTGGCGTCCGGCGCCGCGCCACAACTCGGTGAGCGTCGCATGCTGTTCAAGATGCGGGAGGAGTTATACCTCGCCGCGCGAGAGTATTACACCCCCTTCGACATTGCGGCAGACGGCAGGTTCATCATGGCACGCAGTGTGACACCACCGTCGAGCATTCAGACACCGTTGGTCGTGGTGGAGAACTGGCTCGAAGAGCTGCGGGAGAAGATCAAGTGAGAGTGCAGAGTGCAGAATGCAGAGTGCAGAACCCAGATCCCAGATGGAAGCGTTCGATAGACCTCGTCAGCCAAACTCATGATTATTATCCGTTCTACTAATCTCCGATCAGCACTCTGCACTCTGCACTCTGCAATCGTTTTGTCTCTCTCCTGCACGGCTGCGGGAGGCAACGCAGCCGCGGAGCGCAACACAACGTCTTACTTCCCGCCACGCGGTGCGTGGGAAACGCGCACACCTGGCGAGATGGGGATGGACGCGGCGAAGCTGCAAGCGGCCGTCGACTATGCGATAGCACACCCCACGACCGATATTCCGGAGGATCCCGGGGTCTACCTTAGAAAACGGTTCGAAGGAATTCCCTACCAGGAGATCGTGGGACCCACGGTGTTGCGTGGTGGGGTGAACGGCATCGTGCTCAAGGGTGGCTACATCGTTGCCGAATGGGGCGACACGGATCGGGAAGACATGACGTTCTCGGTGACCAAGAGCTACCTGTCCACCGTGGCGGGTCTGGCGTGGGATGATGGGCTCATCCGCCATCTCGATCACCGCATTGGCGACTATGTCACCGACGGGTCATTCAGCTCGACTCAGAACACTCCCATCACCTGGCACCAGCTGTTGCAGCAGACGAGCGAGTGGGAGGGGACGCTCTGGGGTAAGCCGGATGTCGCCGATCGGCGTGAAGGAGTGGACCGCACGCTGCACGCGCCAGGGACCTTTTGGGAGTACAATGATGTCCGGGTCAACCTGCTGGCGTATTCATTATTACAAGTCTTCCGCCGGCCGCTCCCGCAGGTGCTCGAGGAACGCATTATGGAACCCATTGGTGCGTCCGCCGACTGGCGGTGGCACGGGTATGAGACGTCGTGGACCGAGATCGACGGAGTCCGCATACAATCGGTGAGCGGTGGGGGGCACTGGGGCGGAGGGATGTTCATCGATACGCGCGATCACGCACGTTTTGGGCTGCTCGCGCTGCACCACGGCCGCTGGGGTGACCGGCAACTCGTAACGCGCGAGTGGTTCGAGCGCGCGCTCACGCCCATCGAGATCAAGCCCAACTATGGGTACATGTGGTGGCTCAACACCGGGCGCAAGCAGTTTCCGGCGGCGCCCGAGTCTGCCTTCTTTGCGCTCGGCGCCGGGTCAACCAACGTGATCTTTGTGGACCGGGAACACGATCTGGTCACAGTGACTAGGTGGGTGGACGGCAACCAGCACGTCAACGAGTTCATCCGGCTCGTGCTGGAGGCGCTGCGGTAGGATCGCGGTTACTTCAGCGGCCCGGTGCCGCGGATGGACACGGCTTGATCCGCGCCGCCCGCATAGGTGCTTCTCCGAACGCTGAACTCTCCTTTACGTCCGTCACCGAGCACCAGACGGTAACGCTGACCCGACGCTAGGCTCACCCGGTGGGTGACGGTGATGGTCCCATACCATTCCTTGACTCCCTCACGCTCCATCTCCTCGATGGTGGCGGTGATGTCGGTGGCGACGGGGCTTCCGTCTTCGTTGTAGATCGAACACCGGTGGAACGCCATGTGGTGCCTCTGCATGTTGAGCTTGGCTTCAAGGGAAAATACCTCCCCAGCGCCCACCGGCAACGAGCACGCCGCGCTTTTTCCCGGACGGCCTCAGAGGGGCATGAAGGGGCATTCGGTTGCGGTCGGACGACCGGGAGGCATCTTAGGACCGAAGGACGGAACGAGGTACATGGCGGGTGCCCTCGACCGACTCATATGTGTTACGGCGTCACGCGGCGCTTGTGAGCCGAGCTCAGCGCAGGGCCTGCCGTCCGCGGTGTACCTGCCATCCGAGCTACAAAAATCCCGCCAGTTGGCAGTTTTGCTCCTTCGCTGTCGATCAGCACTCCTACGCATCCTCTCACAAAGGGGCTCTTGATGCGCCGCACTATGATCGCCCTCGTCGTCGCAGCTGTCATGCCTTCGCTCACCGCTCACTCGCTACGCGCTCAAGAGTCTGAGGAGCCCGGTACACTGGTCGTCGCCCAGTGGAAGTGCAACTGGGGGCATCTCAGCACCCTCGTGCAGCGCTACGACTCGTTGACGTTGCCCATCAACCAGGAGCTCGTGAACGAGGGAATGCTCGCTGCTGCCGGTATGTTGACGCATGACTGGGGGGACGAGTGGAACGTCTCGTTCTGGTGGCTTGCCAGCGATAAGGCCGCATTTCACGCGGCGTGGGAGGAAGCGAACCGACGGTTCAACGAACGGCATCCCAACCCACCCGGAGATCCGACGTTTACCGAGGCATGCTCGGAGCACAAGGACACGATCTATAACTACGGGCCGCATACGACGCCGCCCAGTCCGTAGCGCGCGTCGTCGCATAGCCACACTAACGTTCGTCGACCTGAACCCGCGGCGGTAGGGAGAAAGGTGAGCCTGTTCGCGATTGGGCAGATCGTTCATCATCGCAAGTTCGACTATCGAGGGGTGATCGTCGGCGTGGACGAATGCTTTCTCGGCTCCGATGAGTGGTATGAACAGGTCGCTCGATCACGTCCACCGAAGGACAAGCCGTGGTATCACGTTCTCGTCCACGGAGCGACACACCGCACGTACGTGGCGGAACGACACCTCGAGCCGGACTCCAGCAAGGAGCCCATCCAGCACCCGGAGGTGAAGGATTTCTTTGATCTCTTTCGCGACGGTGTGTACAGCAACTCCCTGTGGAATTGAGAACGGGGCCATAGATCATTGAAGATGAGTGATCCGGTAGACCGCCTCGCCACCGCCCTCGCCTCCCGCTACACCATCGAGCGCGAGCTCGGTGCCGGCGGTATGGCGACCGTGTATCTCGCACACGACATCAAGCACGATCGCAAGGTCGCCATCAAAGTCTTGAAGCCCGAGCTCGCCGCCGTGCTGGGCGCCGAGCGCTTCGTGCAGGAAATCAAGACCACGGCTGGCCTGCAGCATCCCCACATTCTCCCGCTCCACGATTCGGGTGAAGCGGGTGGGTTCCTCTATTACGTCATGCCCTACATCGAGGGCGAGACGCTGCGGACCAAACTGGATCGTGAGAAACAGCTCGGCATCGAAGAAGCGGTCAGGATCACGACCGAGGTGGCTGATGCGCTCGACTACGCGCACCGGAACAACGTGATCCATCGCGATATCAAGCCGGAAAATATTCTGCTGCACGACGGCCGTCCTGTGGTGGCGGACTTTGGGATTGCGTTGGCGGTGAGTGCCGCCGCGGGTGGCCGCATGACGGAGACCGGGCTGTCGCTTGGCACACCACACTACATGAGTCCCGAGCAAGCGACGGCGGAGAAGGACCTCACGCCCCGCAGCGACATCTACTCGCTGGGGAGCGTGTTGTACGAGACGCTGACCGGGGAGCCGCCGCACACGGGCGGCTCGGCGCAGCAGGTGATC
>JBFGJG010000012.1:0-87152 GCA_041577295.1 Gemmatimonadales bacterium
GACCCAGCGGCTGAACCAAGAGGGCGTCGTGGCGACGACCCGTGCCCAGTACCTGGAGGCGAAGCGAAACGCCGAGGCTGGTGTTGAGCTGGCTGAAAAGGGCCTCATCGCGGGCGCCGAGTTGGCCACCCTGCGCGAACGCGCCGAAGAGCTCTCAATTCGGGTAGAGCTCGAACGGAAACGACTACAGACCATCAGCGAGGCGATCCAACCGCAGCTCGAAGTGCAGGAGGGTCAGGTCGAGCGACTCAAGGATATCGTTCAGTTCCAGCGCCAGCGCGTCCAGTCGATGCAGGTGCGCGCCGGAACTCGAGGCGTGCTGCAAGACATGTCGCTGGAGGAGGGGCAGTGGGTACTGCCGGGGCAAACCCTCGCCCGTGTGGTGCAACCCGAGCGGCTAAAGGCCGTGCTGCGGATCCCGGAAACCCAGGCGCGGGACGTTGTGCTCGGTCAAAACGTACTGGTAGATACTCGAACGGACACCATTCTGGGCCGAGTCGTCCGTATCGATCCGGCTGTCCAGAACGGGGCGGTTGCCGTCGACGTACGCTTGGTGGACAGCCTTCCGCCAGGTGCGCGACCCGACCTGTCTGTGGACGGGACGATTGAGATCGATCGCCTGGACGACGCGCTGTACGTGGGGCGCCCCGCGTATGGCCAGGCCTTCAGCACCGTCGGGCTCTTCCGGTTGACGCCGGAAGGAAACTATGCGGAGCGGGCGACCGTACGGCTTGGAAGGAGCTCGGTGAACACCATCGAGATCGTGGACGGTCTGCAGGTGGGTGACGTGGTGATCCTGTCTGACATGTCGCAGTGGGACGCCTACGACCGGGTGAGGTTGCGGTAGGGCCAACAGGGGTTGAAACCCTCGCGCGGTCGTGACGTGGAAGATGCAACCATTTTGGGCGGGCGGGTATCTAGTTCAGATAGCCCCACACTGAAACGCGGGTGGCCCCTTCCGCCATGGGGCCCACCCGGCGGTCGCGCACCGGCAGCGCCCGGTGGACCGCTTCTCGTTGGCCGAGTGGCGCAGTCCCACGGACTGCCAGCAACGTGACAAGGAGACCTCCTATGAGCGGTGGCAACGGTGATAGCACGACCGCACTCATCAAGCTCGAGGGCGTGAAGAAGGTGTTCTACACGGAGGAGGTGGAGACCCACGCTCTTTCGGACATCCACCTCAACATCGGACAGGGCGAGTACATCGCCATTGCCGGGCCGTCGGGCTGTGGGAAGACGACACTGCTGTCGATTCTCGGCTTGTTGGACACGCCCACGGCCGGCCAGTATTTCCTGGACAGCGAACCCGTTGCCAACCTCTCGGCGAGCCAGCGGGCATACGTACGAAATCGGCAGATCGGTTTCATCTTCCAGGCGTTCAACCTGATCGGCGACCTCACCGTGTACGAGAACGTCGAGCTGCCCCTCACCTATCGCAATATGCCCGGTGCCGAACGTAAGAAGCGGGTTCAAGAGTCCTTGGAGCGGGTTGGGATGTCACACCGGATGAAGCACTATCCGTCTCAGCTCTCCGGTGGTCAGCAGCAGCGGGTCGCGGTGGCGCGCGCCATCGCGGGAAAGCCGGCCATTCTGCTCGCCGACGAGCCCACCGGTAACCTCGATTCGAAGAACGGTGAGTCCGTGATGCAGCTGCTCGACGAGCTGCATCGCGAGGGCGCCACGATCTGTATGGTGACCCACGATCCGCGATACGCCGAGCACGCCGGCCGCACGGTGCACCTGTTCGATGGCCAAGTGGTGAAGGATCAGGCCGCCGGCAAAGAGGTGGTCGACGAGCTCAAGGAAAGCGGATTCCACGTCGGCTGATGGTGCTCCTCAAGCTCCGCAATCTCGAAAAGTTCTATGAGACCGGCGCAGGTCGAACGTACGTCCTGCGCCGGATCAACCTCGAGATCGACCGAGGGGACTTCGTAACCATCATGGGCCCATCGGGAGCTGGGAAGTCCACGCTTCTCAGCATCCTCGGCATGTTGGATGGAGCATGGGGCGGCGAGTTCTTCTTCCTCGAGCACGCCGTGCACGAAATGAAGCCCAAGGAACGTGTCGCGCTGAACAAGCAATACATCGGCTTCGTATTTCAACAGTATCATCTGCTGGACGATCTCACGGTCGCGGAGAACCTCGACCTTCCGCTCTCGTATCGCGGCGTGAAGAAGAAGGATCGGCAAGCGCTCGTGGCCGACACGTTGGATCGCTTCAGCATCGTCGCCAAGCGAGATCTCTTTCCTTCCCAACTCTCCGGCGGTCAACAGCAGCTCGTTGCGGTGGCACGCGCAGTCATTGGGAACCCAAAGATCATCTTGGCCGACGAGCCTACCGGAAGCTTGCACTCGTCGCAGGGCAAGATGATCATGGATCTTTTGAAGAAGCTGAACCACGAGGGGACGACCATCGTGCAGGTGACCCACAACGAGACATACGCCGCGTACGGAAACAAGATCGTTCAACTGTTCGACGGTTGGATCAGCGACACGGAAAGCCTCACGACGGTAAGCAGCGAGCAGTAAGCAGTTCCCTGGTTCCTCAACCCACTTTCCACACCCTCCTCGACTGTTTGACTTAAGCCCTTTTGTTCGGGAGTTCACCTGAGTTTTAGGTCACAATCGTAGACTTGCGATGGTTATGGGCCAACTGCGAGGATATCGTGGCTATCGCGCGTCTGGTGATCGTAGGTGTGGTGGGTGTGCTTCTCTGTGTCGACGCCTCCACTTCGGGCGCTGAGGAGATCCCGGCGTTCGCGAGGCGGTACGGCCTGAGTTGCAACGCGTGTCACAACCCCATCCCCAAGGTCAACGCGTTTGGGGAGAGCTTTGCGGGTAACGGATTCCGCTTGGTCGCTAATGAGCCCGCGCGCGACACGATCGATACGGGCGATCGTCTGCTCGAACTTCCCCGAAATGTTCCGCTTGCAGTCCGGCTAGACGCGTATATCCAGGCGTACAACAACGGGCGCAGCGCCTCCGATTTCAAGACTCCGTACAACCTCAAGATCCTGTCCGGCGGCCCCATCGCGAAGGACCTTTCCTATTACTTCTACTTCTTCCTCTTCGAGCGCGGTGAGGTTGGGGGTATCGAGGACGCGTTCCTCCACTTCAATGACATCGCCGGGGCACCGGTCGACATTGCGGTTGGCCAATTTCAGATTTCAGATCCGATGTTCAAGCGGGAATTACGGTTGGAATTCGAGGATTACGCCATCTACCGGACGCGTATCGGTCTCCAACCGGCTGATCTGACCTATGACCGAGGCATCATGGTGTCGGCCGACGCATTGGGTGCCACGTTCACGGGCGAGATTGTCAACGGCAACGGCAAGGGTGCCGCGGGAGAAGACCGTCGACTCGACAACGATCCGCTCAAGAGCGTTTTCGGACACGTGAGCCGCGACGTGTCGGGGGCTTTGAGGCTCGGGGTCATGGGCTACTGGGGCAAGCAGGAGGGTCAGGTGACGGAAGACGACCCACTCGTGCGAAACACCGTGTGGATGGTGGGTGGCGATGCGACGCTGACCGTTGGCCCCGTCGAGATCAACGGTCAATACATCCATCGGGAGGACAGCGCTCCCACCTTCGGACCAGATGAAGAGCGCTCGAAGACTGATGGGGGATTCGTCGAAGTGCTGCTGCTCCCACCGGGAAGCCGCTGGTACGGCTTGGCGCTGTACAATCTCGTCGAGTCGAATAGCGGACTCCTTGATGTTCGCCTGGGAGGGCCGTCTCAAACGTCTCGGTACCAGAGCCTGACCGCCGGTGTCGGCCATATCCTGCGCCGCAACTTCCGTCTGTTGGGGGAGTTCACTTGGGATACGGAGCTCACCGAGGGGCGCTGGACGATAGGGGCAGTAACGGCGTTCTAAAGCGGTGAGCGGCCAGTGAATAGTGCGCGGATCACCCTCGCTACTCCCGGTTTCCCTTTGTCGGTGCGAAGCGCAGCGCCATCGCGGCGAGCAAGACGGCAATCGCCAACCAGATAATCCAGTCCCGTTCCAGCCGGACGCCGAAGAAGATCAGAACGGCAGCGGTGATGAAGAGGCCCAATTTCCACGGATAGAACGGGTCGGGTCGGCGACGCCTCCGGTCGGCGAAGAACATGTTTGGCAAGTTACCCACACACCGTTCGAATGTGGGATGGCGTATCCCACCTACGAACAATCGTCACGTCCTGGCGCTTCTCGTCGATTCCCCTAATCTCTCATCTCGTAATGACTTGGCGAGCCATGACATGTGGCACCCGGCTTGCCTGATGTAGCTCGTAACCCGTGACCGTCGGGGCCGAACTCGGTCACGGTGCCCACACGGAGAGCTGCGACAATGTCCTCGAACCTCGTTGGTGACGTCCGTTATGCCGTCAGGACGTTGACCAAGCAGCCCATGATCGCAGGTGCTGCCGTGCTAGCGCTCGCATTAGGCGTTGGTGCCAACACCGCGATCTTCAGCGCGGTCAACGCGGTCCTCATTGAGTCACTGCCATTCCCAGAGCCCAACCGCCTCGCTGTCTTGTGGGAGAACAACGCGGAGCAAGGTAAAGAGCGTGAGGGCGTGAGCGCTGCCACCTTTCTCGACTGGCGGCGGGAGAGTCAGAGCTTCTCCGGCATGGGGGCATGGATGTACTGGGGGTATGCACTCACCGGTGACGGAGAGCCGCAGCACGTCACCGCACCCCGCGTGTCACCGTCGTTGTTTAACACCCTCGGTATCGGAGCCGCCTTGGGGCGGACATTCGAATCCACGGAAGAAGCGTTGGGTCAGGACAGGGTAGTCGTGCTCAGCCACGAGTTCTGGCAACGCCGCTACGCCGGAGCCCCAGACGTAGTCGGACAGCAACTCGTTCTGGACGGCATTCCGCACATCGTTGTTGGTGTGATGCCCGCCGGATTTCGCTTCCCGGATGACGATCCGGTTCCCATGTGGACGCCACTCGCCTTCACGCGAGAAGAAGAATCCGCGCGGCGGCGGCGTTCGTTCAACGTCATCGCTCGGCTCGAGCCGGGGATCACCTTCGAGCAGGCAGAAAGTGAGTTGGCGGCGATAGCGCAGGGTATTTCCCAGCAATATCCCGAGAGCAACGCCGGCTGGGGCGTTACGATCCTGCCGGCAACCAACCTCCTTTTCGAAGACAATCGGCACCTTCTGATTCTGCTTGGCGCGGTTGGTTTCGTGCTTCTCATCGCATGTGCCAACGTTGGGAGTCTTCTGCTGGCGCGCGCGGTCAACCGCCGTCGTGAGTTCGCGGTGCGCACGGCGTTGGGGGCGGGGCAGGGATCGATCGTGCGCCAGCTCCTCGTCGAGAGCGCGGTGCTGACTCTCGCGGGTACCGTCGCAGGGGTGGGACTAGCCATCTGGGCACTCGACTTGATCATGGCTGCCTATCCGGAAGCGATTCCCAGCTGGAATGCCGTAACCTTGGATCTCGCCGTGCTCGCGTTCGTTGGCGGCGTCGCGGCGGTCACCACGATCTTGGCTGGCGTGGTTCCCGCCCTCCAGGCTTCCCGCTTGAGCGTGAACGAGCTTCTCAAGGAGAGCGCTGACAAGACCAGCGCTGGTGGCCGGGCGCGTCGGCTGCGGAGTGCATTGGTCACGTCCGAAATTGTGATCGCGGTGGTGCTGCTCGCTGGAGCGGGGCTCATGATCAACAGCTTTCTGCGATTGCAGCGTGTGAATCCCGGGTTCAACGCAGACAACCTCCTTGCCGTTGACATCTTCTTGGTGGATACGCGCTATCCGGATGCTCGCCAGCAGATTGACTTTTTGACGGCGTTGGTCGAGCGGGTGCAGGCGGTTCCGGGTGTGTTGGCCGCCGGGACGGTAAGCGCGCTGCCGCTCAATCAGTCGGGTGGTGCCGATTTCGATCTTCCGATCACTATCGAAGGCCGGCCGTCGGTCGAACGTGGGCGCGAGCCAGAGGTCGATTTCCGCGTGGCCAGCGAAGGCTATCTACGGGTGATGGGGATCCCGCTGAGACAGGGTCGTGGTTTCACCGACGAGGACCGCGCCGATGCACCGCGCGTGGCGCTGATCAACCGAACCACGCAGCGGCGCCACTTTCCGGACGTCAACCCGGTGGGCCAGCGCATTGCCATACCGTGGGGCGGATCGCGCGAGATTGTGGGAGTGGTCGACGACGTGCGCCATCGAGGACTCGACGCTGAGGCGCGGCCGGAGATGTACGTTCCCATGAGGCAAGAGGCCTTCGGCGCGATTTCCCTCGTAGTGCGCACAACAGGAGATCCGCTACCGATGGCCGAGTCGATCAAGGCTGAGATCTATCAGTTGGATGCCCTACAGCCGGTGTTCCAAGTTTCGACCATGCGTGAGCTCGTCTCGGATTCGGTCGCGACCCGCCGATTTAGTATGCTCCTGCTTGCACTCTTCGCAGGTCTCGCCACCGTGCTCGCAGCGATCGGAGTCCATGCGTTGGTCAGCTACACCGTCACGCAGCGCACGCGCGAGATCGGGATCCGAGTCGCCCTTGGCGCGGCGCGGGGAGACGTCGTGCGCATGGTCGTACGTCACGGATTGCTGTTGGCCGCCGTCGGCGTGGCGATCGGCGTGGTGGTCGCGCTTGGAGTCACCCGCTTGCTGGGCAGCCTTCTGTTCGAGGTTGAGGCCAATGATCCGCTAACGCTTTCGGCAGTCGCGGCGAGTTTCATCGCAATCGCCCTCACGGCGAGCTGGTTGCCGGCGCGGCACGCCGCACGCGTAGACCCCATGGAAGCGTTGCGGTACGAGTAGGGAGGGAACTGATGTCCTCGGTTCTTGCCGATCTTCGTTATGCCGTCCGAACTCTGCTAACGAACCCCGGCTTTACGGTCGCGGCCCTGGCGACGCTTGCGCTTGGGATAGGTGCCAACACTGCGATCTTCAGCCTCGCCGACGCGGTGTTGTTGCGGGCCCCACCGGTGCACGACGGTCACCGCCTCGGCGTTGTGTACACCACGTGTCGCCGCGGGGACTTGCGATGCTCATCGTCGTACCCGGACTACGAAGACTATAGGGACCGATCGACCGCTTTTGCGGACATGGCGGCATACAGCTCGGTGCCGCTCAATGTGGGAGACGAAGCTGGCGCCCGGTTGGCGACGGGAATGCTGGTGACGGGCAACTACTTTCAGCTGCTGGGCGTGGTGCCGGCGGCAGGTCGTTTGCTTCAGCCGAACGATAACCGGCGCGGCGCGCCCCAGGCCGTCGCCGTATTGAGTCACGCATTTTGGCGTTCGCACTTCTCGGGCGCTGAGGAGATTGTGGGTCGCTCGCTTCGACTCAACGGTTCCGTTTTCACGGTCGTAGGAGTATCTCCGGCCGGATTTACCGGCTTGGATCTCGGCGGTCAACCCGATCTCTTCGTTCCCATGCTAGCTGGCCAGTGGCTCGGCGACGCAGCGGGCGCGGCAGGACGAGCGGGGATCTTCGATGACCGCGCCAGCCGGTGGATCCACGCAACCATAGGTCGCTTGGCCGAAGGCGCTACGATCGCTCAGGCCCGTAGCGAGATGCTCGCTATCTCCGCCCAGTTGGCGGAGGAAGATCCGCAATCTCGCGGTTCACGCTCGGTGACGGTCGACGCACTACCGGGATATTTGCTGCCAATCGACCAGCGGGCCGCGCTCGTACGGTTCGTTGCCTTTTTGGCTACCGTAGTGGGATTCACCCTTCTTCTCGCGAGTGCCAACCTTGCGAACCTCCTCCTCGGTCGGGCCGTTGCTCGGCGAAGAGAGATCGGGATTCGTGTCGCCATCGGTGCCAGTCGAAGACGGCTCTTGCGGCAACTCCTTACCGAAAGCCTGCTGCTCGCCGCGGTTGGTGGAATGCTGGGATTGCTTGTGGCGACCTGGACGCTCGATCTCTTGTCCGGGTTTGAACTCCCTGGTCGTGTCGGTGTGGCCGCTCTCGAGATCGATTTGGATCTCCGCGTGCTTACGATTGCGGGTGCGCTGGTCGTGGTGACCGGAATTCTGTTTGGCGCGCTCCCCGCGTGGCAAAGCTCCAGGCCAGATGTGGTGATGGCGCTCAAGGGCGGGACGTCGCAGCCGGGTCGCGGACGTCCCACGCTCCGTCGAAGTCTCATGGCCGTCCAAGTGGCTGTTTGCCTCATATTGCTCGTGGGCTCCGGCGTGTTCGTGCGGACCATGCAGAAGGCGCTGGCCCTCGATCTCGGGTTTGATCCTCACGGTGTCACGGTGGCGCGGTTCAATCTCGCGTTGCTTCGGTACACGCCCGAACGAGCACACACGTTCGTGACGACGCTGCTCGAGCGGCTCCGCGGTCTCCCCTGGGTTGACGCTGCCAGCGTGAGCACGCTTATGCCCTTCGAGGAAGGTGGGTTTCAAGGCACCTTTGTGTCCGTGGACGGGTACGAGCCGGCCCAAGACGAGGAAATGCGGGTGGATTTTCTGCTCGTGTCCTCGGATTACTTCGCATCTGTCGGCATCCCGTTCGTTCGAGGAAGGGGCATCGAATCCTCGGACGACACGTCGTCACAGCGTGTGATCGTCGTGAGTCGCTTCATGGCCGAGCGCTATTGGGCAGGACGAGATCCGATAGGTGGCTCCGTACGGTTCGGCGAGCGTGACTTCGAGGTGGTGGGTGTGGCTGAGGACACGCGGTGGCGGGGCATGATCGACACACCAACTTCGTACGTCTTCCTTGCCCTCGATCAATCACCTGCGACCATGGCACAGCGGTTTCTCACCGTAGCGGTTCGAGGCAGCGGCGATACGAGATTGGCAGCTAGCGCGATCCGAGACGAGTTTCGCGCCTTGGATCCGGAGCTGTCGCTCACATCGCTTGAAGCGATGGACGATCGAGTCAGTCGCGTTCTCATGCCGCAACGTCTTGGCAGCACCGTGCTGAGCTTCTTCGCGCTCCTGGCGTTATCACTGGCGCTGGTGGGCATCTACGGCGTGGTGTCCTACACCGCCAGGCAACAGTCCAGGTCGATTGGTATCCGGATGGCGCTGGGTGCCACCCGGTGGGACGTGCTTCGCATGGTGATGCGGGATGGAGCGGGCCCGGTGCTTTTTGGAATGGTTTTTGGGATCATGGGCGCGGTCTTGCTCACGCGGTCCGTCGAGGCGTTCCTGGTCGGAGTGTCACCACATGACCTCGTGACTTTCGTGGCGACGGTCGCACTCCTCGGCGGGACAGCAGTCATCGCGACGTTTATACCGGCGCGGCGGGCGGCAAGCGTAGATCCCATGATCATTTTGCGACACGAGTGAAAAAGACGGAAAGACGGAATGTTGAAAGAAACGGAAATGACTGAGGAAGTCTGGGGATTTGTTGCTTCTGAGTGATATGCTAAGCGATCTGCGCTACGCCTACAGACAGTTCGTCAAATATCCGGGGTTCACCGCGATCGCGATTCTCACGCTTGCGGTTGGGATTGGTGCCACGACGACGATCTTTAGTGCGGTCAACGCGGTACTGCTACGGCCCCTTCCCGTTGCTGATCCCGCTCGCGTGGTTCGCATCTTCGCCGACGAGCCTGGCACCGGTCTGCGGCGTGACTTCTCATTCGGAGACTATCGCGACTATCGAGAGGAGAACCGAACCCTCCAGAGCCTGGTGGGGGCCCAGCCGTTCCGAGCTGGCATCAGCATCGATGGGGTGAGCGAGCTCGCCTCCGGTGAGTTCGTTACGGCGAATTTCTTCGACGGCCTCGGCATCGAGCCGGTGTTGGGGCGAGGGTTTGTCACTGACGAGGAACGTGCGCCGAACGCCGCAGCGGTCGTGGTGCTCGGATACGATCTGTGGCGTCGACTCACGGGAGGCGATTCCACGGTGGTGGGTCGCGTGGCGAGGCTCAACAATCGCCCGTTCACAGTCGTAGGGGTCGCGCCCCGCGGGTTTGGGGGAACCAATTTCGCCGTTGCACGGGAAATGTGGGTCCCCATCATGATGCGGGGTACCCTAGAACCGGCGCAGATGGCCGGGAGCTGGGTCGACGATCGTCAGGCTCTTGTGATCGAGCTCCTCGGTGTGCTCTTGCCTACGGCGAGGCGCGCCGATGCGCAGGCCGATCTGAATGCCATCACCGAGCGGTTGGCTGTGCGGTACCCTCGGTCCCACGCGGGCGTCTCGGTGCGCGTCGTCTCGGAGCGGGCCGGTTTGATCAATCCGGAGATGCCAAGGCTCGTCACGATCGCCGGCCTTGTCATGCTGGCCGTGGTCGCGCTGGTGCTGATCGTCGTCTGTGCCAACGTGGCGGGGCTCTTACTCGCGCGAGCGGTGGCCCGTGAGCAGGAAGTCGGTGTGCGTCTGGCGCTGGGGGCCTCTCGCGGACGGCTCGTGCGCCTGCTCCTCCTCGAGAGTGCGCTGCTGGCCGTCCCCGCCGGGGTGCTCGGTTTGTTGACCGCCGCCTGGGCGAGTCCGCTCTACACGGCGTTTCTTCCGAGCGCAAATACGCCGACGCTCGACTTTTCACCGGACAGGTCGGTCGCCCTGTTTGCCGTGAGTTGCTCGCTAGCAGCCGTGGTCCTCTTTGGACTTGCGCCCGCTCTGTTCGCGACACGAGCCTCCGCGCTGACCGCGCTCGCATCTGGCGGGCGCAGCGGCGTTCCACGCAAGCGGCTGCGTCTCCTGCGGGCGGTGGCCGGTGTGCAGCTCGCCCTGTCCGTCATCGTGCTCACCGTCGCCGGTCTGCTAATTCGGGCGGCTCTGTGGCAACAGGCGATCGATCCTGGATTCGATCCGAGTGGCAGGCTTGCCATCTCGTTCGACGTGCGGGTCAATGATTACGAACCAGCTGAAGGCCACAGGTTTTACGATGAGTTAGTCGCACGGGTATCGACGCTGCCTGGCGTGCGATCGGCGAGCCTCACGCATGCCAGCATCCTTGGACTGACGCCCGAGACTCGGCTGCTATCCGGAGAGCGAGTGCGTGATAGTGACACCACCGGCATGCGGATCGCATTCAATGTCGTTGGCGACGATTACTTCCGTACGGTAGGAACACCGCTGCTGCGAGGTCGCGGGTTTACGTCCGAGGATCGGGTAGGCGGTCGGTCGGTGGTCATTGTCAATCAGTCGCTGGCCCGACGGTTGGGGGGCGAGGAGGCCGCGGTGGGGCAACAGCTCGCCATCGGCGAGACCGAGTCGCCGGTCGAGGTCATTGGCGTCGCGGCGGACGCAAAATACACCGCGCTTGCGGAGGCGCCACAACCGTTCCTGTACCTCCCGTTCGGTCAGCACTACCGCGCAGCCATGTCGATCATCGTGTGGTCAGGGTGCGAACCGGCGTCCGTGGTGCGGAGCATTCGAGATCAGGTGCGGTCGATCGATGGGACCATGCCCGTCACGCGCGTGGTCACGCTACAGGAGGCTGTGGATACCGATCTTGCCCTCGCACGCACCGCGTCGGTGTTGGCCGTGAGTATCGGGGTCTTGGTGCTCTTTCTCGCAACCCTCGGTCTGTTTGGTGTGCTGTCGTTTTCCATGCGCCGACGGACGAGAGAGATCGGCATTCGCATGGCGCTCGGCGCCCGCCAACGCGATATCCTGCAACTCGTTCTCGGGCAGGGTCTCTCCCTCGCGGCGTTGGCAACGGCTATTGGGGTCGGATTGGCCGGGTTGTTCGTCGGCCAACTTTCTGGTCTGTTTTTTGACATTTCGCCACGAGATCCGCTGACCTTTGGTGCAGTGGTGCTCACACTCATCGCCGTATCCACGTTCGCCACCTACCTGCCCGCGCGCCGCGCCGCGCGATTACAGCCCATGGAGTCACTCCGCGAGGAGTAACGAGAGCAGCTTCTGGGGGTTCTCATGAGCACCACATTACAAGATCTCCGGTTCGCGATTCGGACCTCCCTGCGGTCACCCGTGTTCACCGCCACAGTGATTCTCACCTTGGGAATCGGTATCGGCGTCAACACGGCCATGTTCAGTGTCGTCAACAGTATTCTGCTTCAACCGCTCGATTATCAGACCCCAGAGTCACTCGTGGTGGTGTGGAACGACAATCGACAAAAGGGGGTGGAGCGGGAGCCGATCGCACACCTGACGTTCGAGACGTTCCGCAGGGAAGCGCAAACGCTGTCGGGGCTCGCGGTCGCAACACCCAGCTGGAACTTCACTCTGACGGTGGGGGATGGACGAGAGCGGGTCACCGGACAGTTTGTTTCGGCAGGCCTCTTCCCGACGCTGGGTGTAGAGCCAGCACTGGGGCGCTGGTTTGGACCCGACGAGGACCAATCCGATGCCGCTCGTGTGGTGGTTCTCGGTCATCAACTCTGGCGCGATCGGTTTGGTGCCGACAGCACAATCGTTGGTCGGGTGATCACACTCGATGATCAGCTGGCCACGGTGGTTGGTGTCATGCCGGCGGGCTTTCGCTTTCTGGAGGACAGCCAGCTGTGGGTTCCGCACGTGCACAACCGGTTTTACGGTACGCGCTCGGTGCGGCTCTGGTCCGCCGTCGGACGCTTGGCGGGGGGAGCGACGGTCCCGCACGCACAGGCGGAGCTGGAAACCATCGCGCGCCGTCTCGAGGCCGAGTACCCCTCGAGCCATGCACATCTCGGCGCCACCGTCGTCCGACTGCACGATCAGGTGGTCGGCGCGGTACGCACCGGTCTGCTGGCACTGCTTGGAGGGGTCGGGTTCGTTCTGTTGATCGCGTGCGCCAATGTGGCGAGCCTGTTCCTGTCCCGCAGTGTGTCCCGAACCGGTGAGGTCGCTGTACGCACTGCGATGGGAGCCAGTCGCGCGCGGCTAGCGCGGCAATTCGTTACGGAAAGCATTGCGATCACGCTTGCCGGCGGGGCCGTTGGATTGCTCACCGCGTATTGGGCTGTCGAGGGCCTTCGCATCGTGGGGCCGGACAGCCTACCGCGACTGAATGAGCTCAGGATTGATCGTGTGGTCCTCGCGTTCACGATAGGTGTCACCGGACTTACCGGCCTGGCGTTTGGGCTCCTACCGGTTTGGTTGCGGGGCAGCTCGGAGCCTCGGCGAGCGCTCGGCGATCGCACTGGAAGCGTGCGGTCTCGTAAGGTGGGTCGAGCGCGTTCTGCCCTCGTAGTTGCTCAAATTGCGTTGGCCCTCGTCCTGCTCGTTGGTTCAGGGCTTCTCGTGCGTAGTTTCGTAACCTTGCTCGATGTCGACCCAGGATTCGTGTCGGATCGCGTATTGACCTTGCGCATGGCCGTCACTGGCGAGCAATACGCAACTGATGACGACCGCGCGACGTTCTATCGGGCCTTGATGGATTCCCTCGAGGCTATTCCCGGTGTTGACGTGGCCGGAGCGACCACACGGCTTCCACTGGGAGACGGTCTCACCACGACGCTCGACATCGCCGGCAACCCTCTGCCGCAAAGCGAGCAGCCTGAAGTAGAGTTGCGACGCGCTACACCCGGGTATTTTCGCGCGATGAGTATTCCACTCGTCAGCGGCCGCATGTTCACCGAGGCAGACGACGCAAACGCGCCCCTCGTGGCCGTGGTCAACCAACGGCTCGCGCAACAACTGCTCGGAGCAAATCCAGTCGGTGCCCAGATCAGATTCTTCGGATCCGATCCTGATCGGCCATGGTTGGAAGTGGTGGGGGTAGTCGGTGACGTACGGCAGTTTGCCTTGGATCAGGACGTACAGCCGGAGGTGTACACGCCGTTTGCCCAAAATCCTCCTACGCACCCTCAGGTCGCGATTCGGACCGCAGTTGCACCCATCGCACTTACCGCGACAGTACGCAATCGTATTCGTCAAATCGACCCTGGGCTCGTCGTCTGGGACGTTGACGCCTTATCCCAAAGAGTGTCCGCATCGCTCGCCGAGCGCCGGTTTCAGCTGATGCTCGCATCGGTGTTCGCGTCCATGGCGTTGCTCCTGGCCGCCATCGGCATCTATGGCGTGGTGAACGAAATGGTCTCCCAGCGCATGCACGAGATTGGCGTACGCCTCGCCCTCGGGGCCGACCGCCGACGCGTCCTCGGTCTCATTGTCGGGCGCGGACTAATCCTGACCGCGGCGGGCATGACAATCGGGTTAGTGGCGTCGTATGGCGTGTCACGATTGCTGGAGAGCTTGCTCTTTGGTGTGACACCCACGGATCCCGCCGCATTCGCAAGCGTCTCCGTCATGTTGGGCCTGGTCGCATTCCTCGCCGCGTACCTGCCTTCTCGCCGCGCGTCCCGTCTCGATCCAGCGCGCGTCCTCCGGTACGAATGATCGGCAGGGAGGAGGGAGGAGAGGCGAGCCACGCGCTGACTCGGGGAGGCAAGTTGCGATGCGGGGACAGTAGTTCCGCATCCGGGATGCACCATCCCACGAGCGGACGCACGGGCCGGGCGGGGTGCGGCAGCCCATCGGTGTAATTCACTATACGGCAGCCATTTAGCGTTCACGCCGACGTGGCATCGGCATTGCCTTACCGATACCTGAGCAACGAGTGATGCGACGCGCCGGGGACCCTGCCACCCGGTAGGGTTCTCGCCAGGGAGGGGCGAGCGAGACCACACACGACTTGCCCGGCGCGTCGACCCTCGGCCCGGAGGTGGCGCCATGCTTCTCGACTTCCGTTACGCACTTCGTCAATTCATCCGACGACCGAGCTTCACGGCAATTGCGGTCATCACGCTCGCCCTCGGCATAGGGGCCACCACCGCAATTTTCAGCGTCGTTGACCATCTCATGCTCCGGGATCTGCCGTTTCCGGATGCCGAGCAGATCGTCACGATCTGGCAGGACAACCAGCGCGACCAAAACCCGCGAGAAGATGTCGCCCCAGGCAACTACCTCGATTGGGAAGAGCGACAGCAGGTGTTCGCCGCCATCGGCGCGGCCGTTCCGTATAGCATGGACCTCACGGGTGAGGGCCATCGCCCTGAGGTGATTTTCTCATCACAGGTGTCATCGGGGTTCTTCGCAGCCCTCGGTGCACGACCCGTTCTCGGGCGGGTGTTGCAGGAAGAGGATTTTCGAGAGGGCGCGGGCAAGGTTGCGGTCATCGGTTACGGCCTCTGGCAGCGGCGCTTTGGTGGTGACTCGACACTCGTGGGCCGGGCACTCACGCTCGATGGCGAGCCATACATCGTGGTTGGTATTCTACCGGCCGACTTCGACCTCGGTCTCATGTACAGCGTGGGGAAGCGAGAGCTTTGGACCCCACTGCTGCTGCAGGGTTGGGAGCGGAATGCTCGCTCGAGCGCGTGGTGGACCGTAATTGCCCGGCTTGGGCCGGCAGTCTCGCTATCTCTGGCACGAGCCGACATGGATCGCATCGCGGCGAATCTCTCCGAAGAGTATCCGGCGACCAACGAAGGTATCGGCGTCTCAATCGTTCCGCTACGCGAGCATTTGACCGGGGCGGCACGGCCTGCGTTGCTGGTGCTGCTCGGAGCCGTCGCACTCGTACTGCTGATTGCCTGCACGAACGTGGCGCACCTCCAACTCGCCCGCGGAACGGAGCGCGTGTCGGAGTTCGCAGTTCGATCGGCATTGGGTGGCGAGCGCCTTCGCCTGTTGCGACAGTTGCTCACGGAGAGCCTAGTGCTGTCGCTAGTCGGGGCAGGTGCTGGACTTGCGGTTGCGTATTGGGGAGTTGACCTGGTCAAAGCACTCAGTCCCGGAGACATCCCCCGGATGGAAACGGTGGCGGTAGATCTCCGCATCCTCCTGTTTGCGGGTGGACTGGCCGTGTTCACCGCGTTGATCTCGGGACTTGCACCGGCGCTGCAGTTCTCCAACCCCCATCTCCAGGAAGTACTGAAGGAAGGAAGGGTTTTCGGGAGCCGGATGCGCGCGCGCCTGCGCGGCGGACTGATCATGGCGGAGACTGCCCTCGCGTTGATGCTGTTGGTCGGGGCCGGTTTGCTTCTGCGCAGCTTCGCCAAGATTCTGGAAGTCGATCCGGGGTTTCGAACTGAAGGGGTTCTCGCCCTTCAAGTGTTCTACTACGAGGACGGGCATAAGCGCGAGGACCGGGTTCAGTTCTTCAGCGAAACGATCGAGCGTATGGAAGCGCTTCCCGGCGTTCGCTCTGCCGGCGCCGTCTCGGCTGCCCCGTTTCTCGCAGCCAACATCGACATCAGAACGACGTTTGTCGCACTCGATCAGCCGGCGCCCCGAGAGGGGGAGGAGCCTCAGGGGTACATCTCGCATGTCACGCCTCGCTACTTCGAAACGCTCGGTATTCCACTTCTGCGTGGTCGTGGATTCAATCAGTTCGATCGCACCGGAACGCCACCGGTAGTCGTTATCAACGAGACGCTTCGCCGACGTTACTGGCCCGCGACCGATCCAATTGGGAAGAAGATCAAGATCGATAACTACTTCCAGGACGGTGTCGAAATCGTCGGTGTGGTTGGTGATGTGCGGCATACCGGACTCGATACCGATCCGCGTCCGGAGCTATTCGTCCCGCACGCGCAGACCGGAATGGGTTCGATGACTTTTTTTGTGCGGACCGAGAGCGCGCCAGCCGCATTCGTTGACGAGCTTCAACAGGTCATCTGGGATGTTGCTCCCTTACAAACGTTCTATCAGACCGGCACGGTGCCACAGCTGATATCCACGACGCTTGCGGGCAGGCGTTTCACGCTCGTGCTCCTGAACGCCTTCGCAGCCATCGCCCTCATCATGGCCGCTGTCGGGATCTATGGAGTGATGAGCGTTTCCGTCAGCCAGCGGACACACGAGGTGGGCCTGCGCATGGCGTTGGGGGCCGACGGTGACCGGCTCGTACGGATGGTCGTGGGCGAAGGACTCAAGCTCACAAGTCTTGGCGTGGTGCTGGGTTTGGTGGCGGCGGCCTTTGGGGCGCAGGCCCTCAGCAGTCTGCTGTTTGAGATTCCGCCGCGAGATACCATCGCGTTCACCTCCGCTGTCTTCGTGCTGCTCGCTGGGGCCTTCATTGCGTGCTATCTGCCCGCTCGGCGCGCCACACGCGTCGATCCAGTGGAGGCGCTGCGATATGAGTAGGACGGAAGGACGGAGGGACGGAACGATGGGAGGTTGGAGGGCTGGAAGGCCTGAGAATCGGGAGTTGTTGGGATGATGCAAGATCTGCGATACGCGGTTCGGTCGCTGTGGAACCGTCCCGCGTTCACCGTGGTAGCGTGTCTCACGCTCGCCATCGGCATCGGTGCCAACACGGCCATCTTCAGTCTCGTCCACGGGGTCTTGCTGAATCCGCTGCCGTATCCGGATGCCGAGCGGATCGTCGTGCTCCACGAGCAGCCAGCGCCCGCCGAGTCGGAACTGTACGAAGTGTCGTATCCCAATTTTCTCGACTGGCGCCGCGACAGTCGATCCTTTACACAGCTTGCTGCGTTCACCTTAGCCACCGCCACCCTTCGTGGGGGCGACATGCCCGCGGAACGTGCGCTCGTCGGGTATGCGTCGGACGAGCTATTTGGGATGCTTGGGGTAAGGCCGGTCGTAGGCCGGTCCTTTACGCCCGAAGAACACGTGGAAGGTGGTGAAGCGGTTGCGATCCTCACACACCGCGTCTGGCAGGATCGGTATGGGGCCGATCGAGCTGTGGTTGGCCGATCGATCTCGGTGAGCGGCACACCGCACACGATCATCGGTGTCGCACCACAGACGTTCGAGTTTCCCACCGATGACCTTCAGCTGTGGATGCCGTTGGAGCGACTGGCAGACCAGATGCAGAACCGTGCCGCGCACATGCTCGACGTGTTGGGACGCCTCCGAGATGGTGTGCCCCGAGAGGTTGCTGAGGCCGAGCTGCAAACCGTCACAGCACGGATAGAGGACGCCTATCCCGGCGAGGATCCGTCGCATTCCGTAGTCGTAGTCCCGCTGCTGGATGAAATGGTGAGCGACACGCGGGGGATGCTGATCGTCCTGTTTGGAGCGGTCGTGTTCGTACTGTTGATTGCGTGCGCGAATGTCGCAGACCTCTTGCTGGTGCGGGCGTCCACACGGCGTAGAGAGATGGCCGTGTGTGCTGCCCTGGGGGCGGACCGTTGGCGGGTGATACGTCAGCTCCTGGTCGAGAGTCTGGTGCTGGCCATCGCGGCCGGCGTGATCGGGATTGTGATCGCGTTCTGGGGAGTCGAAGTGTTGCTGCCGTACCTACCCGAATCAATTCCTCGGGTGGCGGAGGTAGGTGTGAACGGCCCGGTGCTCGCGTTCACGCTCGCCCTGACACTCGTGACCGGTATTGGCTTCGGTTTGGTTCCGGCGGTGACTAGCGCGAGGCCCGACCTCCATGGTTCGCTGACGCAACGCGAGGCCTCGTCGGCCGGTGGGAAGCCGGCACTCAAGAGCGCGCTGGCCATCGCACAAGTGGCGATCTCGCTGGTTCTCCTGGTGGGAGCGGGTCTGACTATCAAGAGCCTGTGGCGGCTCCAGCAGGTCGATCCCGGGTTCGAGCCGGAACACCTTCTCTCACTGACCGTGTCGCTCGCGGGCTCCGAACTTCGTGAGGTCGAGCAGGTAACCGCCTTCTACGACGAATTGCGTGACCGAATTGAGGCCATCCCCGGTGTGCAAAGCGCGAGCGCCGTCAACACGCTGCCAGTGAGCGGTGGTGACTCGCGCGGCCAACTCACCATCGACGGCCGTCCATTTCCGCCTGGAAGAGCGCCTGCGGTGAGCTTTCGGCGAATCCAGCCCAATTACTTCAGAACTATGCAGGTGCCGTTGCTCGAGGGTCGTGACTTTACAGTGCGCGACGGAGTCGACGAGCCGTTCGTCGTCATCATCAACGAGACCATGGCGCGACGGTACTGGCCGGATGGTAGCCCCATTGGGAGCAGGATCAAAGTGGGTCCGTCGGAGCATGAGCCGTGGCTGACCGTCGTCGGCGTCGCCGCGGATCTGAAGAACGAGGGTCTCGCCGCCGGTCCCGATCTCGCAACCTATGAACCCCATCGGCAGCGCCCCTGGACCACCATGAACGTGCTCGTTCGGACTGCGGGCGACCCGCTGGCCTTGGTACCCGTCATCCGCGATGAAATCCGCCGAGCGGGAACCGATCTGCCGGTGTACAACATCACGACGCTGCGTCAGCGAATCTCTGCTTCACTCGCCACTGAGCGATTTACAGTGATGCTGTTGATGATCTTTGCCGGGATCGCGCTGCTGCTTGCCATCATCGGCGTCTACGGTGTGATCTCGTTCTCGGTGTCACAGCGAACACGGGAGTTTGGCATCCGCATGGCGCTCGGCGCGGCCCGGAGGGACGTGGCCCGGCTGGTACTCCGACAAGGAGTGATCCTCGCGTTTGTCGGAACGCTCATCGGCGTTGCCGCTGCACTCGGGTTTTCGAGGCTCTTGGTCGGCTTGCTATTCGGCGTGGAACCCACCGATGCGACCACGTTCGTCTCGGTGGCGATGATCCTCCTGCTCTGTGCGTCGCTCGCAGCCTATCTGCCGGCCCGCCGCGCGACCCGAGTTCCTCCGATGGAAGCGCTGCGATACGAGTAGGCGGCAGGACGGAAGGCGTAAGGTCGAAGGTTGAAATGGACGAGAGGGAGCTGCCGAGATGATGCAAGATCTCAAGTATGCCGTTCGCGTTCTCAGGAAGCGACCGATGTTCACGGTCGTGGCGGTCGCGACGCTCGCCCTCGGCATTGGGGCCAACACAGCAATCTTCAGCGTGGTCAACGCAGTTTTGTTGCAGCCGCTGCCATTCGAGGACCCGGACCGATTGGTGCGGGTGTATGCCACGCGGGGTCCGGAGCTGTGGACGGCATCCCCACCTGACTACACCGATTGGCGGCGGGACAACGAGACGCTGGTAGATCTTGGCGCGTTCTACCGTCAGTCGTTCGCGCTGTCGGGTATCGGTGGAGGCGCGACACAAGTCACTGGCGCCGTGGTGAGCGCGTCCCTCTTTCCGCTCCTCGGGGTCGCACCGGCGCGTGGCGCGGCGTTCTCGGCGGAACACGAGATCGATGGAGCGGAGCTGGTGGTCATCCTGGGCGACACGTTCTGGCGCAGCCAGTTTGGTGGTGACCCCGAAATGTTGGGCCGCACGATCACACTTGGCGGCGACCAGTACACGGTCATCGGCATCATGCCGAGCGACTTTTCGTTTCCATCAAACACGGATTTTTGGGTTCCGCTCCGATTCACCGAACGAGATCTCACGACGCAGCGTGGCGCACACTACCTCACCGTCGTTGGCCGTCTCAAGAATGGGGTGGCGGTGAAGCGTGCCGCTGCCGATCTAAGCCGTCTTGCTGATGCAATCGCCGAAGCGTACCCAAGGAGCAACGTCGGCTGGGGCGCGACGGTGGTCGGCATGCAGGACGCACTGGTGAGCGACGTTCGTCCGGCGCTCATCATTCTCCTCGGCGCGGTAGGACTCGTGTTGCTCATCGCGTGCGTCAACGTCGCAAATCTCCTGTTGGCGCGAGCGGTAGGTCGTAACCGCGAGCTGGCGATACGCGCCGCACTGGGTGCACGCCGGAGCCGGCTGATTCGTGCGCTCATGACCGAGAGCGTGGTGCTGGGTCTGCTAGGTGGTGGCGTGGGCGTGTTGCTCGCTGTGTGGGGAACAAGCCTCATCGCGGCACTCCAGGTCGGGAACATTCCGCGGCTGGACGAGGTTGGCGTCGACCGCACGGTGCTCCTGTTCGCGATCGCGATCTCGGTATTGGCTGGCGTTGCGTTTGGTGTGCTTCCAGCGATGCAAGCGTCACTTGTAGATGACGTGAATCGGCGACTGAAGGACTCCGGTCGGTCACAATTACATGATCGAAGAAGCGGTCGCACGCGACACACCCTGGTCATCGCCGAGTTGGCCCTCGCCGTCACGCTGGTGGTTGCGGCGGGACTGCTGCTGCGAAGCTTCGCCCACCTGACACGGGTGCAACCAGGCTTCGACCCTGAGGGCGTCATTGCGTTCAATCTCACGCTGCCGGATGCGCGATACGCCGAGGCCCATGAGTCGGAAATGTTCTTTGCCGAATTGCTGGAGAGAGTCCGGGCGCTGCCGGGTGTCGAGCACGCTGGTGGAGTGTTTGGCCTCCCCATGAGCGGTTTCAGCTACAGCATGTCGGCGTACGAGCTCGATGGCATACGGCTCGAACCAGAGGAGCAAGACCGACGGTCGACGCAGGTCCGTGTGGCGACACCAGGCTACTTCGAAAGCCTGGGCATACGGATCCTGCGCGGTCGAACCTTCGCTGAGCAGGATCGGGCGGACGCCGAACCGGTACTGGTGGTCAACGAATCAGCCGCCCGGCTTCTTTGGCCCGATGAGGATCCGCTCGGTCATCGTTTGACTATCGGCACGTCGTTTGGGCTGGGTCGCGGGCGAGCCGGCGGAACCGTGGTCGGTGTCATCCCGGATATTCACGATCTTGGGCTCGACGAAGCACCGCGGCCACAGATCTATTTTGCACACCGCCAGTTCCCAGTGGACTTCATGTCGATCGCCGTTCGCACCAGCGGGGATCCGAGTCTGGTCATGGAGCCAATCCGCCGGTTAGTTGCCGAGCTCGATGCCGAGGTCCCCGTCTACGCGGTGCGTCCCGTGACGGAGCTCGTCAAGAACTCGATTGCTGAGCAGCGCTTCTATTTACGCGCGGTCGCGCTGTTCGCCATGATCGCTCTGATCCTTGCCGTGATTGGGACGTACGGCGTCATGGCGTACGGTGTGGCTCAGCGAACGGGCGAGATCGGTATCCGTCTTGCGCTGGGCGCGCGGCGCGCAGAGGTGCTCGGCTTGGTCGTGGGTCAGGGAATGCGCATCGCCGTGCTGGGAATCGGGATCGGTCTGGTCGGTGCGTACGCGGCGACCCGCCTCATGGCGTCCGTGCTCTACGGTGTCCAACCAACCGACGTCCTCACCTTCGTGCTCGCCGCGGTCGTGTTGTCGATCGCGGCTTTCTTGGCGTGCTATCTGCCGGCGCGCCGTGCCACGCACATCGATCCCATGGAGGCGCTGCGCTATGAGTAGCAAAGGGCGGACAGGCGAACCAGTGGACGGGCGGAGTCCGAGCCACGAGGGAACGGCGAAATGCTTCACGACCTGAAGTTCGCGCTCCGCACGCTGAGGACTCATCCGGCGCTTGCCTGTATCGTCGTGGTGGTGCTTGGGCTCGGCATCGGAGCGAACACAACAATCTTCACTTTGGTCAATGCGTTACTGTTGCAGCCGCCACCCCACGTTCAAGCACCGCACGAACTCGTGCGCCTCAATCGCGCGAACGAGTATACCGTTTCGGGATCGTTTAGTTACCCCGACTACGAGTTCTACCGCGCTCACAATGTGGTGTTCTCCGGGCTGGCGGCATACGGCGGGGATGGTGTGCCGGTCATGGCCCGGCGCGGGGACGTGCGTCTGCAAGCCAGCGTGATGCTGGTCTCGGCCAACTTCTTCGAGGTACTTGGCGTACGAGCGGGTCTCGGACGGACGTTCGCGCCGGAGGAGGAAACCCGGGGGCCTGAGGGGGCGGTCGCCGTGGTCAGTTATGATTTTTGGCGCGATCGATTGGGAAAGACACCGGAGGCGGTGGGTACGACGTTGAGCCTTGCTGGGCACCCTTTCACCGTCGTGGGCGTGGCGCCGGAGGGCTTCCGTGGGGTGAGTCCAGCGGAGACGGCTCCGGATCTTTTCGTCCCGCTTACCATGCAGCCCGTCGTGTTTCCGATGGGTGGAAACATGCTCGATCGCATCGAGGGAGAAGTGCAAGTGTGGCTGCAGGCGGTTGGGCGACGTGCGCCGGGGACGGGAATCGAGGCCGTTCGCGGGAACGTGCTCGCCCTCGTTGAGCAATTGGAAGAGCAGTTTCCGCAATGGAACGAAGGACAGACGGCGTCAATCACCCAACATTTTGAGTATGCGCCTGCGCTTCGCACTCGGCTCGTTCGTTTGCTACAGCTGTTATTTGCAGTGGTTGCGGCCGTCCTGCTGATTGCATGCGCGAACGTGGCGATCCTCCTGTTGGCGCGCGCGTCTGGACGACGCCGCGAATTTGGAGTCCGGTTGGCCATTGGAGCTGGTCGGATGCGCTTGGTCCGTCAACTCATGGTCGAAAGCTGCGTGTTGGCGTTGCTCGCGGCGGTCGTGGGTCTGGTGGTTTCCGCGTGGTTTGTGGACGCAGCCGCTTTCCTTTTGCCCGGTTCGTTCCACCTCGACCTTCGCCCGGACGGCTTGGTGATGGGCTTTTCCATCGGTCTCGCGCTGGTCACGGTGTTGTTCTTCGGAGTTGCGCCCGCCTGGCTCGCATCCCGCCCGCAAGTCGTCGAAGAGCTAAAAGGAATGACGGAAGGGCCAGACCGCTCAGTCGTCCGGAGCGCTTTGGTCGTGATCCAGGTAGCAGTGTCCATTGTGCTGGTTGTTGCCGCAGGACTGTTTGTGCGCAGCCTCAACCGCGTGCAGTCGCTGGATCTCGGCTTTGCCGCAAGCAATCGACTCGTCGTCTCGATGAACTTGCGGTCTGTTGGCTTGGATGCAGACCGCGGGGTCGCTTTTCTCACCGAAGCCCTCAATCGCATCCGGGCGTTGCCAGGGGTCCATACGGCGACGACGGCGAGCCTGATCCCGTTTCGGGGAATATGGACGACCAGCGTACGAGCAGAGGGTGTCGAGCTTTCTGCCGGACAGACGGGTTTCGAGACGGGTATCAACAGGGTCGGGCCTGATTACTTCCGAACCATGGGCATACCGCTGCAGCGAGGAAGGGAATTCTCTTTTGCTGATCGTGCCGGCGTTCCCGACGTTGCCGTGGTCAATCAAACGCTAGCCTCTCAGTTGTGGGGAGAAGGAGATCCGGTGGGTCAGATGATCAGGCGAGGTCCACGACTACTGCGCGTTATCGGGATCGTCCCCACCGTCACCTACTACGATCTTGGCGAAGATCCCCAGTCCCAGCTCTACGTTCCGGTTCTGCAGCAATACGATCCTGTCGCGAACCTGGTCGTGGAGACCCGGGATGACCCCAGGGCACTCGTCGCCCAGGTCGAACGGGAGCTGCGAGCTGCGCAGCCCGATTTGATCATTTCGCGCAGCGTGACGCTGTCGCAGATCGTTAGAGAAGAGACGAGCACCTTCCGCATGGTTGCGACGCTCGTGTCGTTGTTTGGCTTTCTGGCGGTGGCGTTAGCAGCTGCCGGTTTGTATGGAGTGCAGTCTTTCCTCGTTACCCAGCGCACCCGAGAGTTCGGCGTGCGAATGGCGCTCGGTGCCCGCGGTACCCAAGTGGCCGTGGTCGTCCTGCGGCGGGCTGTCAAACTCGCGGGCATCGGTATCGCCGTGGGACTTGTCGGTGCGTGGGTCGGTGTCCGCTTTGTCGAAGGGTTTCTGTTTGGTGTGGACGCGCGAGATCCCATGACCTTCGCGATCGTGCCCGTGACAGTCATCGCTGTTGCAACCCTTGCCAGTGTCGTTCCGGCACGCCGTGCGAGCAATATCGATCCTATAACCGCATTGAGACACGAATAACGATCGGACGGACACCGAGATGGAAGAACGGCCTGACGGGAAACGGAAACAACGATCCAAAGTACTCGACAGCGTAGTGAGGTCGCGTGCTGGCTGACTTGCGTTACGCACTCCGAATCCTACGGAAGCAACCCGGGTTTGCGGTGGCCGCCGTTCTCACCCTCGCACTGGGAATCGGGGCGAACACGGCGATCTTCAGCCTGGTCAGTGGCGTTTTGCTCCGCCAGCTCCCGTACGCCGAGCCGGATCGACTGGTCATGATTTTTGGTGGCGACCAAGACGGCCAGTTCTCGGTTTCGGAGCAGGAGCTGATTCGATACCGCGAGCAGGATGACGTCTTTCAGTCGGTTGCTGGCTTTAGCTACAGCTGGGCGACGTTGTCCGGCGACGCTGCGGCTGAACGGGTGTTGGCTGGGCGGGTGAATGCAGGGTTGGTGGAGGCATTGGGTGTGAGTCCGCAGCTCGGACGCACCTTCGATCTCTCCGAAGACGCGCAGGGCAATAATGCGGTTGCGATGCTCAGCTACGAGCTGTGGCAGCGTCGTTTCGGGGGCGATCCCGATGTCGTCGGCAAGACGCTGGTGGCCGAGGGCATCACGCACGACATCGTCGGGGTGTTGCCACCCGACTTTCGGCTTCCGTTGGATTTCGTAGGCTCGCGGGCCGAACTGTTCGTTCCGCTCGCCTTGGGCAGCACGCCCGATCCTCGGAATATCCACTATCTCCAGGCTGTTGGGCTGCTCCAGCGAGGCATCGGGCTCGCAGAGGCGCAAGGGAAGCTTCGCGCATTTTCCACACGGCTGCGCGACGAGATTGGGACGTTGCCACCCACCTTCGAAGCACGTCTGGTTCCCTTGACCGAACAGATCTTCGGAGACATTCGGCCCGTGCTCCTGATCCTGCTTGGTGCAACGGGCATCGTGCTGCTCGTTGCGTGCGTCAACGTGGCGAACCTCATGCTCGCTCGGGGAGATGCCCGCAGCCGTGAGATCGCTGTGCGCGCGGCGTTGGGCGCGGGTCGCTTCCGGCTGATACGACAATCAGTCACTGAATCCCTCACGTTGGCCATGCTCGGTGGTGCGGTGGGAATCGTGGTGGCCGCCTGGATCGTGCAGACAATTGTCTTCGTCAATCCATGGAATATTCCACGGCTCGACGAGGTGGGTCTCGACGTCGGGGTACTCCTGTTCAGCGGAGTGCTCTCGGTAGCGGCAGGGATCGGCTTTGGTCTCTTTCCCGCGTTTCAGCTTACGCGCCGCGATGTTCAGGAAAGTTTGCACCTAGGGACCCGAGGTGCCGGGGGCGAGGGAAGCCTCTCGCTGCGGCGTGCGCTAGTCACGACGCAGATGGCGCTTGCGGTGATGCTAGCGATTGGTGCCGGGTTGTTGGTTCGGAGCGCGTTACGACTGAACGAGGTGGAGCGGGGCTTCGTCACGGAGAAAATTTTCCTGGCGCGACTGGCCTTGCCGGGTGCTGAGTTTCCGCAACCGGAGGGTGCGCGGGAATTCTACCGCAGCCTTCTCGAAAGCCTCCGTGGTCAGGCCTCGGTGAGTGCGGCCGCGGCCGTGAGCCACGTCCCACTGTTGAACGGCCCCGGCGACTGGGGGATTCGCATCGAAGGGCGAGAGGAAGAACGCCTGCCGGGCGGGCGGCGTCCCTATGCGGATTGGGTCATTGCCAGCGATGGTTACTTCGAGACGCTCGGGATCCAACTCGTCGTGGGGCGCACCTTTACGCCTCAGGACGACTCGAGAGCGGTTCCCGTGGTGGTGATCAACGAAACAGCCTCACGTCGGTACTGGGGTACCGATTCACCGATCGGCGCGCGTTTTCGCCTCACCACGGATATCGATCAGGTCTACCGCACTGTAATCGGCGTGGTGGCCGACATCAGGCAAGACGGATTAGATGAAGAGGTGCAGCCAACGATGTACCTGCCGCTCGCGCAATTTCCCGGCAACCCCGACTATCGCATGGGCAACCAGTACCCCGGACAATCCATGGCGCTCGTCGTCAAAACAACGGGAGATCCGCTTGCGATCACGCCGCTGGTCCGTCGAGAGGTCGCGTCGTTGAACCGCGGAATCCCGGTGTCTGGAGCGCAGAGCATGGTTCAGGTCGTCTCCGGGTGGTCCGCGCGCCGACGGATGAACGCACTGTTGTTCAGCAGTTTTGGACTGCTTGCACTGGTGCTGGGCGCAGTTGGCGTGTACGGGATCAACGCATATGCCGTGGCACGGCGAACGCAGGAGTTTGGGGTTCGGTTGGCACTCGGGTCGACACCCCGCGAGATGGTGCGACTCGTGCTGCATCAGGGATTGACCCTGGCACTGCTCGGAGTCCTCCTCGGGACCGCGGCAGCCCTCGCACTGAGCCAGCTGCTGACTGGCTTGCTGTTTGGCATCGGCAGCCGAGATCTCATCACCTTCTCGAGCGTACCTCTCTTCCTAGTCGTGGTTGCGTTTGCGGCGTGTTACATCCCTGCGCGGCGGGCGAGCAACATCGATCCGATCAAAGCGCTGCGATATGAGTAAGGGCGGACGGTAGCCAATGCTTCATGACTTCCAATTAGCGTTTCGCACGCTCCGGCGTCAGCTCGGTTTTACTGCAATCGCGGTGGCGACCCTCGCGTTAGGCATCGGGGCAAACACCGCCGTGTTCAGTGTCGTCCACGCGGTCCTGCTACGACCGCTTCCGTTCGACGAGCCACACGAACTCGTCGCCATCTGGCCCGAGGCGCTCGTATCCAAACAGGAGTTTGCCGAACGTCGTGGCTGGTTCCGGGCGTACGACGATCTCTTCATCTGGACCAGGTGGGGCTTCACACTGACGGGTCACAGTGAAGCAGAAGAGCTCGACGGTGTACGGGCGAGCGCTGCCCTGTTTCGGACACTCGGTGTCGAAGCGGCACTTGGGAGGACGTTTGCGTCCGATGAAGACCAGCCTGGCCAAGATAAGGTCGTGGTGCTGAGCGACGGCCTGTGGCGTCGCCGCTTTGGCGCGGACTCGAGTGTTATCGGACAGACGATTACCATCGGTGGAACTGCACATAGCATTATCGGTGTGATGCCCAGCGGGTTCGCGTTTCCGACACGCGACCGCGAGCTGTACGTACCGCTGAGCTTCGATCCCTCCGATCAGAACGACTATACGGCACACTATCTCGGGCTGGTGGGACGACTGGGGAGCGGCTGGACCATTCCATCGGCCGACGCCGAGTTGCGAACCGTCATCGACCGAATCCGGGCAACCGAGCGCGTTCCGGAGGATTATGGGCAAACGGCGAGCCTGGTGCCGCTCCGGGGGCGCATCGTGGGAGACGTGGGAGACGCGTTGCTGCTTCTCTGGGGCGGCGTTGGGCTCGTCCTGGTGTTGTCCTGCGTGAACGTGGCCAACCTGATGCTCGTCCGAGGAACCGTGCAGCAGCGCGATCTGGCCCTACGCGCGGCATTGGGTGGTGGACGGGTGCGTGTGGCGCGCACCGTTGTGTCTGAGAGTTTGGTTTTGGCCGCTCTCGGTGGCCTCGGCGGCGGTGTGCTCGCAGTCTGGCTCGTCGAAACCTTCATGGAACTGATTCCACCGGGTATCGCGATGCTGGGCGCCGTCCGCGTTGACCCGTTGGTGTTCGGGTTCGTGGCACTCGCGGCCGGGAGCTCTGCCGTCCTCTTTGGGCTGGTGCCGAGTATTCGGCTGTCCGCCGTCGAGCTGGAGACGGTACTGCGTGAAGGAAGTGGCGGCTCACTCGGTCGCGGTAGACTGCGGTTGCAGCATGCGCTGGTCGTGGGCGAAGTGGCACTCGCCGTGACGCTGCTCGTTGGCGCCGGGCTCATGTTGCGAAGCTTCTGGCTACTCCAGCGTGTGGACCCCGGCTTTCAGGCTGAGCACGCGTTGGAGCTCCGACTCGCACCACCGGCCGCGAAATACCAAGGTCCAGTTGCCCGATGGAACTACTACGACCGAGTCGTTGACCAACTCAAGGCGATCAATGGCGTTGAAGCAGTTGGTGGGATCGTGGCACCACCGCTTGGTGATCGGAACTTTGCGCATCGTTTCGAAATCGATGAAAGACCGGTTCCTGAGGAAGATCGCCCGAGCGTAAACTGGCGTGCGGTCACGCCAGATTACTTCCGTGCGATGGGCATTCCGTTATTGAGTGGGCGTGCCTTCGATGCGAGGGATCGCAACGATGCTGCGAAGGTGGCGTTGGTCAACGAGACGCTCGCACGCCAGTACTTCGGTGACGGTGAGGCGCTTGGACAGCGAGTTCGAACGGGTTTCGACGGACAGAGTTGGGTGACGATCGTCGGAGTGGTTGGTGACGTGCATCAGTCGAGCCTGGCCGAGGTGACACAGCCCGAATTGTATCGGCCGTTCGCACAGTGGCCGTGGTTCGACCTGACATTCGTGCTTCGCACGACTGGGGATCCCGTAAGCCTCGCCACCGAGGTGAGGCGTGCCATCTGGGCCATCGATCGGGACGTGCCAATTTCGGACATGACATCGCTCGAGCAAAAAGTGTCTCAATCCATCGCACAGCCCAGGTTTTACACCGCCCTGCTGGGTTCATTCGCCCTCATGGGACTGGTGCTTGGTGCGGTTGGGCTCTTCGGTGTCCTGTCGTTTTCAGTGAGCCGTCGCACGCGGGAGATTGGACTGCGCATGGCATTGGGCGCTGCCCGATCAGAAGTCCTGCGTATGATTCTTCGCCGTGGGCTCGGCTTGACCCTGTTAGGTGTCGGGCTTGGGTTGCTCAGCGCCTATTGGATCGCAGGACTCATGAGCGGTCTGCTCTTTGGTGTCAGCACGCACGATCCCACAACGTTTGCCGGTGTGGCGCTCGTCCTCACCGTTACCTCCATAGTCGCTTCGCTAATTCCGGCACGTCGCGCCACCCGCATCGATCCGACCGAAGCTTTGCGATACGAATAAAGGACAGAAAGTTGAAAAGGCGTAGGGACGGAAAGACGTTGTGCACGATCTGAAGTTCGCGCTGCGAAGTCTGCGGAAGCATCCCGGGTTTACCGCGGTGGTCGTCTTGACACTGGCGCTTGGGATCGGTGCGAACTCGGCCATCTTCTCCGTCGTAAACAGCGTTCTCCGGCGACCGCTCCCATACTCCGATCCGGATAACCTGGTGTTGCTCTGGCACCGGGCAGAGGAGGCGGGAGTCGAGCGTCTGCGCATTTCGGCCCCCGACGTGGCCGAGTTTCGCGACGTCGCGACGACGCTTCACCAATTCGCGTTCATCAACGGTGTGTCGGATGTATCCGTGACTGGTGAAGGGCGGCCTGCTCACGCACGGGTGGCCCGCGTGAGTCATAACTTGTTCACGAGTCTTGGTGTGGCACCAGTCTTGGGACGTGATTTCATCCCGGGCGAAGCTGTCGTCCCCCAAGCAATGGTCGAAGACTCGACGGCACGCATTCCCCCCGGTGTCCTTCTCATCTCTCACGACGTCTGGCATGACCGTTTTGCTGCGGATTCGAGCGTCATCGGTCGAGCAGTGGCGCTGAATGGGGAGGGAAGCATCGTCATCGGTGTCCTACCCAACGGCTTTGCACTGCGGCTCCCGCCATCCGCAGGATTCTCGACCGACATCGATATGTGGACGCCGATCCGTAGCGAGTTGGACGAGTATCTGCGCGCCGACGGCAGGTTGGAGGATCAGGATAGCGACAACACCGGCGTCGTCATCGCCCGGTTGGCCGCTGGCGCGACACTCGCCGACGCGCGCGCGGAGATGATGACGATCGCAGCACGGCAACGGAGTGACATTCCCGCTTATCGGGAAGCCGGAATCACGATCGAGGTCAACCGGTTCCACGCTGACACCGTGGCGCACGTGCGTCCTGCGCTGCTCGCGCTTCTCGGGGCGGTGGGCTTCGTGTTGCTCATCGCCTGCATCAACGTGGCGAATCTCGCGTTGTCTCGGGCGATGAGCCGGCAGCGAGAGATGGCGCTGCGTACTGCAATTGGAGCGAGTAGGGCGCGTCTCGTCCGCGGCGTATTGGTGGAGAGCGCGGTACTCGCTGGCCTCGGAGGCCTGACCGGGTTTGTCATGGCGTTGTGGGGGACGGATTTGCTATGGCGCATCCGGCCAACGGTGCTGGCGGACGCGGAGTGGGTGACATTGGATTGGAGTGTGGTGACCTTCACGACTGGCGCCACGCTCATCGCAGCACTCCTGTTTGGCGCTGCACCGGCGCTCGACGCGTCCCTTCAAGGGGGTCTCGGCGCCTTGCGTGAGTTTGGCGCAACCGGTGTTAGCGGTGGACGGGTGCGCCTGCGACGCATCCTCGTCATCTCCGAGGTTGCCCTGTCGGTCGTTCTGTTGATCGGTGCCGGGCTCATGCTCCGGTCGGTGGTACGCCTCCAGCAGGTCGATCCGGGGTTCGATCCGACCGGTGTCTGGACCTTTCGTCTTTCGTTGACCGATCTCGCTGGATACGAAGGCCCCGCTGCGCGCGCGCGGTTCCTGAAAGATGCGAGTGACCGTCTGAGCACCGTGCGCGGCGTGGAGGCCGTGGGGGCCATCGCGGGTCTCCCGCTCGGCGGCGAATCGTGGACTCAACCATACGGATTCGGCGACGAACCCCGCGAAGAGTGGCGTCGTCATCGAGCAAACTTTCGTATGGTGACCTCTGGATACTTCGCCGCAATGGGCACGAGGTTGCTGCGCGGGCGCTCGTTTACGCCGGACGAGGATCTCACGGAGGCGAGGAGGGTCGTCATCATCGACGAGCAACTCGCGGAGCGGCTATCAGCCGACGGTGGCGTTCTTGGTCGCACCATCGGTTTTCCTCTCGACGGTGCACCGGTCGTGGCCGAGGTGGTAGGAGTAGTCGAAACGGTGCGTCACGAGTCGTTGCTTCACGAGGGTCGCGAAACGATCTATGTCCCGTATCGGCAGGAAGCGTCGCGTGAAGTCGCCATGGTCGTGCGCTCATCAGGCGCGCTCGGCACGCCGGCAGCAACCGTCCGCGCGAGCATTGGTGAGCTCGATCCGCGCGTTCCCGTCTTTGACATCCGACACATGGAACAGTATGTGGCCAGTGCGCTTGCTCCGAGCAGATTCACGTTACTCCTGATTGGTTCCTTTGCCGTGATCGCATTGGGACTGGCCGCGATCGGTCTGTACGGGGTGGTGTCTCACTGGGTGGGCCAACGAGTTCCAGAGTTCGGTGTGCGCATTGCCCTCGGTGCCCGTGGCGTCGACGTCCTGCGAGATGTTCTGAAGCGCGGTACCGCGCTCGTGACGGTCGGCGTTGCCACCGGCGTTCTCCTCGCACTCGTGGTCACGCGGGTGATGCAGGGGCTCCTGTTTGGCGTCACCGCGGCCGATCCCGTTACGTATCTCATCATCACGGCGACGGTCATCTTGGTTTGCGCGGTCGCCACCTACCTGCCGGCGCGCCGCGCCTCACGGGTCGATCCCCTCGTCGCGCTCAGAAGCGAATAAACCCCGCCGAGCCGCCTCGCACCCCGCCAGCGGCGTGTTCGGTTTTGGGACGCCGCTTTGCAGTGTCGAACGATTCGCGTCCGATCCTGGCATTGTCGATTCAACTTAAGTATCTATAATATAATAGTTTAAGGGCTTGCAGTCATGGCACGTCGGTTGCCCTTTCCCGTTTGAATGGCATCGGAAATCGACATCATCGTTGGAGGCGCCCGATGAAGTACGTAATCGTCACGCTGACCGCTATCGTGGCGTGTGGCTCGAGCCTGTCGGCTCAGCAGCTGGTCTTCCAGGACACCCTCACGCTGGCCGATGCGCTGCGGATTGCCGAGGCGAACAGCCCCGTCTACGGCCAGGTCGCCAACGATGAGGGTGCCGCCGCGTGGGGAGTGCGCGGCGCATACGCATCGTTCCTTCCATCGTTCACGCTCGGTGGATCGCTGGGCTACCGAGGACCGGGAACCCAGACGTTTCTCACGACGACGTTTCGTCAAAGCTCGGCGACGGTGACATCGACGTATTCGGCCACGCTCAGTTGGCAGTTTTCAGGCGAGACACTGTCGCAACCCGGCTTGCTCCGGGCGCGACGTGATGCCACTGACGCCGACATCGGCGCGGCGGGGCGCCAACTTGAGAGCGACGTGACGGGCCAGTTCCTGAACGTCCTGCAGACGGAAGCGAATGCCGAATTGCAACGCGTCCAGGTACAGCGAAATGAGGAAAACGAGCGGCTGGCCGACGCGCGCTATGCCGTCGGCCAGGTGACCAGACTGGACACGCGACAGGCGCAGGTGGCGAGCGGGCAGGCCAAGGTGGAGCTGCTCCGGCTCGAGCAGCTCGTGTTAGTCGAGCGTTTACGGCTCTTCCAGCTGATGGGTGTCGCACCCCCGGATGACGTCATGGAGATCGCCTTTATTGGGGACCCCGAGATCCGCCCGCTCGAGCTGGAGCTGGACGAGCTGCTGGCCTTCGCTGCAGAGCGTCACCCGGAGTTGGTCGCGTTACAAAAGCGCGAAGCGGCTGCAGCGTGGGAAGTGCGATCCGTGGGCTCGCAGTTCTTCCCAACGTTCAACGTCCAAGCCGGATGGTCAGGGTTCGCCCAGCAGTTTACCAACATCGATCCGGTGATTGCGGCGACGTTGGACAATGAATCGGCGTCCGCCGCCACGCGAATTCAAGATTGCGAGCTGCAAAACGATGTTTTCGCGCGACTGACGGATCCGCTGCCGGCGGTCGATTGTTCCCAGTTTGCCTTTACCCCGGCAGACCGCACCGCCCTGGAGCAGCAAATTCGCAGTCGTAATGACGTCTTCCCGTTTCGCTTCACACAGCAGCCGTTTCAGGCCTTTATGTTCGTCTCGCTTCCAATCTTCACTGGCTTTCAACGCGAGCTGCGTCTGGCCGAGACCCGGGCGGCGCGGGAGGATGCGGAGCTAGCCTTACGGGACCGGGCGCTGGGGCTCCAGACGGAGATCACGCAACGGTACCATGATCTCGAGCGCGCGCTCCAGACGATTGATATTCAAGAGTCGAATCGTTTCGCCGCCCTCGATCAGCTCGAGTTGGGCCGCGAGCGCTACCGGCTTGGACAGAGCAACTTCGTCGAGTTGTTGGAGGCACAGCTCATCGCGCAGCAGGCGGAACGCGACTATGTCAACGCGAGATACGAGTACCATCGCGCCGTCGTGCTGCTCGAGAACGCAGTAGGACGGCCGCTTCGGTCTTCGGTGAATTGACTGTCAACGCATACGCGGATCATCACAGTGCCAACAGCCCGTCCGAACATCTTGATCGCCGATGACCAGAACGACGTTCTGGAAGCGCTTCGCATGTTGTTGAAAGGGGAGGGGTATGCGACGGAGTCCGCGACGTCGCCGGGCGCGGTCGTGGCCGCACTGCGTGAGCAAGAGTTCGATGCACTCCTGATGGATCTCAACTACACCAGAGACACGACCTCCGGACGCGAAGGACTCGACCTGTTGCCACGCATTCAAGCCTTGGACGACGCACTTCCCGTCATCGTGATGACCGCGTGGGGAAGTATCGAGAGTGCGGTGGAGGCAATACAGCGGGGCGCGCGGGACTACATCGAGAAGCCGTGGGATAATGCGCGTCTGCTGGCGACGCTCCGCACGCAGGTGGAGCTGGGGCAGGCGATCCGTAAGAGCCGAAGGCTCGAAGACGAGAACCGTATGCTCCGGCGAGAAGGTTCGCCCACGTTCATCGCCCAGGCACCCGCGATGGATCCCGTGCTGAAGTTGATGGCACGGGTGGCGCCTTCCGACGCGAACATCCTGATCACGGGCGAGCACGGAACGGGCAAGGAGGTGGTGGCCCGATGGATCCACGCTTCCTCGGAACGTCGCGGAAAGCCGTTTGTGACGGTCAACATCGGCGGGCTCTCTGAGAACGTCTTCGAGAGCGAGCTGTTTGGTCACGTCAAAGGGGCGTTCACCGACGCCAAGGCGGACCGGGTGGGCCGGTTCGAGATGGCGCACGAGGGGACGCTTTTCCTCGACGAGATCGCGAACCTCCCAGCGACTCTCCAACCGAAGCTCTTGCGCGTCCTGCAAACCGGTGAGTTCGAGCGCGTGGGTTCGTCGCGGAGCCAGCACGTTTCGGTCCGAGTGCTGTCGGCGACCAACGCCGACCTGCGCACTGAGGTCGAGTCCGGCCGGTTCCGTGAGGACCTTTTGTTCCGGCTCAACACTGTGGAGATTCGTCTGCCGCCGCTGCGCGAGCGACGTGAGGATATCCCGGTGTTCGCGGCCCACTTCCTCCAACAGTATGCGCAGCGGTACCGCAAGCGTCAGCTGGCTGGTTTTGCTTCGGACGCGATGCAAGCGATGCTCCATCATCACTGGCCCGGGAACGTTCGAGAGCTCGACCATGCTATCGAGCGAGCCGTGCTCCTGGCAGAGGCCGATCAGATCCGCAGCGTCGATCTGGCGCTTGGCTCCTCCGGGTCGGATGGCAGCCCCGGTCTCGAGGAAATGACCTTGGACGAGGTCGAGGGTTACCTCATTAAACGCGCGCTACAACGGTTCGATGGCAACGTGACCGACGCCGCGAAGGCTTTGGGTCTGAGCCGAAGCGCGCTGTACCGGCGGCTGCAACGATTCGGATTGTGAGTGTGGCATGAAGCGCCGCGAGTTGAGCCACGACCGCCGCGTGCTCCTCATGACACTGGCGGCAGGGCTCCCAGGTATCGTCGTTTCGCTCCTGCTGCTCTGGCTGGGTGATTTCACACCAAAAGTTCAATGGACGCTCGCGATCTTCATTGTGTTCGCATGGTTAGGGTTCGCGTTTGCCGTGCGAGAGCGTGTCATGCGCCCGCTGCAAACGCTCGCGAACCTGCTCGCCGCGCTCTCGGAAGGCGACTTCTCAGTGCGCGGTCGTGCACCAAAAGGTGACGAGGCGCTCGGCCTCGCCATGCACGAAGTGAACACGCTCAGTGCGACTCTGCGAGAGCAACGCCTGGGAGCGGTCGAGGCGACGCAGCTGCTGCGTCAAATCATGGTTGAGATCGACGTCGCCGTGTTTGCGTTCGACGACAACCGGCGGTTACGCCTTGTCAATCACGCGGGTGAGAGGCTCCTGGCAGGGTCGGCTCGCGAGCTGTTGGGGCGTGATGCCGATGTGCTCGGCTTGGGTGAGACCCTCGATGGGCCTGCGCCCCGCGTGATCGACGTCGCTTTCCCCGGCGGTGCCGGCCGCTGGGACATTCGCCGAGGCGCCTTTCGCCAGGGTGGCCGTCCGCACCAGCTGCTGGTCCTCTCCGATTTGAGCCAGACGCTACGAGAAGAAGAGCTGCAGGCCTGGAAACGGCTGGTGCGTGTGTTGAGCCACGAGATCAACAATTCGCTCGCGCCCATCAAGTCCATGGCAGGAAGCCTGAAGGACATGCTTGGCCGAGAGTCCCATCCGGCCGACCTCCTTCCCGATCTCACACGGGGGCTCGAGGTGATCGCCGGACGCTCGGAGGCGCTGATCCGCTTCATGCAGTCCTACGCCAGGCTCGCAAGGCTCCCGCCCCCGATGCGTGAAACGCTGAACGTCGGATTGTGGGTCCGGCGCGTCGCCGGCTTGGAAACGCGTCTGCCTGTCGAGGTCCTCGCCGGCCCAGCGATATCGATCGCCGCCGACGGGGACCAGCTCGACCAGCTCCTGATCAACCTGGTGAACAACGCCGTGGACGCCGCCCTCGAGACCGGTGGTGGGGTCCGTGTCGGATGGGGGCGACGCAATGGAGCACTCGAGGTGTGGGTGGAGGACGACGGCCCCGGCTTGGCCGACACCGCCAACCTCTTTGTCCCCTTTTTCACAACGAAACGGAGTGGCTCCGGAATCGGACTCGTCCTGTGCCGCCAGATCGCCGAGGCGCACGGCGGAACCCTCACCCTCCGCAACCGCCACGACACCCCGGGCTGCACCGCAAAGCTCCGCATACCGCTCTAGCCGCTCCGGCCCATTCCGCTCATCCCGCCCTCTTCTGTGAAACCCACCAGGTAGACCATCCGTAGAGCCAGCAACCCTTCAACCGGGAACTCCATGCCCTCCTTTGTTCAAGACCTCCGGGTTGGCGCAAGGCTCATGCTCAAGAATCCGGGCGTCACCATTCTCGCCGTGTTCGCGCTGAGCCTCGGAATTGGCCTGACCACCACGACCTTCAGCATCGTCTACGGCGCCTTGCTCCGGGGCCTTCCGTTTGAGGAGTCACACCGGCTCATGCACCTCGAGCGGAACAACTTGGCCGAGGACATCCAGAGCATGGAGGTCACGCTCCACGACTTCCTGGACTGGCAAGAGCAACAAACGAGCTTCGAGGGCCTTGCCGGCTTCTACCAGGGGACCGTGAACGTGAGCGGCACGGAGCGGCCGGAGCGATATGACGGCGCCTTCATCTCGGCAAACGCGTTCGACATGCTGCGTGCGCGGGCAATGCTCGGACGTGCGTTTCAGGCTGGTGAAGATGACCCTGCCGCAGCGCCGGTGATTCTCTTGGGGCACCGGGTGTGGCAAGACCGGTTCGACGGGGACCTGGACGTCGTTGGCAAGACCGTGCGCGCCAACGGCGAGGAGATGACGATCATCGGCGTCATGCCACAAGGCTTCGCGTTTCCTCTTGCCGAGGACGTGTGGCTGCCGCTTCGGATGGACCCTTTGCGGATCGAGCGTGGGCAGGGCATTACCCTCGAGGTCTTTGGACGGTTACGGGACGGGGTCACCATCGATCAGGCGACAGCTGAGTTTGCCTCGATTGCCAAACGGCTGGAACTGGAGTATCCCGAGACGAATGAGGGCGTCGGTGCGGTGATCAAGCCGTACACCGAGGAGTACATGGGTGACGAGCCCAAGACACTGCTGACGACGATGTTCGCCGCGGTTTTTCTCGTGCTCCTGATTGCATGCGCGAACGTCGCAAACCTATTGCTGGCGCGCGCCGCGGCGCGCACCAAAGAAGTCGCCATCCGTTCAGCGCTCGGTGCAAATCGCCTGCAGGTTGTGCTCCAGATGCTTGCCGAGGCGTTCGTGCTATCCAGCGTCGGGGCGGTTATTGGGCTGGGTCTCGGCTGGCTTGGCGTGCGCCTGTTCAACGCAGCCATTGCGAACACGGATCCACCCTTCTGGATCGACATCAAGATCGATGCAGTGGCGATTCTCTTTGTCGTTGGGCTTGCCGTACTCTCAGCAGTGATCGCGGGGATCATCCCCGCTCTTCAGGCCACAGGGACCAAGGTCCACGAAGTGCTCAAGGACGAATCCCGGGGCAGCTCGAGCATGCGGCTCGGGAAGCTGACACGGGGCCTCGTGGTGGCTGAAATCGCGCTATCGGTTGGTCTCCTCGTGTCCGCTGGCCTCATGATCAAGAGCGTCACGAATCTGCGCACGATCGACTTTGGATTTGCTAGTGCCAATGTGTTTACAGCTCGCGTGGGCTTGTTTGAGACCGACTATCCCGACGAGTCAAGCCGCGTGCGATTTGCGCAAGAACTGCAGCAGCGTCTCCGCGCCTTACCGGGTGCGCAAGCTGCGAGCCTCACCTCCGGTCTGCCAGCGTTAGGCTCGGGCCGGAGTCGCATGGCCGTCGAAGGCGAGGCCTACGCGACCGAGCGCGACTATCCACTCACCCGTCTCAATACAGTTTCTCCGGATTTCTTCGCAACGTTCGATGTGAGCCTACTCGAAGGGCGTGACTTCCGGTGGTCGGACAACGAAGAGTCGCTTCCCGTGGCGATCGTCAATCAGCCGTTTGCGCAGCGGCACTTTCCCGACGCCAGTCCGATCGGTCGACGTGTCCGGCTCGGAACGGCGGATACCGAGGAGCCCTGGCTGACCATCGTGGGCGTCGTGCCCGACCTCTACATGGGTGGTGTCGACAACGAAGACCCCGAAGGACTCTACCTTCCGCTGGGACAGAGTTCACTGCGCTTCATGAGCATGGCGGTCCGCATGGCCGGGAACCCCATGGCCGTGGCACCGCTGGTGCGAGAAGAGGTCACCAAGATCGATACAGACCTTCCGATCTATTGGGTCTGGACGATGGCAGACGCTATCGCGCGTGACACGTGGTTTTACCGCGTGTTCGGCGTGATCTTCATGGTGTTTGGCGGTGTTGCGCTGTTTCTGGCGTCGGTAGGGCTCTACGGCGTAACAGCCTTCTCGGTGAGCCGGCGCACCCAGGAGGTGGGCGTACGCATGGCACTGGGCGCGAAAACGAGTGACGTGCTCAAGCTCATCTTCCGGCAGGGCGCTGCCCAGCTCGCCGTCGGCTTGGTGATAGGGGTCGCGTTGGCCGCGGGGCTTTCGCGCGGGCTCGAGGTGGTGCTCTTCCAAGTCGAACCATGGGATCCAGTTATCTTCGTCACAATCGTACTCGTCCTCGTGGCGACGAGCATCGCTGCCTCGCTGGTCCCCGCGAGACGCGCCACCCGGGTCGACCCAGTCATAGCACTCCGCTATGAGTGACGGGCGGATCCCGATTTCTGCGCCACGAACCGCACAACCGGTCTGGCACCCAGGTCGTCCGTCGTGGTATCCCGACCCGCCACACAGAGTCGATCGTAGCCGGCGCTATTGAGCAGCTGAAGGACCTCCTGCGGGTCGTCACCACGCTGTCTCAAGATTGCGTTGTGAAGCTCGATGAAGAGAATCGGCGCAGGACGGGCGGCCAGGACGCGCTGACCCCCGCGTAACACGGCGGCCTCGGCCCCTTCCACGTCGATCTTGATGTGGGTTGGGATCACTCCGAGATCCTCGGCCAAATAGTCGATCGTGACAACGCGAACGTCCACGTAGTCACTCTCCGACTCCCGACCGTCCGCGGGCACAAGGTACCCGTCCGCGATCACTCCTACCGGAAGCATTTTCTTCCAGCCGCGAGTGGCCCCCACTGCCGCATGGACGACGCGCAGTCGATCGGCCATGCCGTTGAGCTTGGCTTGCACCGTGAGCAAGCGGCCAGCCATCCGTGAGGGCTCGACCGCGACCGCGCGAGCCCGTGGTCCACCAAAATGCGTCGCGGCGAGGCTGAAGAGGCCAAAGTGGGCGCCGAGATCGAACAAGTAGAGATCTTGCGAGCAGTGGGCGATGAACTCGGCGAGCTCCTCTCGCTGAGCGGGATCCAGGAGCTGGGTGCTGGAGAGTGAGCGACGGACGGCTGGATGACAGCGAACGTGCCACCCCGGGTGCATTTCCAATACGCCATCGGCACCCGCGAAATGGCGCGCTTCGTCCCACAGCCAGCGAGCCGACACGCCCGGTGCGCGCAGCCAGTTCCTAAGGGATCGCGGTACCAGGGATCGAATCCACTGTCGGGTTAGACCACTCACGGTTCGAATGTACGATGGATCGGCCGAGGTCGCAGCGTGAGCAACGGGTTGGTATCTTTGGCGCGAGATTGCTCTTTACCGCGAGCTCAGGCCCACCGCTGTCCTTGCAACGCAGGCTAAGACACGTGACGGAACTAGTCGTCGAAAACCTCCGCGGTGGTGTACTGGAATCGTGCCATCGAGTGTCGGCAGCGGTAGTCGATGCCGATGGACGCCTCGTCGCCCGAGCCGGTGACCCCGAGCTCGCGACGTTCATGCGGTCTGCCGCCAAGCCCTTTCAGGCGCTTCCTCTGCTCGTCGATGGCGCGGCAGACCACTTCGAGGTGACGCCGCAGGAGCTAGCGCTCGCGTGCGCATCGCACAACTCGGAGCGCTATCAGGTTGCGCTGGTGCGCGCCTGGCTCGAGCGAATCCGGTGTGTCGAGGGCGATCTCGCCTGCGGTGCACACGCCCCGCTCTCGGTGGACTATGCGATCATGGATGGCAAGGAGAAGATCGAGACGGATCCGCCCTCGCGCCTGGCCAGCAACTGCTCCGGCAAGCACACGGGAATGCTCACGCTCGCCAGACACCACGACTGGCCCATCGCCGGGTACCACCGGTCCGACCACCCGGTGCAGCACCGGGTGAAACGGGAGCTGGCCCGTTGGTGCCGCGTGAGCCCAACCTCGCTTCCCGAGGGTACGGATGGTTGTGGAGTAGTCACGTTCGCCCTTCCCCTTTCCGCCATGGCCGCCGCTCTTGCGCGGCTCGTGACGTCGAGCGACGCGGGGCCGAAGGCCGTCGTATCCGCTATGTCCACGCACCCGGACCTCGTGGCCGGCCACGGACGCCTTTGCACCGCGTTGATGGAGGCATACCCTCACAAACTGATTGCCAAGGTCGGCGCAGAAGGGGTTTACGTCGCGGGCCTCATTGATCGGGGCTGGGGACTTGCGCTCAAGGTCGAGGACGGGCACGGCAAGGCAGCGATGGTGGCCGTGGTTCGCATGCTCGACCGACTCGATCTGGAACCCAGTCCCACAGTGCGCCTACCCAGCGCCGCCGCTATTCCTATTCGGAATACGCGCGATGAAGGTGTGGGCGAAATCCGAGCACGTGGTGATCTCACGTTCGTTTGACCACGAGTGCAACGGTTTGGTTGGACCGGCAAACCCTCGACACAGCATGCTCGGGGGTAATCGACCGATATGAGCTTCATCGATCGCGCCCAGATCCGTGTTACCGCCGGGACCGGCGGGTCAGGCTGCGTCGCGTTCCGCCGGGAGAAGTTCGTGCCGCGCGGCGGGCCCGATGGGGGTGACGGTGGGCGTGGAGGAAGCGTCTACGTGCGCGCAGACGGGAACCTGTCAACGCTCTTGGACTACCGCTACAAGACCCACTGGAAGGCCGAACGTGGCCAACACGGGAAGGGATCCAACAAGACCGGAAAGTCCGGGGCCGACGTTCACCTGCCGGTGCCACCGGGAACGCAAATCGTGCAGGCCGGTAGCGAGATGGTGCTCGGGGAGGTCGTCAACCCTGGGGACACGCTGCTGGTTGCCCGCGGCGGTCGTGGAGGGCGAGGAAACGCCAGGTTTGCCACACCCACGCACCAGGCTCCGCGTGAATGGGAGCCTGGAGAGGAAGGTGAGGACCGGCAGATCGAGCTCGTGCTCAAGCTCTTTGCAGACGTGGGGCTCGTGGGACAGCCCAATGCGGGGAAGAGCACGCTGCTCAGCGCGGTCTCGGCGGCGCATCCCAAGATCGCGGATTACCCGTTCACGACATTGCATCCAAATCTCGGGGTCGTGGGTCTGTCCGAGGGCAGGTCCTTCGTGATGGCGGACATCCCGGGCATCATCGAGGGGGCACACGCGGGGAAGGGGTTGGGAGATCAGTTCTTGCAGCACATAGAGCGAACCCGGGTGCTGGCGTATCTGATCCCCGTAAACGATCCAGATCCGCAGACAACCTACGAGGTATTGCGCAACGAAGTATCACTTTACTCGGAACGCATCGCGGCAAAGCCGCATCTGGTGGTCCTGACCAAGACGGATCTTCTTCGGCCAAACGAAGCCGCTCCCCCCATCAGTGCACCCCAGTCGGAAGGCGTGGTGGGCATCTCCGCCGTCGCAAACCGCGGGCTGCTAGAGCTCCAAGAAAAACTGTGGGCGCTGTTGCGGGTGGGTGATAAGGAAGGATCCGCGGCGACGCCACCGGCATCCGACGCGTGATCGACGCCGCCTACGCCAGCCTAGCGCTGGTCCCTGGCATTGGCCGCGCGCGGCTGGAGATGCTAATTGCCACCTTTGGTTCTGTCCATCGGGTGTTGGAAGTCCCGCTCGCGGAGCTCGCGCATGTGCCCGGGATCTCCCGTGGCGTCGCGCGGGCGCTGGCGGCGGCGACGGCGGAGGACGCCATCCCCGTGCTGCGGCGGGCTCGCGAGCTCGGCGCGGAGGTGCTTGCCCTGCACGAGGACACCTTTCCCGTGTTGCTCCGGACGATGCCGGATGCGCCATGTCTCTTATTCGTGCAAGGGAAGGTAGAGGTGTTGGGGCTGTCCGCCGTCGCCATCGTCGGGAGCAGGACACATACCTACTATGGTGCCGAGGTGACCCGCCACTTCGCTGGGGGTCTTGCGCGTGCCGGTTTGGCGGTTGTGAGTGGAATGGCTCGAGGATTAGACGCGGTTGCACACACCGCGGCACTCGACGTCGGTGGTGCAACGATCGGCGTTTTGGGGAACGGTCTGGGAGTCGTTTATCCAACATCCAACAGCCGCTTGTACGATCGTGTTGCGACGGAAGGGTGCCTCGTCACTGAAAGCCCTCCGGATGAGCGGCCGCAAAAGGGGAGCTTCCCACGACGCAACCGGCTCATCAGCGGCCTGTCTCGTGTCACGCTGGTGACGGAGGCAAGGAGCCGGTCTGGTGCGCTGATCACGGCTGACTGCGCCCTCTCCCAAGGCCGCGAAGTGCTGAGCGTCCCCGGTCCAATCACCAGTCCGACATCGGCGGGATGCAACCAGCTCATTCAGATGGGGGCGAAGGCGGCTCTCGGGCTAAAGGATGTGCTCGAGGAGTACGGCCTCAATCTCATGCAGGTTGGTGGTGCCGACCGCTTGATCAACCTCAACTCGGACGAGCGTCTCGTGCTCGACGCGCTGGGTATGGGGTTGGTGCACGTCGACGACATCGCGCGGTCAATCGGTCGGGCAGCTGCCGAGGTGCTTGCCATTCTCACATCGCTCGAGATCCGTGAACTCGTGATCCAAGAGCCCGGGACGGTCTTTCGCCTGAAGCACCAAATGGCAGTGGGCGCTTAGCGCGAGGGCGACCTTTCGGACTCTCTCCAGACCTCACATATTCGGACGCATGCAGCTTCACACGCTCATCTTCTTCGTGACAAGCCGGTGCAATGCGAAGTGCGCGACCTGCTTCTATTGGAAGGAGCTCAATCAGCGCGGCGATCTCTCGTTCGACGAGATAGACACGTTGAGCGCAACGATGCCGCGCTTTCGGGAGCTTTGGCTTTCGGGCGGCGAGCCCATGATGCGTCCCCGACTCGGTGAGATCGTGCGCATGTTTTACGAGCGCAATGGCATTCGAACGCTGAACTTGCCAACCAACGGACTATTTCAGGATCGGCTCGTGGACTTGATGGAGTACGCCAGCGTCCAGATGCCCAAGATGGAGGTCAACGTCAACGTCGCCCTCGACGGCTTCGCAGCGACACATGACCGCATTCGAGGTGTGCCGGAAAATTTTGCCAAGGCCATCGACGCGCTGCGGGCCCTCTATCCGGTGCGGGCACACAATCGGAACATTCGGCTCCACGTCAACTCAGTGATCACCGCCGACAATATCGACGAATTGGAAGCGCTGGGAAGGTGGTTGATTGAGCACACGGACCTGGACGGTCAGTATTTCCAGATCATCCGCGGCGATGCGAAGGACCCCGATCTCAAGGTAATCGACCCCGATCGGCTCTCCCTGTTCTACGAGGCCGTCAAACCGATTCACGCTCACTACGCGCGCAAACTTGGCACGCGACACGGGGGCCGCGTCAAGGGGCGGTTCAAGGAGTTCTACTACAACCAGACGTTGTATTTCTATTACTCGATCCAGCAGAAGAACTATGAACACTCCACGCGCTGGCCGATGCCGTGCCGCGCGGGGCAAACCATTCTGGTCATAGACTACAATGGAGACGTCCGGGCGTGTGAGTTACGTGGTACCGTGTCCAATCTCCGGCAGGTCGGGTGCGACTTCGGAAAGCTGTTCCCTTCGGCAGAGATGACCCGGGAAACGGAGCAGATCGTCCGTGATCAGTGTTGGTGTACACACATCTGCTTTATCCACGACAGCGTGAAATCGAGTCGCAAGGTCAAGACGTACGACATTCCGCTCGGCGTCGGGCGGTGAGCTGGTGCGCAGAATGGCAAGGAGGCGGACACGAGGGCAGCCCTTCCGGGAGCTGAAGTTCGCGCGCGGCGTTTAAACGCCCCAAGCCGGCCACCGCTCACTAACGCTCGCTCCGAGGCTGTCCGCGTCTCCATCCGGCTGTCCGGTTCCTGCCAGTCCCGCCGTCCTCGCCCATGACAATCGCATTCATTATTCTAGTAACGCTGTCGCTGATCGAGGCGCTCGTCTCATTCCGCGACGGTCTTCGCTTCATGTGGCGGTTCCGTGCCGTGCCCACCGAGCCCCCCGATCCGTGGCCCGCCGTGTCCCTGATACTGCCTTGTCGCGGGGTCGACCCGGGTCTCGAGCAGAATCTCACGGCTTTCTTCGGCCTCGATTATCCCGACTTTGAAATCGTGTTGGTCACGGGGCACCGCTCCGATCCGGCGGTGGCTGTGATGGAGTCCGTGCAACGGCGGCACCCAGCGGTTCGCGCCACCATTCACTATGCGGGAACGGCCCGAAGTCGGGGGCAAAAGGTTCACAACCTGCTGCACGCGTTACGCTACGTCCGGGAGAACACGACGATCCTGGCCTTCGGCGATTCGGACATCCGCCCGGATCGAGCTTGGTTGCGACATCTCGTTGCGCCCGTTGCGACGCGAGCGTGTGACGTCAGCACGGGATTCCGTTGGTACGTCCCGCAGTCGTGGCGGTTTTGGTCCGTATTGCGTTCGGTCTGGAACGCGGGCATCGCGGGTCTGATGGGCTCGCCATCGGCCCCCTTTGCCTGGGGCGGGTCGATGGCGATCGGGCGCTCGACCTTCGAGGAAGCGCAGGTCGCAGCCTTTTGGGATGGCGCGCTGAGCGATGATTACGCCCTGACCAAGGCGATGCGCCAGGTTGGCAAGACCATCCGGTTCCAGCCAAGGTGTATCGGGTTCACTCACGAGGATTGCGAGCGCGACGAGTTCTTGGCGTGGCGGTACCGGCAGCTCGCTATTACACGGGTCTACCATCCGCAGCTCTGGCAACTAGGATTGCTCTCGGAGGTTGTCAACAACCTCTCATTCTGGGGTGGGCTCACCGTAGTCACTTTTTCGCTGCTGCGGGGTCTCGTGACTGGATCAGCGGTGCTTCTCGCGATCTTGCTGCTAGCGATATACCTCGTGCGATCTGCCAAGGCGTGGCTTCGCGTGAGGGCCGTCATGTCGCTTTACCCGGAGCACCGCTCGCGTCTCAAACGTTTTGGGTGGGCCTACGCCACGTGGGGGCCAGTGGCCTCCCTTGTGACGCTCACCGGACTGGTACGAACCCTGTTCTCACGGGAAATCGAGTGGCGAGGTATCAGATACCGGATGCGGTCGCCCTTCGAAACAGAAGTGGTGGGGGGCGGATGAAGCACCTCTACGTTCATGTGCCGTTTTGCAGACGACGCTGCGTCTATTGTGACTTCTCGATTGCCGTGCGCCGACAGATTCCGTCTGAGCGCTACATGACGGCGGTGGTCCGCGAGCTGGAACAGCGCTTGGCGCGTGGCGGGTGGGAGATCGAGAGTCTCGACACGATCTACCTGGGCGGCGGGACTCCGTCGTTGCTGTCGCCAGACACCCTGGGTCGCTTACTCGCCGAGGTCGGCCGCCGAGTCTCCGTTTCCCCCAATGCGGAGGTGACCCTCGAAGCCAACCCGGACGATGTGAGCGCGGCCGCGGTGGAGGCCTGGGCCGCCGCCGGTATCAACCGTGTTTCCCTTGGTGTCCAATCGTTCGATGATGCCGTGTTGCGCTGGATGCATCGCACGCACGATGCCGCGGCGATCGATCGCGCCGTGCGAACGTTTCGTACGGCTGGCGGTTTTGCCATCTCGTTGGATTTGATTTTCGGACTGCCGGATGACTTACCGGACACCTTTGCCAAAGATCTGGAGCGAGCCCTGGAGCTGGCCCCGGAGCATGTGTCGGTGTACGGTCTGACGGTGGAGCCGCGCACGCCGTTTGGACGATGGGTGGCGCGCGAAGAGAGCGCCCCCGCTCCGGAAGCCCGGTTCGAACGCGAGTTTCTCCTGGCGCACACGATGCTCACGGGCGCCGGATTCGAGCACTATGAGGTGTCCAGCTACGCTCGCCCAGGACAACGATCACTCCATAACTCGTGCTATTGGTCGCGTCGTTCCTACGCGGGTCTGGGGCCGGCAGCACATTCGTTCCTGCCACCCACCAGGCGCTGGAACATGGCGCACTGGGCAGCGTACGAGTGCACGATCGAAGGTGGGGGTGACCCGCGGGAAGGCAGTGAGTACATCGACCGAACGCGCGATCGTTTGGAACGTCTGTACCTTGGTCTCCGAACGGTGGAAGGTGTGCCCCTCGAGGACGTTGATCGCGAGATGCACGCCGAGGTCCTGGAGGCCGGGGACTTGCAGGGTTGGTTGGCGATGGATGCGGGACGCCTGCGGCTGACTCCGGCCGGTTGGTTGCGGCTGGATCAGCTCGCGGGAGTCTTGACCACCCTGGCTAATGGTGGCTAAATTGCTGTCACAGAGGAACTTGAAGGATGAGCAAAGAAGAACTTTCCGATCGCGAGCGACGCGTCCTTGAGGCGGTGATCCACTCGTATGTGGAGACCGCTGAGCCGGCCGGCTCGCGGACCATCGCTAAGAAGTTCGACCTCGGGGTGTCTGCGGCGACGATCCGCAATACGATGAGCGACCTCGAGGATCGGGGCTATCTGTATCATCCGCACGCATCTGCGGGTCGCATTCCGACGGATCGCGCCTACCGGGTGTATGTCGACCGACTGATGGCGACCTCAAGGCCTACGGTGAGTGAGCAAGATGCGCTTCGCCGGGAGTTGGTTGGCAATCGGACCGCGATCGAAGAACTGCTGCAAAAAGCTGCGCAGATGCTTGGCGTGCTTACGCAGGAGCTCGGCCTTGCCATCGCACCGTCGTTTGACCGCACGGTTCTCGAGCGATTGGAGTTGGTGCGCGTGGCAGAAGATCGGTTGCTCATGGTGCTGGTGCTGCGTGGCGGAGCGGCGCGCACAATCTTCGTGGAAGTGGCGAGCATGCTCCCGCCTGAGGCTGTGGCCGGGGTCTCACTAGTCTTGAACGAGCGTCTCAGCGGCCTGTCACTCCGCGAGATCCGTACTACCTTGCGCGAGCGGCTTCGAGACGCCGCCACCGGGCAGGAAAAGGAGCTCCTCAACATTTTCATTGAAGAAGCAGATCACCTCTTCGAGATGCCCACCGCCGACGGGAGTGATGTGGTGCTCGGGAGTGCCAAGATGCTGGCCGACCAGCCAGAGTTCGCCTCGAACGAACAGATGCGAACACTGCTCGATCTCACCGAGAGACGGGATCTCTTGCGAGAGTCACTGCGGTCGCGGCACGAGCCCGGCATAAGCGTCAGCATCGGTGCGGAGAATCTCGATCCCAAGCTGAGCAGCTTTACGCTCGTATCGTCCAAGTACCGCTGTGGTGCGCTCACCGGCGTCATCGGGGTCATGGGGCCCACTCGCATGCCCTATCAGAAGGTGATGACGCTGGTCGGGCACACGAGTCGTCTCATGACCGATTTATTACGGTAGCGCGTCCCAACCGTTCTCATGGCCCGCGATTACTACGAAGTGCTCGGCGTAAGCCGTGACGCCTCCGAGGCTGACATCAAGAAAGCCTACAGGCGGCTCGCGATGGAGTACCATCCCGACCGTAACAACGGCGATCGTGGAGCCGAGGAAAAGTTCAAGGAAGCTGCCGAGGCGTACGAAGTCCTTCGCGATTCCGATAAGCGGGCGCGGTATGACCGCTTTGGTACGGCTGGTGTGCGCGGTGGCGCGGGCGGTGGCTTCGGGTTCACGCATTTCGATCTCAGCGAAGCGCTCAACATCTTCATGCGGGACTTTGGTGGACTCGGTGGCCTCGATGCGTTGTTTGGAGGCGCCGAACGTCATCGCCGCTCACGCCATCGCGGTCAGGACATTCAAATCGCCCTCCGTCTGACACTCCACGATGTGGCGCATGGGACGGCGCGGAAGATCAAGCTCAAGGCGTTGGAGCGGTGCGAGCGGTGCAGTGGTGCGGGTGCGGAACCGGGCAGCGAGCAGCAGCCGTGTCAGACTTGTGGCGGTGCGGGTGAGGTTCGGCGGGCGGCGCAGTCACTGTTCGGCCAGTTTGTATCGGTATCAGCGTGTCCCACGTGCCGGGGGGAAGGGAGCGTTGTAACGACGCCTTGCAGCGAGTGCCGCGGCGACGGGCGGGTGCGTAGCGAGCGCGTCGTCGAGCTGGAAGTGCCACCTGGTGTGTCGAGCGCTCATTATCTCACCCTGCGCGGCAAAGGCGCGGCGGGCCCCCGGGGTGGACCGGCTGGCGATCTCATCGTGGAGCTTCAGGTCGAAGAGGACCCGCGGTTCGAGCGCCACGGCGACGATCTGGTGTACGACCTCCCAATTTCCTTTAGTCAGGCTGCCTTGGGTGCGCCATTCACGGTTCCCACGCCGTACGGCGAAGAGGCGCTCGATGTCCCACCGGGCACACAGGCGGGTACCATCCTGACGTTGCGCGGTCTGGGATTGCCCAACCTCGATCACGGACGCAAGGGGAATCTCCACGTCAGGGTGCAGGTGTGGACTCCGACCAAGTTGACACCAGAGCTCCGCGAACTGATGACGCGCCTCGGGGACCTGGAAGGCGAGCCGCCAAAAGACGAGAGCATTGGAAGGCGCTTCTGGAACAAGATGAAGGAGGCGTTCGGAGCGTGACCGTCCAGGACTGTCTGTTCTGTAAGATCGCCGCTGGCAAGATCCCGGCGGACGTCGTGCGAAAATCCGACCGCTTCCTCGCGTTCCGCGACATCAATCCGCAGGCCCCCACGCACGTCCTGGCCATTCCCGTGCGGCACATTGCTTCGCTCAACGACGCCGCGAATGCGGATGACGTTGGTGCGCTCTTGCTGTTTGCCCGCGACGTGGCCCGAGACGCCGGACTGTCCGACGGTGGCTACCGTGTGGTGATCAACACGAACGCGGACGGTGGCCAGACGGTGTTTCATCTGCACGCGCACGTGCTTGGCGGGCGGGCGCTGGGGTGGCCCCCCGGGTAGCGCCGCCCTGAGCCCGTGTCAGGCTTGATGGCGGTCTACGCTTTCGCTATGCTTCGAAGCCCGGATCGGGAAGTGACTGAAGGCTCGCTAGTTCAGAAGGTTATGTCCGAGGTGATCATCCACAACGACGAGAGCTTCGAGCGCGCACTCAGGCGCTTCAAGAAGAAGTGTGAAAAGGCCGGGATCCTCTCCGATCTGCGCAGGCATCGGCACTACGAAAAACCGAGTGAGCGTCGCAAGCGCAAAGTAAACGCCGCGCGGCGAAAACAGCGGCGATTCCAGCACTATCGACCGCGCTAATTCGTTCCGCAGTGATTCACGGCAGCAGCGTTCTCCCTCGCCTTCCCAGTTGTTCGGACGCGTCACGGTGATCCGTCCCCGTGTAACTCGGGCCCGCGATCACTCACGGAACGTCCATCGGGGCCAGCATGCCAAGCGATCGCAGGTGACAACAGCGCAAAATGACTCGAAGGGGTGCCGGTGACGGGCGTCGTGAGCGCCCCTTCCGCTATCTCCGACTTGGCGGACGCTCTCCTCGAACTCGAATTCGACAAAGCACTCGAACTGGTGGCTCGACGCGCGGTCGGTCCGCTGGGAGCGGACGCCATCCGCAAGCGGCGGCCCGGGACCGAAAAGGCCGCTATCCAGGCCGAGTTGGAGATGGTGGCGGAACTCGCGGGTGCTCTGTCCAGCGGCGACGGCTTCGAACCGGTTTCCGTGCCTGACATAGCGGCGAGCGTTCGCACCCTCCGAGCAACGGGTGGCGTACTCGAAGGCTCGGCACTGGCTGAGCTCCTCCGTTCCTTTCAGGCAATGCGCGTGGTACACGACGGACTTCGCCGTGTGCGCGATGCCGCACCACGTGCTGCCTCGTTGGTCGTCGAGCTCCCACCAAAAGACCTGACCGATCAATTCGCACGCGCGCTGGAGCCGGATGGCACCGTCAAGGACGATGCTTCACCGGAGCTGCGACGTGCTCGGCGCGATGTGCGCGAACTACGCACGCGGCTGGTTGGCGTACTTCGGAAGATCGCCCGCGATGCAGATACCGGAGATGCCGATGTCACGGTGCGGGGTGGGCGTTACGTGATTCCGGTGCGCCGCGACGATCGCACCCGAATCCAAGGGCTTGTGCACGACGAGTCGAGTTCCGGTGCCACGCTGTTCGTGGAGCCCGTCGCGGCTGTGGAACTTGGCAACGAGCTGCGCTCGGCGGAGGCTGCGGAGGCTCGCGCGATGCACGCCGTCTTGCTGGCACTCACCGAGGGGGCGCGAGACGCGGTCGACTCCATAGAGCTGGGCTGGACCATGTGCATCCAGGCGGATGATCTCTACGCACGGGCGCGCTACATGATCGACTGTCGGTCCAGCATGCCCACCCTCGTCGATGCACCCGCCGTTCCATCTCTTCGTCGCGCCTACCACCCGTTGATTCTCGACGAGTCGGCGACTCCGGTCCCGTTCGATCTCATCCTGGCCGCGTCCCACCGCACTTTGCTCGTGAGCGGCCCCAATGCCGGCGGGAAGACCGTGCTGCTCAAGGCCATCGCGCTCATCAGCGGTATGGCGCAGGCTGGGATCGTGCCACCGATCGGTCCCGAAAGCGTGTTACCCGTGTTCCGGCGGTTCTTTGCCGATATCGGCGATCACCAATCCATCGAGGACAACCTGTCTACGTTCAGTGCCCGAGTGGCGTCGCTGCGACACATCCTAGTGGAAGCGGATGAGCGTTCACTCGTGCTGTTGGATGAGATTGGCGCGGGCACGGATCCCTTCGAAGGGGCGGCGCTTGCCGGCGCCGTGCTGCTGAGCCTCACGAGCCGTGGCGCGCTCACGATCGCGACCACGCACCTGAGCCAGCTGAAAGACCTCGCGGCGGCGAATCCGGGTTTTCTCAATGGATCGCTCGAGTTCGATGCCGACACATTGGCGCCAACGTACCGGCTCCAGCTCGGTCAGCCCGGTCGATCCTACGGCCTCGCGATTGCGCGACGCCTCGGGTTGCCGGGTGACGTGTTGGCGAAGGCGGACGAACTCATTCCGGAGAGCGCCAAATCCCTCGAGGCCGCCCTTGCGGATGTGGAGACTGCCGCGGCCGATCTGCGCGAGCGCACCGCCCAGCTCGAACGCGACGAGGCCCGGGTGGCTGCAGCGCAGGCGCAGGTGGCCACGCAAGAATCCGACGTCGCGCAACGGCTCGATGAGGTGCGGCGCCGCGAGCGAGAGCTCGAGCGTGAGGGCCGTGAACAGGCGCGCCAGTTCCTGCTCGAGGCCCGCAAACGAGTTGAGGAGGCGTTGAGCGTGGCTCGCGCCGCCGTCGATGAGGCGACAGCGAAGGAAGCACGCCGTCTGGTCGAGCAGGGCGTCGCCGCGGAGGCAGACGCGCTCAAGACACTTGCGGATAAAGGGTGGACAGTGAAGGGGCAACCGGGGCAAAGTGTGGAAGAACCGGAGCCCACCGGGCGGACACCCGTGAAAAGCCGCACAGTCGCGGCCGAAACCGCCACGTCCGAGATCGACCTCCGCGGGATGACGGCCGCCGAGGCGGAGGCTCTCATCCCCACGGCCATCGACCAAGCCGTGATGGCGGACCTGCCCTGGCTGCGTATCATCCACGGAAAGGGTGGCGGCGTCCTTCGAAAAACAGTGGCCGAGGTCTTACGGCGGGACCGCCGGGTGGTGCGTTTTCGTCTTGCACTGCCGCACCAAGGTGGGGCGGGCGTCACCATCGCCGAGTTCACGGGTTGACGATCCCCGACGAAGTCATCGAGCGAGTGCGCGACGCGGCCGACATCGTGGCGGTAGTTGGAGAGCACGTCCAGCTGAAGCGAACCGGTTCGGACTACCGCGGTCCGTGTCCCTTCCACGGAGGCACCCATCGGAACTTCGCGGTCATCCCCAAGAAGCAGATGTTCTACTGCTTCGTGTGTCATGAAGGTGGTGATGTATTCACCTTCTTGATGAAAAAGTTGGGATTGGAGTATCCAACGGCGGTCCGGGACGTCGCACGGCGGTGCGGTATTGCAATCCCCGAACGCCCCTCCGGGGGCCCGGATCCGCGAGAGCCGTTGTTCACGGCCGCCGCCGCGGCGGCCGAATGGTACGCACGCCAGCTCATCGAGTCTGACGACGCCCGCAACGCCAGGAGTTACCTGGACCGGCGCGGCTTTGATATGGAGAAAGCGGCCCTGCTGGGGTTGGGGTTTGCGCCGGGCGGCAAAGCGTTTTTGGGTGCGATGGAGACGCTCGGGATCTCCACCGACACGCTCACCGAAGCGGGCCTGGCATTGCAACGGGAGGGGAGGCCGCTCCGGCCGCGCTTCTGGAACCGCCTTGTCTTTCCGATTCACGATTTGCGAGGACGTGTCGTGGGGTTTGGTGGAAGGGTGCTCGGCGACGGCGAGCCCAAGTATCTGAACTCTCCCGAGACTCCGATCTATCACAAAGGAGAACTCCTCTACAACCTGCACCAGGCAAAGCACGCCATTCGCAAAGCGGAGCGCGCGGTGGTGGTCGAGGGGTACTTCGATGTGCTGCGCCTGGTAGATGTCGGAATCGAGGAGGTCGTCGCCCCCTTGGGTACCGCGTTGACGCGCGGACAAGCGCGGCTGCTCAAGCGCTACACCAAGACAGTTACGTTGCTGTACGACAGCGATCTTCCCGGCCTGCGCGCGACGTTCCGCGCCGCCGACGAGCTGCTGCGAGAGCGCGTCCGGGTGCTCGTGGCGACGCTCCCCCAGGGGGAGGACCCAGACACCATCGCTGGCTCCGCTGGGGCGGCAGCTGTGGAGGCGTTGCTCCGCGACGGGATCGATGTGCTCGAGCGAAAGATCCAGTTGCTCGAACAACGAGGCTGGCTCGGTTCCCTCGCCGGTCGGCGCCGGGCGCTCGATCGGTTGCTGTCGACGCTGCGATCCGCGACTGACCCCGTCACTCAGGATCTCTACGTCAACCGAACAGCAGAAGCGCTTGGGGTGGCTCGCGAGTCCGTGCTGCGGGAATTACAGACTGGGCAGTGGTCGGCGCCGGCCGAGCCCCGGCCGCCGCGCCGGTTGGAGGAACCCGCTCCGTTACCCCCTCGGCGGTCGCGCGGTCCCGAGTGGCAACTGTTGCGTGTGATGGTTCATGAGCCGTCCTGGCGTCCGCGCATTGCCCAGCACCTGCCGAGCCGCTTGCCACCCGACGGTGCCGCGCGCCGACTGCTCGAGATGTTGGCCGCCACCGACCCAGGTGTACCGGCTAGCGAGTTGGTGCCCGATACCGTTGGAGAGGTGCGCGGATTACTCGTCGAGCTTCTGGGCGAGGAATGGAGCGTGCCCAACCTCGATGCGGAAGTGGAGGGCGCACTCAACCGATTGGAGGCCAGGAGTCTCGATGACCGCCTTACCAAACTAGACCGTCAAATGTCTCTCGCTTCGGAGGATGAAAAGACAGATCTCTTACGTGAAAAGGAAATGCTCGTACGGATGAGGCAAAAAATCGATCACTCGGATTGGAAAGTGATACACGCTGGGAGGAGTCGTGCACGCTGATTTAGAGGTATTACTCGAGTTGCAGGAGAAAGACAAAGCCGTCATGCAGATTGAGGATGATATTCGATCTGTCGAACCGGTGATTCAGGAGCTGGATGCGGAGTGCGCTAAGGTCGAAGCTCAAGTTGCAGCCGCGCGCAAGCGGGTCGAAGAGGCGGACGTGCGGCGTGGCGAGCTCGAGAGTAAGATCGAAAGCTATCGCGTGATGCAGGAACGGCGTCGGCAACGCCTTGAGTGGGTGCGAGGTGCCAAAGAGGCGTCGGCCATCATGGCGGAGCTCGATCTCGCGCGGGGCGTGTTGGCCAAGGAGGAAGCCGAATGGCTGCGGTCTGCCGACAAGGTCCAGGAGGCAGAGCGAATCACCGCCGAGGCGGAGCAGGCGCTGGAACAGTTAAAGGTGGCGCAAGCGCCCAAACGGGAGGAGTTGGCCGCCAAGCGAGCGGAGTGCGAGGATCGGTTGACGGCCGCGAGGCGAGATCGCACGGAAACCGCCAAACAAGTCAAGGAAAATCTCCGCGAGATGTATGAGCGGATCCGCCAGGGACGAGCGCCGCTCGTGCTCTACCCGCTTCAGGGCGGGGCGTGCGGCTATTGTTACACCGCTGTCCCGCTCAATCGACGGCAAAAGATCCTCAACGGGCAAGCCGTGGAAGCCTGTGAGGCGTGTGGTGTGTTGATCTACGATTCCAGTGAATGACGCTGGTCCAACCACGTGTACGATGGCGGGTCTCCGCGCCCGCCGATCCAGAACAAGCCCGGGGACTGGCCAGCGAGCTGCAGATTCCCACGGCTCTCGCCGCGATGCTCATACAGCGGGGCTTCGAGACCGTCCCGGTGGCCAAGCAGTTTCTCAAACCTTCCCTCGACGACCTGTCCGACCCGTTTCTCATGCGGGGGATGGAGCATGCTGTGGGTGTCATCGCGAAGGCCGTGCGCGATGGTCGCCCCATCCTGGTACACGGCGATTACGATGTCGACGGTCAGTGTGCGACGGCCCTGCTCACCCGCGTATTGCGGGAGGTGGGTGCCTCGGTCGTTCCGTTTATCCCCCACCGGCTCCGCGACGGCTATGACTTTGGCGCGGCGGGTCTCACCGTCGCGCGTCAACACGATGCCGGGTTGATCATCACGTGCGACTGCGGCACCACCGCGCTCGCGCCCGTGGCTGAGGCGCGCGCCGAGGGCCGGAGCGTCATTGTCACCGATCACCACCTGCCGTCGGGGCAGCTGCCGGATGCCGACGCCGTGTTGAATCCGCAGCAGCCGGACTGTGCGTGCCCGGCGCCAGAGCTCTGCGGGGCTGGCGTTGCGTTCAAGCTTGCACAGGCCCTCGTGGCAGAGTTGAAGCTCCCGCTCAATCTCCCATACCACCTGCTCGATCTCGTCGCGCTTGCGACCGTTGCCGATGTCGTTCCGCTCGTGCGTGAGAACCGTGTCCTGGTCCGGTATGGGCTCCGACTCCTCCCCAGCACGCGATGGCCGGGCCTACGGGCGCTGCTCGAAGTGGCGGGTTTGACGGGCCGCAGCATTCGGGCGGGGCAGGTAGGGTTTATCCTCGCACCACGGCTCAACGCCGCGGGCCGTATTGGCGAGCCGATGGACGGTCTCAACTTGCTGCTGAGCGACGATCCGGACGACGCGCTCGGTCAGGCGCAGAAGCTGGACAAGCTCAACACGCAACGGCAAGCGATGGATCAGGAGATCCTGACACAGGCGATCGAGACGGTCGAGCAAACCGTGGATCTCACGCACGATTACGGCCTGGTGCTGGCGCGGGATGCGTGGCATCCGGGCGTCATCGGCATCGTGGCATCGCGCGTGGTGGAGCGCTACGCTCGCCCAACCATCCTGGTCGCGCTCGAGGGCGAGGAAGGGCGGGGCTCCGGACGCAGCATCCCCGGGTTCGATCTCCATGGTGCCCTCACTGCCTGCGCCGCGCACTTAACCCGCTACGGGGGCCACCGCATGGCGGCAGGGCTCTCGCTTCACCGCGACCGCATCGACGCGTTCCGCGACGCCTTCAACGAAGCTGCGCGAAGCTCTCTGTCGGAAGAGGACCTCATCCCGGTCCAACGAATAGATGTGATCGTTACTGTGGACCAACTGGATGAGCGGCTCGAGCGACTGCTGCGGTATCTCGAGCCGTGCGGACCGGGGAACCCGGGGGCGGTACTCGGTGTGGTGGGTGGTGAAGCGCGCAATCCAGGCATCGTTGGGACCAACCACGTGAAGTTCCTGCTTGCCGATGCGACCGGATCGATCGAGAGTATCGGGTTTGGCTGGGGGGAACGTCTCCCCGAAGATTGGTGGCGCGAGCGGGTGGACGTGGCCCTCAGGCTCGAGCGAGACGAATGGGGCATGCATCCGCGCTTGCAGGCCCGGATCGTCGACGTGCAACGTGGCGATTGATGCGGATCATCGCCGGCGAGTTCAGGGGACGGAGGCTCGCACCGCCGGCGGGTAGCCATGCCCGACCAACGGCAGATCGCGTGCGCGAGGCTTGGTTCAGCATCATTGGGTCGGCGATCGCCGAGGCGACCGTACTGGATATCTGCGCGGGGTCGGGCGCGCTCGGCTTGGAAGCCCTTTCTCGGGGAGCGGCCCACGCCGATTTCGTGGAATCCGCCAGCGCATCACTCCGAGCGCTTCGGGCCAATATCGCCGCATTGGGCGTCGAGGATCGGGCCACCGTCCACCGGGCGGACGCTGTCCGGTTCGTCGACACCCTGCCCGAGCATGCGTATGACATCGCGCTGGCTGATCCGCCGTACGCCTCAGACCTCGCGGCGCGGCTCGTGGAGATCTTTCACGCCCGTCCTTTTGCGCGCATGCTTGCCGTGGAGCATCGTGCAGGGATACCCATTCCCGGTGGTGAGACCCGCCGGTACGGAGACGTTGCCCTGACCTTCTGTCACGCACCATGACCCGAATTGCCATCTACCCTGGCTCATTCGACCCGGTTACCCGAGGTCACGAAGATCTCATCCGTCGAGCGCTGCACTTCGCCGATCGGGTCATCGTGGCGGTCGCAGTGAACCCCGGAAAGCAACCGCTGTTCTCCCTCGACGAGCGCGTCGAGCTGCTGCGCGTCGTGCTAGAGGGCGAGCGCCACGTGGACGTTCGCTCCTTCGATGGGTTGTTAGCGAACTTCGCGCGTGCCAATGGTGCGAAGATCATCATCCGTGGTTTGCGGGCCGTTTCCGACTTCGACTACGAATCCCAGATGGCTCTGATGAACCGAAAGCTCTTCCCAGAGCTGGAGACCGTCTTTCTAGTGCCGGCTGTTCACCTGACGTATCTCAGCTCGAGCATCGTCCGAGAAGTGGCCCACCTCGGTGGCGACGTTAGCGCGTTCGTACACCCCGCCGTCGTTAGCGCGCTGGCAGAGAAGTTTGCCCGGTGACGTTTCGGGAGCAGCTCCACCGGCGAGCCGCCGCATTCGGCGGTCGGGTGGTGCTCGCCGAGGGCTGGGATCAGCGGGTGCAAGAGGCCGCACGGGTCATCGAACACGAGGGCATCGCGGCCGTGCAAACGCTGCCAGCGACGATCACCGCTGGTGAGCATTTGGACCAGGTCGCAGAGCTGTTGGCGGCGCGCAAGCCGGAGAAAGTGCGCGATTTGGCCCACGCGCGCGCCCTCGCCGCCGATCCGCTCCGGTTTGCCGCGGGACTGGTGGCCCTCGGCGTCGTGGATGCCGCGGTGGCGGGTGCGACCCGTCCGACGGCCGATGTGCTCCGCGCCGCCCTGTGGGCGATCGGACCTGCAGACGGGATTACCACCGTGAGCAGCGCCTTTTACATGGCGTTCGACCACTCTCCGATTCCCAACTCCCGTGGAAGCCAGGGGGGTGGGTCGGTGCTCACCTTCACCGACTGTGCTGTCGTGCCGGATCCCGACCCCCAGCAACTGGCCGAGATCGCCTGGGCGGCTGCTCGAGACCGGCGGCTCATTGTGGGGGACGAGGCCGTGGTCGCGTTTCTCTCCTACAGTACCCACGGAAGTGCCGGCGGACCCCGCGTCGAGAAGGTCCGTCAGGGGGTCGAGCGGTTCCGGGAGTTGGCCCCGGGCGTGCCGTCCGACGGCGAGCTCCAGGGTGATGCTGCTTTGGTGCCGGAGATCGCCCTCCGGAAGGCCGCGGGCTCGCCGGCGGCTGGGAAGGCGAATGTTCTTGTGTTTCCTGACCTTGACAGCGGGAACATTGCGTACAAACTGGTGCAGCGTTTGGCTGGTGCGAGCGCTACCGGGCCAATCGTACAGGGCCTCGCGCAGCCGATGGCGGATCTCTCGAGGGGCGCTACGGCTGCCGACGTCGTGGACGTGGCAGCGGCGGCCCTCTTACAAGCCGCCGGCCGTGTTCTGGGTTCCCCCGCGGAGGATGTATGAGTTTCAGCGTACGGAAGGATGACGGGAGCGGCGTAGTCGTTGTCAATATCGATGGTCAGCTAATCGTCGGTAACCGTCATGAGCTCAAACAGAAGATCCTGGATGCCCTGCAGTCGGGCGAGAAACGATTCGTCATCGACTTCACACGCACCGGGTACATCGATTCATCCGGCCTGGGGGTTTTGGTCTCCCTCTCCAAGAAGATTCGGGAAGTTGGGGGTGATCTGCGCCTGGCCGGTCTCAACGAGGACCTCCACACACTCTTCGAGTTGACGAAGCTCGATACGCTCTTCGCGATCGTCGACTCGACGGAAGACGCACTCGCCGCCTTTCAGCAGCGGTGACCGCACCTCTTCGCCTGTGTGTCCGGAGGTCGGCCAGCCACGGCGCAGACGGTTCGAAACCGCCAGGAGCGTTTGCAATCCGCGTTCCGACGACGCTCGACGTCATCGAAGAGGCGGTCGACCTGGTCGCACGTCACTGCCTCGCACGGGGGCTCACTCCACGACAAGTGCGATTCCACTTGCGGGTGGCGCTGTCGGAGGCGTTGACCAACGCCATCGTTTATGGCAACGCCATGGATCCGGCAAAAGAAGTCGATGTCCGCGTTGAGGTGCGCGAGTCGGCTTTTGCGATTCACGTGAGTGACGAAGGCGGCGGGTTCGATCCGTCGAATATTCCCGACCCCACCGATCCTGATCGCATCGAGCGGGTCGATGGGCGCGGGCTCTTCCTCATCCGCCAACTGGCAGACGAAGTTCACTTCAACGAGCGGGGAAACGCGATCTGCATGATCATGCGTTGCGCCTAGAGCGGCTCGACGCAATCCTCCAATCTCTCGGTTCACTCGTCGGGTGTCGTCTACGGCTCTGGCGGCTCGGCCGGGGTCGTCTCCGGCCCGTCGTTGGCTGTGACGGGGTCCCGCCGCCGCCGGTGGATGCGGTTCCCGATGGGCCGGTGCATCCGACGGATCCCAGCCGGTGGGTTGCTGCCATCCCGGGCGATGGGGGGTATTGGTTCGAGATCGTCGATCCGACGGGCGATCCCTCGGACGCAGGAGCCGTGTTGGGTCCACTGCTCGCGGACCTGGTGAAGGCCGAAGAGGACACGCTCCGTCTTGCCAAGCAACTCACCGCGCGCTACGAGGAAATCGAACTGCTCTACACGATCAGCGAGATCCTCGGTCGGACCATTGACCTCGAAGAGGCGGCCCAGACCATCCTCGAGGCGGTCAGTAGTGTGGTGGGGGCGACACGAGCCTCGATTCTCGTCCACGACCACCGCTCTCGCGTGCTTCGCCCGGTGGCCGAGCTGGGGCGCGACATCAAAGAGTTTGGGCCGCTTCCCGTCGACGATCCACATTCGATCGCGGCCCAAGTGTTTCGCGAAGCCCGCGTGATCAGTTACGACCCGCGTGACCCAACGGCATCGGCGCCAGATGCCGGGACGGAAAGGGCGTATCGGGGATCGGCGTTTCTCTCGGTACCCATCATATATCCGCAACCCGAGGGAGAACCCCGCCCCATCGGTGTCATCAACCTCACCGATCGCGTCGGCACCGACGCCTTCAGCGGAGGAGAACGCCGTCTCGTCGTCGCCATCGCGAGTCAGATCGGGGCAGCAATCGAAAATGCCCGACTTATCGACCGTGACCTCGCTCGACAGCGCTTTCAGCAGGAGCTCGAGTTTGCGCATGACCTTCAGATGAAGTTGCTCCCAGCGCCGGGGCTCCTTGGACCGAGCGTGGATGCCGCCGCGGCATGTCGTCCGGCTGAGACGGTGGGCGGTGATTTCTACACGTTCGTTCCGTTGGGTGGGCGGCACGTCGGCGTCATGCTGGGAGACGTTTCCTCGCACGGCTTTGGCGCTGCCCTGGTCATGGCGCTGGCGCTCTCGGCGGCGGCCATTCACAGCGCCGAGGGCGCGTCACCCGATGAGACGCTCCGGCGCCTTCTCCGATCGCTCGCCGACGACTTGGCCGAAACCGAAATGCATCTTTCACTCTTCTATGCCGTGGTGATGCCGGAGCGAGGTGTGCTGCATTACGCCAACGCTGGGCACCCCCACGCGTTCCGTGTCACCGCCGAGGGGGCCGTGCATCGCCTGGCCGCGACCTCGCCGCCACTTGGGCTGGCGGGCGAGGAGACGATCACTGCTTCTGAGTCCCGGTGGATCGCCGGGAGCGATCTCCTCGTCCTTCTCTCGGATGGAATCATCGATGCACAGGACGCGGGTGACGAACGTTTCGGTGAGCGTCGAGCCCTCGACATCGTCATCGCCCGGCGGATGGAGGGCAGCCAGGCCGTTGTCGATGCCGTTCTCACGGCGGCGTCTGAGTACCAAGCAGGCCGGGGCGACGACCGGACGATTCTGGTGCTGCGGACCTGAGTGCCACGACGGCTCGGTCAGCACTTTCTTTCGGATCCCCGCATCCTCGATCGCATGGTGGATGCGCTGGACCCCACTTCAGCAGATCGTGTGATCGAAATCGGGCCCGGGAAGGGGAGCCTGACGCGGCGGTTGGCCGTGCGCGTGGCCGTCGTTGTGGCCATTGAGAAAGACGAGAGGCTCGCCGCAGCGCTGACGTCCACCGAGATGCCCGGCAACGTGCGGATCGTCACCGGTGACGCGCTTCGTCTCGACTGGGCGAGCCTGGTGAGCAGCGGGAACACGTCATTGCGGCCGTTCAAGGTGATCGGCAACATCCCGTACTACGCGACGTCGCCACTGATCGAGAAGGCACTCACGCCACCCCTGCCAACGGTCATCGTTTTCCTCATCCAGCGGGAGGTCGCGGATCGGCTCGTCGCGCAGCCTGGGTCAAGAGCGTTTGGTGCGCTCACCGTAGGTGTCCGTGTGCTGGCCGATGTCGAACCTGTCTTCCGCGTCCCGGCTGGGGCGTTTCGGCCACGCCCCCAGGTCGACTCGGCGGGTGTCCGCTTCCGCCCCCTGCCGCAACCGCTGGTCGACCCCATGGACCACCGTGCGTTTCGGACCTTCGTAAACGCGCTGTTCAGTCGGCGACGCAAGCAGCTGATCGGGAGCCTTCAGGCCGTCGCGACAAAAAGCCGAGACGAAGTCTCCCACCTTCTGGCAACCCTCGATGTGGATCCAACCGCCCGCGCCGAAATGCTCAGCCCACAGACATTTGTGCGTTTGTTTCACTCGTTTGCTCGTTGACGCGACGCAACGGGGTCGTGTAAATTGTGAAAAAATTCACAATATCGAATGCCAAAGATCGCGGAGTCCACCGTTCGGAGACTGTCCCTGTATCTCCGTTTCCTCGAGGAGTTTGAGGAACAGGGGATCCAGACGGTCAGCTCCGAGGCCCTCGCGGCCCGTGGTGGAACCACATCGGCACAGGTGCGCAAGGACTTGTCGTTCTTTGGCTCCTTCGGCAAACGCGGTCTGGGCTACTCGGTGCCCGAGCTCGTCACCCGGCTCCGCGACATCCTCGGGCTCAGGCGGACGTATCGTGTCGCGGTGATTGGCGCTGGCAAGATGGGGAGCGCGCTCGCCCAGTACCGTGGCTTCACGCAGCGGGGGTTTCACATCGCGGCCGTCTACGATTCGGATCCCACCAAGACGGGGAAGGTCTGGAACGGTTTGCGCATCCGTCACGCGAAGGATCTAGAACGCGATCTGAGCAAAGAGCAGGTTGACATTGCGATCATCGTGACCCCCGCCGAGAGCGCGCAGGGCATGGCCGAACGGCTGGTGCGAGTAGGGGTTCGGGCCATCCTGAATTTCGCGCCGGTGCGGTTAGACGTCCCCGACTCCGTCACCGTCAAGAATGTGAATATGGCTCTCGAGCTTGAGGCATTGAGTTTCGCACTGCGAAATCAATAGATTCGTCCATGCCTCCCGTTCAGGTGACCTCGGAGATCGGCCCCTTGCGGGCCGTCTTGGTACATACGCCTGGCAAAGAACTCATCGCCGTCACTCCCGGAACCCGTAAAGACTACCTCTACTCCGACATCGTCGATGTCGAGTTCGCCCAGCGCGAACATCGCAGGCTGTACGCGGTGCTCGAGCGGTTTGCGGAGACGCTGGAGTTCACGACGCTGTTGCGTGATGTCCTAGAGCGACCCGAAGTTCGGGATTTTCTGATCGCACGAACCACGGACATCATCCCATCTCAGGATCTCGCGCGTCGCCTCGCGGAGATGCCCTCTGCGGAGTTGGTGCGCCGGCTCGTTGAGGGGGCGGAGGAAGATCCGGGTCCGATCGCGGCGGCGCTGAATGAGGACGGTTTCACCCTCCCACCCGTGCCGAATCTCTTCTTTACGCGGGATCTGGGGATCGTGCTAGGTGACTACGTGGTCATCGGCTCAATGCGTCACGGCTCCCGGTGGAGCGAAGAGCTGCTGGTCAAGATGCTCTTCTGCTTCCATCCAAAGTTGGAGAATGCCGGCATTCTGTACGACGGTTCTGAGGAGCGACGATTGACCTACAGCCTCGAAGGAGGTGATGTGCACCCCCTCCGGGACGATCTGCTGCTCATGGGTTTCAGTGCCCGCTCCAGTCCTGCCGCGCTAGATCTCCTATGTGACATCGTCTTCGAACGCACAGCGATCACCGATGTGCTCGTCGTCGTCTTGCCCGGGGTCCGCTCGGCCATTCACCTCGACATGATCTTCACCCAGGTCGACGAGGAGCAGTGCGTCGTCTATCCACCGTGTTTCATCGGCCCGCAGCGGCTCGCGGTGCTTCACCGACGCAAGGGAAGCAAGACCGTTGAAGTCGTGTCCAATCTGTTCAGCGCGCTCCAGGCGTTGAACTTCTCACTCAACCCCATCTTCTGTGGCGGGCGGCGCCGCGCTGTGCAGGACCGCGAGCAGTGGGCGTCGGGTTGCAACATGCTCGCGGTCAGGCCCGGGCTCGCACTCGCGTACAAGCGCAACGACGCGACGCTCAAGGAGCTCGAGAAAGCGGGCTTTGTCGTGGTCGACGCCGTCGACTTTCTCACGGGGGACGCCTCGATCGACGCCGACCAGCGCGCGGTCATTACGATCGAGGGTAGCGAGTTGGTCCGGGGTGGTGGAGGGCCGCGTTGCATGACGCTTCCGCTACAGAGGGAGGCGCTGTGAATTTCGCCGGGATTCGTACGCTCAGCGAGGGCACGTTGGTCGATCGGGCACTCGAGCTGCTAGGAAGCGGTCCCACCGATTCCAAGACCATCGCCCGCGACGTGCTTGGTCTCAACAGGTTTCAGGCGAGCGTCGCTGAACGCCTGGCGGTAGCGTTGCTGGGTGCCGATCCCCGCGTTGGACGGATGGGCGATGGGCGGTGGGTGCTCGTGAGTGAAGCGTACGCGTCGCCGCGCCTCTCGGATTGCACCTTCGCGGTCGTCGACGTCGAAACGACCGGGAGCAGGCCTTCCGGTGACCGTGTCGTCGAGATCGCGGTCGTCACGGTGTCCGGTGAGCGGATCACGCGCGTGCTCGACGCCCTCGTGAACCCACAACGGCCGATCCCCCTGCGGGTGACCTCGCTCACCAGGATCACTCGGGAGATGGTGCGGGACAAACCGCCGTTCTCGGCGATCGCCTCCGACGTGGTCAGCGCGCTCGCCGGACGCGTTTTTGTTGCGCACAACCTGCGGTTCGACTGGCGCTTCGTCGTCAACGAGATCACCCGTGCGCGTGACGTGATGCTCGATGGGCCCCGTTTGTGCACAGTCAGCTTGGCGAGGCGGTTGGTGCCGGGACTTCGTTCCCGCAGCCTCGACAGTTTGGCCTCGTACTTTGGCATTCAGATCGTTGCGCGGCACCGTGCCGGGGGCGATGCCTTGGCCACCGCGCACGTCCTGAAACACCTCATTGCCATCGCGCAGGATCGGGGGGCGATGCGTCTCATCGACCTGCATCGGCTTGGCCGTCCCGCCGGACGCCGCCGGCGCAAACGCACCGCGCTGCCCACGGCCATCCAAGAGATATGAGTCTCTTCTCGACTTTTCGCGTCGGTCGCGTGACCTGTCACACGATCGACGCCGGCCGGCAACGCCTGGACGGGGGTGCCATGTTTGGCGTGGTGCCCAAGCCTTTGTGGGAGCGTCGCATCCCGGCAGATGAGCGGAACCGCATTCCCCTGGCGCTCCGGTGTCTGCTGATCGAGCACGACGACGGTCTCGTCCTCGTCGATACGGGTGTTGGGAATAAGGAATCGGCCAAATTTCACGACATCTATGGAATCGAGAACCGCGGGCAGCACGGGCCCACCCAATTGGAGGACGCGCTGCTTGCGGTGGGTCATGCTGTTGAGGACGTCCGTTACGTGGTCAACACCCACCTGCACTTCGACCACGCCGGCGGGAATACATATGTGCAACGGGAGGGTGCCGAACCCCGCATCGCGTTTCCCCGCGCGACGTACGTGGTGCAGCAACGCGAACTGGACTTTGCAAGCCGCCTCAACGAGCGCACGGCCGCGAGCTACCTGCCGCCTAACTTTGCGCCGATCGCGGCTGCCAGCCGTTGGCGTCTCACCCAAGGTGATAGCGAGCTCGTACCCGGGATCCGGTTAGTTCCCACCCCGGGGCATGTTCCGGGGCACCAGTCGGTGTTGCTGCACAGCGATGGTGAAACCGCGTTCTTCCTGGGCGACCTGGTGCCCACCAGCGCGCATCTCCCGCTGCCATGGATCATGGGGTATGACCTTGAGCCGTTGGTGACGCTCGAATCAAAGCGGCGGTGGCTGACCAAGGCGGAATCCGAAGGGTGGTTGGTGGTGTTCGAGCACGATCCCGCGCATGGCACGGGGCGGGTGATCCGAGACGGCAAGTCGTTCGGCCTCGGACCGCTTGACACCCCGTAGGTGTCTACCTAGCTTAGCTTTGACAGTTCGGTAAGTGAGCGCCTGTGCGCTTCACCCTCCTGCCACCCCGCTGGTGCGCGTCGAGGGTTCCGAGATCCGCGAGCATGGCTCGCGTGGTTCGGTATGAGCGGGCGAGGCGTCCGCTTTTTTTGTCTCTGACCGGATTCCTCGAGGAGGTGTCACTGGCCGTACAGCAGCCTGACAAACGAGAGCAACGCGTTCGCGTGAACGAGCAGATTCGCCTGAGTCCCGTGCGGTTGATTGGGGAAAACGGGGAGCAGGTTGGGATCGTCCCGGTCGAGGATGCGTTGCGGTCGGCGAGAGAACAGGGACTGGACCTCGTCGAAGTGGCGCCGCAAGCCCGACCGCCCGTGGTCAAGATCATGGACTACGGGAAGTACCGCTTCGAGCAAGCGAAGGCGGCGCGAGCGGCCCGCAAGAAGCAGCACAATATTCAGGTCAAGGAAGTAAAGTTCCGGCCGGGGATCAGCGATCACGATTTTGAGTTCAAGACTCGGCACGCCCGCAACTTCCTCAAGGAAGGGAACAAGGTGAAGCTCACCATGATGTTCCGCGGGCGGCAGGTGACGCACCCCGAGTTTGGCGAAGAGGTGTTGAATCGGGTTTTTGAGTCTCTCCAGGACGTGGCCAAAGTCGAGACCGAGTCCAAAATGGAGGGACGCAACATGACGATGGTGCTCGCGCCCAGGTAGGCGTAAGCGCGGGATAACGAGTAGAGACGATGCCCAAGCAAAAAAGCAACAGCGGCGCGCGCAAGCGCTTTCGCTTTACCGGAAAAGGCAAGATCCGTCGCTTCAAGGCCAATAAGAGCCACATCTTGACCAAGAAGCATCCCAAGCGGAAGCGTCGGCTACGGCAGCCTGGCCTGATCAAGGGCGGCGACGCGAAGCGCATCAGCACGCTGTTGCAGGGATAGGAGGCGACGATGCCCAGGGTCAAATCCAACGTCGCACGGCTCAAGCGCAAGAAGAAAATCATGCGCGCGGCGAAGGGTGCGCGCGGTGGCCGGAGCAAGCTGTACAAGGCGGCCAAAGAGACGGTTGAGCGCGGTTGGCGCTACGCCTACCGCGACCGACGCCTGCGCAAGCGGGATTTCCGACGTCTGTGGATCATTCGGATCAATGCCGCTGCGCGGATGCACGACCTTTCGTACAACCGCTTCATGTCCGGTCTCAGGAAAGCAGGGGTCGAGATCAACCGGAAGGTCCTCGCTGACCTGGCCGTGCGTGACCCCGTCGCTTTTGGTGAGCTGGCGGAGGTCGCGAAGAAGAGCCTCTAAGGGATCGGCGATCGCCGATGTCCACAGTGTCTCTCCATCACCAGCAGCTCGAGGAGCTGGCCCGGGCGGTCGAGCGCGTTGCGCATGCCGATCGCCAGACGCTCCAGGCGCTCAGAACCGAGCTCCTGGGCCGGAAGTCCGGTCGTCTCACCCACCTGCTCCGGTCACTTCCACAGCTGTCACCCGACGAACGCCGTGAGATTGGTACACGAGCCAATGAGCTAAAGCGAGAGATCGAAGCGGCGCTCGCGCAACGCGAGCGTGCGCTCGACGACGCCGAGGCGCGCCAGAGCGAGGTGGATCGCACCATGCCAGGGCGCGCGGTGTGGCGTGGGGGGGTCCATCCGGTCACCGCGGTCGTCGATGAGATTTGCCAGATCTTCCGGCTGCTCGGCTTCACCCGCGTCACCGGACCCGAAGTCGAGACGGAGGAGTACAACTTCACCAAGCTGAACATCTCGCTCGATCACCCGTCGGCCGACATGCAGGACACGTTTTACCTGGGGCCTCGCGTCCTCCTTCGCACGCACACCTCGCCCATGCAGGCGCGCACGATGGAGCGGTTCCAGCCGCCCATCCGTATTGTGGTTCCTGGCCAAGCCTACCGTCGCGATGCGTTCGATCCGTCGCACGCGCCCGTCTTCGAGCAGATCGAGGGCCTCGTGGTCGATGAGGGCGTCAGCTTTGTCGACTTCAAAGCAGGGATCGATTTCTTCGTCAAGAAATTCTTCGCGCCAGATACGGTGGTCCGCTTCCGACCATCGTACTTCCCCTTCACGGAACCCTCGGCAGAAGTCGATGTCCAGTGCCAGATCTGTCGCGGTGGCGGATGCTCCACGTGCAAACAGACGGGCTGGCTCGAAATCATGGGAGCGGGAATGGTCCATCCGGCCGTTTTCGACCACTGCGGCATCGATCCCGAGCGGTACACGGGCTACGCGTTTGGCATGGGGCCGCACCGAATTGCACTCCTACGCTATGGGATTCCCGACATCCGGTTGCTCTTTGAGAACGACATGCGCTTTCTCGCCCAGTTCCGGGACTCGCGGTGAACGTCTCCATCAATTGGGTCTCGGCACTGCTCGGGCGCGACGTCGACGGCCAGGAAGCCGCGGAGCTCCTGTCAGGCCGCGCCGCACCTGTCGACAGCGTGCGAGCCGTTCACGGTGGGTTGCAGTCGCTCGTGGTGGGTGTGGTCGAACAGGTGGGGAAGCATCCTAACGCGGATCGGCTGACGCTCTGCAAGGTGAACGATGGGCGGCATGTCGTGGACGTGGTCTGCGGTGCACCGAACGTCGCTGCGGGTCGGCGCTATCCCTACGCCCCGGTCGGGACCACGCTGCCAAACGGGATGCGTCTCGACGCGCGCAAGATCCGCGGAATCGTCTCCAACGGGATGCTGTGTTCCGCCAAGGAACTCGAGCTCGGGCCGGAACACGACGGCATCATGGAGCTCGCAACGGACGCGGCGGCGGGGACCCCGCTGCTCGACGTCCTGCCGGTTGAGGACACGCTGCTGGAGGTGGATGTCACCCCCAATCGTCCTGACCTCCTGTGTCACAAGGGGATCGCGCGGGAACTCGGTGCCGCCTTTGGGCTCCCCGTAAAGCTGCCTTCCATCGAGGGCGCGCCGGATGAGTCGAAGGCTCCGCGCCGCGTTGCGGGGCCGGGCCACGTCGACGGCATCGATGTGGTCATCGAGGATCTGGAGGGGTGTCCTCGGTACATCGCCGCCGTTATCCGCGGCGTCAACGTGGTCCCCTCACCGATGTGGTTACAAGCGAGGCTGCTGGCGATCGGTGCGCGGCCGATCAACAACATCGTGGACGTCACAAACTACCTCCTGTTCGAGCTCAATCAGCCGCTCCACGCGTTCGATTATCATCGATTGCGCGGTCATCGGCTCGAGATCCGGCGCGCGCGCAGCGGTGAGCGCCTGACGACCCTCGACGGTCAAGAGCGCGCGCTGACCACCGGCATGACCATGATTTGCGATGCCGAGGGCCCGACGGCCATCGGCGGTGTCATGGGTGGCGCGGATTCCGAAGTGACCACGGAGACCACCGATGTCGTCCTCGAATGCGCGTACTTCGATCCGAAGCGTATTCGCGAGACCCGCAAGGCGCTCCGACTTACCACGGAGGCGTCCTATCGATTTGAGCGCGGCACCGATCTGCAGGCGATGCCGGAGGTAGTCCGTAGGGCGGTCTCGATGATCCGCGCGGTCGCCGGTGGTCGGGAGACCGAGGTGGCCGCCGACGTGTATCCCAAGCCAGCTGCGGCCCGAACGGTGTTTCTGAGACCTGAGCGGGTCGCGCACGTTTTGGGTGTCGCACTTCCCCGCGAGGAGATCGAGCAACTCCTCAGCAGTGTGGGCTTCACCGTGGCTCCCAAGGACGGTCGCCTGGCGGCACAGGTGCCCGGGTGGCGTCCGGACGTTGTCCGAGAGGTGGACCTCATCGAGGAGGTTGCGCGGCTGCACGGCTACGACGCGTTTCCCGTCGAGTTGCGACCCTTCCGCCCAAGCGCCGTCCCGGACGATGCGAGCGAGATCGTCAAGCGGCAACTACGGGCCGTGCTGAGCGGTATGGGTCTCTACGAAGCCCGCTGCCTCCCCCTCGTGCCCGATGGGGGTCCGGGTGCGGCGGGGTTGCTGAACCCCCTGTCCGCCGAGGAGTCCTTCCTTCGGCGGCGCCTCTTACCCGGGCTCGTCCGTTCGGCTGAACACAACTGGGCCAATCGCGTGCGGGATATTCGGCTGTTCGAAATCGGCGCAACGTTTCGAGATCGAGGCGCGGAGCTCCCCGAAGAATCTCTGCGGTGTGCCGGTGTAATATCCGGTGCTCGTGTGCCACCCCACTGGTCTGATGGGAGGAACACCCCGGATTACGACGCGTGGGACATCAAAGAGTTACTCGCGGAAGCCGCACAGGTGGGCGGCGCGGATGGAAGCATCGAGGCCAACGACGATGGATGGGTGCTGGTGGACACGGATGGTGCACAACGCGGATGGGCGGGCCCCCTCAGCGCAGATAGCCCGGCCTGGGCAGCGCCGTTGTATGGCTTCGAATTCGATCTGGACGTGCATGATCGGGAAGCGAAACAATTCACTGCGCTCCCGACGACACCACCGGTGGAGCGGGACCTCGCGCTGGTGCTTCCCGCGGGCGTGACCGCGCGTGAGGTCACCAGCGCCATGCGGCAACTGGGCGGTGACTTACTCGAACGTCTCACGATCTTCGATCTGTATCAGAGCGAGGAGTTGCGTGGTCGCAGTGTTGCCTGGCGACTCGTTTTCCGAGCGCCGGACCGCACCTTGCGGGACCAAGAGGTTGACAAGATCGTTGAGAGGATCTTGGGACACATCAAGGAGCACTTCGGTGTCGACCGACGAGAGGCCTGAGTTCCAAGCGTTAGAGCAGTTGGAGGAGGTCCTCCACCTGGTCACGGAGGAGTTGGCCGGGTGGCGCCGGCGTGCGCTCAAGGCCGAAGCGGAACACTCGGCCCCCGACGTAGAGGACAACGCCGTGAGCGTCCGCGAGCGGCTGGCGCGGCTGGAGGCCGAGAATCGCGAACTACACAAGCGGCTCGAGACCGCCAGGCAACGACTCAGCGGACTGCTCGGGCGTCTGCGCTTTCTCGAGGAACAGACCGCTATGGAGGGACAGCGATCGTGAGCGCCAACATCAAGAAGAACGCCGTCAAGGTGACGATCGGAGGGGATGAGTACACGCTGAGATCGGATCGCCCTGCGGAGTACACTCGGGCCGTTGCCGATCACGTCGATCGCACGTTGGGTGAGGTCTTGTCCGGTGGCAGTATGGTCGAGACCCATAAGGGGGCGATTCTCGCCGCGCTCGCCATCACGGATGAGCTGTTTCAGGCCCGCAGATCCCAGCGCGACATGACCCGGCGACTGCAAACCTTAGCCGCCGACCTCTCGCGAGTACTGCCGCCCAACAAGCGCAGCCCACACCTGACTACCCAGTTTGCCTCTACGGCGGAAGGCACATAATTTACTAGCGACCAATAACTTGCGAGTAGCGGGAGGGAACCGATCGCGCGAACCGGGGCCCCCGCTGGAGATAGATATGGATCAGGTAGTGCTCGTCGTCCTGGCCGTCTTGGCGACCGCAGGGGTCACTGGGACGGCCTTCTACATTCTGGGTCGCCGCAACGAACGCGGGGAGGCAGAGCGCGCGGGTCGATCTGCGCAACAGCAGGCCGAACGCCTCCTCAGTGAGGCCCGGCGCGACGCCGAGAGCCAGCGCGCCGAAGCGGCACTCGCGGCCAAGGAAGAACGCATGCGGGCCCGTGAGGAGCTGGAAGCAGAAGCGAAGGAGCGCCGTGAGGAGCTCGATCGACACACCCGGCGGCTCGAAGAGCGCGAGACGCTGATCGATCGCAAACTCAACACGCTCGATGACAAGGACCGCGAGCTACAGCAGCGGACTCAGTCACTGACCGATCGAGAAAAGCTTGTCGCCGGACGCGAAGAGACCACCGCCAAGCTCGAAGCGGAACAGCGTCAGCGTCTGGAACAGCTGGCAGGGATGACGGCGGTTGAGGCCAAGCAACAGCTCATGCAGGAAATGACCGAGGCCGCGAAGAGCGAGGCGGCGGCCATCGTCCGAGACATTCGGGAGGACGCCAAACGCTCTGCGGACAAGGAGGCAAAAAAGATCGTCGCGCTGGCCATTCAGCGAATGGCTGCCGATCAGACCACAGAGAGCACTGTGTCCGCCGTCTCACTTCCCAACGATGAGATGAAAGGTCGAATCATCGGTCGCGAGGGACGGAACATCCGCGCCTTCGAGACCGCGACCGGTGTCGACGTGATCATCGACGACACGCCAGACACCGTAGTCATCTCGTGTTTCGACCCGATACGGCGTGAAGTGGCGCGTCGTTCGCTCGAGCAGCTCATCTCCGATGGGCGCATCCATCCGGGGCGCATCGAGGAGATCGTGGAGAAGGTGCGGGTTGAGCTGGAGGCCCAGCTCGTCGAGGCGGGGGAGCAAGCGGTCTATGACCTCGGCATTCACGGTATGCATGCCGAGCTGGTAAAGCTCGTCGGCCGCATGAAGTATCGCACGTCGTACGGTCAGAACATTCTCTACCACTCCAAGGAGGTCGCCTGGCTCGCCGGCATGATGGCGGCAGAGCTCAAGTTGGACGTGCACCTCGCCAAGCGGGGAGGTCTCCTTCACGACATCGGCAAGGTGCTCACACACCAGCACGACGGCACACACGTGGAGTTGGGCATCGAGGTGGCAACCAAGTACGGCGAGCATTCCCTGGTGATCAACGCCATCGCCGCGCATCACGACGACGTTCCGCACGAGTCTCCTATCTCGGTCATCGTCCAAGCCGCCGATGCGGTCAGCGGTGCCCGTCCCGGGGCGCGTCGAGAGGCGTTCGAGACGTATGTCAAGCGGCTGGCGAATCTCGAACACATCGCGACGAGCTTCAAAGGGGTCGAGAAAGCATACGCGATTCAGGCAGGTCGCGAAGTGCGAATCGCGGTGTTGCCGGAGGCGCTCGATGACGGGGCGGCGGCAGAGTTGTCCGAGCAGGTCGCGCGCAAGATCGAAGGAGAGCTGCAGTACCCGGGACAGATCAAGGTGGTGGTCATTCGAGAAACCAGGGCGGTCGAGTATGCCCGCTAAGATCATCAGCGGGACGCAGATCGCGAAGCGGATGCGGGCCGAGCTCGCGCCCAAAGTGCAGAATCTCATCCAACGAGGCGTGAAGCCAGGCTTGGCGGTCGTGCTGGTGGGCGACGACCCGGCGAGTCACGTCTACGTGCGAATGAAAGGTCGCGCCTGCGAGGACGCCGGGATGCACTCTCAGACGATCAAGCGGCCTGGAGACACCCCCGAGGAAGAGGTCCTAGGCATCCTCGATGAGCTCAACCACGACCAAGCCATCCACGGAATTCTCGTTCAGCTGCCACTCCCCGATCACATCGATGAGGGACGCATCCTCCAGGCTGTGAGACCTGAGAAGGACGTCGACGGTTTTCATCCAATCAACGTGGGCAAAGTGGCCATCGGTGATCCCACGGGATTCCGTCCCGCCACTCCGTATGGGGTGCAGCAGATGCTGGTTCGGAGCAAGGTGGAGACGTGCGGCGCCCACGCCGTGATCGTCGGCCGCTCGAACATCGTAGGGCGTCCCATGGCTTCGCTTCTCCTCCAACGGGGACTCGGGGGCGACGCAACGGTTACCGTCTGTCACTCCCGTACCGGAGATCTCCCGGCAATCACACGCCAAGCCGACATCCTCGTCGTAGCCATTGGCAAACCCGAGTTTGTCACCCGGGAGATGATCCGCCCCGGCGCGGTAGTGGTGGACGTCGGGGTCAACCGCGTCGACGATCCGTCTTCGGAGAAGGGCTACCGGCTGGTGGGCGACGTCGACTTCGAGGCGGCCTCGGAGATTGCGTCGGCTGTGACCCCCGTTCCGGGGGGCGTCGGCCCGATGACTATCACGATGCTGCTCTACAATACCGTGCAGGCCGCGCACCAGTGGGCGGCGTAGATCTCTTCGGGAACCCCGCGACTGCCGTAGCTTCAGAGCGTGCTTGGACCGTAGCGGAGATCACGCGACGGGCGCGCCAACTTCTCGAGGCTGGCTTCCCACGCGTATGGGTGCGTGGCGAGATGACCGGCTTCAAAGCCTACCGCAGCGGACACTGGTATTTCACCCTGCGCGATACCCAGGCGCAGGTGCGGTGTGTCATGTGGCGAAGGGACAACCTCCGCTTGCGGGAGCGGCCAGAGGAGGGAACCGAGATCTTCGTCCTCGTGCAGCCGACCGTCTGGGAGGAGCGGGGGGAGTTTCGACTCACGGTGCGCGAAATGATCCCCACCGCCGCGGGCGGCCGCTGGCAATTGGAGCTCGAGCGTGCCAAGACCGCTCTCGCGCAAGACGGCTTATTGGATCCGACGCGCAAGCGTACGTTACCGCAGTATCCGCGGCGGTTGGCGGTGATCACGAGCCTCGACGGGGCCGCCCTTCGTGATATCACTGCCATTGTACGGCGACGCTGGCCACTTGCGGAGCTCTTTGTCCTCGCCACGCAGGTCCAAGGGGACGACGCGGAGCGACAATTGTGTCGCGCCCTCGGAACGGTAAACCGCATCCCCGGAGTCGAGCTCGTGATCGTCGGCCGCGGTGGGGGGTCCCGCGAGGATCTGTGGGTCTTCAACAGTGAGCGGGTTGCTCGAGCGGTTGCCGCGGTGCGCGTGCCGACGATTTCTGCAGTCGGACACGAGACCGACGTCTCTTTGACGGACCTCGTCGCGGACATGCGCGCGGCGACGCCGTCCGCCGCGGCGGAAGCCGCAGTGCCGGACCGGGCCGCGGTGCTTCCCACGCTCAATGGCGTGGCGCGCCGCCTCGCCAAGGCGCTGGCCGGTCGTGCAGGAATGGCCGAGGAGCGCCTCGCGCGCACCGGTGACCGGCTGACGACGGCGCTCCAGCTGCATCTCGATCGCAGAGCTGCGAAGTTGGACCGCCTCGCAGGGAAACTCGACGCCCTGAGTCCTCTCAAGGTTCTCGACCGAGGCTACGCGATCGCGCGAAGCGAGACCAATCAGGTACTGAAGCGTGTGGGGCAGTTCACTCCCGGGCTGCGGTTCCGCCTTCGCGTTGCGGATGGTGAAGTCCGTGCGAGGTCAGAAGGCAATGAGTGAGCCAACGCCGACGTTCCGAACAGCACTCGAGGCACTCGAAGCCATCGTGCGCGAGCTCGAGGAGACGGACATCGATCTCGATCGTGCCCTGCAGCTCTTCGAGGATGGCGTACGCCACTTGAAAATCGCTCGAGAGCTCTTGCAGCAATCAGAGCTCACCGTAAAGCGCGTTCTGGAGGAATCCGACGGCACGCTTAAAGCAACCGATCTCTCCGTCTGAGTTGCGTTCATTCCTGGCGGAGAGCGCAGCCTCGGTTGGCCGTGTGCTCGCCACGTGGTCGGCCCGCCTCGAAGCCGAGTTCCCGGGCCCCGTGGGCAAGGCGATGGCCTATAGCCTGGGTGCCGCAGGGAAACGGTTACGCCCAGCACTCGTGCTCGCCGTCTATCGGGAGTTGGGTGGGACGGGAGATGCCGCCGAGCTCGCGACGGCCGTCGAGATCGTGCACACCTATTCGCTCGTGCACGACGATCTCCCGTGCATGGACGACGACGATCTGCGTCGGGGACGACCAACGACCCATCGCGTCTTCGGCGCATCCGCGGCCATCGAGGCCGGGTTCAGACTGGTGCCACTGTCGGCTCGAGTCCTCGCCACCGGCGCCCGGCGGCTCGGTCTGTCAGCCGCACGTACCAGCAGCATCGCGATCGAGCTGTATCGGGCTGCAGGCGCAACGGGCATGATCGGTGGGCAGGTACTCGATCTCGAAGCCGAGGGACATGAGCTCTCCGCCACGATGCTGACGACCATTCATCGGGCGAAGACCGGTGCGCTCATCGCTGGGAGCGCCGTCATCGGTGCCTTGGCCGCCGGTGGGTCGTCAGAGGTCGTGGCGGCGGTTCGCCGATACGGCGAGGGTGTGGGGCTCGCCTTCCAGATCGTGGATGACGTGCTGGACCGAACGGCCTCCTCTGCCCAGCTCGGGAAGACGGCCGGCAAGGACGCCGCCAGCCACAAAGCCACCTACGCTGCGGTCCTCGGCGTGCCTGCGGCTCGCCAGGCGGCCTCGGCACACGCGGCCGATGCGGTAGACCGTTTGGGGGCTGTCGGACTAGATTCCCCCCTGCTATCGGCGCTTGCGGAATTCATGTTAGCGCGCCGCTCATAGCAGGATCACACGGAGTGCATGCCATGAGTCTTCTGGAGTCCATCCGCTCGCTCGAGGATGTGAGAGCGCTGCCCCGCAAAGACCTCGCAACGCTGGCCGACGAGGTCCGCGAACGGCTGATTGACGTCGTGTCACAGACCGGTGGGCACATTGGCGCCGGGCTGGGGGTCGTCGAGTTGACGGTGGCCTTGGCGTACTGCTTCGAATCGCCCCGCGACAAGATCATATGGGACGTCGGGCACCAGGGCTATCCGTGGAAGATCCTCACCGGTCGGAACGACCGGTTGCCGACCCTGCGACAGCAAGACGGCCTCTCAGGTTTCCTGCGACGCACCGAGAGCGAGCATGACATTTTCGGGGCGGGTCACGCCGGTACTGCGATGTCCGCGGCACTGGGGGTCGCCGCCGCGCGAGACATGCAGGGTAAGGACTACCAGGTCGTTGCGGTGGTTGGAGACGGGGCGCTGACGTGTGGTCTCTCGTACGAAGGCATGAACAACGCCGGCCACTCGGACCGCGATCTCGTCATGGTGCTCAACGACAACGGCATGTCAATCGCACCAAACGTCGGCGCCATCAGCCGCTACCTCGGTGCGGTGATCGCCAGCCCATTCACCAACCGTATGCGCGAGCACGTGAAGCACATGATCGAGCGTGCCTCTCACCTGGTCGGGGGGCAGCGGATGGTGGAGTTTGCCAAGACGGTCGAGGAGAGCGTGAAGAACCTGTGGTCGCCGGGCATGCTCTTCGAGGAGCTCGGCTTCCGGTACTTTGGGCCCATTGACGGACACAACGTCGAGGCCATGGTGCGCACGTTCGAGCTGGTGAAGACACTGAAAGGACCGCGGGTCGTTCACGTCATCACGGAAAAGGGAAAAGGGTTCCCTCTCAAGGAACCGGATATCGAAAAGTTTCATGCCCGGAAGCCGTATGATCCGGTTACCGGCGTGTTGCGCCCCGCCAAGTCCGGTCCACCGGCCTGGACCAAGGTCTTTGGGACCGCCATCACCGAGCTGGCGGCCGAACACCCGGAACTCGTGGCGATCACAGCCGCCATGCCGTCCGGAACGGGCACCAACATCTTTCAGAAGAAATGGCCAGAGCGTTTCTTCGACGTAGGCATCGCCGAGGGGCACGCGACGACGTTTGCCGCCGGCCTCGCCACCCAGGGAGTCCGTCCGATCGTGGCGATTTACTCGACGTTTCTTCAGCGGGCGTTCGACAGCGTCGTACACGACGTCGCGATTCAAAAGTTACCAGTGATCTTCTGCATGGACCGCGCGGGGATGGTGGGCGCCGACGGGCAGACCCATATGGGTCTTTACGACATCGCGTACATGCTTGCGGTGCCGAACATGACAGTTGCCGCACCGCGCGATGGTGCGGAGCTGATTGGATTGTTGCGATGCGCCCTGGCCCACCACGACGGACCGTTCTGCCTGCGCTATCCGCGTGACAACGCTCCTGGTGCGGTACCGCCTGCGCCTGAAGTCGCCACGGTCCCCTACGGCAGTTGGGAGGTCCTGCGGGAAGGACGGGACTGCGCCATCCTCTCAGTGGGCGTGATGTGCGACCCGGCTTTGGAGGCGGCGAAGCTCCTCGCCACGGATGGGATGGATGTGTCCGTGGTGAACTGCCGTTTCCTCAAGCCATTCGACCGGTCCATGCTGGAGTCTTTGGCGGCGCATCATCGGCTGCTCGTCACCGTCGAGGACGGCACCATGGTGAACGGCTTTGGGGCGCTCATAGCCGCGACGGTAGACACGATTGCCCCTGATACGCGTGTTGCGGTGCTCGGTGCCCCAGATCGCACTTATGAGCACGCTCCACGAGCGCGCCAACTCGAGCAGGTTGGACTCACTGGACCCGGCATCGCCGAGCGGGTCCGTGCCTGGGCTGCCGAGGAATCCCTCACGGCCAGATGAAAGCTGTCGGCGTCGTCGGGAACCCGCGGTACGCCGAACTCCGCGGGCTTCTCGCGCGGCTCGCCGCTCAGGCTCCACGTCACGAGTTCGCGCTGTACGCCGAGCCGGAACTCGCAAACCTCTGGCCCGAGCCCGTTGCACCGCTCACACCGAACGGTGCCACCCTCGATTTGCTGATCACGCTGGGTGGTGACGGGACCCTCCTCCGCGGAGCCCGGCTCCTCGAAGCGCGTCCCGTACCCATCTTGGGTATCAACCTCGGCCGTGTGGGATTCCTGACCACAGCGACACCCGACACAATGGAAGCGGCGCTGAAAGCGGTCGCGAGCGGGGATTTTGTCCTCGAGACGCGACAAACCCTCGAGACACGCATCGTTACTCCTTCAAGGAAAGAACGTCACGGGCAGCTCGCGCTCAACGACGTGGTCATTCACAAAGCGGGTGTCGCTCGGGTCATCGCCCTCAAGGTGTTCGTCGACCGCGAAGAGGTGAGCCAGTACAGTGCGGACGGGATCATCGTGGCGACCCCTACCGGCTCCACCGCGTATTCGTTGAGCGCCGGTGGGCCCGTGGTCGTTCCAGGGGTCGATGCGCTGGTCATCACCGCGATCTGTCCACACACGCTCGCGGTGAGACCTATCGTGGTCCCGGGGAATGCCGAGATCCAGGTCGAGGTCCTCCCGCCATGGCACGACGAAGTGCTCGTCTCGTACGACGGTCAGGTCGGTGCAAGTCTGGCGTTTGGTGAGGTGGTCTTCGTGCGCCGCGCGACGACGGCCGTTCGTTTGATACGTGTTGGAAAAGAAGGGTTCTTCGCCCGAATGCGGCACAAGCTACATTGGGGCGATCTGAGCGACAGAGAGCGTTCGTAGGATGTTGAGCGAGCTACGCGTTCGGGATCTCGCAGTGATCGCGGACGTGAGCCTTCCCTTGAAACCCGGCCTGAACGTGCTCACCGGTGAAACGGGGGCCGGCAAGTCGATGCTCGTCGACGCGCTCGCGCTCTTGTTAGGCGAGCGGGCGAGCGCCGACCTCGTGCGGCCCGGTGCTCGCCGGGCCATCGTCGAAGCGGCGTTTGATGTGGCAGACGATGAGGCACTTGCGGCGCTTGCGGACGAGCTGGGCGTGGACCTCGATGATGATCGGCTGGTCGTCCGCCGCGAGATCAGCGCGCAGGGCCGCAACCGTGCCTGGGCCAATGGGAGTCCCACCACCGTTACCGTGCTAGCGGCGTTGGGGGAGCGTCTGGTTGACCTCCACGGGCAGCATGAGGCGCAGTCCCTACTTCGGCCATCCGCACAGCGCGACCTGCTCGACGCATTCGGGGACTGCCAGGGAGAACGGCAAGCGGTGGATTCGGCGTTTAACGCGGCCACGGTGCTCCGGGAGGAAGAATCCCAGCTCGTCACCAAACGCGACGACGTGCGCCGCCGAGCCGACTACCTGCAACACGTCGTCCAGGAAATCGAGGCGGCGCGACCCACGCTTGGGGAGGACGAAACGCTCGCGGTGGAGGCGCAGCGACTCGGGAACGTCGAAGATTTGACGAGGCTTGCCGAACAGCTTTCCGAGATCCTCGACGGCGACGCAGAGGTCACGGCACGGTCGGCGCTCGGCGCTGCACAAAAAACGTTGAACCAACTGGCGCGTATCGACGGGAGCGTGAATCGCTGGCGTGAGCTATTGGACTCCGCAGATGCGAGCCTCGATGAGTTGATACTCGCGGTTGGCGAGTACGTCGCCGACATCGAACACGATCCCGACCGGCTCGCACAGGTCGAGCGTCGTCGCGATGTCCTCTACCGTCTGATACAAAAGTACGGTCCGACCGTTCAGGATGTGCTCGACACGCTCACCCGAGCCCGCCGGGAGCTCGATCTTCTCGATACGGCGGATCTCGACTTGGCCCAACTGAGTGAGCGCCGAGCTAACGCGGATGCCGCGTTGGAGCGTGCGGCGGGCGCACTGAGCACCAAACGACGCCGCGCGGCCGGCAGGCTTGGTAAAGCGGTTCAGCAATTCTTACCAGGATTGGGAATGCCCAACGGCCGGGTCATCGTGGACGTTCGCCAGGCACCGCGTATCAGCCCGGCGGGGGCGGATACGGTCACGTTTCTCGTGCAGTTGAATCCGGGGCTCGATGCCCGTCCGCTGGCACAGGTGGCGAGCGGTGGAGAGCTGTCACGTCTGATGCTTGCCCTCAAGGTCGTGCTCAGCCAGCACGACATGATCCCAACCCTCGTATTCGATGAGGTCGATCAGGGCGTCGGAGCGGAGGTGGGGTCCCGCGTCGCCGATGCGCTCGCCAAGGTAGGGAGCACCAAGCAGGTCTTGGTGATCACCCACCTACCTCAGATCGCGGCGCGGGCCGAGCACCACGTGGTGGTGAGCAAGCGAGCCCGCGGTGGCATCGCCACGGCGGATGTGCGGGTCTTGACTCCCGAATCCCGTCTCGAAGAGGTCGCACGCATGCTCGGCGACGCAAGCGACCCGGTGGTGCAACGGCATGCAGAGGAGTTGCTGCGAAAGACCGAGATGGCCGTACGGAAATAGAGCAGGGAGAGGCAGGGGATGCCAGAAGATAAGCGCGGATCCGCGAGAATAGCGGGATGGGCGGAACCGTTGCTAGCCCGCTCCCAAACTCACCAGACTCTACTCACAGTCTCTCCCCCCATAAGCGCCAATAGAGCCTCAAAAAGAAGTGCAGCCGTGTCGGATTCGGTGTCAGTCCACCCTTGCCGTCGAATGCGGTGCGGTAGTCGATGCCGGCTTCGACGGGCAGTCGCGGGCGTCCCGCGCGATCTTCAGCGGATCGAAAGTAGATTCCACCCCCGAGGGTCAGGAGCTGCATGTCGGACTCCTCCTCGAGCGCCGCTGGAGGCTCGGCACCGGGAATGTCGCCGATGTCGCCGCCGGCTAACGTGACCGCGTCGCGGAACTTGCGAAAGTACGTGCCGGAGAGGTACACGCGAATCGCTCGATTCAGGCGAATCGACGGGTGGGCGCTGACCTCGAGGATATCGCCGAGATTGCGTTGCACCAGCGTCTCGGCCGCTTCCAGCGCGATGGGGCGTTCGGGTACGGTCAAGCGCCGGCGTAACTGGTGGCTGAGCTGCATCGTGTAGGAACCGGAGAGGCCCAAGGCAACCCCCTCTCCAGGCTCCAGCGCGGCGTCCAGGCCCGCAATGAGATCAGTTTGTTTGTCACCGGTGCCGAGGTCGGTGAAGTGCGACGGGAGGTCCACTTTCCCCGTTGGCAACCGCACCTTGGTTGACAGGACAACGCGCGCGCCCGTCGATTGCACCAAACCCCAGCGCAGTCCCACTTCCGCATCGCCGAGGGTATTCCTCCGCTTGGCGAACGCCAGAGGTGACGCGTTGTACCCGAACGATGGCTCGGTAAGGACCGTATTGATTGCTTCCGCCGTGAGAGCTTCGCTCGGGAGGGGTAGTGTCACGGTAAACGCGCCGCTCCCGAAAGACTGAAGCTCCAAGTTGATCGCCTCGATTTGCGCAAGGATCCCCATGCCCGCTGCGGAGCTGGCAAGGGGGGCAAACGGGGGCAAGGGAGATTCGCCACCGACGCCGCTCAGCGACCGCAGGTTGCTTGCAAGAGTTCGGGCCCTCAGCACGGCATCTCGTGCCTGATCGCACATCGCGCTCGATGGACACCCAAAGGAGCCCTGTGCGATTTCAGCCTCCACTGCGAGCGCAGCAGCCTCGATCTCGTCGAGGAGCTGCTGGATCTGCGACAGTCCCGCTGCGTTACCGGATGGTAACGCCGCCTGATTCCATCCTACGTTGGCAGCCGCGGCATCCAGCGTGAAGTCCACCTGCATTCGTGTGGTGACGATAGGGAGAACCGCCGTGAACGTCACGCGACTGCTCAGGCCCACGCCGATGTGAAACGGAAAACGCCGAATGTCGGCATCCAACTTGGTCACGGCCGCGCCGGCGGTCATGCGGTAGGTCGCATCGTCGAGGATGGAGCGCACCGCGAGCTGGGGTGCGAGGAGTGTCGGGAGAAAGTTCGGTCCCAACGAATCCGTCGTGAGATCGGTGCCAAGCGGTTCCTGCTCCCCGTCAGGGCCGAACCGCGTGTCGTACTGGATCAACTCCGGTTCGAAGCTCACCATCAGCGCGCCACGTGGCAGCACGTAGGTATTGGGGTACTGGGCCGCCACGGTGCACGGGGCAAGCGTGCCCGACAACACCAGCAGCCCGAGCGCGGTGCTGCGAATGCGTTCGCTCGTCCGTGCCCGCGACACGAAAAGCCGAAGGCCCACCGTAGCGGGCCTCCCACCGCAAGCGCCAGGGCGGTTCACGACGTACCGCTGTTAGGTGGGATCACGACGTCATCCATGAGAGCAGTGCGTGCATTGGCGATCTTGGCGGTCCCGCTGCCGTAGCGCCTACCAGGCTACACGGAAGGCGACGTGGTGTCAACGAACCGATGGGTTCCCGATGCATTGGTTTGGGGGTAACTTATCCGGCCCCGGTCGCCAAACCGACCGGTGGTTCATGGCGTCATCGTGATCGCGGTCGGCGGAATGCGCCCACCACCTGCCCGCGAGCCAGATCTGCCCCTGGCAGCGTCTGGTGCCTTCTCCCACAACGCTGAATGACTGGACTTCGCGCCCCATCAGTCCAACCGTTCGAGTCCGCGCCCGGCGCCCTTCCGCGCCCGCACGGTCGTCTCCCTGTTACCCCAACCACATTACTCGTCGTGAGCGATCTCCACCTCGGGGAGGGAAGGGATCACCACACGGGCAGGTACCGGCGCAGTGAGCATTTTTTTGGCGACGGGGCGTTCGCGCGGTTTCTCCGTTACCACGATCCGGCGCGAACCGGGCCGGCCGGGCTCATCCTCAACGGCGACACCTTCGACTTTGGAACTATCACGTCGTGTCCAGATGATGAACACGAAATTCGCGAATGGGGCTGCTACCTCTCCGATTTGGGCGTTAAGAAGACGCGGGGTGAGCTAGCCGGGGCGATTCATCGAGACGAGCGGCGCTTTGGGCTGCGAACCAACGACTACAAGGCCGTTTGGAAGGTGAGGCAGATCAGCCGGGGGCACCACGAGTTCTTTGACGCACTCGGCTGGTGGGTCGAGCGAGGCGGCTTGGTCATCTTCGTTAAGGGATGTCACGATCTCGAGCTACATTGGCCGCTCGTCCAGAGGGCGGTTCGTCGAGAGATCGGCCGGTCGCATCCCGAGGCGGATGTGGAACGTCTCGTCACCTTCGAGGAGACAACGCTCCAGATCCTGAACGTGTCCGTGGAGCACGGTCACCGCTTGGAAGGCGCCAGCCGCGTAGAGGGGAGCGCCACAGCCGAAGGCGACCGTGAATTGAAGCTCCCCCTGTCAGCGCTCATCCATCGCCGCCTCGTCAATACATTGGCCGAGCTCGAGCCCTTTGGTGCGAGCGGCGAGCCGTTACACCAGTTGCTCTGGACCGTGGCCCGCCGGCATCCCCTGCGGACCGTGTCGCTCCTCCGTCACACTTTGCCGACCTTGGCGCAGGCCTTTCGCGAGCGGCTGCGGGGCACGGGTGATCTCGCGCTTTTCGTAATGGGGATCTCTCTACCGTGGCTGGCGTTAAGTGTGATCCTCGTGGTTCTCGGATGGTTCCTGCTGCAAGGACAGCTCGCTGCGGCGCCGCTCGATGTGCTGCTCGTAGCGGCCGCGCTCGGGATCGGCGGACCGTATCTCGTTGGCTTCTGCCGTTCGCGCTGGCCGCAACCCACAGCGACAATCGGTGAGAATCGACTCGCGCAACGCACGTACGGCGCGTTGCACCGCGCGGACTATCCACCGGGCGTTGGTCGGGTCTACGGTGTGCTCGGTCACACGCATCAGCCAGATGTTCAGCGGCTCCCACCGTTTGGAACCACCGAGGTCATCTACGTGAATTCTGGTAGCTGGACGCCGCGGTGGCGACCCAACAGGACGGATATCTCGGGCCGAGTACGCTACACGTTCCTTCGCTTCAATCGCTCCGCCGAAAACGAGTACGCTCTCAACTACCTCGAGTGGGACGATGAGCGTAACGAGCCGGTGGCCACAACGATCCTCGAGCCCCGTACAGCGCTAGCCCGGAAGCAGTTTCTTTCGGAGCGCGAGCGTAAGACGGTTGAAGCGTTCACCGAGCTCTTCATCGAGGGCCAGCATGCCGTTTCGTCTCCGAGCGAGATCGCGGCGATCGTCGACAAGGCTCTGAAACGGTTTCAGACGCGGAGGACCCGTCGGCTACGGCTCACCTTGTTCGTGGTGGAGTATTTGCTGCCCCAGCCGTCGCTCAACGGCTTTTCGAATCTCGGACTGGGTCGTCGGCGTCGGGTGACGGAGCGCGTGCTTGGCAGAGGGCGAACCACGTTTTGGACGCGCGAGCTTGCCCGACTCCGCGATCTGTTTCTCTCGACCTACTACAGCGATTCGCGCGTCCAGCAAAGCATTGGATACGTCCCGGTCTCGCGACGTGGACGGGATGACCGGATCAGCGGACGACCTACTGGCCGCCGGCTCAAGCTCGCGGACCCGCCCGGGATTCACATGAGCTGCGACATCTGCGTCATCGGCTCGGGAGCGGCCGGTGCAGTCGTGGCGGGGCGGGCGGCCGCATCCGGGCGCGACGTCGTCTTGCTCGAGGATGGACTCTACGTTCACAGCAGCGAGATCACACATGACGAGATGGCGATGCGTGCCGCGCTGTACAAGGACGGCGCTGTCCAGCGTACAGTCGATATCGGCAACGCCATCCTCCAGGGTTGTACGCTGGGCGGATCGTCGACCGTTAGCAACGCCATATGCTTTCGGCTTTTGGACGATCCCGATCTCCGCCGGCCGGCGGGACCGCACACACTCGATACGTGGCAGGGTCTGGGCGCCCAAATCGACCGCACGATCCTAGGGGCGGCGTTCGATCGGATCGAGACGCGGTTCGGTGTGGAGCGCATTCCCGAGGAGTTGGCCGGCGAGAATGCGCGCCTCCTGTTGGACGGGTGGCAGCGCCTCCTCGATCTGGGCCTCGGCGATCGCACCTACACGGCGAATCGCTTTCGCAAGGCGTATCGGGAGTGTATCGGTTGCGGATACTGTGCCTTTGGGTGTGGGCACGAACGGAAGCTGTCAGCGCTCGAGACGTTCGTCACCGAGGGTATCGCCCACGGTGCGCGGGTCATCTCTCACTGTCGCGCGATGGCGATCGATACCAGCGGCCGCAACGCGACGAGCGTCGTTTGTCTGCTAGGAGATGGCCGCCGCCTTCGCGTCCGCGCGCAAAAGATCGTCGTGGCGTGCGGGGCGATCGCGTCGAGCGTGCTGCTGCGTAATAGCGGCATACGCTCCAACGTCGGCTCGCGAGTTTCCGTCAATCCCTCCGTCTCGGTATTTGCTCGCTTCCCTCGAACGGTCGACGCATTTGACGGAGTGGCACTCGGCGCGTTTGTCGACACGGGAGAAAACCTGCTTCAGTCCGCCTTTGCTCCACCGGCGACACTAGCCGCGGAGATGCCTGGGTGGTTCGGGACGCATTTTGAGCGGATGCGAGCCTACCGCCGATACGCCGGTGGGCGCGTCACACTCGCAAGCCGGGCCAACGCCAGGATCAGAAAGTCAGAAGCCACCCGGAATTGGCTAGGACCGGTTGCGGGCCGGCTAGTGCCGGACGACCTCGCCGCGCTACGCCGTGGCGTCAGTAGCCTCGCCCAAATCTACTTCGCGGCCGGGGCGGAAGCGGTCTATCTATCCGGTCTCGGCGACCATGAAATGCTGGGGCGGGATGTACTGTCGCGTGGTCGGGTCAATCCCGGTAAGATTGCCCGTTTTGTCGAACGGCACGTGCGAAGACCGGGAGACGTTCTGCTCTCTTCGACCCAGCCTCAGGGCGGCAACCCCATTAGCGATGATCCGTCGAAAGGGGTGGTCGATAGCCAGTTCCGAGTGCACCGATTCGACAACCTGTTTGTGTGTGATGCGAGTGTCTTCCCCACCTCTGTCCGAATCCCACCATTAATGACCGTGATGGCCCTCGGCGACTACGCTTGGCAGACCTCGATCAGCCAGTAATCACCTAGCTCTCTCGCAACAGCGCGCGATCGTAGGAGGCCAGGATTTGTTGGCGGCCAATGAGGCCAAGGAACTTTTGGCCTTGCTCGGAGTCCACGACTGGGATGTAGTGGCTCCCACGCACCTCTAGTTGCCGCAAGGCTGTGCTCAGCGGGTCCGCTGGCGTAACCCACTCGAATTGGGAACGAGCCACGTCGCTCGCCAACACTACCTCGGCATACTGTTCTGCGTTGATCAGGATGGTCCTGAGGTCGTCGTACGAGAGCATCCCTACGAGACGACCATCAGCGTCGGTGACCGGAAATTCAGTTTGCGGGCTCACGGCAATCGTGTCGATGATCGTCCGCACTGAGGCCTCTTCCGAAATTACATGCGGTGCCCGATTAAACGACTCCGCGACGGTCAAACGGTCGAGGACGGCGGTATCGCGACCTGATTCGATGATCTCACCACGACGTACCAACCACTCGGAGTACACCGAGTTTGGGTACACACGTCGAGCCGTCAGGTACGCGAGCGCGCCACACAGCATCAGTGGCAAAATGAGTGCATAGTCACTCGTCATCTCGAAGACGATCATGATTGCGGTGAGCGGTGCGTGGGTCGCGCCGGCCACGAGGCCGGCCATTGCCACCAGCGCGAAGGCCTCCGGCACGATCGCCAGATTGGGGAGCGCTACCGCAGTAACGGTTGCGAGCCCACCGCCTAGGGTGGCGCCGATAAACAGCGCCGGGGTGAACACACCGCCGCACCGAACGACAGCGATCGTCAGGGCGGTGGCGACGAGCTTGGCGAGCGCGAGCGCGATCAGGAATACGGCGGATCGCTCACCAATCAAATCGATCGAGAGGCTCTCGTGACCACGTCCCCAGAGATCGGCACGAAATACAATGTTGAGTGCGCCTATCAGAATGCCTGCAACCGCGAGTTGGGCCACGAGGGAAGGGATGCGCCGCAGCACGTCTTGCGCTCGATACACACTCCAGGTGTACACCACGGCGACGAGCCCGGTGGCGATGCCAAGGAGCGCGTACAGCACGAACTCGCTGGGCGATCCGACGCCGTACTCCGTGGGAATCTGAATGACGGGCGTGTCGCCGAATGCAGCGCGGGAGATCACCGCCGAGATAACGCTCGCCACCAGAATTGGAGGGAAGGCAGCTACTCCAAACGTGCCGATGACTTTCTCCAACGAAAAAAAACGCCGGCAATCGGTGCATTGAAGGCTGCTGAGATCCCCGCGGCCGCGCCACAGGCGACGAGGACGCGCAGGCGACCGGCTCCGGATCGAAAGAACCGCCCAATACGCGATCCGAGCGCAGCACCAGCGACGGCCACCGGGCCCTCCGCTCCCACGGACCCACCCGTCCCGATTGCCAGGGCGGCCCCCGCGGTCTTCACCCCCACCCGCCACGCATTGATGAACCCACCCCGTTTCGCGACCGCCCGCATGACGTCCGCGACGTTCTCGCCTTCGGAGTCTCCAGCGGCCCAGCGAATCAGGTAGCGGGTCAGGAACAGCCCGCCAATGACGACCAGCACGATCGAAACACTCTCCGGTCCGGTGAGCCGTCCGACGGCCCGCAGGGCGACCGCTTGGGCGAGGTCGATCAACTTGTAGAAGAGAATGACCGCGACTCCCACCGCTCCGCCGAGTGCCACGGCGAATCCGATGAGCAGGGTGGTTTCGTCCACCCCGTGCCGGTTCAGATACGCAACCAGCGCATCGGCTCGACGGCTCACGCGCACGGTGACCGCGCGCTGCCAGGCAGTGAAGCGGGGAATGGCCATGACCGCACAAATTACCGCCAAACCCCTCATCGCGCGGCAGGTAGGAAGGAGACCCGGGAAGGTGTGGCCTTGCCTCGAGGAGGGGACCTTCCCGGGTTGTGGAGACCTATTCTTACGGTCACGGCAGCCGCGCGCGCGTTGGCAGCGCACGCAACGCCAAATCCTGGTGCTACTTTGCTACGGGGCGCGTTGGCGGGCTAGCTGTGGTAGCTCTCTTCTAACGCGTCGCGGAGCATCTCGAGGCTCCGGAGCGCGCAGTCCTGCACATGATGGAACTGGCCATTGGCGTCCGTGACGCACGCCTTGATCAGCTCCATCGCCAGGATCGGATGTTCATCATCGTACCGTGCGTGCTCTTCGAGCCACTGGCGTCCGC